>CAJXOJ010000030.1 GCA_913057515.1 uncultured Cycloclasticus sp. | reverse complement strand
ATCAATGCGAACAAACAGCACATTCAAAGAAAAATGGTATTGGCTGCCAAACAGCTGAAGGCGTTTGCGGTAAAGATGCTACAACCGCAGATCTACAAGATTTAATGACCTACAGCGTGAAAGGTATAGCGCAATATGCAAAGCTGGCTCGTGAATTAGGCCACACAGATAATGAAGCAGATGTTTTTATTCTATATGGCTTATTTACAACATTAACAAATGTTAACTTCAATGCTGATCGTTTTGTTGAACTCATTGCCGAGGCTAAAGTAATACGTGATCGGCTTAGAGCAGCGTATGAACACGCAGCCGTTGAACAAAATGTGCCGATTGAAACACCAGAAGGCCCGGCAGTATGGGAGCCGGCTACCGTTAAAGCAGGCTTGTTGTTGCAGGTTGAGCAAGCAGCTATCGATAAAGATTTAGATACCGTAGGTGAAGATATTGTTGGTTTACGTGCCATGATGCTTTATGGCCTAAAAGGCGTCGCGGCGTATTGTTACCATGCGCATGTTTTAGGTTACCAAGACGAAGAAGTGTTTGAACGGATTGAAAAAGCCTTAGATTTGTTGGCTAACGAACCTACTGAAGCAGAGCTTCTACTCGGTGGTTCTTTAGAAGTGGGCGCTATTAACTTAAAAGTAATGGAGCTACTCGACGCGGCTAATACCGGTAAATTCGGTGCTCAAGAAGCCGGCGCAGCACGCACAACAGCTGTTAAAGGAAAAGCTATTCTAGTGAGTGGGCATGATATGCAAGACCTGTATGACTTGCTAGAGCAAACGAAAGATATGGGTATTAATATTTATACTCATGGAGAAATGTTGCCTGCTCATGCTTACCCAAAACTAAAAGCATACCCACACTTAGTGGGTAACTACGGTACTGCTTGGCAGAACCAGCATGTGGAATTTGCAGCGTTTCCCGGTGCTATCATCATGACGTCTAACTGTTTAATTGAGCCGCAAGACTCCTATAAAGATAGAATCTTTACGGCTGGACCCGTCGGTTGGCCGGGTATTCCTCATCTAGAACATGGTGACTTTACGCTTGCGATTGAAGCAGCCAAAGCAGCAGAAGGTTTTACTGAAGATGAAGAAGAAAAATCAGTAATGGTTGGTTTTGGTCGTCATACAGTATTGAGTGTTGCAGATAAAGTAGTTGAAGCGGTTAAAAGTGGCGATATCAGTCATTTCTTCGTGGTGGGCGGTTGCGATGGTGCCGCACCAGGCCGTAATTACTACACTGAGCTAGTTGAAGAAACGCCTGATGACACGGTTGTTTTAACGTTGGGTTGTGGTAAATACCGCTTTAATGATCAAGACTTGGGTAATATTGGTGGAATCCCTCGCTTGTTAGATGTTGGGCAATGTAATGACACATACTCAGCTATTCAAATAGCCTTAGCATTAGCTAAAGAGTTTGACTGTGGCGTTAACGACTTACCATTGTCTTATATGGTTTCATGGTTTGAGCAAAAAGCGGTTGCCGTTTTACTGAGCTTGTTATCATTGGGAATTAAAGGGATTCACCTAGGCCCAACATTACCTGGTTTCTTAACCCCCAACCTTCTTAATATTCTTGTTGAAACGTTTGATATTAAACCGAATGGTGTCGCCTCTGAAGACTTAGCTAAAGCATTAAATAAAGATGCTGCTTAACGTTTAATTGATACGGTTGTAGTTAAAAAAGGGCGCATGTTGCGCCCTTTTTTATGATATCTACTCACCTTAAATACTATTGGCCCTTAACAGATAAATGGGAGTGAAAAGCTAGTAATCTTGAGCAGATTTGAAACCTGATCTATATCAGTAAATCGCTCATTAGTGCGGTAAAAAAGGGTGCTAAAAAATAAAATTGATTAAAGTCAGTTTAATTAATATTTGAAGGATATACAGTCCATTATTAATGAAGTTGTAAACAAAAATCTTTAAAGTGAGAGGAGTTAATATGAAGCCTATTAATAAATTAGTCCAGCAAGAAGGGGCGATTCAAGATCGTGCAATATTTTGGGATGAAGATATATACCAGAAAGAGATGGAAGAAATTTTTGCCCGTTGTTGGCTTTTTTTAACCCATGAATCGATTATTCCAGATGATGGTGATTATCAAGCAACAACAATGGGTGAAGACTCTGTCGTGGTTGCACGTCAAAAAGATGGTAGCATCAAAGCATTTGTAAATTCATGTACACATCGTGGTAACGCGGTTTGTTTTTCAGATGGTGGTAATGCAAAAGCATTTACTTGCCCTTATCATGGTTGGGTTTTTGGAATGGATGGTAGCCTGGTTGATGTGCCATTAGAAGAACAGGCTTACCATAATGAAATTGATAAGAGTGCACTACACCTTAAGAAGGTTAGAGTGGAAAGCTATAAAGGCTTCGTATTTGGTACGTTTGATGAAGAAGCGCCTTCATTAAAAGACTACCTAGGTGGGATGGCATGGTATATGGACTCATTTATGGATGCGCCGGGAGGTTGTGAGCTTATTGGTCCTCCAATGAAATCAATTTTAGACTGTAACTGGAAAAACCCTACTGAAAACTTTGTAGGTGATGGTTACCATGTGGGTTGGGCACATGCATCTGCTTTAGAGATTGCGGGTGGACCACTCGCCGTCGCGAAGGGTAATGCTGTTTATGATGCTGAAACATCTGGTTTGCAAGTCACCGTGCCTGAGGGGCATGGCTTTGGAGTTATTTGGGAAGCAGCCGCTGCTCTGCATGCGGGCCCAGTGTATGAAGCGTATCAAAAGTGGCTAGATGAGAGATCACCCTTGATTAGGGAGAAAATGGACGAGCATAGAGAGAAGTTCTACCGCGGCCATTGGGATGCCGCTATTTTTCCAAACTGTTCATTTTTGTATGGAACAAATACATTCAAAATGTGGCAACCACGTGGTCCACACAGTATCGAGGTGTTCACTTGGACCCTAGTTGAAAAAGAGATGCCAGAAGAGCTCAAGCAGATGATTCATACCGATAATATGTTGACCTTTGGAACAGCCGGTATCCTTGAGAGTGATGATGGCGAGAATATGGAGCAATGTACACAGTCCAATAGGGGCTACTCAACACGCCAAGGCACGCTTTATATTGGAATGGGGCAGGGCCATGAATACCTTGATCCTGAATTGCCTGGCTTGGTCAGTAAGGGTTGGGTTAACGAAGCACCCCAAAGAGGCATGTACCGTCGTTGGGCTGAGTTTATGGAAGGTAAACCTTGGAGTGAACTTTCAACGACCGCTCAATTAGAGCAAAAAAAATAGGAGGCTAAAATGAGCACAAACAATCAACAAGCAGGGCAAAGCGTCGACCAGTCTACTCATTTTGAAGTTGAACGGTTTTTAGTACAAGAAGCAAGAGCATTGGATGAAGAACGCTTTCACGATTGGCTTGAGAATATGCTAACAAAAGATATTAGTTACCAGCTTCCAACTCAAGAAGTGCGTTATAGGCGTGATAAAAAAGTACTAGGTAACTCACAAACAACGTATTTATATAACGATAACTTTGGTATGTTAAGCATGCGTGTAGCACGACTTGATACGGGCATCGTATGGGCAGAAGATCCCAGAGTACGTAACCGTCGTATTATCAGTAATATTGATGCTCAATGGGCAGATGTGGACGGTGAAATTGAGGTACGCTCTGCATTTATTTTATTTCGTAGCCGTATGCAGCGAGACCAAGCAACTCACTATGGTATTCGTATGGATAGGTTAAGAAAGGAAGAAGGCCAGTGGAAGCTCGCGTCAAGAGTAATCACCCTTGATCAGCGTGTTGTTCTGGATAAAAATATCCACTGCTTTTTCTAAATTAGACAAGCGCTACAGTTGACATACAGGGCATACCGGCTTCATCAGTCGGTATGCCAAATTTAATTCAATTTTCATAACCTCTGGTTAAGGTTAGAGCATTCTTTTAATTGTCTTAAGTCGATAATCTCAATTTCTTTATTCATTTTCTGAATACATTTTTTTTCAACGAGTTTTGTAAAAGCCCGGCTCGTTGTCTCATTCGCTAGCCCCAAATAATCTGCGATATCTTGACGCGACATCGGTAGATGGAACTTCCTTTGGTATTGCTCAGATCGACTGGTACGTTTTGAAATAAGTAATAAAAAATTAGCTAAGCGAGCAGCAGCTGTGTGCTGCGAAAGGCAGGTGAAGAAATCGTGTCCAGAAGCTAATGACTCGCTAAATAAATTAATGGCCCAATCAGACAGTGCAGGTGTGTTTTTACGTAAATGGGCCAGTTCTTGATAATTGATTCTGCACACTAAGCTCTCAGTAAGGGTTTTAGCGGTATTTAAATAGTATTGTTTTGAAATACTCTCTAAGCCAAATATATCTCCAGGTAGGTAAAAACCTGTAATGTTTTCACTGCCTTTAGAGTTAGTAATATAAGTCTTAATCGCCCCAGACTTGACGACATAGAGAGACTGGAAATCATCGCCCTGGTGATAAATACTTTGCAGGCGCTGATGAGTTTTACTGGGGGAAACAATTTTATCTAACTTCTTAGTATCACCCTTATCGAAAATATTGGGTAGGCAGACGTTAGACAATGAACATTCTTTGCAATCTTGGGTCATTTAATGCGAATTTCTTATAATTTTATGAATTTCACCATAAAGTTTATTCATTAGCAAACAGTAATGTATGGTCGAAATAGTGTCAGTTATTCGCATAACTGAGTATTTGTTTACAATATGAATAAAATATACGTAATTTAATAGATTAACCGCTAGGAATATGAAATGAAAAAGTTGTTTAAGAAAACTCGTTTAGCTATTTTTATGGTGCTATTTACCGGGCTAACCGCCTGCTCAGAATCCGAAAGTGTAGGCACACAAGAAACGGCGAATATTGAAACAGCTCAACTCGTTAAGCTTGATGTTTTTAAAAGCCCCAGCTGTGAATGTTGCGTTGGATGGATAAGTCACATTGAACAAAAGGGCTTTCAGACAACGACGCACCACCCAGCTAATTTACAGCAATTAAAATATGAATTGGGTGTGGCACCTCAGTACCAGTCTTGTCATACTGGGGTATCAAAAGAAGGTTACGTGTTTGAAGGCCATATTCCAGTTGATGTGATGCAACAGTTCTTAGCTGAAAAGCCTGATAATGCCTTGGGTCTAGCAGTACCAGGAATGCCGGTAGGCAGCCCAGGGATGGAAATGGGTGATCGACGTGATGATTATGACGTTTTATTATTGAATAAAGACGGTAGCTCGCAGGTCTATGCACGTATTCGTGCTAATAGTTAATGTTTACAGGAAGGCGGTTGAAATAGCCACCCAATACAGCGTTGCTGTAATCTAAGTTAAGAATTGAGGAGTTTAAGATGAAATATTTATCAGTGTTAATGGTATTAGCAGTAATAGTTTTAACAGCTTGTACAGATGATGACAGTGCCAGCAAAGCTAAAAAGGAAACAACTGCATTTGACAGTCAGTTGAATGACTTGGATAAAACTCGTCAAATAGAAAACGTCTTACAGCAAAGTGCAGATGAACGGCAAAACACCCTAGACGGGCAGTAAAGCAAATTAGCTGTACCTATGAAGCTTGGCTGCTTTTAAATGTAGCTAGTAAGTCACTCATATCGGCTGTACTAGTAGGGCGGACTACGCGAGCCTGTTCAATCCCCTCTTTTAATAAAATTAAGGTCGGCCAGCGCCTAACTTTAAACGCACGGCCTAAGGCTAGGCCCTTGCCGTCATATAATTTAATGTGAGCTACTTGAAGAGAGCTTAACGACTGCTCAATGGCTGATGTCGCTGCTTTACAATGCCCACACCAAGGCGCACCAAACTCTAAAAAAGCATAACCCATTAATGCAGTAATATCTTCAACGCTAGGGTTGTCACTTGAATAGTGTGGGTTAAAACCTATTTGGCTTGCTTGCATAAGAATGTTTATGTGATGAGTTAGTGGGAACCACTTAAATTTATGTAACCGTTACTCCAAAACGTGTGCAGCATAAGCCACATTAAAAGCCGCTTCTTGAAAAACCTTTAAGCCGGTGTCGGCAAAGCTTATTGCTAAACGATTTTTTGATAGGGCTAATTTGATGTCTTTTTGAGGAATCACTGCCACATCAAGTGTATCAATTAACTGAATAGTTGCTTCTAATTTAAAACCGATGGCACCTCCAGCAAATTTACCTTTGAGTGGTCGTTCCTTAATGGCGACCTTTTCAATACCATAGTCGCTCATTAGTTTAGTAAATGTTTTTTGAAAGTGCTGCAAGTCTGAACTTGAATGTACTTTCGGTAGGCTTACTTTACGTACTCGACAATCAGGTAAATTAAAGGTTTGCTGTTCAAATTGAAGTAAACAGATAACAGCATTATTAGCAGACAGTTCTACACCACAAATTTTCATAAATATTCTTTTTTAGTTGAAGTAATTCGCGATAGGTTAACATTTATTCATAAACAAGAATTTAAAGGTTAACCTAGGTGCAGTTTTTAAGTTCTGGAGTATCACGTTGATTATTATTGAGCTTTCAAACCCCTTGATTTTTAAGTAATAAAAAAGTCGGCGCTACTGCTTGTGAGCCTCTCTAATCCGGTAGGCACACAATAGAATATATTAACCTTGGTTTATGACCTAATTTGTACAGTGAAGAGTAACTAATACAGCTTTCGCTATTATGATTTACTCTTATGCTGCCGAGCACTTTTGATGTTTGGTATTTTTGCACTTTATTGGTGAGTATTTGTATTTACGCACAACTATTGTGCAGCTGTGTTACTAAAAAACGGATGTAGTTTCATTTTTTCAACCTCAAATAGTCGACTTCAACTATTAATATTAATGAAAAGAGCAAGTGTTCTATTTGATAGCTTCTATTTATTTATCTTGTCTGAAATATAGGCCTAGTATTTGCTGGGTATTAGATACGTAAGGTTTAAATGGGATACATGAGAGATGTTGGAATTACCTAAAAAGTTTATTGAGTTTTTTAGTTATAAATCAAAGTTTAATGTTCTAGTTCTATGTGGTATGGCACCAATACTTCTGCTGACTTATATAGTGGTTAGAGAAGCCATTGAGGTTTCTATTGCTGAGAAACTTTTCTTAATCCTAACAACGGCCATTTTTCTATTAAGCGCGGTTGTTATTAAAAGCCTTGCTAAAGCATCATTTATTCAATTGCTTAATGCCCAAAAGTCGCTGGCAAATGGTGACTATAGTGTGCGTTTATTAACGAGCGGGACAGATGAAATGAGCCAATTGGTACTCTCGTTTAACGATTTAGCCCGCTCAGTGGAGGAAAGGGAAATACAGGTTGACGATACCATTTCGGAAACAGGGTATTCGGCAGAACAGTTAAAGCTAAGTGCAAGGGTAGTGGCAGATCAACTGGATAAGCAGCGTGAGAACACCGATAAGATATCTCAGGCAATAGAACAAATGTCCTCAAGCATTGTTGATGTGGCGAAACAATGTCGGGATGTCGAAGACAACTGTCAATCAACTCAGCAACTGACAACTGATGGTAAGGCCTCAGCTGAATCATTAATAAGCGACTTGCGATTACTGCTGGATGACGTGGTGTCGGTGGCGGGGCTAATGCTTAATCTTGAAGAGTCTTCAAACCAAATTACAGGCATTTCAGAGGTGATAAAAGAAATATCCGGGCAGACTAATTTGTTAGCGCTTAATGCAGCAATTGAAGCGGCTAGGGCCGGTGAACATGGCCGGGGTTTTTCTGTGGTGGCTGATGAGGTTCGCTCACTGGCAAAGCGCGTAGGGCATTCAGCTGAAGAGATAACCGGTACTATTGAGATTGTAAGAGAAAAGGTGCATCAAGTTGTTACCTCAATTGAGCAAACCCAAAAGAAAACTGAAAAAGGCGTTGAAAGTGTTTCTTCGCTAGGTCGTGGTCTTAGCGAAATTGACGATTACATGCGAGTGACTTTCGAGAGTGTTAGTAAAATTGCATCAAGCACCGAAAGACAACGAGATGTTAGTATCGATATTGGAGAAAATATTGAAGTGATTGCATCGAGCGTAGATGCTAATACGAAGGCAGCTGAAGAGTCAGCAAAAATTGCCAATCACTTAGCATTAACAACTGCAAAAGAGGTTGCCTAGTGGATTTAGAGAGTTTGACTCTGGTTTTAGGCTTAATATTTTCAAGCATTTTTCTAATAATGTGGATGAAAGTTAGTTTAAATAAACAGCAAAAAGACTTGTTTAGTCGTCAGCTATCGAATTTAAATATGGGGTCAAGTTTAAGGAACTTACTGGAAAAAATACAAAAACATCGGGGCATGGTAAACCTCTATTTAAAAGGTGATCAATCGTTTAAGCCGAAAATAATAAAGCTTCAAGAAGAAATCAACGAACAACTTAATATGTTAAAAAAAGAGGTTGAAAATACAGCGAGTTATTCAGATAAACTTAATGAAATCAGTAGCGGTTTTGATTCTTTACAAGCTGGTTCGTTCACCATGAGCAGCGAAGAATGCATAGCCGGTCATGGGGCGTTAATTCAGGGCTTACTGGTTTTTATGGTGGTGGTTGCAGAGCAAAACCAACTAGTGAGAGATAATAACTTTTCGAATAAATATATTAATATTATTTGGCGGTTGATACCGATTACGGCAGAATCTTTAGGTAAGGCAAGAGCGCTAGGAAGTGGCGTGGCCGCTGTGGGGCGCTCTAGTGCATTAGAGCGCGTTAAATTAGGTTTTCTTGTTAATAAGATACGAATATCGATAAGTTTGGTGTTAAAACAAATCAATACGCTACCTGATACGTCTAATCAATCAAGCAAAGCGTATAAAAAAATGCACACTGATTTATCTGATTTTTGTGAATTAATAGAAAAGGAATTAATTGTAGCGACTAATACTAATATTGAAGCGACACGTTTTTTCGATGATGCAACACGTTTATTGGGCGAACTGTTCAGCTTATATGATAGTGCTGTAGCAATGGCAGCTAGTGAAATAAAAACATCAATAGAAGAATTAGAGCGTTCAAATAAGCGTATCTATATGTCGGGGCTAGGCACTTTATCGGTAGTTATTGTGATGCCTTTGTTACTAATGCCTTAGGTTCCAACAATCGCTGAGTCAGTAGTGATAACTAATTTATCACTGACCGCTCAGGTGCAAAATTTAATACTGCGCTGGGTGCGTCTTAAGCTCCTAAAAACAGCTGATGTCAAAATCATGGTGAATGTTAACTAAGGAAATAAGTATCCTCGAGTTAAGTTTGTACAGGAATTTTAGCAGAAACGTAGAGCTTTCTATCATAAGATAATAAAGTGCTTTAGCACTGCCACTCCTTTGTACTGGCCATAAGCATTGATAGAATGAAGTCACCGATATAGCAGGCGTTTAAGTTTAGATGAACAGTAGGCCTCTGCGAGTAAGTTGTTGGCAGGTGTAAGGCTTAATAACTAGGTTCTGGGCGATACTGTCAGCACTTTCATACTTCTCTACCAGTAGGGCGGACTACGCGAGCCTGTGCAAGACCCTCTTTTAATAAAATTATGGTAAGCCAGCGCCTCACTTTAAAATGTACGGACTAAGGCTAGGCCCTTGCCGTTATATACTTTAATGTGAGCTACTTGAAGAGAGCTTAACGACTGCTCAATGGCTGATGCCGCAGCTTTACAATGCCCACACTAAGGCGCACCAAACTCTAAAAAAGCATCACCCTTTCGTTGATTATTATCGAGCTGGCAGATACTTTGATTTTTAGCCCCTTTTATTGTTTCTCGCGTTTGATTTTTTTGTGCGCTTTAGTGATAAAGTAAAAATGAAGCAAACCATAAAATAGAGGGGTGTTACTCGGTTGATAATGGGCTAGACTACATTTAAATTTTCATCTGACGTTCTGCCTTAGGTATTAATACCTGATTGGCCTAACGTAGCCAATAAAAAAATAAAAAAATAAAAAAATAAAAAAATAAAAAAATAAAACAGGGAAGGGACATGACAACTGATGTAACAGCACTCGAACGATTGCAAACCGAACCAATGAACTTTAGACAGTGGATTATTGTTGCCATTTGTATCGGAACACTGGCCTTGGATGGTTATGATGTTTTATCCATCGCTTTTGCCGCACCCGGTATAACCGGAGAGTGGGGTTTGTCAAAATCGATCCTTGGCATTGTTTTGTCTATTGAGTTAGCTGGCATGGCTGTGGGTTCAATTTTCCTTGGTTCATTGGCCGATAGTCATGGGCGGCGTCTTACCATGCTAGCAGGGCTTGCTATTGTAACCTTGGGTATGCTCATTGCTGGTTTAGCGCCAAATATTTACGTATTAGCAGCGGCTCGCTTATTTACTGGTTTAGGCATAGGTTGCATACTGGCCACCGCAACGGCTACCTGTTCGGATTTTTGTAATGATAAAAACCGAGTGTTATCTGTCACCTTAGTGGCGGGTGGTTTCCCTTTAGGTATTTACCTAGGTGCTGCATTTCTTGCGCCTTTACTTAAGCAATATGATTGGCGAGTGACTTTTTATCTGGGTGCGTTTTTGAGTTTTTTGTTTATTCCACTGGTTTATTTTTATGTGCCAGAAACAATTTCATTTTTGAACCGTAAGCGTCCTGCTGGTGCTTTGGAAAAGATGCAAAAAACCATGCGCCACTTGAGGCATACACCGCCTGAATCATTACCATTAATAGCTGAGCAAGAAACGGAAGTGGTTGGTATGAAGAGCTTGTTTAGCCCGAACTTGCGCTATATTACTCTGCTACTAGGCTTTGCCTATTTCGGCAATGTTATGACCTATTATTATTTCGTAAAGTGGCTTCCCACCGTTGTTACGGACTTAGGCTATACAGCTTCTCAAGCGACCGAAGTGTTAGGTGTTATAAGTTTAGCGGGCGTTTTTGGATCCATTGGAATAAGTGTGGCTTCTCGCTTTTTCTCCATCCGTTCACTGATGCTAACCAGCCTAATATCGACGGCAGTAGGTGTAGCTTTATTCCCATATTTTACTGATGATTTGGTTAATATGCAGTTGATTGGCTCCTTTGCGGGTTTCTTTGTTATGGCTGCTATTTCAGGTTTTTTTGGACTCTTCGCAAGCAGTTTCCCTTCGTCTGTTTTGGGCTCGGGTTCGGGTTTGGTGCTTGGCGTTGGCCGTGGTGGGGCTGTCTTAGGCCCGATGATCCCAGGGTTTTTATTTGCAGCGGGTTTGGCCTTTGAAAATATCGCGATGATTATGGCATCAGGCTCCTTTTTGGGAGGTATAGCAGTTATATTTCTGCATAAGAAAAAGAAAAGTTAGCTGGATAAAACCTAGGTTTTTGGGCCAGAGTGAAGCAGCCTAAAGGTGTTTATACTATTGGGCTCCTGTTCCCTTTTCTAACTCGCGGTCTAGTTAATTCAGAGATGGCGTTTTTTTAATTACTATCTAAGACTATGAGTTATTACTTTTAGCCTAAATACCCTATTGCATGGTTTGCTAAATGATTTAGGTTGCGAGGTAACCGTGGGTATCGCTAATTTAATGGGGGTAATTATAATTGCCCATGTCGATACGCATAACCATGTGTTGACCCTGTAAAAGATTTTTGAAACAGCTGTCTATTACTCCCTAGAATGGACTGTTTAGCAAACTGATCTTACAGATTCTGCAATCGAGACTAAGGGTTTGACTCCCCAATTGAAGTAAACATATAGCATCATTGCCAGACAGTTTTATCACAAATTTCATAGGTATGTTTTATTCAGTTGAAATAATTCTGGGCCGGTTAAAATTTTCTCATAATAGGCTTTAGGGTAAGTCCAATAAGCACCCCCTTTTACTTTTACTCTAAAGAAAATCGCTCGCTCACACACTTTACCTACAAAACATATCTCAATAAAATGTTTTTAATTAAATAGGAAAACAAGAGTCAGTGATAAATTTAGCCAAAATAGACGTTAACTTACTTTACCTGTTTAAGCTGTTGTATGAACACCGCAACATTAAAAAAGTATCTGAGGTATTAGATGTTTCACAATCGGCTATTAGCCATTCGATGAAAAGATTGAAGAACTGCTTGGGAGATCAACTTTTTTATCGGGTGACGTCAGGGCTCGCACCCACCCCTTATGCTGAAGAAATATCAAAAACGATTCTCAGCAGTTTTGATGCGATCGAACAATCCATTAATCTGAATTTAAACTTTGATCCCTTAAAGAGTAAGCGGGTCTTTAATGTATCCATGACGGATGTAGGTGAGATATTATTTTTACCTAAATTAATATCTCACCTCGCCACAGTAGCACCCGATATTTCGATAGAGATTGTTTGGACTGGTTCAGACAGCATACAAAAAGAAATGGAGTTAGGTAATATTGATTTGGCGATAGGCTTGCTTCCGGAATTAAAAACAGGCTTTTATCAACGTCGGTTGTTTACCCAAAAATATAAATTAATGCTGAGAAAAGGGCATCCTTTACTGTCTGAAAAAATAACCAAAGTCTCGATTCTAAACTATAAACACATCTCAATTAGTTCTAAAGATACTGGTCATGGGATTATTGAAAAATACTTACAAAACAACCACATAGATAGGGTTGTTGCAACAAGGCTTACGCACTTTATCGCGGTCCCTTATATATTAAGTGCGTCAGATTTTATCGCTACCGTTCCTGCAAAATTAGACGATACAATTGAGAACCATTTTGATGTGATTACCCTTGACCATCCCTTGAAACTTCCCGAGATACAAATTAATACATTCTGGCATGCTCGAATGCATGAAGACGCGGCCAACATATGGTTAAGAGGGGTGGTTTCTGATTTATTTTCAGAATAAAAAGTGGGTTTGAAGGTGCACGTTTGATAGTAAAAAATCTTGTAATGCTGCGCTTAAAACTGAGTTTTTTACAACAACCATTAATTCAATTTATCGCGGCTTTTTGGTCTAAGCCTAGTTCTATTATTCAATTTCAGCCCAGTTGCTCTGTGTTGAGTAAATATTTAAGTCTTTCATCGCTTTTATTTATGAATTTTATTCATAATTCATATGATTATTATTAATTGAAATCATAAAAATTAAGCTGTAGATTTACCGGTAGTTAATAAAAAACTGTCAAGGAGAACATAATGGGTAATAAAAAACTTAGAATTGCAGTTGTAGGTGGCGGTATTGGTGGCCTAACAATCGCAATAGCTTTAAAACAACATGGTATTGATTGTAAAGTTTACGAGCAAACGGCAGAACTAAGGGAAGTGGGTGCTGCCATAGCCTTATCGGCTAATGCCATGCGCTTTTATGATCAATGGGGGCTAGGGCCAGCATTTGATGCGGTTGGCTATGAAGCCAGTGCCTTAATTTACCGTGATGGTAAAACAGGCCGTGTTATAGGAAACCATCCTGCCGGCGAAGAATACAAACAACGATACGGGGCTCGTTACATAGGAATCCACCGTGCAGAGCTTCAAAAAATTCTATTCACTGAAGTGGGCATGGAAAATATTTATTTGAATAAACGTCTTTCTACTATTGATGATAGTGGTGATTGCGCAGTACTAAATTTTGAAGATGGCAGTAGCGCTGAAGCAGATTTTGTTATTGGTGCGGATGGTGTGCGCTCTAAAGTGCGCGAACTCATGCTTGGGTATGATGATTATCTTTATGCTGGTTATAGCGCGTTTAGAGCGATTGTACCGATAGAAAGTTTACCTAGCCTACCAGACCCCAGTGCTATTCAATTTTGGATGGGCGATGGTTGCCATTTGCTTCACTATCCAATTGGTGGAGATAGAACGGGCGATGTTAATTTCTTTTTAGTTCAAAGAGACCCAACACCTTGGCCGCATAAAGAGTGGGTGACACCAGCCGAAGATGGCGAGCAACTTAAATACTTTGGTGACTGGCATCCTGCTGTGGTGGAAATGCTATCGTCAGCAAAGGTAGATACTCGCTGGGCAATGAACTACCGGATGATGCTGGGACGTTGGAGTAAAGGACGGATGACACTGATGGGTGATGCAGCACATTCAATTGTTCCACATCATGGTCAGGGTGCAAACCAGTCCATTGAAGACGCGGTTGTGCTAGCTGATTGTATTGCTGATATGGGCAAGGGAACACTCTCTGATATGCAAAACCGTTACGAATACTTACGTCGAGGGCGTGCGCGTAAAGTGGTATATGCCTCTGTCACTACCGGTGATATGTTACACCTTCCACCTGGAGAGAGTAGGGACTTACGTGATGCACGTTTAGCCTCTAAAGAGGCGATGGCAAATCACCTTGATTGGATTCATGGATTCGATGCCAGTAACTTTGCAGAGCCCAATGAAAAACAAGGTGGGACTTGGATGTAATATCTTAGCGATGGTTATCAGCATTTATTAACCATGCTTGAGATTTATAATAGTTAGACAGAGCAGTATCCAATGGATACTGCTCTATTCATCTCAAAATGAGAATTTGCTATAAAAATTTTAGTTGTGTCGGTTCTAGGAATTAAGTTGGCTGACAATCATTGATTGTGAGTAATTTTTATAATTATATTAAAATCAGCGATTCAGATTCATAACATTTTTTTGCGCTTTTTCTTGCCACTGCCTTCAGGCTTTGCCATTGGTTTATTGGCAGCTAAAACATCACTGTCGATTACCTCATCTGCTTCAAAGCCAGCCACTTGTTCACGTTCAAGCCGAATCTTATTCTTTTTTTCGATAATCTTGAAATGGTGGTAATCCTCGTAATCTATCAACGACAAAGCCAAGCCGACTTCACCAGCACGGCCACTTCGGCCAATACGATGCATATAGTCCAACGGACTTCTTGGTAAATTAAAATTAATAACCACAGGCAGTTTCTCAATGTCTAAGCCACGGGCGGCAATATCGGTGGCAATTAACACATCAATTTTGCCCGCTTTAAATGCCTCCAGTGCACGGTTACGAGCACCCTGAGTTATATCACCATGAAACACATCTGCGTTAATACCACGCTTAGCCAGTTTTTTCGCTAAGTGATGACAATTCTTTTTAGCATTGACGAAAATCAGTACCTGTCGCCATTGATGTTGCTTAATTAAATGCGCCAAGAGAGCCGTTTTCTGCCCCTTATTAACGGTGAATACGCGCTGCACCAGCGTGCTGGCATCAGCACTTTGTAATTGTATTTCTACTGGGTTGTTAAGCAGTTCTTGGGTTAAAACCTGCACCTTATTGGGAAAGGTTGCTGAAAATAATAACGTTTGTTTCTTTGCTGGCAGTAAGGCTAACAGTGCGGATAATTCATCAGTAAAGCCTAGGCTTAACATCCTATCCGCTTCATCAAGTACCAGTGTTTTAACATGATTGAGATGAATAGCATTTTTAGAAATTAAATCAAGTAATCGCCCGGGTGTCGCCACTAAAACATCCGTACCACCACGTAAAGCTAACATTTGGGTGTTAACTGATGCACCACCAAAAACAGCCACTGTTTTAATCGAACCATCAAGGTGTAAAGCATACGACCTGATACTGTCTGCAATTTGCATAGCCAGTTCACGCGTGGGTACTAATACCAACGCAGAGACATTGTTAGCTGCTGTCTTTTTGTTACTTAATGGTGTTTCAGCGTGTATTTGCTGCAAAATTGGCAATGCGAAAGAGGCCGTTTTACCAGACCCCGTATTAGCCCCAGCGATTAAGTCACGTCCCGCCAAAATAATAGGGATTGCCTGCGCTTGAATGGGCGTAGCTTGCTGATAATCCAGTTCTGTTAATCGTGTTAACAAGGCTGATATAAGGCCGATTTCCTTAAAGTTGGAGGGCATATTCATTGTATTTATATAGTGGTTTTTTGAAATGGAATGAAATTCGCTGACACCTTGATTTCATCTATACAAATTTAGTTTGCCCTTAAGGCAGATAATTTGGCCTGTTTGCAAGATGCCCGTTAAATGATGTGACTCAGCTTAACGATGATGTCCTTATTTTTTATAAGGCCTGTACCCCATAAGAAAGGGGTTAAATAAGATGATATGTTTAGATATCAAAAGCTAGTAAAAGACGATATTTAAAATCATTTTCTTGGCTATCACCATCCGCCAATGAGTCATAATCATTAACTAGGCCTACTTTTAAGTTCATATTGTTAATATCTGCTAGGCCAATTTTCCAATTAAGTTCCGTTAAATTTCTAAATTCCCCCAATTCACTTAAATTTGGGTATAGGTTGTTTTTAAATTCTATCGAATGATGTTTGCTCATCGCCCAAAGACTCTCAATCCCAAAAAGTGCTTCTGGTGTCCAGTCATCATTCTCACCGCCAAACTCTTTACTAATACCTAGACCCGTTCTACCAATGAGTGACCATGTATCTTTTTTTATGAATTGGGTGCCTACACCCGCTGACAGGTCAATTTGGTGATCCCAATCTTCGAACTCATCCCAGTCATAACGGCCCTTTATAAAAGAAAAGTGGGGGGTTGATGGATTAAGAAAATCTCTGGTAAATTGAGCAAAAAAATCACTTTTAGTCGTTTCATTATCATCGCTACCATTGTTATATACACTGGATACCGACCAACGCTTTAAGGTGTTTGAAAAATCGCCCTTTATACCAATGTGAATATCAGTATCTTGTGTATTACCTTCATTGCCATTAATACCTAGTTCAGCGGATCTTTTCCAGTCTTTAAAAAACCCTGTTCCAAATAAACCAGTATCCTTTTTACTGACTTCTTTTACTTCTTTTATTTCTGCTGGTTTGATGTTGGCTGAAGGGATTGTCACTAAGCCTAAAATAGGATGTGAGAGAGTGACCTGCCCATTTTCTGTTTTAATAACGTCGCCATTTAATGTGTCGCCATTCAATAATTTAATCTCAGTAGCAATTGCGGATTGAAAAAAAACTAGGCTGAGTAGAAAGATAAGAGGTTTCATAATAATATTTAGATAGGTTAATAAAACAGGTCAAATAGAATGACTGTGGTTGACATAGAATGACTTTGGTTGACTAAGTGCTATGGCAACTCGTGTTTATAGCAAACCGATCATTATAAACATAGTTGATTTAATTTTGCGTATTGGAGAAGCATAATGGTTTTAGCATCAACGATATCTCCTGTTGCAATCATTTGATAGGCCGCTTCAAAATCGAGTTCTAATACTTCAATGTTTTCTTGTTCATGCGCTAGCCCGCCACCTTCACTTATTTTCATTTTCGAAGAGTATTCAGCAATAAAAAAGTGGATGATTTCAGTGACAGCGCCAGGTGACATATAGGCTTGAAAAATTTTCTTAACCTTTTTAATGCTGTACCCAGTTTCTTCCTCAATTTCTTTTTTTATACATGTTTCTGGTTCGTCGCCGTCCAGTAAGCCTGCACAGGTTTCAATAAGAAGGCCATCATTATTACCATTTAAGTAGGTGGGCAAACGAAACTGTCTTGTTAGAACAACTTTTTGCTTTGTTGCATTATAGAGCAGTACCGTAGCACCATTGCCTCGGTCATAAACCTCACGTTGATGTTGTTCCCATTGACCGTTTTTTACTTGGAAATCGAAGGTATATTTATTGAGCGTATACCAGCTATCCGATAATAATTGTTTACTTAAATTTTTAATGGTTTGAATCATAATATCGAGGGGTATAGATATTTTTGGTTTTGCGAACTATCTTCCAATGTAACGATTTGTTATCGTTGATTAGCTAGGCTATTAGATTACAAATAGGGGGTAAAGAGCCACCAAAAGGCATCCCAAGCCTTTGTTATAAAAGGGCGTTTGTTGAGTTTTTGTGGTGTGATCTCAATGGCTCGTTGTTTATCGTCGCTTACAATTTTAGCCATTGCTTGACCAAAATCAGTATCAAATATTTCGACATTAAGCTCAAAGTTTAATCTTAAACTGCGGGAGTCAATATTAGCTGATCCAATTTGGCAGTAATGATTATCTATCAGTAACAGTTTTGAATGTACAAAAGGACTGGGCTGATAATAGATTTTTACGCCATAGGCTAGAAAATGACGCATGTTGTTTCGCATTGCCCAGTGTATAGAAGGTTGGTTATTACGAGCAGGTATTAATATTGAAACTTCTACACCCCTCAGTGCAGCAGACTGTAGAGCAATAATCAGTTCATTAGGCGGTAAAAAATAGGGGGTCACCAGTGTAATGCTCGATTGAGCATTGTTAAGAGCGCTAATCATCACTTTAGTTAAGACATTTAAGTGAATACCTGGGCCATCACTGATAGCACGGCAGGATGATTTTCCATATGGGTTAAGGTCGTACCATTTTGTTGGTAGTTTTTCACCACAGGCATAAAACCAATCATCCTCAAATATCTTACCGACTTGTTGTACTACAGGGCCTTTTAAGCTGAACATATAGTCTTTAGTAGCCCTGTTGGGCTGACTAGCTTGTACTAAATGACATTGGCGAATATTCATTCCGCCCGTAAAAGCATGTTTTCCATCACATAATAAAATTTTGCGGTGGTTACGCAGGTTCAACGTAAAACGCGGTAACATTTTTCCAATGGGTAAAAATAAAAGCGTCCTAACACCACGAGCAGTTAGGGTCTTTTTAGTTTGACCTAAACTGTACCAAGAACCTACACCATCCAGTAATACGCGAACATCAACACCACGTTCAACGGCATGTGCCAGTGCATCGATAAACTGTTCGCCAATACCTTTATGTTCAAAAATGTACATGGATAAATAAACCCAATCAGTTGCCTCGTTAATGCTATTTAACATGGCTGGGTAAGCGCTTTCGCCATTGTTGAGTATCTGAATTTGATTGCCTTCAGTTGATGGTAAACCGGTGACGGCCAAACTAAGAAGCTGATGAGGTGATAAATGACTGCTTTTTTTATGAACGGGCGTAATGGGTTTGGGAATGGTACTGAGTGAGGTATCAGCAACTGCACCTAAGGATAAAACTTTATTGTGAGCGCGGTTAATACCTAAAAGAAGGTACAAAATAGGGCCTATAAATGGAAATGCAAAACAGGTGATAATCCAAAGCAATGACGACCGGGGGTCATATTTATTCATCAGCGCATGGAGTGCCGTTGAAACGGAAAAAATGACCAGTAGTAATTGGATGAGCCAGTTTAGAGTTAGCCAAAAAGTAATCATATTTTTCTTAACGAGAGGCGATAAAAATTAGCCGAGACTGATTAGTCTACGCTGATTTTTTAAAGTCACAAATCAACTTGCCCGTGTTTATTAAGCTTTAAAAATTAAGTAGCCCCCAGCGGCTAACATAAAGCTACCGGCTGTTTTTCTAACCACGTTATCAAGTTTATTAGCAGATGCAACGGCAACTATTTTAACGGCCGAAAACGCATATAGAATTTTTACGCTAGCCAGGCTAATAACCATAACAGATATTATAATTAAAATATCCGACGTTTGAATGGTAGATAAATTAACAAATATAGGTAATAAACTGGCGTAAAAAATAATGGCTTTAATATCGCCCAAAGTCAAAATTAGGCCTGCAACGAAACTAGCAATTAAATTTTGTTTTTTTACGCTTTTATCTACTGATAATGAGCTAACACCGTTGGAATTGATGAGCGTATAACCCAACCAAAGAAGGTAGGCGGCTCCGAGGTACTTAATAACCATAAATAAGCTGCCCAAGGTGTCAGCCACAACCGATAAACCAACAATAGCCAGCAGAATAAATATCAAATCACCTAGAATAATACCCGCAGTTACTGCAACACCGCTAGCTACACCAAATGTGGCTGAGCGCGTAACGACCAAAGCAACACTTGCACTAGGTAATGCCGCCAGCGCAATCATCATGCCGAATAGAGTAATAATCTCAATAATGCTCATTCTTTTGCCTATCGATTATAGTGGTTTTTTATTAGCCACCAACTGACTAATAAAAATGATAGAAACGGCTTCTTCAATATGTGAGTTAACAGGCTCAAGTATTTCAATAAGCTCAAGCTTATTAAGCCTAAACAAGGCTTTCCATGTTTCTAACGTTCTAAAGTACCAAGGTGGTGGCTTTGCAAACTGCTGATTAAAACCAGCCCAACTGCCTTTTCTCCACCCATCCTCATATTTAAAATGTCCGCAGCCGTTAATAGGGTGGATAGTTTGAATAATAAAATGACCTTGCTCATTCAGAAGCTGCGGTATGTAGTTAAATATCTTGCTAACAGATTCCTTACCCAATAGTGAAAAGTTACAAACAGCCACATCAAATTTCTCTTTAATAACACCTTGGCTTAACTGCTCATAAGGGATTAGCTTAAAGAGACCGCCACCCAACCTGTTAGCCTCATCAACAAGGTCGGGCACAACATCTATTCCAAGGGTGGTAATACCCGAACTGCTTAGTTTTCTAGCTAACCAACCCTCGCCACATCCTATGTCTAATACGGTTTTAGGTTTTTTTTGTAAAACAGTGTCGGTGATTGCGTTATTTGTAAGCAGCGCTCTGCTTTCTATTTCATTTTCACGAATAGCAACAACCCATGGTTTTGCATTTTGTAACCATGAATCAATGATGTGTTTGTCAGAAAAGTTATTATCCATATTGAAAAGGGGAGGCGTTTCGCCACATAAATATTCTCATAGGAGAACTAATATTGTGCTGTGTTAGACAACACTGTCAATAGGTATTACAAGCAGGGCGCTTTTGAACGCAGTAATAATTGAAATATTTGTTATTCGTTGATGCTTTCATATTAACTAGAAGCACTAATTTAGTAATCCCTTTCTACCTTTACTGTAATCTTACATAACCTAGAATGACTCCTTATAAGCTGCTGATTAAAATCAAATGCTTTGAATCAATAGGGCGGTTGAGCTGGTTTAAGCTTTTATCGTTGCTTTAAAAACGGTGGAATAAACTCCATGATTTGTTTGTTGTCCTGCATATTTCTTTAGGTGCTCTTGGCGGAACCTTAAACTAACCGAGTCTAAGCAAATTTATTTAATCCATTGATTTACCATCATTTAACGTAAATTTGATGGCCCTTTGGTGAATTGACTTGTTATACAGTTGGCGAGGAGGTTACTTTGTATTAATGGATTGTTTCATTATGCTTTCTGCTTTGGCGCCAAGGTAAACATAAATGCCGAGTCCAATTAGCAAGCCTATCGCAGCACCCATCATTGCCACTGCATCACCTAAATGTTCCTTTGAGCCTAGAACGGACTTAAACATCAATAGCAATGACTCAATTGAAACAGCAATAAGGATAGCTGCAATAAACCGAGTTATTGTGCGTCGCGTTGAACTGTGCCGTAATATGTCCTTTTTCATCAACACCTCTTCTTCGAGAGTTGTTTTGCCAAGGTCAAAGACCGCAAGAGCCAGCGTCAGAAAAATAATGATGCTGAATGGCTTGAGATGAAGATCAATATGTTCACCTTGAAGAAGTGAAATGACTTCCAAACCTGCCGAATACATTAAAATACCAACGACTAAAAACAAGCCAATAACAATAAGCGAATAGACGGTCACAAAGAAAGGGTGAAATTTCTTACGCTTTCTATCACCCATTAAAAACTCAATCGCATCAGCCAAGTCTATGTCGATAACCAAAATGCCCATAATTGAGCCATCTTCAGCAAGACAACGGATGGCAGATGAAATGCAAAGGTTATGACTGGATGTCGAGAGATAAGGCTCAGTAACTATAACGTTATCCTCTTCGAGTGCTTTTTTATAATAAGGCCGGCGACTTCTGTCAACGCCTATTCCTGAGCGTATATTTTTTTCATTATGGTGCTTGTAGCTTACATTGTTGGTCGTTTGCAAGCCTTTGGCATCCAGCGTATACACCAGTTCAACAAATGGATAATTAGACTGTAACCATTTCATAGAATCTTTCAGGTTCTCTTCACTCTGAATGCTTTTATGGTCAAAGATGCCCGTAACGATTGAAGCCGTTAACTCATGTATGGCGCCTTTGTATTCATGGTAGCGTTCAATAGCATTTAAATAATTCATAAAAGATACTTCATGGTTGATAGTGATAAATATAAAAGCAGGTTTCGTGCCAAATAGACCTTATTATGCCTTTCTTTAATCCGTATAAAATTAAAAAGTGATACTGAATGCTAAAAGATAAAAAGCTGCCATCGTTTATCTTTATGAGGTGTTTAGGTGTTCTATCTTAAAAAAAAGAAAAAAAAGGGGACGCTATGAGGCTGCCCTAGTTTAACGGATACATTTAATAAGCGACAAAAAAAGGGGACGCTACCCTTTATTGGGTCGCCCCTGTGGCCGGAATTGAAGAGGGCGTTTAGATAACCGCTCAAGCTGGGCAATAAAGCGATTACTTCCGCAAGGCAACCCTTTTTCGATATTGCGGTTGATGATACCTATTTTTTCTCTGTCTTCAGGTAATGCAAGCCAGTTGGACCATTCTTCAGAAGAAACTGACTTATATGCTTGCGGCAGAGGGGTTAATAACGTGCTCCCAACAAGGCCACAATGATAAGCAGCACTAGACCAAAAATATTCCTCTGCCGTATTAACCATATTAGCCTGCACAGGGTTCCTTTCAACATAACGAATAGCAGAACAGGTGTATTCATCATCTAAAGCAGATGAAAAAAATCGCCCCTGCCATAAATGGCCTTTCCACCCTTTAATTTTATTAATGTACTGAGCGTAGCGCATATGTACAGGCTTCAAAACCTTCTGTAAACCATCTTCTGTTTCAGGTATTAAAACTAAATGGATATGATTATCCATCAAGCAATACGCCAAAACAGCTACCTTATATTTACAGCAGTAGTGTTGAAGCAGCTCCAGATAAAACAGCCGTCCTTCATCAGAAAAGAATACATCCTCACGCCGATTACCCCGTTGAGTAATGTGGTGTGGAATATTCGGAAACACTGATCTTGCTAGTCTAGGCATCGGTCTATTGAAGAGGTTTTGAATTAAAGGATAGTGTCCCCTCTAATTACGTAGTGGAGAGCCAAGTTAGGCTACATTTAGCGCGTGCACGCCTAGTTCAGATTTATGCTGCTCAATTTTCCAAAGATCATATGCCACTTGATGGCCCATCCAGCTTTCAGGGCTAGCACCTAAAGCAATTGATAACCTAACAGCCATTTCAGATGTTACATTACCATTACCATTAATGATTTTTGACAATGTCTTTCTACTGACAGCTAAGGCTTTAGCTGCATCAGTAATACTTATGTTTGCAGGCTCTAACCATAATCCTTTTATGATTTCCCCTGGATGAGGTGGGTTATACATTTTCATTTTACCTCCTAATGGTAATCTTCATAATTTACAATTTCTGCATCACCTTTAGAAAATCGAAAAGTAATACGCCAATTTGTTTGTACTGTTACTGACCATATTCCTTTCCTATCACCTTTTAACTCGTGAAGCTTAAGAAAAGGAATATCCATATCATGAGTGGTTTTTGCTTGGTTCAGCTGAGCAAGAATTAAACGCAAACGTGCTGAATGCTTTGCTTGAATACCTGCTTTACTGCCTTTTAGGTAGAATTTTTCCAACCCTTTGTGAATAAAGCTTTTTATCATTTTTTAAATTGTAACCACTTGGTTCCCGAAATACAATTATCAATTTAAGGGTAGCGTCCCCTTTAATTAATTAATGTACTGAGCGTAGCGCATATGTAAGGGCTTCAAAACCATCTTCTGTTTCAGGTATTAAAACTAAATGGATATGATTATCCATCAAGCAATACGCCAAAACAGCTACCTTATATTTACAGCAGTAGTGTTGAAGCAGCTCCAGATAAAACAGCCGTCCTTCATCAGAAAAGAATACATCCTCACGCCGATTACCCCGTTGAGTAATGTGGTGTGGAATATTCGGAAACACTGATCTTGCTAGTCTAGGCATTGGTTTATTGTAGAGACTTTAAAAATTAAAGGGTAGCGTCCCCTTTAATTTTGATACCTTTGTTAGGCAGTTTTCTAAATATACAGCCATGAAATTCAGTGAGCGAATTCATTTTTTTGATTCATACATAAGCGAATCACCTTCATCTAGTAGCTCTTCGATAGTGGTCTGTTTTTCGTGATTGAATTCCACGATTCCATATGAAAAAGAAATATCGTAGCCACGTTTTTGTTGCTGATTGTGCGCGTCTAATGATTTATTGAACCTATCCATAACTACTTCTACTTCTTTTATAGAGGAGCTACTGAGTAATGCAACAAACTCATCGCCTCCCAATCGAGCATAAATATCGGAGTCCCTAAAACTCGCACTCATCAGGTTAGCAAAGGTCACTAGTGCAGCGTCTCCTTCCGCATGCCCAAACTTGTCGTTGATAGGTTTAAACTGATTCAAGTCCATAAAAACAAGTACTAACGGAAATTTTTGTCGAATACTCAGCTTCAGGCTGTGTTTAGCGAGAAGTAAAAAACCTCGTCGATTTGATAGGCCCGTAAGCTCGTCTAGCGTTGCTAGCTGAACGGCCTCCAGTTCGCGCTCCACCATAGAGGCTAAGTCTTTTAGTGCATCTATATCGCCACGCTCAAAATTTCTTGGGGCCTGATCAATTATGCATAGCGTTCCAAGCCTGTGACCATTCACTTTAAGTGGGCATCCGGCATAAAAGCGAATATTTGGATCATTCAATACCAACGGATTGTCAGCGAACCGCTCGTCTTTGATGGTATCGGGGATGATAAAAACCTCGCTGCCTAATATCGCATGACCACAAAATGAAATTTCTCGAGAGGTTTCACTTGCGCTTAAACCTATGCAGGACTTGAACCATTGACGATTCGCATCCACTAGGCTGACCAGTGCGATCGGAACGCCAAACATTCGTTTTGCCATCCGCGTTAATCGATCAAAACGCTCTTCCGCCTGAGTATCTAGAACCTCAAGTGACCTAAGTGTCTCTAGACGATTATTTTCATTTTTAGGATTGTCTGGTTTTATCATACCTGTATCTCTAGTGTGATTTCATTCTTGTGTGAACTTCGATGCCTAACAGTATTAATAAGCGGAACCCATTATCCGCGTATTATTTGTATATAGCTGGATAGTACTTCCATGTATTTTGATATCAAAGTAACAAACATGGGTATTACCATGCACTCAATATCTTTAACCTAGAGTTTAGAGTGTTTACTTAAAGGGTTCAATGTTTAAAAAAATGAACTAATCAAATGATAAAGTGGGCCTAAACCACTTGCCCTGCACACCAACCAGATGACCAAGCCCACTGAAAGTTATAACCGCCCAGCCAGCCGGTAACATCGACTACTTCGCCCACAAAATATAACCCTGATGAGTAATTTGACTCCATGGTTTTTGAAGATAGCTCATCACAATTAACGCCGCCCAGTGTTACCTCTGCGGTTCTATAGCCTTCGGTGCTGTTAGGTTTTATTTGCCATTGGTGCAGCTGCTTGCTAATGGTTTTAAAGCGATCGTGCGAGATGGATTGCAGCGGTTGGTTTAGGAGTTTTTCATCAAGTAAGGCGGCGATAAATCGTTTGGGTAAATGCTCAGCTAATATGGTTTTTAAATGTGTTTTGGCTTGTGTTTTGGCTTGTGTTTGTTGCTTTGTTTTTAGAAGTGTTTCTATGTCTACATCGGGCAGTAAGTTAATGTTGAGCGTTTCGCCAGCGTGCCAGTACGATGATATTTGTAAAATGGCTGGGCCGCTTAAACCACGATGGGTTAGTAGAATATTTTCTCTAAAGCTGGTGCGCTCATTACTCACCACGCATTCTATGGCAATGCCAGAAAGCTCGGCTAGCCAAGCTTTATCGTCCGGTTGTAGGG
>CAJXOJ010000029.1 GCA_913057515.1 uncultured Cycloclasticus sp. | reverse complement strand
AAAACCGGCAAGGGGTCAAACCCTTCCAGGGTTCGAATCCCTGTCTCTCCGCCATTCAAAAGCCCTATGTATCTGATACATAGGGCTTTTTTGTTATTTTCCATACGTTTTTGCCACTGGTTTGATGATGACAGAAATGCTTAGTCATGTGATGGGGCTGGTAAGCGTTTCAGAACAGTTAGATATGCTCGTTATACTTGAGCTTTATTCGCTCGGTAGTCGATACAGATGCTCCTAATTGAGTTACTGCCTTACTTAATTAAATACTCCGGACTTGAGAGCTTTAAGGGTTTCCTTGTAATTGAACTCTTTAGACCTCCCTTTGGACTTTCCAGCTTGTTTCCTTTGCTTGATTCTGTCTCGTTACCTTTTTGAGAATAGCGTTTATTAACAATCAGGTTAGGAGGTGATAATAGTAGAGCTATTATTTAATTCAAAAATAATGTGTATGAATTGGGTTAATGCCTAAGTTAGAGGCAGGAGAATTTTTACCTTTAACCCGCCTAATTTTTCAGAACGTGAAAAATAGAGTTGACCACCATAAAGTTTCGCAATGTCTTTAGCAATGGAAAGCCCTAAGCCATGACCTTCAACAGTTTCATCTAGTCGAACGCCACGTTGGGAAAGTTGCTTGAGGTCCTGAGGCGTTAAACCAGCGCCATCATCTTCGATGAGTATGTTAATGCTATTGTGGCCGCTAATTTGGCAGATTACCAAAGATTTAGCCCATTTACAGGCGTTATCTAACAGGTTGCCTAATAACTCATAAATATCTTCGCGATCACCAAATGCGGGTACATCATCGTCTATCAGGTATTGAATATTGATTGATTTGCTTGAATGGAGTTGATTAAGAACATCGAGTAAATCAGGTAAGTTTTGCTGTGGCTTAAAGCGTTGGGTTGACATCTCTTTGCCGGCTATGCGTGCGCGCTTGAGTTCGCGCTCCATTAATTGTTGAACTCGTGTTATCTGTACATTAGCCTGCATTACTTGATGGCTGTTCATACCATTTTTTGAAACGTCACAATATTGGGTGAGAATACTAAGCGGTCCTTTAAGGGCATGCGCTAGATTGCCTAATGCGTTTCTTGAACGTTCAAGTCGTTGGCTCAGTAACCTTAATATGTGGTTAAACTCTTGGATGATGGGTTGTATTTCACTCGGAACCTCTTCAGAAAGTTTGTTAATCTCACCGTGTTCCAGTCGTTTTATCTCCTCCTTTACGGGGTCTAGTTTTTTTAAAGAGCGACGGATAACAAAGCTTTGTACAGCCAATAGGGTAATGAGCCCTGCAAGAGCTAATAAGGTGAAAGAGCCGATAAATTCCTGTCGTTGGCTTTTTAGAATAGTTAAATCTTCGGCCACAGCAATGGTGAATGTTAAGTCGCTCTTTTGAAAACCTTTGGACCAAAGGAGTATGTGTTGGCCAAAAGGCCCATCAAGATGTTCTAGTTTAGTTTCTCCCAATTTTAGTGTTGGGATAGGCAGTGTATGTTGTTCTAAAGAAGGTGATGTTAGCTGCTTCCCATTGGTAAAACGCATAGCGTAATAATGTCCAGAAGCAGGTTGTTTATAAATAGGGTTAATACGGTCAATATTAATTTGATTGGCTTGATCTGGGGACAGAGCGAGTAGTAAATTATCACCATCATGTTCAAGCCGAGTAATCAAAAACCCTTCGGTGATCGACTTTATAGATTGGTTTTCTAATAACCAAAATAACCCCATTAAAAGAATTAATGAGAGAGCAAGCCAAACTTGTAAGTGACGTTGTAATGAATTCATGAGGTGTCTGTGTTGTAGGTGTAGCCTTGGCCACGGCGTGTTTTAATTAAGTTTTGCCCTAGCTTTTCTCTTAAATGACGAACATACACTTCGATTAAGTTGCTATCACGGTCAAAACTTTGTTCGTACACGTGTTCTGTTAGTTGAGTTTTAGTGAGTATTTTTCCTGGGTTCAACATAAAGTAACGTAGTAAGCGAAACTCGGTACCGGTTAATGGAATAATTTGACCGTCTGCTGAGGTGACTTCTTGACGCGCCTCATCAAGCTCTAAGCTACCGCTTTGTATGGTTTGCCCGGGCATATTATGACTGCGCTTAATGAGCGCTTGAATGCGCATCAGAAGTTCTTCGTGATGAAAGGGTTTGCCTAGATAATCATCTGCCCCGGCTTTAAACCCATCGACCCGCTGATGCCAAGCATCGCGCCCTGTAAGTATAATGACGGGGAGTTGGTTACCGTTTTTACGCCAACTCTGTAGTACTTCAAGTCCTGTGCGCTGGGGCAACCCAAGGTCAAGAATAACAATGTCATAGGGCTCTTCATTACCCATGAACTCAGCATCGACACCATTGTCAGTGCAGTCAACAGCAAAGCCATTTCGCTCAAGTTCTTTCTTAAGCGTTGCGGCAATCAATTTGTCATCTTCAACTAACAGAAGTCTCATTTACGTTTTATTACCTCTATTTAAAACAGTATGTGTAAAGGCTGTTACTGGATTATTTTAACGCTAAAGACGGCAGGCTTTGGGATTTTAAGTTTCATTTCAGCTTCATGACTTAGGATGTTGGCTATGAAAATTAAATTGACTTTACTGATCATTGGTTTATGCCAATCAATGTTTGTTTTTGCTGAAAGTAAGCAGATATCAACCATTGATCATGCACATATAGAGCCTATAAAAATATCGGCTAAATTATCGTTACGCGAGGTTATTGAAAAAACCTTTCAACGAAACCCACAATTAGCGGTATTGCAAGCACGGCTGCTACACGCCAATGCTTTACAAAAACAAGCTAGCAGTTTTTGGTCTGCGGACCCATCCTTTACGCTAAGCCACTACAGTGATCGGGTCAACGCAAGTGAAGGGCTGCAAGAGTGGGAAGCGGGCGTTGACTTACCGCTTTGGTTACCCGGACAGAGACATGCTCGACTGAAAACCTCCGAACGGCAGCAGCAACTCGTAGATGCCTCGAAGCCCGCATTAAAATTGCATTTAGCGGGCATTGTTCGAGAAATATTGTGGGATATTTTACTGAAAAAAAACCAGATGAAAGTAGCCAAAGAAGAATGGAATGTTGTTAAAAAACTCGTAAAGGATGTAAAGAAGCGTGTTGAGCTGGGTGACCTTGCCAGATCGGACCTGATTATTAGTCAGCAAGAGTCATTATCAAAAGAGGCGTCATGGCGGGTTGCTTATCAGGAGTATCGTCATGCACAGCACCGTTACGTCATGGTGACAGGGCTATCTGTGATACCTAAAAGCATCGAAGAACAAGCGACTAATGACCTTGTTATTAGTATGCAACACCCTTTATTGAAAGAGTCTCATGACAGGCTGGCTAAAAGCGTCGCTGAACGCGACCAAATGATGATTGAAAAAAGAGGTAACCCTTCCTTGTTTGTGGGGTCACGCCGGGAAAGGGGTGTGTCAAATGAAGATTATGTCGATGCGATTGGTCTTAGCCTGAGCATTCCTTTTGGCTTGAAGTCGCACAGTGAACCGAAATTATCCGCAGCAGAAGTGAATTTAAGTGAAAGTCGTAGTCAGATGGAATCGTTACATCGTGAGCTAAATATTGCGATTCAAGACGCCAGTAGAGAGCTCAGTACAACAGTAGAACAATACAATTTTGCGCAGCGTCAAAATGAATTATCTAAACAGAATTTAGACATGTCTCGTAAGGCATTTGAGCTAGGCGAAACGAGTTTAATCGAGTTCATTAGAGTGCAGGCACAGGCATTCACAATAGATCGACACATGCACCAAAAGCACTTAGAAATGGGCTTGCAGACGGCTCGCTTAAACCAAGCAAAGGGGATTATTCCATGAGGTATTTTTTAATCGCATTTATGATTTTCATTAATGCTAACGCGCTGGCAGAAACATCTGTTAACGACAATATTATTAGCTTGTCCGCTGAGCAATCAAGCATGTATGGCATTGTCACTGCACCGTTGAAACAAGCCGGCGACGTGTTAGGTGCTCGTTACCCAGCTGAGGTAGTAGTTCCTAATTCGCAATTGCAAGTTATTAGCGTATTGCAAGGTGGTTTAGTTGAGGCTTTGATGACGACCGAAGGAGAGCGTGTAATAAAGGGACAAGTGATCGCAAAAATTAACAGCCCAGGGGTGTTGGAGTTACAGCGCGACTTATTGCAAACAATGAGTCAACTTAATTTAGCTAAATCTGCATTGAGTCGAAATAAACAACTGTTGGGTGAAGGCATTATACCTAAGCGTCGTTATCTAGAGTCGCTGAGTATCTGGCAAGAGTTGCTGACTCAAAAGGAACAACAAGAAACAACATTAGAATTTTCTGGCATGAGTAGCAAGGCCATTACTCAGTTAGAAAAAACTCGTAAGCTCAGCAGTGTATTAACGATAACAGCGCCATTCGATGGGGTTGTATTAGAACAAATGGCCATACTCGGTCAGAAACTTGGGGCCGCAGACCCGCTGTTTAAAGTTGGAAAACTAGCACCGTTATGGTTAGAAATTCACGTGCCAGTTTCTATGATTAGTGAGGTGAAACTGGGTGATATGGTCGCCATTGCTAACCTTAATGTTCAAGGAAAAGTGATCACCATTGGTCGGATGGTGCATGTAGCTGACCAAGGCACATTGGTAAGAGCACTCGTTGAAAACAATGTAGATCAGTTACGCCCTGGGCAAATTGTTCAAGCACGTGTTGCGATCCAAACAGGTGAGCAACAACGTTATATGGTGTCACGTAAATCAATCATTCGGATAGATAAAGAAACAATGATCTTTATTAATCATGAACAGGGTTATGAAGCCGTTAAAGTAGAGGTTATTGGTACACGTGAAGGGGAGCAAATTATCGCTACTCAAAAAAATATTTCCGTGCCTGTTGTCACCAGTGGAGCCGTTTCATTGAAAGCGATACTCATCGGTGCTGGCGGAGAGGGGTAGAAGACGATGCTTAATAAAATGATTCAATTTGCCTTAACGCAGCGCTTGCTGATGATCATGTCGATGATTATCCTCGTTATCACCGGGTGGAAATCTTTTCAAACTTTGCCGATTGATGCATTCCCAGATGTATCAACAACGCAAGTGAAGATGATTATCAAAGCACCGGGAATGACGCCAGAGGAAGTTGAAACTCGCATTACAGCGCCGATTGAAGTTGAGATGCTGGGCATCCCTAAGCAGAATATGCTGCGCTCTATGTCCAAATATGCGTTGGCGGATATCACGGTGGATTTTGAAGATGGAACCGATATCTATTGGGCACGTCAACAAGTTTCAGAGCGCTTGAGTGCCATATGGGCCGACCTCCCATCCGATATTGGTGGCGGTGTTGCGCCGATGACAACACCGCTGGGTGAAATGTTTATGTTTACGATTGAGAGTGATCGCTTATCCATTATGGAAAAGCGATCATTACTTGATTGGGTGTTAAGACCAGCATTAAGGACAGTCCCCGGTGTTGCCGATGTTAATGCCTTGGGTGGTTTAGTGCGTACGTTTGAAGTAACCCCTGATAGCACACTGATGAATGCACAAGGCATTACACTGGATACCTTGCGCACAGCCTTAACAGACAATAATAGAAACGACGGCGCTGGTCAGCTTATTGATGGTGAAGAAACGTTGTTGATTAGGAGCGATGGCAGCATTCAATCCTTGAAAGATGTCGGTGATATTGTTGTTAAAGCACACCCCATTGAGCCCGTTACCGTACGTGATATAGCAGCGGTAAACATTGGCTCGCTAACGCGTTATGGTGGCGTCACCAGAAATGGTCAAGGTGAAGCCGTTGAAGGGCTCGTATTAGGCTTACGCGGTGCGAATGCAAGAGAATTAGTAGAGGGTGTTTCTCAAAAGTTAGACGAGTTGCAATCGGCGCTACCGGAAGGCGTCACAACGCGTGTTTTTTATAATCGCGGTGACCTAGTCGATAGGGCGGTAGAAACCGTGGGTATGGCTTTAGCAGAAGCGACCATCTTAGTATTAATTCTATTGATCTTGTTCCTAGGCGACTTGCGCGCCGCATTAACCGTTGCGTTGATATTACCACTGGCTGTTTTGGGCACCATTATTTTGATGCGTCAATTTAATTTATCAGCGAATCTAATGAGCCTTGGAGGGCTGGCGATTGCAATTGGTATGTTAGTTGACGGCGCCGTCGTGGTGGTTGAAAACATTGTGTCTGAATTGGCTCACAAAAAGAAAACCACGTTATTGCCACGCTTGCATATTATCTACCGTGCAGTAGCCGATGTGGGGCTACCGGTAACGACCGGCATCATCATTATTATGGTAGTATTCCTTCCGTTGCTAACGCTACAAGGGCTTGAAGGAAAGTTGTTTTCGCCAGTAGCGATTACCATCGTTTTTGCGCTGGGTGCTTCATTGATCTTATCGTTAACGATCATTCCGGTTCTGGCGGCTAGTTTGCTAAAAAATGTTAGCCATAAAGACCCTATTTTGGTGAGGTATTTAGAAAAAACCTATGTTCCTATTCTCAAGTATTGTTTGCAATATAGTAAGGTGCCTGTTTTTATCGCATTGGCATCATTGGTGTTAATGACGGTCTTGTATTTACAGTTGGGTAAAAGCTTTATGCCAACGATGGACGAGGGAAATATTATCGTTCAGACAGAAAAGTTACCGTCCATTGATTTAGACGAGTCGTTACGTATTGATGACCTCGTTGCGAAGGCGATCATAGATAAAGTACCCGAAGTGACAGGTATTGTTTCGCGTACAGGGTCGGATGAAATTGGTTTGGATCCAATGGGGCTAAACCAAACTGATATGTTTTTAGAAATTAAGCCGCGTGATGAGTGGAGTTTTGATACTAAAGATGAATTTATAGAAAAATTAAGGGGGGTGCTTAGCAACTTCCCAGGTTTGGTTTTTGGCTTTACGCAACCGATTGAAATGCGTGTCTCGGAAATGCTAACGGGCGTGCGGGGTGATGTTGCCATCAAAATTTTTGGAGACGACCTTAATACACTGAACGATAAGGCAAAAGAAATAGCCAGCATCGTTGAAAAGCTAGACGGTGCTGAAGATGTTTTTGCCGCACAAAATGATGGTGTGCAATACCTACGGGTGGTGATTGATCGGTTAGCGGTTGGCCGCCTGGGTTTATCTATTGATGATGTAGAAAGCAATTTGCGTTCCCTTATTGAAGGCCAAAACATGGGGACTATTTATGAAGGATCAAGACGCATTCCATTGATCATTAAAGGCGCGAGTGGCTTACGTCAATCTGCCGATGAATTTTATAATTTACGTTTAACGCTTGAAGATGGGCGCAGCATTCCTCTCACCAATCTGGCGACGCTAGAACGAGTTGAGGGACCGGTGATGATTACGCGAGAAACAGGCAGTCGCTCATCCGTGGTTGTTTCTAATGTTGGTGGACGTGACCTCGTTGGGTTTGTTGATGAAGCCAAGCTAAAAGTCGCAGAACAGGTAAAATTGCCAACAGGGTATTACTTAAAGTGGGGCGGTCAGTTTGAAAATCAACAACGCGCAGCGGCACGGTTCGCTATTGTCATTCCAGCGGCTATTGGTCTGATTTTCTTATTGCTATTTAGCACGTTTAGGTCAGTGAGTCAGTCTTTCTTGATATTGACTAACATCCCATTCGCGATGATTGGTGGCGTGGTCGCTTTGTGGATCGCAGGGGAATATATGTCGGTCCCAGCATCTGTTGGTTTTATCGCCTTACTAGGCATCGCGGTGTTAAATGGGGTGGTGCTTGTTTCGTACTTTAATCAATTAAAGACGCAGGGGTATGACATTAACGATGTCGTTATAGAAGGTGCAAAAAGACGATTACGTCCCGTGATGATGACAGCGAGTATTGCAGCGTTTTCACTCATTCCACTATTATTTGAGACAGGACCGGGTTCAGAAATACAGCGTCCGCTCGCCATCGTAGTGATCGGCGGACTCGTTACCTCTACATTATTAACGCTGTTATTACTGCCGGTACTGTACCGCTGGATTAGTCAACGATAAGGAGAGAAATATGAACCAAACGTTATTAACTCTTGTTTGCCCTCCATCCATTGAGAGAGTAGTCGTTGACTGGTTACTAGAACAGCCAGAGATAACTGGTTTTACGAGTTCAGAAGCCTACGGCCACGGCAGTGATCCAGAAAAGCTCAATTTAATAGAGCAAGTAGAAGGACGAAAGAAGCAGGTAATATTTTATGTTCATATGGAACTTGAATACGCTCATACGAGTGTCCAACGTCTTAAAGAAGACTTAAAAGGGACCGGTATTCACTATTGGCTAGTGCCCATGATTGATGCGGGGTATTCATAGCAAGGTGAATTCTTAAAAAAAAGACACGAGGACGTTATAGAAGTGAGCTAAATGGAAATGAGCTTATGTAGCCACTTGAACACGAAGAATAGGTAAAAGTTTTCACTGATGTTTAATATACCGTTTAGTTTTGACCGGCTAAATGGGGTTTAATAGGGTCAAAATATAATTAATCTCCTTCTTAACCATTTCTTAACAATGCTCATATTGTTAGTCCCAGAGTCAGCGTAGTTGTACTCGAGCATAAAGTGAATAAATTTCTGCTACTATTAAATGGAACATCCTTTGGCCGTGTGCAAGAGGTAAATGAAAAGGAGATTTAGAGCTTGGATATTGTTTGGATATTAGTGACGACTATTTTGGTTTTTGTCATGCAAGCAGGTTTTTTGTGTTTAGAAAGCGGACTTGTCAGAAGTAAAAATAGCATTAATGTTGCGGCCAAAAATATCAGTGATTTTATCGTATCGAGTAGTCTGTATTGGTTGTTTGGATTCGGTTTAATGTTTGGAGATAGCCAATGGGGCCTGTTTGGGTGGTCGGATTTTGCGTTTGGTGAACAAGCGGATACAAAACTCATTGCAATATTCCTATTCCAAATGATGTTTTGTGGCACCGCTGCGACTCTAGTATCGGGGGCTGTCGCTGAGCGTATGAGTTATATGGGTTATATTGTTGTAACAGTGACCATAGCACTGTTTATTTACCCTTTTGTTGGCCATTGGGCTTGGGGAGGAGTCATTAAGGGGGAGCCGATAGGTTGGCTTGAAAAAATGGGCTTCATTGATTTCGCCGGTTCAACTGTGGTGCACTCTGCTGGTGGTTGGGTGGCACTGGCGGCAGTATTAGTTATTGGGCCACGTATAGGGCGATTTACTGGCAGTGCTGGCGCTATTCCAGGAAGCAGTATTCCAACAGCCATATTGGGTTGCTTATTAATTTGGTTGGGCTGGTTTGGCTTTAATGGGGGGAGTACATTAGCTTGGAATGATTCAGTTCCTCTTATTTTACTGAATACTTGCCTAGCTGCTCTGGCAGGTGGTGTGGTCGCGACGATATTAAAGCTTCGCTTTGAACGTTATATCGATGTTAGTCAAATAATTAATGGTGTTCTCGCTGGTTTGGTTTCCATAACAGCCAGTTGTCATGTCGTCAGTACGGGAGGGGCTGTAGTGATTGGCGGGGTTGCAGGAACAATTGTTTTTTTTGGTATAAAGTACTTGGCCTATAAAAAAATTGATGATGCCGTTGGCATAGTACCTGTGCATTTATTTGCAGGAGTTTGGGGAACGGTTGCGTTAGCTTTTTTTGCGCCGACAGCTAGCCTTCAAAATAGTCTTTCAATGTGGGAGCAGTTAGGGGTTCAATTTGTTGGGGTGATCAGTGTTGGTTTTTATAGTTTTGGTTTTGCCTATATAGTTTTTAGTCAGATAAACAGGTTTTACCCGTTAAGAGTTAGTGAAGAGGATGAATTACGGGGTCTAAATGTTGCTGAGCACAATATAAGCACGGAAGTTTTTGACTTGTTAAGTGCTATGCATAAACAGCAGAAAGAAGCAGATTTTTCAACACAAGTAGCGGTAGAACCTTATACGGAAGTAGGTCAAATAGCAGAAAAATATAATCATGTTATAGACCAGGTGAATGAAGAAATAAAGCAGCGAGATGAGGCTTTTTCAGCGTTTAAACAAAGTGAACTTAGAAAGGGCGCTATTTTAGATGCAGCGATGGATTGCATTATTAGCATTGATTCGAAAGGCATTATCCAAAGCTTTAACCCTGCGGCAGAACGTTGCTTTGGCCAGACGGGGCGCGCGATTATTAAGCATAGCTTTTTTAAGCTATTTACTAAGGGTAAGGTTCAAGTGCTTAATTCAGCTAGCTTAGCTGAAGGCTTTTTGCTAACAAGCGGGTGGGTTCTAAAGCATAGGAATATGACAGAACTACAGCGTTACGATGGTGAGTCTTTTCCTGCTGAAGTGGTGGTGACTAGAGCAGCGATGATAGGTAATGAGGCCGTTGAGTACACGCTACATATTCGCGACTTGAGCCAGCAAACTAAGTTACAAAAACGTTTAGAAGCCTTGGCATTTAATGATTCGTTAACTGGTTTGTATAATAGAACTTCCTTTATGCGTGAGCTTGACGGCCGAATTAATTATCACAAGTCTCGCGCTGGTATGGTGGCGTTACTGTTTTTAGATTTGGATCGTTTTAAAAAAGTAAATGATGTATGCGGTCACAAGGTAGGAGATCAATTGCTTTGTGAGGTGGCTAATAGACTCAAAAGAGTGATTCGTGATAATGATCTGGTTGGTCGGTGGGGCGGCGATGAGTTTGTTGTAGCAATAAGCGGTGAGTTAGATGAGCATGCTGTCGCTAACAAAGCGATAGATATTCTTAAAGTGATGCGAGAAACGGTTGAGCTACCAGAACATACCTTAAACGTTTTAACCAGTATTGGGGTCGCATTTTCTGTTGATGGTGAGCGTTCGGCTGACCGTTTACTACAGTGCGCTGATGTTGCTATGTATCAAGCAAAACAAATGGGTAGAGATAACTACTGTATGTATACGGAGGAAATGGGGCTTTTCGTACGTAAACGCATTCAAATTGAAGCTGACCTACCTAGCGCGATCTCGCAGAATCACCTATTGTTAAACTATCAACCTAAAGTATCGTGTTTAACGAATGAAGTAGTTGGGTTTGAAGCATTGCTGCGTTGGTCTCACCCAGAGTCTGGTTTGATTTCCCCCGAAGACTTTATCCCAGTTATTGAGTCTTCAGGGTTGATTATTGACGTTGGGGAATGGGTGCTAACTGAAGTTGCGCGGCAGCTAGTTGTATGGCGTGAGGCAGGCTATGACTTATTGCCAGTTGCGGTCAATATTTCAGGTTTCCATTTACATGATGAGTCACTGCCGTCATTTATAAAAGGGTTGGCGCAACAGTATGAACTTAACCCAAGTCTATTAGAAGTGGAGATTACCGAAAATGCTTTAACCGGTGATACTGATAGTAGTATTGCAACGATGACTAGATTAAAGAAGTTGGATGTTAAATTATCTGTAGATGACTTTGGTACGGGCTATTCATCATTAAGTTACTTGAAGAAATTTCCGATTGATGTATTGAAAATTGACGGTTCATTTGTTAATGAGTGCGCCCATAACACTGATGATGGGGCTATTTGTATGGCGATTATTTCGCTTGCTAAAAATTTAGGGCTGCAAATAGTGGCCGAAGGCGTTGAAACATCAGAGCAACTAGAGTTTCTGCGTCAGCAGGGTTGTGATGTTTATCAGGGTTACCTCTATAGCAGACCGCTAGCGGCAGCTGACATTGAGACTCTTTTGAATAGGTTTGATGAGTCGGATTAAACATCTAGGACTTGAATAAATGGATTTTCAAGCAGTTTTTTGAACGGGTTATGAGTTTGATAGCAGACTGACATAGAGGGAGAGGATTTGTTTCTAGGTAAGTTCTAATCCTTTTTCATTATTAGCAGGTGAGATTAATGCAAGCTATAGCGGAATTTTTGGAGAGGCAGCCAATCTAAATTGGGTATCAAAAAAGTCTGTTTTAAAGTCTGAGTCGGCAAACATACTTATAGCGCTTGAATATCAGATCGAGTCAAACTCAAGTTGATTTTGTTGCCCAGGTTCTATGGCTTCCAAGCCTATCTTTTGTAGGCTGCTTGCACTTATACCAACTAATCTAACGCCTTGTTGTCCAACGTCGGTGCGTGATATTAAGTCAGCGAGCAGGGTGGGCATTTGTGATAACTGAATATGGTTTTTTGTATCAGTGTATGAACGGGTTACCGTTTTAAAATTGGCAAATTTTATTTTTAACGTAATGGTTTTAGCCATGAACTGCTGAGAATCCAAATTAGCGAATACCTTTTGCGTTAATTGGTCGAGCTTTTCAGTGAGTAAGGCTTTGTCGCGAATATCACTGGTGAACGTTGTTTCTTTACCCAGAGACTTTCGAGTGCGTGAACTACGTACAGGGCGATGATCTATACCACGAGCTATGTGATAGAAATACTCAGCTGATTTGCCAAAATGTTTGGTTAACTCAATAGTACTTTTAGACCGTAAATCATGCCCTGTTTTAATACCCATTTTATTCATTTTTGTTTCTGTCACGGGACCAACGCCATAAAACTTTCCTATTGGTAAGCTGGATACAAATGATTCACCCTGTTCGGGCCTAATCACATAGAGCCCATTGGGCTTATCCATGTCAGAGGCAATTTTTGCCAAAAACTTATTATATGAAACACCAGCAGAGGCGATGAGTTGAGTCTCAGTTTTAATATCTCTTTTTATCGCTTGGGCGATGCGCGTTGCAGAACCTTCATATTCATTACTATGGCTAACATCTAGGTAAGCCTCATCGAGCGATAAGGGTTCGACCTCGGTAGCATACCGCCAGAATATTTCATGAATTATTTTTGACACCTCTTTATAGGCTTCGAACCTTGGAGGAACAAAAATAGCGTGTGAGCAGAGCCTATAGGCATGCGAACTCGGCATCGCAGAATGAATACCAAATTGACGTGCTTCGTAACTACAAGCAGCTACTACGCCACGGCTATTAGGTTGCCCACCTACAATAACGGGCTTGCCTTTTAATTCTGGTTGGTCACGTTGTTCAACTGAGGCAAAAAATGCATCCATATCGATATGAATTATTTTACGTTGAATAGACGTCATGGCTAAATATGAGAGAGCTTCTTGATCACAAAGTGTTTGTTATAAATGGCAATAAACAACCTGTCAATCGTGGCGGCTGTTTGTAATGATCAAAAAATGGGTTGCTTAATATTAAGCTGAGCTCACCTGTTAGCTGACTGATTTACCTGTTTGTCATAGGGATAGCGAAAAGGTACTGATAGCATCCGTCACGTCATCTTGAGCCTCTAAGTGGACATAGTGTCCTGCTGCTGGTATCACGTTTATGGTTAGATTGTTGATGATGTTTCTTTTTGATAGCTCAAGGTTTGGCTTGTAGCCAAATTCATCACTTTCACCATAAATTTGTAAAACAGGGCAGGCTATTTGTTGTAAGTAGCTTGAACAATCTTCAGCTTCAAATTCTTTACTATGAACGCGGTTAATCCAGTCATAAAATAGATTATCTAGTCCATCACCGTGAAATTTTAATAGCTTTTTACGTAGGCCGCCTGTTTCAAAGCTTTCTTTAGCGGCCTCAGCCCCGGCCACGCAAAGTGGGTGAACAAGCATTTGTGGCACAAGCGAAACAACGCCACGGATGATATTTTTATGGAGGCTGGCAGCAATAAGAGAAATAACACCGCCATAACTATGACCGACTAAAATGACGTTAGTCAAATCAAAGTGTTTGAAAACATCCAATAATGGTTTGTCAGCTTCCTCGGCACGGGTATCACCCTCACGGAAGGCTTTCAGTGGCTCAGACTGCCCATGCCCCCAACGGTCATAAACGATAACGGCAAGCCCCGTCGATTGGTGTACTTGTTCAGGGAAGTCACGCCACATTTCTATGCAGTCTATAGCGCCATGCAGGAACACTAGAGTAGGCGTATTAGCGTTTATATGACCTAGTTGATGCACTCGGAGACGACGCTCTGCTGCTTGAATAAAGTGTTCTTGCTTCATATGCTGTCATTAACTCCTAAATTAGAAGGTAAGCTGTAATTGACTGATAAAAGCTGGGTAACTAAAATTATCGTCAGTAGGTTTGTAGTAAGACAGCTCATTAATCAGTCTTAAATTTTCATCAAATTGCCAAGTAAACATAGCCTGGTATACGCTGCCTTGGTCCATGCCGCGTGCAATTTCGTCGCTAGACTTGCCCGTTAGAGGTCTAAAGAAGCCTGTTCTAGAAGGGTGCTCATTGTTGACGTGTTGATACTGCAGTGCCCATGCCCAGCCCATATCTTCAGAGTCTAGTAAATAAGCACGGCTGAGTCCTAGGGTAAATGCGTTAGAGCTGAGTGTGTCTGTATTGTTACCTTGTGAATCGAGAGCTAAACCACCTTGAGCATCAGATTTAAATTGCGCCCAAGAAGCCCATAGCCACCAATGATGAGCTTGAACATCGACATGCGCACTAAGCCACTCATTATCAAGATCAACACCGCTGGGTTGAAACTTTGTGTCAAGCGTTACAGAGTCTAGAGAGGTGCTATAAGCGGCACCAATACTGTATGCCAGTGGTCTATCTTTAAACTGATACTCATCATCACTTGGCGAGACGCCGGTTGGGCGCAGTGAAATGGCTGCAGAGAAAAGAAGGTCATTATTATCGTTATTCAATGATAAATCGGGGCCATTATATAAACCAAGGGCGTAATGTAAGCGGTTGCTAAAATACCCCTTGGAATAGGATTCAGGTAGCCCCATGTTACCTTTTCTTACGGTTATTCCACGTAACCTACCAACGGCACCTGGCGATAGTACTTCGGTATATTTACGCTCTACACTGGCAGTTTTATGTGGCCGACGTGTATAGCCTAGTGCAAACTGCTGTCCGACTGTAATACTACCGATGCTGTCATCGAAGTGTTTAAAGCTAACCCAAGCGTCCAGTAACCGTTGGGCGTTTGACAATCCAGGAACTTCGCTTGCTGCATCATACTGGAATCGAAAAGCAACATTATCACTTGCGAAGCCTTGAAAGCCAACACGAGCACGTCGCAAGGTAAAGCTATTGGTTCCTTGAAGGCCGTTTTTAGAAGGAACAAACGTGTAACGTGGTTGTAGTTGCCCCCAAAACTGAATATTTGGGCTGGCCTTGTTAACAGTCTTTTTGGTGGCAGAAACTAGCTGGTTAACGGCTGTTTTAACGCCACTTGTTTGAGTTATTGTCGGTTTAGCTGCTTCTAACTCAGCTTGTTGCTTAATGTCTTGAACATCCTGCTGACTTAAAAGTCCTTTTTTTTGCAAAGCATCTAATACCGCGTTGGCATAAGCATGAGATGAATCAGCTAAGCCGTGGCCGCTAAGTAAAAAAAGGCAGATGAATAAAAGGTGCTTTGTTAGTCGAAAGAAGAGTCTGTGAGGCATATTTAAGGGTATCCGTTAAACTTAGGTTAGCCCAATTTGAAGGGGCTGACAGTGGTTTAATCTAGTTGTTATGGTTTATTATTTTTTATATTGATGATGCTCAAATATAAGCTTAACCTGTTTTTATAGAAGGAACAATGATAGATAAAGGAGGTGTGTTAGGTAAGGTCATATAATAAACGCCTTATGTTGGTGTGGTTTTCCTTCACTTAGTTAGGCGTTATTTAACCAGCCAGCAATGTCTTCTTTAGATGGAAGGCCGCCTTTGTGCACAATAACCTCGTCAACTATCACAGCCGGAGTGCTCATGATGCCGTAGGCCAGTATTTGAGCGGGGTCCTCAATTTTTTCTAGCTTGATGGCAACGTTCAGCTGTTCTGCAACCTGAGTGATTAGCGATAGGGTACTTTTGCACTTAGAGCAGCCGCTGCCCAATACTTTAATAGTTTTCATTTATTCCTTAATATGTGGGTTATAAAAAAGCTGTGAAGGCATTAAATATCCAGCCAACACAAGTAAAAGCAATCAGTAGCATAGCGAATAAAAGAGCGAGCAAGCGCCACTGCATTACTTGCTTTAGTAAAATAAATTCGGGGAAACTAGCCGCTACGGTACTCATGCAGAATGCCAGAGTGGTTCCAACGGGTAGACCCTTGGTAATCAAGCTTTCCATAACGGGAATGACACCCGTTGCATTGGAATAGAGTGGAATACCTAAGAATACAGCTACGGGTACAGACCACCATTGGCCATCACCTAAGTGAGCCTCTATCCAGCCCTCGGGCACAAAGCCGTGTAAAGCTGCACCTAAACCAACGCCAATAATAACCCACTTCCAAACACGGCTAAAAATATCGATGGCTTCAGTTTTTGCAAAATGGTGTCGCTCTTTTAAGGATAATTTTTTAGCTTCTAAGGGTGTTGATACCTGGTTTTTAAGCTGTTCTTGCCCTCTATTCAAGGCATCGGCGGCAAAAGATAGTAACCAACGCTCTGCTTTTATGGTGTCCAAACACACCCCACCTAATATACCAATGCTCATGCCGACCATTATATATAGTATTGTAAATTTCCAGCCGAGCAACGCCATGAGTAAAAGTATTGCAACTTCGTTAATTAATGGTGAAGTTATTAAGAATGCCATGGTAATGCCGACGGGTATGCCCGCCGATGTAAAACCGAGAAAAACTGGAATGCTTGAGCATGAGCAAAAAGGGGTGATAGCACCAAAGCTTGATCCCATGAAATAGCCAACACCCCGGTGTTTTTTCTGTAGGTAATCTCGTACCTTTTCAACATTGAGGGAGGCGCGCATAAGAGCAATTAGATAAATCATAATGATCAGTAAGAAGAAAATTTTACTGACATCTTCTATAAAAAACTGTGTTGCATCAGCTAGCTTGGTTTCAATGGGTAAACCAAAAACTTGATAGGTTAGCCAATTGGCAAAGTTAGTAAAAATTTGAAACATATTGCTTCTAGAAGTCGGTTCTTATAGAGACTTAATCTTGCTCATTAAAGCATACTTATGCTGCTCGGTACTTTTTACAAACGCATTAATAGTTTCTCCAACCCTTTAAATTAAGGAAAAAAGTGCCCTTTGAATGAATTTTACTAAAGGTATGGTTAGTTTTTTGGCAGACTCTCTATCATTTCATAACGAGAATTGCCCACTATAGGTTTTTTGCAAAGATTTAGATTAGTGCTGGACTTAAACATTATTCCAATTACCTAGAACTTGATCAGGAATAAAACTATTAGTAACTTATCACTACCCTTTGAGCGGGATGCTTTTAGGATAAGAAGCTTCTATTATTTAGTGAACAGGAATTAGCCTTATTGTGAGTAAAGGCTTAGTTGAGATGATGAATGGGAGAGTAGCTTTTGAGAGCACAAAAGGGCAAGTGTCAACTTTTTGGATTGAGTTCCCGTTAGCAGAAAAACAGCCCCTCCTTTTTTTAACGTGAACAAGAAGAAAAACAATGAAGAAAAGAAACCAAATAAACAGGGTTTATATATTAAGGATAAGCCAGTAAATAGACAATTGATGAAAGCTAATTTGATCGAAAGCCACATAATTTAACAATAGCTGAAACGGGCGAATTAGGACTGCAAAGTGGCCTAGAACATAATTTCGATTTGGCCCTAATGGATATTCACTTGCCTAGAATAGATAGTAAAGAAGTTGCTCAAAAGCTAAGAAAGCATGAGTATTATAAAAAATATGCCTATTGTAGCTCTCCTAGCGGCTGCAATGAAGCATGACATTCAATCAGCCGAAGACCTGTTTGGCGATTACCTCAATAAATCCCTTAATGTTCCTCAGTTGCATAAGTTACTGCGGGGATCTTTATAAGTAACTGGGTTTGCCTGTAACAGATTAATATTCAATGCATGGCTGTTAATTCAGGTAGTTTGTTTTGGAATATTTACCAAGAGTAACGCGGCTAGGCACTGTAGTTTAAAAAAAGAGGGTTGTTAATGCCGGTACTATGATAAGGATAATACCTTGTGATCAATATATAGCTGAAAACCAACCAAGGCGTAGAGAAGTACCCCTTGGTTAACCGATTTCATCACCTAACCAAGTGGCATAGTACTTTAATGTTCATTCTAGACGATTATTTTTTATAATACCTAAAGTTTATTGTATTATAACGACTGTTAGGTGGCATATTATGCTGCTCAGAAGTGAGGCTTTAGGCCTCTTTTTTTCAACCATAATATTATGGTTCTTCAATACAGACTAGGAACGAGATGTCGGACAAGCAAGAAAACGAATGGCCACTGAGCGGCATTCGCGTATATGAAATAGGCACAAGCGTAGCGGCTCCATTTGGTACTTGGATTCTCGCTGCATTAGGCGCAGAAGTGATTAAAGTAGAACCGGATGGGCGTGGTGATGATTGCCGTCATTGGGGGCCTCCGTTTTGGAATGGAACCTCAGCAATGTTTCAAGCATTGAATAGGGATAAAAAATCTGTAACGGTCGACCTAAAAGATCCGAAAGACAAGGCTTGGCTGCGTAATGAACTCGTTAGCAAGGCTGATGTTGTATTACAAAATATGCGCCCCGGTAAAGTCGCTAGCCTTGGCCTCGGCGCTGAAGAGATATGTCAAGAAAATAACAAATTGGTGTATTGCAATATTTGGGCATTTGGCGAAACCGGCCCGATGGCAGATAAGGCAGGTTATGACCCACTAATGCAGGCCTATAGTGGCTTAATGAGTTTAAATGGTGAAGAAGGCCGGCCCCCTGTAAGAATAGGGACGTCAGCCATCGATATGGGAACAGGCATGTGGTGCTCTATTGCTATTATTTCTGCCTTGTTTAACCGCCAAAAAACTGGGAAAGGTTGTATCGTTGATACGGCATTGTATGAAACAGCGCTTAGTTGGATGACTTATCATATGGCTGGGTATCACGCGACTGGAAACCTGCCAACACCGCAAGGTTCTGGTGTGCAGGGTATATCACCTTATCAAGCTTATGAGTGTTCAGATGGATACTTGGTTGTTGCCGCTCCCAATAATAAGCTATTTGATTTACTTAAAGGTGTTATGGGTAACCCGGCATGGGCTGATGAGGCTCACTTTGAGACGAACCCAAAGCGCTTTGAAAACAAGGTAGAGCTAAACCGTCGAATGACTGAGATTTTAATACAGCAACCGAGGTCACATTGGCAGGAAAAGCTCGATGTTGTGGGTATTCCTAATTCGCCAATTCAGTTGGTTGATGAGGTATTAAATGACCCACAAACCCAATCACTAGGTATTGTTCAAGAGTCTGTTGAAAATGCGATGAAACTGGTTGGCTTACCGATTAAATTTAATGGTCAACGACCACCGCTACATAATGAAGCACCTGCATTAGGTGCTGATAATGCCACTTATAAAAAATAACCGAGATAAATAATGAAAGAGATTTCTATTCCATTAGGTAATGATTACGCAGATATTCGCGATGCCGTTAATAAAATATGCGAGGATTTTCCTGGCGAGTACTGGCGTAAATTAGATGCAGAAAGCGCTTACCCTGAAGAGTTTGTTAATGCGCTGACAGAGTCGGGTTTTTTATCAGCATTGATTCCTGAAGAATACGGCGGTGTTGGTTTGCCGTTACGTGCAGCCGCAGTGATTATGGAAACCATTCATGCGTCAGGTGGCTCAGCTTCTGCTTGTCATGCACAAATGTATATTATGGGTGCGGTACTAAGGCACGGAAGTGAAGAGCAAAAACAAAAATATTTGCCTAAAATTGCATCGGGTGAGTTAAGGCTACAAGCATTTGGTGTCACAGAGCCAACCTCGGGTTCTGATACTACTAAATTAAGAACAAAGGCCGTTAAACAAGGCGATAAATATATCGTTAACGGCCAAAAAGTATGGACTAGCCGTGCTTTCCAGTCTGATTTAATGCTGCTATTAGCACGAACAACACCGCTTGAAGAAGTATCAAAACCAACCGATGGGATGTCTATTTTCTTGGTTGATATGCGTAAAGTTGTTGGTAATGGCATGGAAATTCGGGCGATAGATGCGATGATTAACCACAATACGACAGAAGTGTTTTTCGATAATATGGAAATCCCTGCCGACTCATTGATTGGTGAAGAAGGTAAAGGCTTTCGTTATGTGATGAGTGGTATGAATGCCGAACGAGTGATTATTGCCGGTGAAAGTATTGGTGATGCGCGTTTCTTTATTCAGCGTGCAAAAGATTATGCCAGTGAGCGGAAAATTTTTGGTGGACCTATTGGCCAAAATCAAGGTGTGCAATTCCCCATTGCTAGGGCATATGCTGAAATTGAGGCGGCTGAACTAATGGCTAGAAAAGCCGCTGCATTGTTTGAGGCAGGAGAACCTTGTGGTGCTGAAGCTAATATGGCAAAAATGCTTTGCGCAGAAGCGGCATGGAATGCAGGTGAGGCTTGTATGCAAACACATGGTGGTTTTGCTTTTGCTAAAGAATACGATATTGAAAGAAAATGGCGCGAAGCACGCTTATATTTAATAGCACCTATTTCAACGAATATGATACTAAGCTATATCGGCCAGCATGTATTAGGAATGCCTAAATCATATTAATGCAATTGAAAACGATATATTTACAGTCAATGCACTCAGTAAGGCAGCTAAATGGAATTTATTATCGTTGTGGTGAGGCTTGTAGCATATGAAAAAACTTAATTTCACTCCCGTATTAACGGGAGATAAAGAAGCTGCTTTAAGAGAAGAAGTGCGCACGTTCTTAACAGAGTATGGTGCATTTAATGTCTCCAATATTATTGATTCATGGTCTATTTGTGACCCTGAATTAAGTCGTGCATTAGCAGCAAAAGGTTGGCTAGGCATGACATGGCCAAGCGAATATGGCGGTGGAGGGCGCAGTTATCTTGAGCGCTATGTGGTGATCGAAGAACTGCTAGCGGCGGGCGCTCCGGTAGGCGCACATTGGGTAGCCGATCGTCAAAGTGGGCCACTTTTATTACGCTTTGGAACCGAAGAGCAGCGCCAACACTTTTTACCTAAAATAGTTAAAGGGGAATGTTTTTTTGCCATTGGAATGAGCGAGCCGAATAGTGGTTCCGATTTAGCCTCTATTAAAACACGTGCTGAAAAAGTAGACGGTGGCTGGCTGATTAATGGCTCTAAAATTTGGACCAGTTGGGCGCATGTCTGTCATCAAATGATTACCTTATGTAGAACAGCCCCTCCGTCAGACAATCGTCATGCGGGGATGAGCCAATTAATCATTGATCTTAGCCAAAAAGGTATTACTGTTCGGCCTATTATTACCTTGGCCGGTGAGGCTCACTTTAATGAAATTTTCTTTGATGATGTTTTTGTACCTGATAACCGGCTAGTTGGTAAAGTTAATGAAGGTTGGAGTCAAGTGGTAGCTGAGCTTGCCTTTGAACGCAGTGGGCCAGAACGTTTTTTAAGTAGTTATCAATTACTTGAAGCGGCTATTAAAGAGTTACGTGATGCGAATTTAACGCAACAAGCAGAACCCGTTATTGGTCAATTTGTAGCGCGGCTAATGGTATTACGGCAAATGTCTTTATCGGTCGCAAATCAATTACAAGAAGGTAAGTTGCCTGTTAACGAAGCGTCTGTTGTTAAAGACTTGGGCACTTCTTTTGAACAAGAACTACCAGAGGCGATGCGTTTAATTCTTGCAACCGAGCCACGTTTATCAGCTAAGGGTGGTGTTGCTCGCTTGCTATCTGACTCGATATTAAAAGCGCCGTCATTTTCACTTCGTGGTGGTACACGAGAGATTTTGCGTGGCATTATTGCCAGAGGCCTAGGTTTACGATGAATGAGGTACAACAACTAATTGAAGAGTCGGCAACTCGCCTATTTGAAGATTTTTCGGCGACTAATGGGCATGAGTTAATGGAATCAGGCCAATTGCCAGCTGAACAATGGGCAGATTTTTTAGCCGATGGCTGGTTAACAACACTGTTATCGGAGGAAGAAGGTGGTTCTGGCCTCGGCCTAGCTGGTGGCTGCATGTTGATGCGATTAGCCGGTTATCACAAAGTGCCGCTACCAGTCGTCGAATCGCTAATGGCCGTTTACTTGGCTGCTAAATCGGGAATTGAGTATACGGATGAGCTCATCGTTCCTATGATCATTAATGAACTTGATAATAATCAGCTTGATATTAAGCTATATGGGGTTCCTTGGGCTAGACATGCCTCATCGTTATTAGTGGTTTTTAGCCGTGATGATAAGACACAGCTTAGCATTATTAAATCTCAAGATATGACTATTAAGCCCGGTCAAAATATGGCAGGTGAGCCACGTGATGATGTGATGTTTGAAGCGGCTCAACTTAACAATTCACGTGACTTGCCAGATATTAGTATTCAACAAATAGAGTCGTGGTTAGCACTCAGCCGTGCTGCACAAATGGCAGGTGCATTACAACGTGTACTAGAAATGACTGTTGAGTTTGCAAATGAGCGCTCTCAATTTGGCCGCCCAGTAGGTAAATTTCAAGCTGTTCAACAACAAATGGCAGTATTAGCCGAAATGACCAGTGCTTCTATTTGTGCTGTTGATGCAGCGATAGATCACCTTGCAACTGAGCAAGAGTGGGAACTGATTGCAGGTGCAAAAATAACCGCGGGTGAGTCTGCTGGCTATGCTGCTAAAACAGCTCATGCGGTTCATGCAGCGATTGGCTTTACGCAAGAGTACCCATTACAACTCAGCACTCGTCGACTCTGGTCTTGGCGTGATGAATATGGCAATGAAGCGCAGTGGTCCGCAAAATTAGGACAGCATTGCTTTGATCTAAAAACAGATGACTTGTGGAGTTGGTTAACAACGCAGACTGGTTAATAATTAAGGAAATAATAGTGATAACAGACGTAATAAGTGAAGTAAACGATGGCATTGCTATTTGGCGAATGAACCGTGTTGATACACGCAACGCGATATCAGACAGTAAAATGATCGATGACTTAGTATCATTAGCCGAACAGGCGCAAAAAGATAGCCAAATAAGGGTGATTATTTTAACCGGTAACGGCCCTGCATTTTCCTCTGGCGGTAATGTTAAAAAGATTCGTGCCGAAATGACCGAGTCAGATAAAACGCCTCACGAGTTAGCTACTTGGTACCGCGAAGGTATTCAGCGAATTCCTCTCGCCTTTCAAGCACTAGATGTTCCCATTATCGCTGCGGTTAATGGCCCGGCTATTGGGGCAGGTTGTGACCTGACTTGCATGTGTGACATACGGATTGCTGCTGAGAGTGCACGCTTTGCTGAAAGCTTTGTTAAATTAGGAATTATTCCAGGTGATGGCGGTTCATGGTTATTACCACGAGCTGTGGGTTTGGCTAAAGCCTCTGAAATGGCTTTTACCGGTGACCCGATTGATGCTCAAGAAGCGCTGACATTCGGGCTTGTTTCCAAGGTCGTTGCTGATGAGCAACTGATGGATGAAGCCATCGCTTTAGCTAAACGAATTGCTGCTAATCCACCAGTATCAGTGCGTATGGCAAAACAATTAATACGTGAAGGGCAACGAACAGATTTACAAACGCATTTACAAACCGCAGCAGTAATGCAAGCGGTATCACACCGAACAGATGATCACCGTGAAGCGATGGATGCTATTTTTGAGAAACGCAAAGGCGATTTTAAAGGTCGATAATTTATTTACTAAGAATACATAGCTGGAGAAAAATATAATGATGATGAAAGATAAAGTAGTGCTGGTAACAGGAGCTGGCCGCGGTATTGGTCGTGCAATGGCGATTATGATGGCTGAAGAAGGCGCAAAAGTAGTTGTTAATGACTTAGGTGCGGGTGTTGGTGGTGAAGAAACCGGCGAAAGCCCAGCTGAAGAAGTGGTAGCAACGATTAAGGCAGCTGGTGGTGAAGCGGTTATTAATGGCGATAACGTTGCGGACCTTGATGGTGCTGAAGCGATGATTCAAGCGGCCATTGATAACTTTGGTCGAATTGATACCGTTGTTAACAATGCGGGCATATTACGCGATCGCATTTTTCATAAAATGTCACCGGAAGAGTGGAATTCCGTCATCAATGTACATTTGAACGGTAGTTTTAATACGGCGCATTTTGCAGCTAAGCACTTTAAACAACAAGAAAGTGGCAGTTTTGTGTTTATGACATCAACCTCTGGTTTGATTGGTAATTTTGGTCAAGCAAATTATTCAGCTGCTAAAGCCGGTATTGCTGCATTATCTAAAAGTATTGCTCTTGATATGCAACGTTATAACGTACGCTCAAATTGTATCTCGCCGTTTGCATGGAGTCGTATGATTGGTGCTATACCTGTCAATACACCTGAGCAACAAGCACGGGTGGATAAATTAAAGGAAATGACCCCTGATAAAATTGCACCAATGGCAGTTTATTTAGCCAGTGATGCGGCAAAAGAAGTGTCTGGGCAAATTTTTGCTGTGCGTAATAATGAAGTATTTTTGATGGGGCAATCACGTCCATTGCGTTCAACACATCGTTCAGAAGGCTGGACCCCACAAACCATTTCAGAGCATGCCATTCCTGCATTAAAAAGTAGCTTTTACCCTCTGGATCGTTCACCTGATGTGTTTTCTTGGGATCCCGTATAAATAAAAACAGGGCTTTTTACATTTGCTTGATGTTGATTAAGTGATAACCGTAGGTAGGAAGCCACTCCATTAAACAAACTGTTTTGTTATAAGTACGTTTGTTTATGGAGGCTTTACGGCTATCACTAGAAACACTGTAAAACTTAAACGCCGATGTAATAATTGAAAAAATATAGAGGCAGAGCACGGCCATATTAATAATAAATAAGGGATTTAAAAAGATGAAATATGAAGATTTTCAACATTTATTGCTAGAGCCGCAAGGAAATGGCGTGTTATTAATGACCATCAATAGACCAGATGTGATGAACGCGACAAACGCACGATTACACTGGGAACTCACAAAAATTTGGGACGTTATTCAACACGATGATAAAACCAAAAATGTTGTGGTAACCGGTGCGGGTGATCGCGCTTTTTCTGCAGGTGGTGATTTGGAATGGGTATCAGGTATGGTGGGTAACCCAAAGCAAATTGAGGCGGTCAGAAAAGAAGCTGCTGACTTGGTTTACAATATTTTAAGTTTTGAAAAACCCATTATTTCAGCGATTAACGGGGTTGCAGTTGGTGCAGGCTTGGTGGTTGCGATGTTGGCTGATATCAGTATTATTTCTAAAGAGCGCGGTAAATTTACCGACGGACATGTGAAATTAGGGGTCGCAGCGGGTGACCATGCTGCTATTATTTGGCCGTTGCTCTGTGGTATGGCTAAAGCTAAATACTACCTAATGACCGCTGAGTTCATTAATGGTGAACAAGCCGAAAAAATGGGCATGGTGAGTTTATGTGTAGCGCACGATGAACTGATGGATGAAGCGTTTAAGGTTGCCAATAAATTAGCAAAAGGCAGTCAATCTGCCATTAATGGCACTAAAAATACATTAAATGGTTGGATGAAAATGGCATCGCCTATTTTTGATGCGTCTTTACGTGAAGAAATGCTCAACTTTTTAAGTGATGATGCAAAAGAAGGGGTGGCTGCAGTGCGTGAAAAAAGAGAGCCTAACTTTCCATCTGCACAATAACGTTTAGTTTTTTTACTCAAGGGAGGGGTTATATCTTTTGGCTAAGAACTCTTCATTGACTAAAAACAGTATAGAAAGGGCCTAATAGGCCCTTTTTTTTCAAGCGAGAGAAGAGCCTGTTGATGCTAGAATTATTATTTAGGTTTATACAGAGGATTTAAGATGAAAATTGACCCAAAAACGCATGATAAATTTTTTAATATTTTAAAAGCAGTGGTGGCCCCTAGGCCAATTGCATTTATATCATCACAATCAAAAGAGGGTGTTTTAAACCTAGCGCCCTTTTCATTTTTTAATGGTGTTTGTTATGTGCCGCCTACTATTAGCGTATCAATTGCGCGTTTTGCCGGAGCAAAGTCAAAAGATAGCTTGGTGAATATTGAAGAAACAGGTGAATTTGTTG
>CAJXOJ010000028.1 GCA_913057515.1 uncultured Cycloclasticus sp. | reverse complement strand
CCAAGAGTTAATTAAATCTGTATACAGTGTTGGCTATAAGTATGAAGAATTGGGTTAATTTAAATTGTATTCCATGAAGCTGGGTTTACTGTTGATATTTTTGGTACTGATTTAGATGAGCAAAGTTGAAATAAAAATATTCAGCGGGTTACCAAAATCGCCAAGTTCGTTAAAAGCACAACTAGCTGTCAGATTATGTAGAGGTTGCTAAAGACAGATGTCTATTCTAATTACACTAATTATCCCTATTGTTTGCATCATTTGGTTCAGTATTAATGAGTCAAAAAAATCTAATGTTATCAGCTTCCTTAGCACAGAACTTATTGCATTTATTAGTGGATGGATTGCTTCAGTCGCTTTGGCTTCAATAGGTTTTAGGTTTGCAGATAGTATAGAGTTAGGGCTAGGGAATATTTTTTACTTTTTCTTTATTGTTTTACCGACAGTTGTTTTTTACCCAGGAGTTTATTATTTCGCGAGAGTATACAATAAAAATAAAATCATTATAGTGACCGCCTCAGCATTCATAACCCCGGTATTTGTTGTAGGCTTGTGGTGGGCAGTGCTTTATTTTGGCTAGTTTTTAAGCAACAAAACTAATGCTTTTAAAGCATGGGTTGTGTCAGCTTAGTATTTTGTTCTTATATTTGTGTGGCATAGTAAATTCAAAAAACGACTCCGTGATAACCCTACTAGTCGCTCAAATTGGCCTGCCTTAGTAGACGTTATTATTGACGTTTCAATTTAGCTTTAGTTGTGCTTACAATGGAGTATAAAATAAATAATGAGTGCCGCTTTTGTGTGGCGAGCAGTTTAAAAACGACATAAGGAGATATCGTGAATAAACAAAGACTAATCGTTCTCTTCGACGGTACGTGGAATGACCCGGAAGATCAAACCAATGTTTATCGTCTGTCACGTCGAATTCATGATGACGATGGGGACATTCGTCAACGCTTTTTCTATGACCCTGGTGTTGGCACGTCTAAATGGTCTCGTTTTCGAGGTGGAGCATTTGGCATGGGTCTTAGCGAAAATTTAAAACAGGGCTATGAGTGGTTAGCTAAACGCTATTCACAAGGCGATGAAATTTGGGTGTTTGGTTTTAGCCGGGGCGCCTATACCGCTAGAAGCTTGGTTGGCATGATTCGAAAATGTGGCCTTTTGCATACCTCTACACCAAAACTGTTACAAGAAGCTGAAGAGATATACCGGAATAAGCAGCTCGCGCCAGATTCCGCTCCATGTATGGCATTTCGTAAGGCGTATAGCCGGGAAGTTAAAATTCACTTTGTAGGTGTCTGGGATACAGTTGGCGCGCTGGGTATTCCGGGTACGCAACTCTCTGAATTTGGCAAGTATTCTTGGCACGATACTGAACTATCAAGTATTGTTGAACGGGCGTATCAGGCGGCTGCACTAGATGAATATAGAGCAGCTTACGATATTTCTCTTTGGACCCATCCCGAGGGTATGGAAAAACCCGGGCAAATAGCAGTAGAGCAACGATGGTTTGCTGGAGCACATGCTAATGTTGGTGGTGGCTATGGCGTTGACCCGTTGGCTGATCTGGCTTTTGAGTGGATGCTCATTCATGCTGAAAAGGCAGGACTTAAGATCGACGCTTTTAAGGCAGACGAAGAGGCGTGGAAATCTAATCCGCGCGACTCGTTTAAAGAGTTCTTGGGTGGCATTTATGCATTTTTTAGGCGACTAAAAACAAAGGGAGATGGTAAACACTATCGACAATTTTCTATTGGAAACAATGGAAGTGCGGCGGTGAATGTTTCGGTTGATGGAAGTGTTTGGCAGCGCTGGAATGATGCTAATACTTCCTACCGGCCAAAAACATTAACACAGGCAGGGCAAGAACCACCGCAATGAAATGGTAGCGCTACAATCGTTACGGTTGATGTACGACTCGTCTCTAATTTTAAATTGGGAAGTAGGTAAGTGAAAATAACGAAGAAAAATTTGGAGGCAGCTGCAAAAGAGGGGGATTCTGTCTAGTCATCAAGCCACGCTTCTTGTTGAGTTCCTACTTGGCCAAGCAGATGTTGGAGCAAGTTTTAACTTCACGCACCTCTTGTATTATCTTGGCGGGTGGCAAGCTTAATTGCTAAGCAGTAGTGATTTAGCAGCCTTTTATAGGGTGAAAGGTGAAGGTGGTATAAATACAAGGCAATAAAAACCCCCTTGGGTAAAGGGGTTTAAGTATGTTCTGGGACTTCTTAGAACTTAAATTTGGTACGAGGGCCGGAACCGCTAAATTGCTTACAAGTCTTTATATACATGGCTTTACTTAATTCGCGTTTCTAACATACCCCCATAAATACCCCCAGAATATTCGTCTTTAAGCCTGCTTTATTGGTGCATTTAATAACATAAAGTTCGCTATTTGCGAACTTTATGTTATTATGTAATCACTATTAACGATAGAGCGAGTTCCCGTCTGTAGTAAATGAATATGTAAATATTCGTGGAAACAGTTAGTTGTTTCTAATTTGTCCCAAGCTCAAGTTTAGCCGTCATAACGTAACAGTTTAGCTAGCCATAATTGCTTCGGACCGAACCATGTGACGAACATGGTTCGGAATACTAGGATTTACAGCCAAAAACGCTCTTCCTTTATTTTGACGGACTGGATTACATTTTGTAATTCAGCGAATAGAGGACAATATATGAAGTTTAAAGTTAATAGGTTTTGGCTGGCACTTGTGGGTTTTTGTCAAAAAAATCTTAGGTGGTCTATATGGAAAACGTTAGTTCGTTTTTGTGATCTAGTCTATAGGCTGGTTAAGTTTTTGGAAAACATGGATTCATAAGTGTTTCCCTAGTTTTTTAATAAGGAAAAGATATGATTAACAAAGCATTGAAACTCATAAGACAATTCCATAAATTAACTCAAGCTGATTTAGCTACTCGGTTTGAAATGTCAAAGTCTTATTTATCGGAGATAGAGTCTGGAAAAAAAACAGTTAGTCTTGATTTGTTAAACAAATACTCAACTCAATTCGATATTCCAGTTTCTTCATTAATCTTTTTTTCCGAAACTTTGAATTCAAAAAAACAAGTTTCGGGTACCATTAAAAAAACAATGTCTACAAAGTTACTTGAACTTATGGAATGGTTTATTAAAAGGAGTAACGATAATGAGGCACAAATTAAAAATTAAGACCTTGAACAAGTCTTATCGATATAGCGACTCTATTTTTTATTTACTCACTACTAAAAAGAAACTTTCAAACATTTTAGGCATTGAGCTAAAATGTTTGAAACAACTTAAACATGACTCTAATTATAATGTTTTCACTGTTGCGGATAGAGCAATACATGAGCCTACCGGCCTTTTAAATAAGGCACATACACATATTGCAAGTTTACTTTGCAGAATAAAACAACCTGATTACGTTCATTCAGGAATCAAAGGCAAGTCTCATATTACTAATGCGAGGACTCACCTCGGTGATCATAAGTTACTAACTATTGATTTAAAAAATTTTTTTTCATCAACCACAAGACATATGGTTTTTGATTTTTTTTATAAAAAAATGCGTTGCTCAGCCGATGTATCAGACCTTCTTTCATATATATGTACATATGATGGTTTTGTGCCAACAGGGAGTAGGTTGAGTATGCCTATCGCGTATTGGGCTAACGAGCGAATGTTTAATGCTCTATATTCATTGTCTTGTAGTAAAAATATTGAAATGACATTGTTTGTGGATGACATCGCTTTTTCAGGTGATTCAATAGATAAAAACTTTATATATAAGTTGAATAAAATCATAACCAGCTACGGACAGAAGATGCACCCAAATAAAACCAAAACATATCATGCTAATCAACCAAAGTTGGTAACAGGGGTTATGCTGGTTGGTGATAAAACCAAAGCTCGCAATGCTAATCTTAAGAAGATTCACCAGGATATGGTTTTGTGGTTAGCGTTATCTACGGATAATCAAAGCTCTAGCTTAAATAAACGTTTAATTGGAAGGTTGAATTCTCAGTCAAAGATTGATGAAAAATTCAAAGGGAAGGCAATATCATTAAAACAAAAGATGAATGCCTTGTAGTTGGAAGTTGGGCACCGGCCCTAGATATCATTTTTTTAATAGCAGAATATAGGTAGGGCTGCATTGCCTTATTAAGTATTACTTTTAGTTGTGACTATTTGAAATAAGTACCACTTGAGAGTTTCCTCTCAAGTTAGTAAATATCATCAATCCCTACAGAGCATATATATCAAGGGTTACAGGTAATTTGAAAACATTAGTAGTTGAGAGTTATAGAGTGCTAGAAACTCAACAAAAACGGGGTGCCAATTACCCGTTTCTGCATAATCGGCTGGGAGTACCTTTTTATTAAAATGAGCCACTTAAAACACCTAGATAATTTCTTTAGCGGACCCCCCTATGAAATTTGGTGGCTGTGAAAAAAGTGCGCCTCTTTGCCCGCATATACTGAAGTGCTAGGGAGTACCTTTTTAATACCCCCGTCCAAAACTCCCGCCACTGAATAAAGATAGTAGACAGCGGTCACCAATGTGCTGATTTATGGAGAATTTATCCCCCCCCTATCTTTTTTTGCCATCGTATAAATAAAGTTATAACGTCGGTCGTTGGTCTTCACGGTCTAGAGATTTACACCCCCTTACCCCATTATTTATTTATCTATAAGAGCAGAACTTAGGTAACTTAGGGAACATAGAGCAATGACGGGGCTTGCGAGCCTAGTAACTTAGGTAACTTAGCAGGAACTTAGGTTTTCACTCTTAAAATAATAAAGCTAAGTTACTGCAAAGTTTCTCCTAAGTTCTGCTCTGTAGGTACTGTAAACACTCTAACTTACCTAAATTCCTAAGTTCTTTACGTAGGTTTAGTTAGTTAGGGCTTCCAAAATATCATGGTTCCTTTACCGGCTTTGCCATCTGCCCTTGGTTTCATTTCTTGCTTTATCAATGGTGGGGCTGCATTCATTAAATAATTAAGCCCTTGTGTTATCTCTGAACTGTTCAGCTTATTCTTAAAATGGCTGGTTAACTCTGTTCGAGTACATTTAGGGCTTGAGCTAATAAACTCATAAACACTTTTGGCCGTATCATTCATTTTGCTGGCTTCAGCTTTAGCGGCTAATGTTTGGAATATGTACCTCACTGAATCGCGCCAATACTTAATCCATGCCAATGCTGCTTTAATATGTTCCACTTCAATGATTGCTGATTTATCCAATAGGGCGAATATCATGGCAAACATTCGACAATAGATTTCTGTCCTTACTAATAACACCCCGGCAAGGCCGTTATCTTCTTTGGTTAATGCTTTATAACGACCACACCAATAATTTATGGCATCCGGTGATAACTCCATCTCTAGCCCGTCATTGGCTTGTTCATCGTTACCCCTTGCGAATATCACAGCTTCTGCAAAAAGTGCTGCTATGCGCTGCACGTCTGCATCTGGTGTACGTTTAGGTAAGGGAACGAGCTTAGGCCGTACAATGTGCAAAATAACAAAGCGATTCATAAAGCCGCTTTGCGCGTCGACATCAGTCATTCGGTCGAGTAGTTCCGCTGAAGTAATATGCCCGGTAATAATGATATGTGGGTTCGTGGTGCACCATTTGGCATTTTTCACGAGTGGGCTTATTGTCTTTCCGTCCCACGCTGTTCTAATAGTTGCGCTTAGGTTGTTCTTTTCGCGACTAGCTGCAGCCATAGTGGCTGCGAATTCGGCTTCTGATATATAAAGCCGTTTATCTTTTACGCCTGCTTCAGTCACTTCTCCATCTTCATCAAGCGTATCATCTCGAATAGTCCAGCCTAGCCCTTCACCTGTACTTAAACCGCCCTCATGTCGCTTTGCCGGGGTGTAATCATCGCCTAGCATGGTTTCAACGGCATCAAATAACCGTTTAGGTGTATATTCACTCGTTCCCTTACGTGCCTTACCCGTTTTTCCCGTTAAAAGGAAGAACGGCCGGGCATGGCATACCCCATCGCCTATATGTTGGTAGGCGGTACGCCCTACAATGGCGCTAAAGGTTGAAATAATATTGGCTGCAACGGCTACCTTTGAAGCTTCACTAAATCGAGTCGATACTTCGCAGGCTTCTTTTAAAACCCCATGTAGGGCTAACGGGTCAAGTTCAGGCGGTGGGTTTAATAATTCGCTATCCACCTCAGTGAGTGCGGGTGATTGATCGTTTGCGGTTTGGCCTGTTATATAAGCCTCAATAGGTGGTTCATCCTGTCGAGTAGGCTCAGGCGGTACCCATCCATTATTTTTAGCTAAGGCGAACAAGCTACCCAATGATACGCCACCGGGTTTAATTGAATCCCATACGCGCCGCTGATCTGCAATATCAAACTTATCTGATTGATCAGCCCACTCATTCCATAGGCCGTAAGCTTGATCGCCTGATTCAGTGGAATGTAAAGCCATGCCCACTTTTAACCACGTGTCGCGGTCATCGGTTGGTATGTAGCCAAGTGCCTGACGAATACGCTTAATTTCATTTGCAGGTAAGAGCGTGATATTTTCAGGTGGCTTTGCTAGAGTCTTTCCTTGCCCTAGTTTTTTAATCAGCCATTGAGGAACCGCTTTAGGCGTTGCACCGTTTAATGGGTCGGCCTCAGCATCCCAAAAATATTCCTTACCGCTGGCATGGTTAGATGGAGGCACGACGATATAGCCACCATCACCACGGGTATCTATTCCCGGCCATAAATTAGTCGTGCTTCGCCCTATATTGCCCGGGTGTTTAAAAACATAATGGCGGCCACCTGAACCCGTTACTGAAAAAACATCATCCGGTACTTTTCCATAATGCTCTTCAACTTTATCAAAAGAGGTTTCACCATCGTTTTTAGGGTCAATATCTAAAACAAAAATACCGGACTCTTTACCCGTCCTAACACCTATATTAGCGTTAGGGTGCAGAGTCCACCACTTTTCAATCATATCTTTTCTAAGTGTTGCGGCTTTAAAGCCAGCACTTAAAATAGGGTGTTTGCCGGGTGATTTACACGACTTCCCGCAACTGCATTTTCCCTCAGTAATAAAGTGAAGCGGGAACACTTGCCAGCCTATGGAGGCGTATTTTAGGGCGTGGTTTAGGTTGCTGTTAATCTCACATAGGGGATTCATTTATATAGCTCCCCAATGCTTAAGACGTGCTCAGTGTTTTTTCTAAGCATAGAACAAGCAGCCTCTAATTCAGTTTGTGAAAGCTGCTTGTTTTTCAGTTTCCCCTCTAAAATATCCAAAGTATCTATGTTCGAATGGGATTTATGTTTGATAGAATGCAGGTGCCTTTTTTCTATGCTTGTACGTGATTTAAAAGGCGTGACGTTATTGTGATTAGCAAGCGTTTCTTTAAGGCTTTGAGGTTGCACCCTCAAGGCCTTTATTTTTGGAGGCTCCATTATTGAACCTCGCTAGGGCGTGATGCTTTAATACGTTCATCAATCCATCCATTAACCTCATCCTCAATAAAGCCTATAGACCTTTCGGACAAAGAAATTTGTTTTGGGAATTCCCCTTTTGATATTTTAAGATAAATACTCGAGCGACTCAGACTAGTACGCTTAATGACTTCTGGCAGTTTTATTATACTCTTTTGCATCTTGGTAGCCTCCTTAGGCTTTGTCTAGATGCTTACCTACTATCCACAAATAAAACCTGTTTGCACTACCTTTTTTTTGCTTTTCAGGAAGACTCTCAAATGCAACGTGAGGCAACGTGAGGCAACATGTTTAAAGAGAAAATAGCAAAAAATAGCAAAAAATAATTATGTAATTTAAAATTTTAACGGCAATGGTTGCCGAATACTCACGAAAGGTTGCAGAGTATTAGGCGGTTTTATCGGCTTGATTAATAGAAACAACATCAGCACCCTTAGCCAATCCATCCAAATAATCGGCCCAGTGTTGCATCATGCGTATTCTTTCTGGCATGTGTTCAGCATAATTATAAGCGGCTCTTATACTGTTGCGTTCTGCATGGGCTAGTTGTCTTTCTATTGCATCCCAGTTCCAGCCTTGTTCGTTAAGTAGGGTAGAGGCCATACTTCTGAAGCCGTGGCCTGTCATTTCTTCTTTGGTATAACCTAAACGCCTTAGCCCGGCATTAATGGTATTTTCTGACATAGGGCGGCTGGCTGTTCTAGCACCGGGGAAAATGTATTTACCTTGCCCAGTAACGGGCCTTATTTCTTCCAGTAGTTCTAGAGCTTGTTTAGACAGTGGCACAATATGTATGGCCTTCATTTTCATTTTGTTAGCGGGTATTCGCCACTCTGCTTTATCTATGTCTATTTCTTGCCATTCGGCATGCCTTAATTCTGTTGGTCTAACGAATACAAGCGGCGCAAATTTTAAAGCGCATTGGGTGGTAAAGGTGCCGTCATACCCATTAATGGCACGTAGTAGGGTGCCTATTTCTTTTGGATCGGTAATGCTTGCATGGTGTTTTGGTTGAATGGCTGGTAATGCACCTTTTAAGGCGGTTGTTGGGTCGGTATTAGTACGAGCGGTTGCAATGGCAAACCTAAAAACCTGTCCGCAATTTTGCAAAACTTTATGTGCTGAATATAAAGCGCCTCTTTTTTCTATTCGTTTAACACAGTTTAATAATTGTGGTGCGGTAATGCTGGCTATGCCATATTTCCCAATAACTGGGAATACATCACGTTTAAAACGGCTCATAACGTGGGTGGTATTACTCTTAGACCATTTGTTTCTGTTCGTATGGATCCATTCACGTGTTACCGCTTCAAAGTTGTTTTGTGCATCGGCTAGCTTGTTTTGTTTTAATTCCTTTTTAAGTTCGCTTGGGTCAATGTCGTTAGCCAGTTGCTTTTTTGCTTCGTCTTTAAGTGTACGTGCTTGCTTCAATGAAATATCTGGGAAGGTACCTAATGAGAGAAGCTTCTCTTTGCCTGCATACCGATACTTTAAACGCCACAACTTACCCCCTTTAGGCGTTACTTCTAAGTACAAACCGTTCGTATCATAAAGCCTATATCGTTTTTCTTTAGGCTTGGATCCCTTTACTGTCAATGCATCTAGAGCCATGTGGGGGTATTTCCTGTTTTTTAGTGAAAAAAGTGGGGGTATTTGGGATCCTAGGATAAAAAACACCCCCAAAAGTACCCCCAAAAGTGGGGGTATTTCTTAAAACGTCTTGGGATTGTATAGGAATTCAAGGCAATAAAAAACCCCTTGGATAAAGGGGTTTGAGTATGTTCTGGGACTTCTTGAAATGTTTATTTGGTACCGAGGGCCGGAATCGAACCGGCACTTCCGAAGAAACCGGATTTTGAATCCGGCGCGTCTACCAGTTCCGCCACCCCGGCCAAATAAGTGTGGGCATTATAGACAGTTTCATATTTAAACTCTATCAAATTATTAATTTAATAGCCTCTTTTACGCTCGCTGATGTAAGTCGTTCCTGTTAATATCCTTCGCCATGAAAAAAAGTGACTTTAACTACGAATTACCCAATGAATTAATTGCTCGCTATCCGTTAGAGAAGCGTGTTGATAGTCGTTTACTGGTGGTCGGTGATGATGACTTTTCCGATAAGGTTTTTGCTGATTTACCGTCGTTATTGAGAGAAGGGGATTTATTAGTTTTTAATAATACCCGCGTTATTGCTGCACGCTTATTCGGCCATAAAGAAACAGGTGGCAAGCTGGAGATTTTGCTGGAGCGGGTTATCGATGATACGACTGCGTTGGCGCATATACGTTGCAGTAAATCGCCTAAAGCGGGCGCTAACATTATTCTAAACGGTGGCTACCAATGTGTTGTTGAGGGCCGTGAGGGTGATTTGTTTAAGCTTACGTTTAAAGACTCGATAGATACTGTGTTGAACGATATTGGTCATATGCCGTTGCCACCTTATATAGATAGGGATGATGAAACGCTCGATATAGAACGTTATCAAACGGTGTTTAGTCGTATGCCGGGGGCGGTAGCCGCACCGACAGCAGGCTTGCACTTTGATGAACGTCTGCTTGAAGACATACAGTCGATAGGAGTGAACTTTGCCTATGTTACCTTGCACGTTGGCAGTGGCACGTTTCAACCCGTTAGGGAGGAAAACCTTGCTGACCATATTATGCATAAGGAATGGTTAACGGTTGATGAGGCTACGGTTCGACAAATTGAAGCGACTCAAAAAAGTGGTGGCCGAGTTATTGCGGTGGGGACAACGGCGATGCGTTCGTTAGAATCAGCGGCGAAAGAGGGGATTACTAAGCCTTATACTGGGGATACCGATTTATTTATTACGCCGGGTTACCACTTTAATGTGGTGGATGCGATGGTGACGAACTTTCACTTACCCGAATCGACACTATTAATGCTGGTGAGTGCGTTTTCTGGCTATCAACGTATGAAATTGGCGTATGAATATGCAATAGCCCAACGCTATCGCTTTTTTAGCTATGGTGATGCTATGTTTTTAACAAAAATGTTTTTAACAAAAATGTCAGATAAGACTGAATAATATGAAATTTGATTTATTAAATACCGACGCTAAGGCTCGCCGTGCGCGCTTAACGTTTGATCGTGGAACGATTGAAACTCCCGCTTTTATGCCGGTTGGTACTTATGGAACCGTTAAAGCGATGGCGCCAGAAGAGTTATTAGACACTGGCGCTGAGATTGTTCTTGGTAATACGTTTCACTTGATGTTGCGCCCGGGTGTGGAAGTTATTGAAGCACATGGTGATTTGCATGACTTTATGAACTGGCAAAAGCCTATTCTGACTGATTCCGGTGGCTTTCAAGTATTTAGCTTGGATGAGATGCGTAAAATTACCGAAAAAGGGGTTCATTTTCGTTCGCCGGTGGATGGCCGAAAAGTGTTTATGGGGCCTGAAGAGTCGATGCAAGTGCAACGGCAATTAGGTTCGGATATTGTAATGATTTTTGACGAATGCACACCTTATCCAGCTACCGAAGAAGAAGCGCGTATATCTATGGAGTTGTCGCTACGTTGGGCTAAGCGAAGTAAGGATGCACATGCGGATAACCCATCGGCCTTGTTTGGTATTGTTCAAGGTGGCATGTATGAAAATTTACGTGACATATCATTAGAGGCGCTAAAAAATATAAATTTTGATGGCTTTGCTATTGGTGGCCTGTCTGTTGGTGAGCCCAAAGACGATCGTGAACGAATTTTGGAACATATTGTTCCCGCTATGCCGAGTGATAAGCCACGGTATCTAATGGGTGTGGGTAAGCCTGAGGATATTGTTGAGGCGGTATTAAAAGGTATTGATATGTTTGATTGTGTTATGCCAACACGTAATGCGCGAAATGGCTATTTGTTTACCCGCAAAGGCTTAGTGAAAATAAGAAATGAAAAGTATCAATTTGATACCAAGCCGGTTGATGAGGCGTGTGAGTGCTATACCTGTAAGAATTATTCGCGCTCCTACTTGCGACATTTAGATAAGTGCAAAGAAATTTTAGGCTCGCGCTTAAACACGATTCATAACCTTCATTATTATCAAGACTTGATGCGTGGCTTACGCAAATCCATTGAACAAGGGACGCTGCCTGAATTTGTTGATGATTTCTATGAGCAGCAAGGTAAAAAGCGAAACGCTGTGGCATAATAAGCGACTGACTTAACACAATAAATAGGAAAGAATATGTTAGATTTTTTAGTATCAAACGCAATGGCGGCAGATGAAGCAGCGGCAGTGGTAGAAACGGCAACAGCAGCACCAGCTATGGGTGCCGCAGGCTTTGAAGGCTTACTGTTTCCGGTGGCTCTAATTATCATTTTTTACTTTCTTTTGATTCGACCACAGCAAAAACGTAATAAGGAACACAAAGAGTTGGTTGCAGGTTCAAAAAAAGGCGATGAAATTGTGACCAATGGTGGCTTGCTAGGCAAAATCACAGAGGTTGACGATCATTTTGTTACGCTTGAAATTGGCCCAAATATGTCTGTTCAAGTAATGAAAACCTCCATTTCTTCTGTGATGCCAAAAGGCACCTATGGAGCAACTGGAAAAGCAAAAAAATAAACTATTAAACGAGCTGTTGTTATGATAAATCACTTTCCTGCTTGGAAGAACTTAATGATAGTAATAACGTTGGTTATTGCTTCTATTTACGCCTTACCAAATATCTATGGTGAAGATCCTTCTGTGCAAATTTCACCATTACGTGGTGCGGCGATTAACAACAGCTTATTAAGCCAGGTTAAAACTCAACTAGAGGCTAACGAGGTGGCCTTGTTAAAAGCTGAGTTGAGCGATAGCCAAGTTTTATTACGCTTTAATAATACCAACGATCAGCTTAAATCAGCCGATATTATTAAAGCAACATTAGGTAATAATTACGTTGTTGCCTTAAATTTAGCGCCAACAACTCCGCAATGGTTGCGCTCGTTGAATGCTGCGCCGATGTATTTAGGCTTGGATTTACGTGGTGGTGTACATTTCTTACTTGAAGTTGATATGCAGGCCGCTGAAAAGCAAGCCGTTTCTCGTGGAGCTGCAGATATGCGTCAGTTTCTACGTGAAAAGAAACTTCGTTATCTGAGTGTTATTATTAAAAACAGCGATATTCTTATTAAGTTCAGAAACCCAGAGATTCATGACTCTGCGGTGAGTCAGCTAGAGTCTCAATTTCGTGATTGGGAGTTTAAGCAGGATTCAAATGCCTCATCTACACCTACCTTAACGGCAAAGATGTCTGATGAAGAATTAAAAAATATTAGAGATTATGCCGTTCAGCAAAATATTATTACCCTAAAAAACCGGGTGAATGAATTAGGTGTTGCTGAGCCGGTTATTCAACGGCAAGGCGAGAGCCGTATTGTGGTTGAATTGCCGGGTGTACAGGATACGGCACGTGCTAAAGAAATTTTAGGCGCAACGGCCACCCTTGAATACCATATGGTAGACACTAAACACACTGTCGCGTCAGCTTCTGCAGGGCGAGTTCCGGTTGGTTCAAAGTTGTATAACAGGCGAGATGGTGGCCAAATACTGTTGAAAAAACAGGTTATTGTGACCGGTAATGAAATTGTTGATGCCTCATCAGGTATTGAAGGTGATACTGGGTCAGCAATGGTATCGGTATCGTTAGACGGCCCCGGTGGCAAGAAAATGAGTAAAACAACGCGTGAAAACATTGGTAAACCGATGGCCGTTGTATTTATTGAAAATAGAACCGATATCAAAATGATCGATGGTGAGCCAGTCCGCTACAAAACAGTCGTCGAGGAAGTGATTAATGTAGCAACAATACGTGGCCACTTTAGTAACCGTTTCCAAACAACGGGCTTAGATAATTCAGCCGAAGCGCGTGACCTAGCCTTACTATTACGAGCAGGCGCCTTAGCCGCACCGATTGATATTGTTGAAGAACGAACTGTTGGCCCAAGTTTGGGGCAGGACAATATTGATAAAGGTTTTAACTCAGTGATGATTGGTTTTGTATTGGTGCTGATTTTTATGGCCATTTACTACAAAACATTCGGCTTGTTTGCTGATATAGCCTTGGCGGTTAATTTAGTATTCATTATTGCTGTTTTATCGCTCTTGCAAGCCACTCTTACCTTACCGGGTATTGCAGGGATTGTGCTAACAGTGGGTATGGCGGTAGATGCCAATGTGCTTATTTTTGAACGTATTAAAGAAGAGCTTAAAAATGGCAACTCGCCGCAAGCCAGCATACATGCGGGTTACGAAAAGGCCTTTTCTACCATTGCCGATGCCAATATAACCACTCTAATCGCTGCCATTATCCTATTTGGATTTGGTACAGGGCCTATCAAAGGCTTTGCCATTACGCTTAGTATCGGTATTTTAACCTCTATGTTTACCGCTATTATTGGTACCCGCGCCTTGGTTAATTTGACCTACGGTAATAGCCAAATAGAAAAACTGAAGATTTAAATTATGAGCAATCAAAATACAATCAAAATTGACTTCCTAAGTAAACGAAAAATTGCCCTCGTTTTTTCTGTGTTACTGATTATTATTTCTATTGCCTCTTTGGCAACCGCTGGGTTGAAAAAAGGCATAGACTTTACCGGTGGTACATTAGTCGAGTTAAGTTTCGCCGGGCCGGTTGAGTTAGAAGATCTGCGGGGGCTTTTAAACCAAGAAGGTTTTAATGGTGCAGTGGTTCAGCACTTTGGTTCATCTAAAGAGGTATTGATTCGTTTATTACCCAATGACGCACTTAATACCGCAGCGTTAAGTAATAAAGTACTAAAAGCGGTGAATAATGGTTTTGCACAACAAGGTGAGTTAAGGCGAGCTGAATTTGTTGGTCCACAAGTGGGTGAGGAACTGCAAGAAGATGGCGGCTTAGCGCTGTTATATGCGCTTATTTGTATTCTTATTTATGTCGCTATTCGGTTTGAATATCGTTTTGCACTAGGGTCTGTTGCCGCGTTAGCACATGACGTTATTATTACCTTGGGTTTCTTTTCTGTTTTTCAGTTTGAGTTCGATCTAACAGTTTTAGCGGCTATATTAGCGGTTATTGGTTATTCACTAAACGATACGATTGTTGTGTTTGATCGAGTTAGAGAAAACTTTAGAACCATTCGGAAAGGCTCACCGGTTGAGGTGGTTAATATTTCGTTAAATCAAAGTTTAACCAGAACGATTATGACCTCTATGACAACATTGCTGGTGTTACTTGCTTTATTTGTATTAGGTGGGGAAATTATCCATGATTTTGCACTGGCTTTAATTGTGGGTGTATTGGTGGGAACTTATTCATCGATTTATGTCGCTAGCCCAATAACGCTTGCCCTGGGTATTACCAAAGCTGATTTAATTGTTGTTAAGGTTGATCAAGAAGAGTTAGATAAAATTCCTTAATGATCAGGTTTTAAACAAACATAAAAAAAGCCGCTATTACGCGGCTTTTTTTATGTTTGTTTATTAACGGTATTAACTTTCAATGACCTTGTCAGCATGAGGGCTTATTTTATCCAGCAAGGCGCGGTGTATTTTAGGGTTGCCACAAACAATATTACCGCTGCTATGGTAATCATGATTATTTGCAAAATCAGTCACAACACCACCAGCTTCTTGAATAAGTAGTACACCGGCTGCAAAGTCCCACGGCTTTAAACCAATTTCAAAAAAACCATCTAACTTACCAGCGGCAACATAGGCTAAATCTAAAGAAGCAGCTCCAGCACGTCTAACGCCAGAGGTTATCGAAAAGATATCACGGAATATATCTAGATAAGGTTCAATATCTTTATCATTTTTAAATGGAAAGCCAGTGCCAAGAAAGGAGCCTTCAATTTTTCTCTGACGACCTACACGTAGGCGTCTATTGTTTAGCATTGCACCTTTGCCACGAGTGGCAGTAAAGAGGTCTTGACGAACAGGGTCATAAATAACGGCTTGTTCAATGGTATTGCCTCTCTTCAAGGCAATGGACACAGCATAGTGCGGAAAACCATGCATAAAATTAGTGGTGCCATCAAGAGGGTCTATAATCCATATATATTCAGCATCTTGGTTTAGATGCCCAGACTCTTCTGCTAAGACACCGTGATCGGGGTAAGCAGTGAGTAGAATATTGATGATTTCTTCTTCAGCACGCTTATCAATTTCTGTTGCGAAGTCATTTTGATTCTTAATAGTGATCTTAAGAGTATCAACTGAGTCAGCCGAACGTATTATAATATCGCCTGCTTGTCTTGCTGCTCTAATAGCAATATTTAACATTGGGTGCATGATTTTGCCTTGCCTTTAAAATGGCGAAAGGATAACAGATACAGCCGGAGTATGTCTTTTGAATGTCGATGAAAATAGAAAAATACTGTCAAATATTAGGATTGTGTTGGTAGAAACCTCACATCCAGGCAATATTGGCGCAACTGCACGCGCGATGAAGAATATGGGTTTGAGTGATTTAGCCCTGGTGAACCCTAAAATATTTCCCAGTTCGGAGGCCACCTCAAGAGCCTCTGGTGCGGATGATATATTGGTGCAAGCAAATGTATACAGTAGCCTAAAAGAAGCCCTTGAACCGTGTGAATTAATACTCGGAGCCAGCGCTAGAATTAGGCACTTAGGGTGGTCTGAAGTAGGCCCTAAAAAAGGCTCTGAATTAGCCATTGCATCTGCTAAGAAGGCAAAGGCTGCTATAGTATTTGGCCGTGAAAACTCGGGTTTAACCAATGAAGAGTTAGAACTTTGTCAGCATTTATTACATATTCCAACCAACCCAGATTTTAGTTCATTAAATGTCGCATCAGCCGTTCAAGTGCTTTGCTACGAAGTGTATTCAGCAGTGATTGGCGAGCAGGTAATTGACTCACCAGATGTTGAAGATAGACCAGCCACTAGCCAAGAGTTTGAAGGATTTTTTGATCACCTTTTGAAGACGCTTGAGAAAACAGACTTTTTACAACTCTACAAAACAAAAAGACTGCAACAAAGGATTAGGCGTATCTTTTATCGATCTGACCTTAATCGAACAGAGGTGAATATCCTACGTGGCGTGTTAACGGCGATTAATAATAAGATTGATGGCATAAAGAAGGCTTAAAAACGAAAAAAAAGTCGCCGATAAAATGACGCACGTTAGAATAGAGTAACCATTTAAATAAAAAGCATTATGTTTAAGCAATTAAAAGAAGATATTAATATAGTATTTGACAGGGACCCAGCCGCACGTAATAAGCTTGAAGTAGTAACAACTTACCCTGGGTTTCATGCCGTTTTACTTCATCGGTTAAACCATTGGTTGTGGAAATCAAATCTAAAGTTTATTTCTCGTTTTCTCGCGTATTTTTCACGCTGGCTGACCGGTGTGGAAATACACCCTGGTGCGGTGATAGGGAAGCGCTTTTTTATTGATCATGGTATGGGTGTAGTGGTTGGTGAAACGGCCGTGATTGGAGATGATTGTACGCTTTACCATGGGGTAACATTGGGTGGCACTAGCTGGCAAAAAGGTAAGCGCCATCCAACTCTTGGTAATGGTGTAGTGGTAGGTGCAGGGGCTAAAGTACTCGGGCCGATTGAAATAGGTGATAACGCCAGAATTGGTTCAAATGCAGTGGTGGTCAGGTCGGTGACAGCTGATACCACCATTGTTGGTATACCAGGGCGTGTTGCGAGCAGCGAAGCCACCAAGCCAAGCCCTGAACAAGAAGCAATAGCTAAGAAGATCGGCTTTGATGCTTATGGAGCCTCTCAAGAGCTACCTGATCCGGTTGCGGTGGCTATCAATAGTATGTTGGAGCACATTCATACCATGGATAAAGAAATAGAGCGCATGTGCCATGAGATAAAGTCATTAGGCGGTGGAATAGATGAAAGGTCGGTTGAAGAAATTAGCAGTGCGCCCATTGACGATGGAACCGGCTCGACCTGTCGAGGTGGAGAAGCTAAAAATAACTAAGGTTTAAAGCGCTAATGATTTACTTTGATAATAATGCAACTACGCCAATAGACCCTGCTGTTTTTGAGGCGATGCAACCCTTCTTGACCACTTTTTATGGCAACCCGTCCAGCTTACATAGGCATGGACGGGTTGTGAAGACAGCGATTGAGCAAGCAAGGCAACAGGTGGGCAAGCTTGTTAATGTTGAGGCTGAGCAGGTGGTGTTTACTAGTGGAGGGACAGAGGCAAATAATCTGTGTATTTCGGCAGCAGTGTGCTCAGGCAAAAAACATATTTTAATGGCTGCCACTGAACATCCATCGGTGATCGAGCAGGTGCGCGACTTATCTACACATGGTTTTATGTTTGATGAGTTATCGGTTGATCACGATGGTGTGATCTTTGAGGATGATTTGGAAGCCTCTGTGAGAACTGAAACGGGCTTGATTAGCATTATGCATTCAAATAACGAAACAGGGGTTATTCAGAATATTTCAAAACTCGCAGAGTGGGCTAATAAAAAAGGCATTGTATTTCATACTGATGCGGTTCAATCAGTTGGCAAAATAGCCATTGATTTTAATGCGCTGAAGGTTAACTTGATGTCTTTATCGGGACATAAAATAAATGCTCCAAAAGGTATTGGTGCGGTTATACACGATAAAAAAACATCTCTGAGTCCTCTGTTACATGGTGGTGGGCAAGAGAAAGGCTTAAGGCCTGGAACAGAAAATGTTGCAGCGATAGTTGGGTTTGGCAAAGCTGCTGAGTTGGCGCAACAAGGGCTTGAGCAGCGTTCTGAGCATCTAGTACAGCTTCAGGCCACTCTGGAAGAGGGTCTACGAGGGGTTAATGGCTTAACTGTCGTGGGTGCAAATACGGATCGTTTGCCCAATACAAGCCAGATTCTGACCGAAAATGTTGATGGCGAAATGCTATTGATGCAACTTGATCAAAAAGGCGTGGCGATTTCGAGTGGTTCTGCTTGTTCAAGTAATAGTAAAAAATCCAGTGCGGTGCTAAAAGCAATGGGTTTTTCAGATGCCTTAGCGCTGAGTGCGATTCGTGTGAGTTTGGGTCATCAAAATACTCAGCAAGAAGTATTGGATTTTATTTCAGCGCTAAAAAGTATTCTGAATCAGTCTACCTGATGTGAAAAACACTGCCCAGATTCTTTGCTAAGAATGGCGCTTAACAAGCTATTTGCAAGTTCTGATGAAGTGCTCAAATTTGTTTCTTCTTCGCCTGGGTGGGTTTTTTTTCTAATCGGAAGGATGCAAGGGCCGGGGATGAAAACATTACTCACAACAGTGCTGGCTTCCAACTCATCAGCTAATATACTTGAGAAGCTTTCAAGGGCTACTTTAGAGACACCATAAGCTCCCCAGTAAGCTTTACTGTGGCGAGCTGAAGAGTCTGAAATAAACGTGATAGAGGCGTGTTTAGATTGCTGCAAAAGAGGTAGGCATGCTTTGCTAAGCATAGCAGCCGAGTTGACGTTTACTTGTTGTGTTTTTTGCCACTCGGAACCATCTTGGCTACCAATGGGGCCAATAACACCAAGGTGGCAAGCGGAATTAACTATGCCATCTAACCGTTTGAATTCATTATAAATAGATTGAATTAATTGCTTGTAATTTTCATCCTCTTTTTGCTCTAAATCAAAGGGGATAATGGCCGGTTTTGGGTAGCCCAGTTGTTCAATCTCGTCGTAGAGTGCATCTAATTTATGTTCGTTTCTAGCTGTTAAAATAACGGTTGCACCAAGTTTTGCTAAAGCAAGCGATGTTTCACGCCCCAAACCACCTGTTGCTCCGGTAACTAGGTATACGTGATCTTGAAGTTGGTTGTTTGCGTGCTTGAGTGAGCTTATGGGTTTATTCATCTTTTCTGTTTAATAAGGTTGTGTGTTGGCGAGTTGATTTATCAATGGGTTCTATTTCTGGCATTGATTTACGTGCTTCTATGCCGAGGTCTTTAAACTTACGAGTATTGGGGAAAACTTGCCGTTCTAGTGAACCAACGGCCTTATTGTAATGCTCGACGCTTTTATCTAAGGAGCTACCGACCCTAGCCATGTGCTCTACAAACGTAGCAAGGCGAGAGTACATTTGCTCTCCTAGTTTTCTGATGACCTCGGCATTGTCACTGCTAGCCTGTTGACGCCAACCAAATGCAATGGCTCGTAAAAGGGCGACTAAACTGGTGGGCGTTGCTAATATAACCTGCTGGGCAAGTGCGTCCTCGAGTAAAGAATGGTCGTGCTCAAGCGCGGCGCTTAAAAATTGATCACCAGGGATAAAAAGTACAACAAAGTCTGGGGTGTTTTTAAACTGCGACCAATAAGCTTTTTTAGACAGCTCCTTTACGCGCTCTCTAACTTGTTTAGCATGCCTTATCAAGTGAGCTTTACGATCAGTATTATTACTTTGCTCAGTAGCGCTTAAGTAAGCATCCAAGGGTGTTTTAGCATCCACTACAATGTCGCGCTGATCTGGCATCCGAATAATCATATCGGGTCGCATGGCGCCTTCAGTGGTATTTAAATTTTCTTGTTCAAAGAAATCACAATGTTCGATCAGCCCAGCCAACTCTGCTAGGCGTTTAAGGGTGAGTTCACCCCATTGACCACGAACTTCCGGTCGTCTTAAGGCCTGAACCAGATTACGGGTTTCACTTTGCAGTTGATTTTGCGTTTCAGTCATATTTTGTAAAAATTGACTGATGGATCCATAGGTTTGCTGCCGGTCAGCTTCTAGCTTTTTAAGTTGTTCGTCAGTTTGTTTAAGGATGTCTTTAATGGGCGAAACGATCTCACCAAATGCTTTTTCTTTTTCATTTAATCGTTGTTCGGCGGTGCTGTGCTGTTTGTTGAAGTTTTCTCTGGCGAGTTTTAAAAACTCCTCATTATTCTCTCTTAACGCTTGGCTGGAGAGGGCGGAAAAACTATCACGAAAACGCTGCATAAGCTCGGCTTCATTGCTTTTTGATTTTTCGTTTAATTCGTTTTCTATCGATTGGCGTGTTTGGTAGGCTATTAAGCTATTTTTAAGTTTAGAATTTGCTCGTAACATAATGAAATAACAGCATAAAAAACCAATAAATATACCGCCAGTTATCAGTAAAATATCCTTTATTTCAATCATGGTCTACGCGTGTTAGGTCAACAATTGCAGGTATTTTAACAGTTCGCGAGGTTCGCTCACTTGCTTATCTGCTTGCCAATCGTTAATGTCATCACTGTCTTGAATATAGCCAAATGCGCAGGCAATAGTTTTTAAACCGGCTAATTTGCCTGCACGAATATCGCGTTCAGCATCTCCTATGTACACAGCGTTGTTAGGTTGTATGTTCATTTGTTTGCAGGCCAGATAAATAGATTCTGGGTGCGGTTTTGGCCGAGCAACTTGGTCACCAGACACGATACTGCTAGCTCTATTGATTAGGTGTAATTCTTTAAGCAAAGGGCGTGTTAGGTAGTCTGGTTTGTTCGTTACAACTCCCCAGGGAATATCGTGTTTTTCTAGGTGCTCTAATGCTTCGTCTAAGCCGTCAAATAAGGCAGACTTTTTAGCAATATTTTGCTGGTAATGACTAATTAAGTAGGACTTGATCTCTGTGTGTTCAGCAGTACTTAGCTGATCACCAAAGCCTAATGTTATCAGGCCGTTAGCACCGTTAGAAACAATAGGTCGAATAACATCATAGGGTAGCAGGGGTTGTTGATGTCGTAGTAATGTTGCATTAAGTGCATCTGCTAGATCAGGTGCGGTATCAACTAAGGTGCCGTCTAAATCAAATAAGACAGCGTCTATTGGCCAATCATGCATCGCTGACAACTTGATTTATTGGTTTTTATCAATTTTTCTAAACACACAAATGTAATTCACACTTATGTCGGCTGTCATAGAAAATGATTGGCTGATCGGGTTGTATTCAATGCCACGGCTGTCAACGAGTTCAAGTTCCGACTGTCTGGCCCATGCTGCCAGCTCAGATGGTTTAATAAAGCTGGCATAGTCATGCGTCCCTTTGGGCAGCATTCCTAGGATGTATTCGGCACCAATAATGGATAATAAGTAGGACTTTGGGTTTCTGTTTAAAGTAGAAAGGAATACATAACCACCGGGTTTAACAAGGCTTGAGCAAGCTTCAATAATAGAGACAGGGTCGGGAACATGTTCCAGCATTTCCATGCAGGCCACACAGTCAAAACTAGCAGGCTTTTGGGCCGCTAATTCTTCCACACTAATATGTTGATAATTAACAGACACACCAGTATCTAAACCGTGTAGGTCCGCTACTTCCAATAAGTCCTTGCCTAAATCAATCCCAGTCACGTTAGCGCCTTTACGGGCCATTGATTCAGATAAAATCCCGCCGCCGCAGCCAACATCTAAAACATCTTTACCCGCAAGAGAGACTATTTTATTTACAAGATTTAAACGCAGTGGGTTGATTTGATGCAGTGTTTTAAAGTTTCCTTCTGGGTCCCACCACTGAGAGGCCATTGCGCTAAATTTTTCAATTTCGTTCGGGTTTACATTTTTTTGAGCTTGATTCATGCCGTTATTTTACACCGCTTTATGTGGTTGATGATGAAACGGGCTGATTTTTCCTTGCCACTGTTGTGCCTTTTTAATTAGCCCGGGTTCATCTATGGTGGTTAGTGTGTGGTTTTTCATCAATTGTTTGCCAGCGACCCAAACATCACTGATTTGAGCACGGCTTGCAGAATAAACAAGTGTCGAAATAACATCGTAAATGGGCTGAGTTTGAAGCTGGTTTAAATTAATCGCGAACAAGTCAGCTTGCTTGCCTATTTCTAACGAGCCCGTTTTATCATCGATACCGAGAGCTTTAGCGCCATTTAGGGTAGCCATGCGTAAGGCTTGGTGAGCGGACAGAGCATTTGCTTTTTTTGTAACACCTTTCGCTAATAGTGCAGCAGTACGTGTTTCGCCTAACATATCCAGGTCATTGTTACTGGCGGAACCATCGGTACCTATCGCTACATTAATACCTAACTGAAGCAATTGAGCGCTGGGACAAAACCCACTGGCCAATTTTAAATTGGATTCAGGGCAATGAACAATGTTCACTTGGTTTTTGGTCAGCAGTTGAATATCAGTCTCACTTAAGGCGGTCATATGTACGGCCATCAGGTCAGGGTTTAATAAGCCGAGTTTATTTAATCGTTCTATCGGGCTTACACCATATTTAGTAATAGATTCCTCAACTTCTGCACTTGTTTCGTGGGCATGTATGTGCATGGCTAAGCCCAGCTCATCCATAATAGGCTGAAGGGTGTTAAGAGAGGCATCACAAACAGTATATGGCGCGTGAGGAGCAAAGGTGAAGCTAATCAGTTCATGGCTGTTGAAACGTTCATGCACAGCAAGGCCCTTGCTGATATATTCATCAAGGTCTTTTGCCCAACGCGTGGGGAAATCTATCACAGGAATACCAATGCACGCGCGAATACCGGCTTGTGTGGCAGCTAAGACTGTTTGGTCAATGAAAAAGTACATATCATTGAAGCAAGTGGTACCGCCCTTGATCATCTCGGCAATGGCCAGTTCCGAGCCATCTCTAACAAAACTAGCGTCGGCTAACTCGGTTTCGGCAGGCCAGATATGCTCATTCAGCCACTCATCTAAGGGTAAGTCATCAGCAAGGCCTTTCAATAAACTCATGGCAGCATGAGTGTGGGCATTGATAAAACCGGGTGCTAGCGCATGGTCGTTTAAATGAATGATAGTAGAGGGCGAGTACTTGCAGGCGTCTTGCTGCGGCAAAATATCTATGATGACATCGTCTTGAATGATGACGGCATGGTGTTCCAATACGGTATCATTAGGGTCTACCGTTATAATCCAACGGGCATTAATTTGAAGGTTTACTTGCATAAAATGATTGAAATAGACGCGTTTTTATATGACACCATTCGCCCAGTGACGTGGCACGATAACGGCTTGCGCTTACTGGATCAGCGGCAATTACCTGAACAAGAAGTATATCTATATATAAACAGCACGCAAGCCTTGCATGAGGCAATAAAGAACATGCTGGTGCGTGGTGCACCAGCGATAGGGATTGCTGCCGCTTATGGGGCTGTATTAGCCGCAAAAGAGGCAAGCGCCGATGATTCTATGCCCTTTACCGAGGGCTTCCATCATAGGCTTGAATTGTTAGCTTCATCTCGCCCGACGGCGGTTAATTTATTTAATGCGTTAAAGGCGGCGAAACAAGTTTCAGACCCTGTGAATAACTTATTAAGTTGGGCGAATAGCTGGTTTGAAGCCGATATTATTGCGAATAAAAAAATGAGCTTACAGGCAGCACAATATTTAAAGGGCCAAGTAAACGTGTTAACCCACTGTAACGCAGGGGCTTTGGCAACAGGTGGTTATGGTACGGCATTAGGTGTTATTAAAACGGGGGTTCAGCTGGGCTTGATCGGGCAAATATATGCCGGAGAAACGCGACCTTGGAACCAAGGTGCTCGGTTAACGTTATGGGAGTTTCAACAGGATAATATTCCCGTTTCGCTTGTCGCAGATAGTGCTGCGGCATCTTTGATGAATAAAGGGCTAATAGATTGGGTTATTGTTGGAGCAGACAGTATCTGCATGAACGGTGATATTGCCAATAAAATTGGCACGTATTCATTAGCGGTATTAGCAAAACATCACGGGGTTAAATTTATGGTGGTAGCACCTACAACGACGTTTGATCTAAACGCAGCATCAGCCGATGATATTATTGTAGAGCAGCGCTCTACCGATGAAATTTTGCCAACTGCTTATAAGCAAGACTCGATTAGTGCCTTAAATCCGGCATTTGATTTGACGCCAGCAGAATTAATATCTGTCATTGTCACCGAAAAAGGGGTGATTGAATCACCAGATGCCAGTAAAATACAGGCTTTGATTAATCAGCATTAATGGTAATTTAATGGCTCAACTTCTGGCAATAGCGGCAGGTGGATCAGTCGGTGCAGTAATGCGCTTTATGGTGTCGACGGGAGTTTATAGCTGGCTTGGTCGCGGCTTTCCTTACGGTACATTAGTGGTGAACGTTGTCGGTTCGTTGTTAATGGGCCTATTGTACGAACTTTTTTTACAGCGTTTGTCGGTTTCACCTGAAGTGAGGGCGGTATTGCTGGTTGGGTTTTTAGGTGCATTTACAACGTTTTCAACCTTCTCAATAGAAACGATTAATTTAATTGAGCAAGGTCATTTAATGAAGGCCATCGTTAATATTTTAGCCAGCGTTATTTTATGTGTATTAGCGGCCTGGGTTGGTCTTCAAATAGCGAGGCAATTATGAAAACAGAAGCAGTGAGAATTGCGCGAGTATATTTAACCGAGGCGGATCATCAACTCAATGATATTATGCAATACCTTCATGATCATGAGAGTATCCGCGGTGCAACGGCTTATAGAGGCGTTGAGGGCTATGGCTCATCGGGAAAGATGCATGACTCATCGTTAATGAGCTTATCGTTTGATTTACCAATAACTGTCGAATTTTTTGATGAATCAGATAAGGTGCTAATGGTTATTGAGCACTTAAAAGAACACTTCGATGTCAGTCAAGCCATTAGTTGGTTAGCTGAACAACACCACTAAACTAAATTTAAAGGAAAGCTATATGCTTGACCCACAGCTTTTAAGAAACAATCCTGAAGAAGTAAAAACAGCCATGCAACGTCATGGTGCTGATTTGGATCTAGAGATATTTAATGCGCTTGAAACGCAGCGTAAAGATATTCAAGTGAAGACTCAAAACTTACAAAACGAACGTAATAAACGCTCTAAGTCGATAGGCATGGCGAAGGCGAAAGGTGAAGATATTCAGCCTTTATTAGATAGCGTTTCTCAGTTAGGGGATGAGTTAAAAGCCGCTGAAACTGAGTTGCAAGGTATTCAATCCAAATTACAGGCGATTCAACTCTCATTACCAAACATTCTTGCTGATGATGTGCCACTCGGCAAAGATGAAGAGAATAACGTTGAGCTTCGCAAATGGGGAGCGATACCGCAGTACGATTTCGATGTTAAAGACCATGTGGATTTGGGGCAATCATTAGCGGGAATAGATTTTGAAGCCGGTGCTAAAATAGCGGGTTCACGTTTTGTTACCTTATCAGGTCCATTAGCAAGGCTTCAACGCGCATTGACTCAGTTTATGCTAGATATGCATGTTGATCAGCATGGCTATAGAGAAACGTATGTGCCATACCTTGTTAATAAAGACAGTTTGTTAGGGACCGGGCAGTTACCTAAGTTTGAAGAAGATTTATTTAAAATCTCAGATGACTCGCCGTATTATTTAATTCCAACTGCGGAAGTTCCAGTAACTAACTTGGTACGAGATGAAATTATTGCTGTAGGTGATATGCCATTAAAGTTTGTTGCCCATACGCCTTGTTTTAGAAGTGAGGCGGGTGCCTACGGTAGGGATGTAAGAGGCATGATTCGCCAACATCAGTTTGAAAAAGTTGAGTTAGTTCAAGTGGTCAAGGCGTCTGATTCGGAACAGGCGCATGAACAGTTAACTCAACATGCCGAGAGTATCCTACAAGCGTTAAACTTGCCTTATCGCCTCATGTTGTTATGTTCAGGTGATACCGGCTTTTCGGCAACAAAAACCTATGATCTTGAGGTTTGGTTACCGGGTCAAGAGGCGTATCGCGAAATTTCATCGTGCAGTAATTTTAATGACTTCCAAGCACGCCGGTTAAAAGCGCGCTGGCGTAACCCAGAAACAGGTAAGCCAGAGTTGGTGCATACGATTAATGGTTCAGGCTTAGCGGTGGGTCGAACATTAATTGCCGTGATGGAGAATTATCAACAAGCCGATGGGTCTATTAAAGTCCCGGATGCCTTGCAACCTTATATGGGAAAAATCACCTCGATAACATTGTAAAAAACAGAAGCATAAAAAAAGCCCCTAAAAAGGGGCTTTTTTTATGGGTAAAGCTAAAGACTACTCACGACCACTTACTGCA
>CAJXOJ010000027.1 GCA_913057515.1 uncultured Cycloclasticus sp. | reverse complement strand
AACCGATAGAGGCAGAGGCTCTTGATATTTCTTCCATGACGACAAGGTGTGATAGGTAATTTAGCCCAGTTCCACCGTATTCTTCAGGAATGGTCATGCCTAATAAACCCATGTCTCCAAAGGCACGCCAAAGTTGATTTGGAAATTCATTGTCTTTATCAACAGACTCAGCGAGTGGGGCAATTTCACCGTCTGCAAACTTACGTACAGCCTCGCGTAACGCATCTACTTCATCATTAATTTGAATATTAAAAGGCATGGGCTTCCCTTGTCTTATTTTGTTATTGTGTTGGCTTGATCATATCACTATACTCAATCTAACGTAAATTAGAATCTAAGCCAAATTAGATTTAAGCTGGGCTTAATAAAATGACCTTAAAAGTAAGCAATACGACAAAAAAAAGCTCCGTTACCCGTCAGCTCATCCTTGATGCTGCCGCTAAAAAATTAAGTCAACATGGTTACCATGGCACTTATTTAAAAGACGTTGCTGAATCAATTAATATGCAAGCAGGTAGCTTGTACTATCACTTCAATTCTAAAGAATCCTTAATGCAGGAAGTGCTGAATAAGAGTATCCAGCTAATACAAGATATTGTTAATTATGAAGTAGAGCAGTTAGGCGAAACACCATCGTTTCCCGATTTATTAAAGGCGGCTATTCGTGGTCATTTAATCGCCATTTTGCGTCACTCTGACTATACCTTAGCAAGCATTAGAAACTATGGGCAAGTGCCTGTAGCCGTTCATAAGGCTGCTCAACCTGATCGCGATGCCTATGAAAACTTTTGGCGTGAGTTATTTGAGCAAGCCGAAAAAAATGGCGTGATCCGCGCAGGAGTAGACACGCATTTATTACGCCTTGCTATTTTTGGCAGTATGAATTGGGCGACCATTTGGTATGTTGATAGTGGGGCCAGTGTGGAAGAAATAGCAGACTCACAAGCCGAGTTGTTTCTAAATGGCTGCTATAAAAAAGGAGAGCAAGGTGGAATATAAAAATACGATTATGACGGTGGACGATAGAGGTGTTGCTTATGTGACCTTTAACCGACCAGCGGTTCATAATGCGATGAGTGCAGAATTTATTCAAGAAATGCTACATCTTTGCGCCACTATAGAGGCTAGCAAAAGCATTCGAGTAGTCGTGTTAACTGGCGCTGGTGAAACATTTTGTGCCGGTGGGGACCTGAAATGGATGGAAAGTAATATTGCAAAATCAAGGTCTGAACGCATTGAAGAAACAGGCGAATTGGCTGAAATGTTTGCCGCTTTGAATTGTTTGAGTAAACCTGTCATCGGCCGTATTCAAGGCCCTACTTATGGCGGTGGTGTTGGCATGGTGTCGGTGTGTGATATTAGTATTGGCGTCGAGACTGCAAAATTTGCTTTAACGGAAGTTAAATTAGGCCTTACACCTGCAACTATTTCCCCTTATGTTGTTAAACGAATAGGTGCAACAAATGCACGTAGAAACTTTTTTAATTCAAGAATATTTGGTGCGCCAGAAGCGAAAACCATTGGTCTTTTAAGCGAGGTAGTTAGTGTGGCTGAATTAGATTCAGCAATAGAGAAAGAAGTACGGATGATCTTAAAGTGTTCGCCCAGTGCGATTGCCTCTAGCAAAAAACTCATTGATTATGTTGATACGCATACGGCAGCAGATAATCGCATATACACGGTGGCAAACTTAGCCGATGCGTGGGAAACAGATGAAGGTAAAGAGGGCATTGATGCCTTTTTAAATAAACGAAAAGCCAGCTGGAATTAGGTCAATAATTTTAAGGATTAATAAATGAACTCAATTTATTTTAATGAAGAGCACATTATGTTACGTGATCAAATTCGGCGGTTTGTTGAACAACGTGTTATGCCAGTAGCAGAAGAATGGGAAGAAACCGGTGAAATACCACGCGAAATTTTACAAGAAATGGGTCAGCTCGGTTTCTTGGGAATACGCTACTCAGATGAATATGGTGGTAGCGAAATGGATGCGCTGGGGTCTGTTATTTTGGCTGAAGAGCTTGGCCGTTCAACCTTTGGTGGCTTTGCGGTAACGGTGCTGGTTCATACTGATATGGCCTCACCACACTTAGATAATTTTGGTAATAAAGATCAGTTAGCTAAATATATGCCAGATATTATTTCTGGTAAAAAGATAGCGGGTGTTGCCGTCACAGAACCGGATGTAGGCTCCGATGTTGCCGCGATGAAAACACGCGCTGTAAAAGACGGCGATGAATATGTTTTGAACGGTTCAAAAATGTTTATCACCAATGGCGTACACGGTGATTTATTTTTTGTTGCGGCAAAAACAGACATGGATGCTAAACCTTCGCGCGGTATTACGATATTTGCGGTTGAAAAAGGAACCCCAGGGTTTAGTGTTGGTAAAAACCTTAAAAAAATGGGCTGGTTATCATCAGATACCGCTGAGTTAATTTTTGATAATTGCCGTGTGCCAGCAGAAAATATATTGGGTGAGCTTAATAAAGGCTTTTATTCCATTATGCGGAGTTTTCAAAATGAGCGTTTAGTATTAGGCGCGCAATCAATGGGCGAAGCCTCTAAGGCGATTGAGCTAACAATGGATTACGTGACAACACGCAAAGCCTTCGGCGGGGTTTTGTTTGATAAGCAGGCCATACGCCAGCGTTTAGCGTCGTTAGCCACACGTGTTGAGGCCGGCAAGCAACTTGTTTATCATTCGGCATGGCTAGATGCGCAAGGGTTAGACTGCATTAAAGAAGTGTCTATGGTTAAAGCCTATTGTGGAGAACTGGTAAATGAAGTGATGTATGACTGTCTTCAGTTTCATGGAGGTTTTGGTTATATACGTGAAAGTGCTATCGAACGTATGTATCGTGATGCTCGTATAGAATCCATTGCTGGTGGCGCTACGGAAGTTATGCTGGAAGAAGTTTCAAAAAGAATGATCGATTAATTTTAGAGGAAAGAAATATGTCAGAAGGGTTTAGTGTTGAAGAGATGAATGTGGGGCAATCTGCCTCTATGAGTAAAACAGTGACGGAAGCAGATATTATTTTATTTGCCGGTATTACGGGTGATTTTAACCCCGCGCATATTGACGAGGAATATGCCAAGCAAAGTATGTTTAAAGGGCGTATTGCTCACGGCATGTTATCGGCAGGTTTCATTAGTGCCACCTTGGCGATGAAGTTGCCTGGGCCTGGAACTATTTATTTAGGCCAAAATATGAAGTTTAAAGCGCCTGTTAAAATTGGCGACACGGTAAAAACCACAGTAACGATTACTGATATTAATCTTGAGAAGAAAATTGTTAAACTGGATACGGTGTGCACGGTTGGTGATACGAAAGTAGTCGTCGGTGATTGTGTAATGATGAAACCATAGTTTTTTTGAGTACGGACCGTACTTGTTAAAACAAAATAACAATAATAATTTAGATTATTTAGGCTTGGGGGAAAAAGTGCCAGTACAAAAAATGCTTCAGCAAAAAATGGTGGGCGTCATAGAAGCAGTGGCGTTAGTTAACAGTGGTGATACGGTCGATTATGGCTTTAGTGTCACTCAATCAGATATATTTGATACTGAATTAGCGGCACAAAAAGATCGCTTAAAAGATGTGATTGTAAGAGGGACCTTATCGGTAGCGGCTAGGCAAGTTATTGAACAGGACCCTGAGCAACGACATTTTGAATATCAGAATTGGCACTTCTCTGGCTATGATAGAAAAAAATCAGAGCAGGGCGGCATGAGTTATATCCCCTTTAACTTTGGTGAAGGCCCTGGGATTTATCGAGAACATTTAAAAACAGATGTATTGGTGCTTAAAGCTTCACCGATGGATAAACATGGCTATTTCAACTTCGGTGTTTCTAATACATTTTTGCGAGCTTGCTGTGATATAGCGAAAAAAATTGTTATAGAAACATCAGGGGCTATTCCTGTTTGTTACGGCAACCAAAATACCGTTCATATCACGGAAGTGGATGCTGTATTTGAAGGTGATAATGCGCCGTTATTTGAATTACCTAGCGCACCGATAAGCGATATTGATCGGCAAGTCGCTGATTATATTGTGCCACTGATAAAAGACAGGAGCTGTTTGCAGATAGGCATTGGTGGGATGCCTAATGCAGTTTGTTCTGCTTTAGCACATTCAACTATCAAAGACCTCGGGATTCATACGGAGATGTTTGTTGATGGGATGGTCGACCTAGTAGAAAAAGGCAAAGTAACGGGTGAATATAAGCAAACTCACCGTGGTGAAATTGTCTATACCTTTGCACTGGGTTCAAAAAGAATGTATGACTTTATCGATAAAAATGAACTGTGTGTCAGCATTCCCGTTGATGAAACTAATCTGCCAAATAAAATCGCACAAAACGATCATGTTATCTCTATTAACAACTGCTTGCAGATTGATCTGAGCGGGCAGGTGGCCTCAGAAAGTAGCGCTTACAGGCAAATTTCCGGTACCGGCGGGCAGTTGCAATTTGTGCGTGGTGCGGTTGCGTCAAAAGGCGGTAAGTCGTTTATGTGCTTATCCTCTAGGTTTGTCGATAAAGAGGGCCGCTCACACTCTCGTATTGTACCGGGTTTGGATGAGGGGACTGTGGTCACCACACCAAGAAGCGATACGATGTATGTGGTTACCGAGTTTGGTATTGTTAATCTAAAGGGTAAAAGTATTACTGAGCGGGCTTTGGCGTTAATCAGTATTGCTCATCCAGATGACCGTGAAAGCTTATTACAGCAAGCGCGTGAAAATCACATTATCTCACGTCGTTATTGGTAACGTTAATTCATTAGGTATAAAGAAGTGATATACGAAACGGTCAAGTTAACAATAGAAAACAAAATTGCCACGGTGATCTTAAATGACCCTGCAACACGAAATGCCATTACCGACCCTCTCTTATTAGAGGAAGTAAAAGCAGTATTTACGGCGATTCAAGATAACCCAGAGGTTTCTGTCTGTATTCTTACTGGTGCAGGCAAAGGCTTTTCGTCGGGCGGTAATGTCAAAGATATGTTGAATAGAGAAAAGATGTTTGCAGGTGATCATTTAGAGCTACAAAATAACTACCGAAAAGGCATTCATAGTTTATCTAAATTACTGTATTCGATTGAAATCCCTCTTATTGCGGCGGTTAATGGGGCGGCGGCAGGTGCCGGGTTTGACTTAGCCTTGCTGTGCGATATAAGAATTGCATCTGAACGTGCAACTTTTTGTTCATCGTTCTTAAATTTGGCGGTTATTCCGGGTGATGGCGCCTGCTGGTTGTTACGTAAAACCGTGGGTGCACAAAGAGCGGCTGAATTAATATTGACAGGTAAAACAGTGGGCGCGCAAGAAGCATTGGATATGGGGCTTTTGTTAAAGTTAGTCGAGCATAATCAACTAATGATCAGCGCAGAAGAGCTGGCGTCATCAATGGCGGAAAAATCCCGTGAAGCCCTCGTGGTAAGCAAGCGTTTATTAAGGTCTACTGATAGTTTAGGCTATGAAGATCACCTCAATCTTTGTTCGGCAAATCAGGCGATGTTCCACCACGCACCAGAACATCAAGAGGCCTTAGAGCAGTTTTTTAATAAGAAATAGATTGATAAATTACTAGAAGTTAAATCTTTAACTTTTTGTTTATTAACTAATATTAAAAAGCCCAGCTATTAAAAATAGCTGGGCTTTTTTTGTTAATGCTTTAAATAGAACTAGAAAGGGTAGTGCACATGATCAGGTGCTACTGTCACCCAACGTAGTTCAGTAAACTCGTCAATCATTGCGCGCCCGTCGAATCGACCGTAGCCTGTTGATTTGCAGCCTCCATAAGGTGCTTGCGATTCGCCATTAACCGTAGCGCTATTGATATGGCAAATACCAGACTCAATATGTTTGGCCATTTTCATGGCTCTTGGGAAGCTGCGACTAAAGACTGAACCTGATAGGCCATATTCGGTGTCATTAGCAACAAACAAGGCTTCTTCATCCCCTTTTACACGAATAATAGAAATAACAGGGCCAAATGACTCTTCGTCATAGGCTCTCATGTCGTTATTAACGTGATCTAGAATGGTTGCAGGCATTGAGGCACCATCTGCTTCGCCGCCACTGACCAGCGTTGCGCCTTTATCGGTCGCATCTTTAACGATCTCATTGAGTCGTTTACCTGATGATTTTTCAACTAATGGACCAATAATGCACTGTTCATTACCTGCTTCTGCTGGATTACCCATCGTGAGTTCTTTAGCAGCCGCTGCAAATTTTTCAACGAACTCATCGGCTACTTTTTCGTCAACAACGATACGACCGGTTGTCATGCAGATTTGGCCTTGATAAAGGAAACAGCCAAAGATAGCGGCTCTAACAGCTTCATCGATATTAGCATCGTCTAAAATCACTAATGGTGATTTGCCACCAAGCTCAAGTAAGCAACGCTTTAAATGTTTGCCTGCTTGTTGCGCAATAATGCGACCAACACGTGTAGAGCCTGTGAAGTTAATGCGTTTTACAGCAGGGTGAGCAATTAATGCTTCTGTTATTTGAGGAGCATCTTCTGAAGCATGTGTAATAACGTTAAGCACACCAGCAGGTAAGCCTGCTTCATATAATGCTTCAGCAACGAGTAAGTGTGTTTTAGGGCTCACTTCCGATGCGCGAAAAACCACTGTATTGCCACAGGCGATCGGATAAGCGATAGCACGAGCAGCTAATGCAACTGGGCCGTTCCAAGGTGCCATACTAAGAATAACGCCAACAGGCTGACGGAATGTCATCGATAAGGTATCAGGCTTATCAGTAGGAATAGTTTCCCCTTGAATTTGCGTTGTCATACTAGCCGCTTCACGAAATAAAGCTGCTGCCATCATCACATTAAAGCCAGACCAAAGTGCTGAAGCACCGACTTCAGAAGCCATGGCTTGAATAAAATCATTTGTTTTGCTTTCTAGCAAATCAGCCGCTTTTAATAATAATAAGCGCCTTTCAGTAGGCCCAGTTTCAGACCACGTTTTAAAAGCTATGGCGGCTGTATCAGCGGCTCTATTAGCGTCTTCAACTGTGGCTGCAGCACCTTGTGTTACAAGCTCGCCAGTGACAGAGTTTAGTCGCTCGAAAGTGGCTCCATTTGATGCATCAATGGCTTCATTGTTAATAATAAGTTGGGTTTTCATAAGTACCTTTAGTTAATGATTTAAATAAGAACATTAGCTTTTCATTATTTAATTTTTTGTATCGATAGGCAAGATTTATTTATGACAATTAATTAAACTCAATTAAATGTACTTAATGCAAAGTTGCTGCATAACTTTAAATACATTAGCGGAGCTTCTGAGAAGGGTTTCTTCATTACATCATCATGTGATGGGCTTTTGTTGTATTTTTCATAAAATACATAGATGAATATAAAGGCATTGTTAGGTTACCTTAGGGTGGGTAGTGTTCAGCCGTCAATTTAGCTGGAGCACCACATTTTGTGAGTTAGCTCCGGTTTTCATCACCACGTTTTTATGTTTTTTTAAATTAGGCGATGAGAGTGACTGAATTATTTATATGGGCAACTTTTAGTTCGATACAAAATCGATGCAATTATCCACTCAATGTTGCTTTCTACATTCACATGTAGCGCGCTTGGCATTAGAATGTACGTTTAATTTATAATTCGGAGCACCTATCTCATGGGGAGAGCCTACCAAAACCGCAAAGAGTCCATGGCTAAAACGTCTGATATGAAGGCGAAGGTTTATAGCCGTTATGGACGTGAGATTTATGTCAGTGCAAAATCAGGCGGTGTTGACCCTGAAGGGAATTTGGCGCTACGTAGTTTGATTGATCGTGCTAAAAAAGACCAAGTACCTGCGCACGTGATTGATAAAGCCATTGATAAAGCAAAAGGTGGTGGTGGGGAAGATTACTCGCCGGCACGTTATGAAGGCTATGGTCCTGGTGGTAGTATGGCCATTATTGATTGCCTAACAGATAACCCAAATCGTACGTTTGGCGATGTTCGTCAGGCTTTCACCAAAACTAAATGTAAAATTGGCACACAAGGTAGTGTCAGCCATATGTTTGATCATTCGGCCATTTTAGTGTTTAAACACGATGATGAGGACGCGGTGCTTGAGACGCTAATGGATGCGGATGTAGACGTTACAGATATTGAAAATGAAGAGGGTAAAATTTCCGTTTTTGCACCACCTACCGATTACTTTAAAGCAAAACAGGCGCTTCAAGATAGTCTAGGTGAGGTGGATTTTGAGGTGGATGAAATTCAGTTTATCCCCCATGCTTTTACCTCTATGACAGGTGATGACGTGGAACTCTTTGAAAAGTTTATTGCTATGCTCGATGATCTAGATGATGTGCAGCAGGTCTATCATAATGTTGAACTAGGCTAGGGCAGAAGGCTTTATTCGTAAATCAAAGTTTATATTCTCATAAATCTATTTTTTGTTGCACTTCACCGCTGATTTGCCCAGCAGATGAATAACTAACTTCTGTGAAATTAACGGTGCTATTGCTGATAGTTAAAAGTGTCGTACATCGCGTGCCGTATTCTTCCCCTTGAATGAATATTGGCGATAAAAATCGCTCAAACTCTAGGCCTATTCCGGTATTGGGTAGTGCATCATCAGCGGGTTGAGCTCGTGACTGCATTGCGCTCAGTATTTTAAGAGTATCTACATTATTAGATGACAATGAATTTTTAAATGCTTTTACGGACGTGGTTAATTTTGGCCAAGGCGTGTTTAAGCTGGCATTACTCAGCCCATGGGTCCCAGCGAGTACTTTATTTGTCTGACACGAGTCGTTTGAATAATGCCAGAGGCCGGTGTTATCCATTAATAACAAATTAAACAAGCCGTAGTCTTTACCGCCGTTTTTTAATTGCTTCATAAAATCGGCAGCAGAATATTGTTGAGATAAAAAATCCTTTACCAAATAACCGCGAGATAATTTTATAGGATCTTTGTAGGGTGGTTTACGTATATTGGTTAGCACGGCTAAACGGCCTGAGGTGTCAATGCTTAACCAACTTCCGCCTGCCACAGCGTCTATCCCTCCAAAAATATTCGGCTGTTCTGGCCAAAATTTAGCGGGAATAGCTTCACGTTGATGATACTCATCACGATTGGCAGCGAGAACGAGTTTGTTATCCTCATCTGGTTGATATTTGAAAACAATTAAACACATAGGGAAATAGTTTTTTTAGCTATAGACGTAAGACCTATCTATATAAAACACTCTCGGGCTAGACCTGTCAATTTTGGGTGCTAAATGCTAAAATGCAAGTCTTAATTTGTAAGCGTTGCTTATTTAAAACCTAATTTTAAACGTAGGAGTGATCAGTGTTAGAAGAATATCGTAAACATGTAGATGAACGTGCCGCATTGGGTATTGTTCCTAAGCCATTAGATGCCGAGCAAGTTGCCGGCCTTGTTGAACTATTAAAAGCACCTCCTGCGGGTGAAGAAGAGTTCTTGCTCAATTTGATTGTTAATCGCGTACCTGCGGGTGTGGATGAGGCTGCTTATGTGAAAGCAGGATTTTTAGCGGCCATCACTAAAGGTGAAGCATCTTCTCCGTTGATTGATGCGGTTAAAGCAACAGAATTATTGGGTACGATGCTAGGTGGTTATAATATCTCGCCTTTAGTAGACCTATTAGATAGCGCAGAACTAGCTGAAACAGCAGCAGACCAGTTATCACATATCTTGTTAGTATTTGATGCATTTCACGATGTAAAAGATAAAGCGGATTCGGGTAACGCAGCAGCAAAACGTGTATTACAATCATGGGCTGATGCTGAATGGTTCACAAGTAAAGATGCTCTAGCCGAAAAACTAACGGTTAAGGTATTTGAAGTTACCGGTGAAACGAACACCGATGATTTATCGCCAGCCCCAGATGCGTGGTCACGTCCAGACATTCCTTTACACGCGCTAGCGATGCTTAAAATGCCACGTGATGGCATTAACCCAGATGTGCCAGGCGAAAAAGGCCCAATCGTTCAAATTGAAGAAATGGAAAAAGACGGTATTCCTCTCGCCTATGTGGGTGATGTTGTGGGGACTGGTTCTTCACGTAAATCAGCTACTAATTCGGTGCTATGGTTTATGGGAGATGATATTCCTTATATTCCAAATAAACGTGGTGGTGGTGTGTGTATTGGTGCCAAAATTGCGCCTATCTTCTTTAACACTATGGAAGACTCTGGCGCATTACCCATTGAAATGGATGTGTCTAAGCTGAACATGAATGATGTGATTGACATCTACCCATACGACGGCAAAGTAACCAAAAGCGGTACGGATGAGTTATTGGCTGAATTTGAATTAAAGTCAAATGTGATTCTTGATGAAGTGCAGGCTGGCGGCCGGATTCCTTTAATTATTGGTAGGGGGTTAACACTGCGTGCTCGTACTGCTTTAGGACTAGGCGCATCTGATTTATTCCGTACACCAGAAACCCACGAAGACAGTGGTAAAGGATTTACGTTGGCTCAAAAAATGGTGGGTAAAGCCTGTGGCGTAGAAGGGATTAGAGCGGGTGTTTACTGCGAACCTCATATGACGACTGTTGGCTCACAAGATACAACAGGCCCAATGACACGTGATGAACTTAAAGACTTGGCTTGCTTAGGCTTCTCAGCTGACTTGGTAATGCAGTCTTTCTGTCATACAGCGGCTTACCCTAAGCCGGTTGATGTAACAACTCACCATACATTACCTGATTTCATAATGAACCGTGGTGGTGTACCCTTGCGACCAGGTGATGGCATTATCCACTCGTGGTTAAACCGTATGTTACTTCCTGATACAGTGGGTACAGGTGGTGATTCGCATACACGTTTCCCATTAGGTATCTCTTTCCCTGCTGGTTCTGGTTTGGTGGCGTTTGCTGCCGCAACAGGCGTTATGCCATTAGATATGCCAGAGTCAATTTTGGTTCGCTTTACTGGTGAAATGCAACCAGGAATTACCTTACGTGACATGGTCAATGCAATTCCATTGGCGGCGATTGAAAAAGGCTTATTGACCGTTGCTAAAGAAGGCAAAATTAATGCTTTCTCAGGTCGCGTGCTTGAAATTGAAGGTTTACCTGATTTGAAAGTTGAGCAAGCATTTGAATTATCAGATGCATCTGCTGAGCGTTCTGCGGCGGGTTGTACCATTAAGCTAAACAAAGAACCAATTATTGAGTATTTGAACTCAAATATCACCATGTTGAAATGGATGATTGCTGAAGGTTATGGTGACGTAAGAACGATTGAACGTCGTATTACTTCAATGGAAAAATGGCTGGCCAATCCAGAGTTAATGGAAGCTGATGCCGATGCCGAATATGCTGAAATCATTGAAATTAATATGAGCGATATTCATGAGCCTATTCTTGCATGCCCCAATGATCCGGATGATGTTAAAACATTATCTGAAGTTGCAGGTACGCATATTGATGAGGTCTTTATCGGTTCATGTATGACTAATATTGGTCACTTTCGTGCAGCGGGTAATTTGTTACAAGAGTTTGGCGGAGTTATACCGACTCGTTTGTGGATTGCACCTCCAACTAAAATGGATGAAGCGCAGTTAACCGCAGAAGGTTATTATAATATCTATGGTACATCTGGCGCACGTACAGAAATGCCAGGTTGTTCGCTGTGTATGGGTAACCAAGCGCGTATTGCTGAGAAATCAACAGCGATTTCAACCTCTACACGTAACTTCCCTAACCGTTTGGGTAACGGCGCTTTTGTTTACTTGGCGTCTGCAGAGTTAGCGGCAGTGGGTGCGATTTTAGGAAAAATTCCAAGCAAGGAAGAGTACATGGAGTACGCGAATAAAATTGATACCATGGCAGAAGAAACATATCGCTACTTGAACTTCGATCAAATTGAAGAGTATCAAAAAATAGCTGATACAGTGGAGATAGCTGCTAAGGCTTAACCTTATTAGTAAGGTAAGAAAAAAGGCGCTGTTTTAACAGCGCCTTTTTTATGGATCTAACGTTCCAATAACTTAGTGATTATCGCACTCGGCTAGGAAGGTCAGTAGTTCTTCTCTATATTTATAATAATCAGGGTGCGATACCAGCGCCTTACGTGTACGTGGTCGTGGTAAATCAACCTTCATAACCTTACCGACTTTTGCGTTAGGCCCATTGGTCATCATCACCACACGGTCAGCAAGTAAAATCGCTTCGTCAACGTCATGGGTTACCATAATGGCCGTTACTTTAGTCCGCGTCCACACTTCCATTAACACCTCTTGTAGCTCCCACCTTGTTAAGGAATCTAACATGCCAAATGGCTCATCTAGCAAGAGCAGTTTTGGAGACAGAGCAAAGGCACGTGAAATACCGACACGCTGTTTCATTCCATTTGAAAGTTCAGCGGCTTTCTTATTTAAGGCTTCACTTAAGCCGACCTTACTTAGGTAATACTCAACAATGCTGTTGCGTTCTTCTTTAGTCGCGTGCGGGTAGACCCGTTCAACACCAAGGGCAACGTTTTCTTTTGCACTTAACCAAGGGAAGAGGCTGGGCGCTTGGAAAACAACCGCTCTATCAGGGCCGGCAGCATCAATTTCTTTTTTATCTAAAACAATACCACCATCACTGATGTCGGTTAAGCCTGCAGTCATAGATAACACTGTAGATTTACCACAACCGGAATGGCCAATAATTGAAATAAACTCGCCTTTTTCAATATTGAGTTCAAACTTATCGACCACGGTTAATGGGCCTTTGGGTGTTGGGTAAATTTTTGTCAGATTAAAATACTCTAAGTATTTCTTATCACCCATATTGTTTGAGTAGGGTTTTAATACGTCAGGTTTTTCATCATCAGTTAAACCAAAGTCACTCGCTGTATTAGGCTGAACATCTGGTAATTGATAAACATTATTCTCAGAATCACTATCTTCCGATATACCGACACTCATTAAATACTGAGTGATATCACTGCGTAATTTTTTAAAATTTTCATCATGGTTCATGGCTGTTCTATCGCGTGGGCGAGGTAAATCAACAATGAACTCTGGGCCGAAGGTTGCATTTGGCCCTGGGTTTAAGGGAATAATTCGATCAGCCATAATTAAACCTTCGTCTACATCATTGGTGATGAGTACGACGGTTTTCTTTTCCTGTTCCCAAATTCTAATAATTTCATCTTGTAGATTGGCACGAGTCAGGGCATCTAATGCACTCAGGGGTTCGTCCAATAACAAAACATCTGGGCTTGCTGCTAGTGCTCGTGCTACATTAACACGTTGTCTCATACCACCTGACAGCTCAGAAGGGTGTCGATGTGTTGCATGAGATAAGCCAACCATATTAATGTATTTCTCGATACGTTCTTTGCGTTCAGTGGACGACAGGTCGCTAAAAACTGAATCAACAGCTAAAGCAACATTTCCAAAAACGGTCAGCCAGGGCATTAATGAATAGCTTTGAAAAACCACACCACGTTCGGAGCTTGGACCGGTAACTTTGTTACCTTGCATGGTCACCTCACCACTGTCGGGCTTAATCAAACCCGCAATGGTTGAGATGAGCGTCGTTTTACCGGTACCTGAGAAACCAACAATGGCAACAAATTCACCTTCTTTAATATCAAGGTTAATATTGCTAAGCACGTCACTTTTATTGTGACCACTGCCGTAGGATTTACTAATATTGTTAAGTGCTAAAAATGACATATTCATTCCTCCTACATTGCGTCGCCGTATGAGAAATATTTTTGCAGCGTTAACATGATACGGTCGAGCATAAAGCCGATAATACCAATTGTGAACACAGCAACCATAATTTTACCCAGTGATTGAGAACTACCATTTTGGAATTCGTCCCACACAAACTTACCTAGACCTGGGTTTTGCGCTAACATTTCAGCGGCAATGAGTACCATCCAACCGACACCAAGTGACAGACGCAAACCGGTAAAAATTAATGGCAGCGAACTGGGTAAAACAATTTTAGTGATTGTTTTCCACCAGCCAAGTTGCAAGACCTTTGATACATTCATTAAGTCTTTATCAATAGTGGAAACGCCCACCGCTGTATTAATTAATGTTGGCCATAATGAGCACAGTGTGACGGTAATGGCTGACACAAGGAATGATTTACTAAATGAAGCATCCCCTTCAACAACATACAGCGCACTAACGATAAGGGTAACAATCGGTAACCAAGCCAATGGAGAAACGGGTTTAAATATCTGAATAATCGGATTAATAGCGGCATTAAAAGCAGGACTTAATCCACAAATGACACCCAATGGAATAGCAATAATTGAGGCTAAGAAAAATCCCGCGAAAACAGTCCATAAACTGGTCATGATTTGTTGAGGGTAGGTGGCTTTGCCCGTGTAATCACGAATTTTAATAACGGCATCGGGGTTCTTTTCAAGCTTTTTTGCGTTACGAACCTCTTGACGTTTGTAGAAAGCAACTTCTTTTTCTTTCTCTTTGTAATGATCGGCAGCGAGGCTTTTTGTTTCTTGCCATACTGCAGCAGGCCCTGGGATAGCGCCCAGGCTGGTTTGAATTTTAGCGGCACCCCAGTCCCAAAATCCAATAAAGATCAACATGGCTAATACGGGAACGCCAATGACTTTTAAAATTTCTTTTGATTGTTGAACAGGGTCTTCACCAGCTAATAATTTTACGATGGGTATAAACCAAGTAAAACCGATCAATTCTAAAAAGTTATTAATTTTTACGGATATTTTAACGCCTTCATTAGCGACCTTTTTGTCAGGGCTACTTGAAGCAGCCTCTTGTGAATTAGCGGGTGAGCTTGCCGGGTTGTTTGTTTCAGTATTTTCCATATTTTTATCTTCTAGCTCTGAGTTAACAGACATCGTGTTGCCTCTATTTAGGTTAAATAGGCACCCGCATCATCACAGGTGCCTATTGTTGTCATACCGTTATTTACTTAACAGCGTCTTTTCCTTTTAGACCAATGTTGAATTTTTCTAAATAAGCATTGGGTGTACGTCCATCATATGTAATGTTATCGATGAAGTGAGTTTGTGGTGCACGGTAACCATCAGTATCCCAAGGCATATCTGCTTTAGCAATCTTGCCTTCTTCTAGCAACTCTTTAGCCGCTGCTAAATAGATATCTGGACGATAAACCTTTTTAGCAATCTCGTGGAACCACTCATCAGATTTTTCTTCGGTAATTTGTCCCCAGCGACGCATTTGGGTGAGGTACCAAATAGCATCTGAATAGTAAGGGTAAGTGGCGAAGTAGCGGTAGAACACGTTAAAGTCTGGTAAGTCACGCTTGTCACCTTTTTCATACTCAAATGTACCCGTCATGCTGTTAGCAATCACATCGTAATCAGCACCAACATATTCAGATTGAGACAGAATTTTTACCGCTTCTGGACGGTTTGCATCGTTGTTAGCATCCAACCATTGAGCCGCACGAATTAACGCTTTAATGACTGCTTTATGTGTATTTGGATTTTTTTCTGCCCAAGCTGCGCTAACGCCAAATACTTTTTCTGGGTTGTTTTTCCAAATTTCATAATCTGTCACAACAGGAACGCCGATGCCTTTAAAAACGGCTTGTTGATTCCAAGGTTCACCAACGCAATAGCCATAAATAGTTCCAGCTTCAAGTGTTGAAGGCATTTGTGGAGGAGGGGTAACGGACAATAATGCATCAGCATCAATTTGGCCGGTAATATCCGTTTTTGAATAATAGCCAGGGTGGATACCACCGGCTGCTAGCCAATAACGCAGCTCGTAGTTATGTGTCGATACGGGGAAAACCATACCCATATTGAAAGGTTTACCTTCGGATTTATACCGATCAACAACCGGTTTCAGTGCAGTTGCACTAATAGGGTGCACAGGTTTGCCCGCTGCATCTTTTGGAATATTCGGCTTCATTTCTGCCCAAATATCGTTTGAAACAGTGATAGCGTTACCATTTAAATCCATACTAAAAGCAGTAATAATATCGGCTTTAGTACCGAACCCGATGGTGGCACCCAGTGGTTGACCCGCTAGCATATGTGCGCCATCTAACTCGCCATCAATCACACGATCCAGCAACACCTTCCAGTTCGCTTGTGGTTCAATGGTGACGTATAAGCCTTCATCTTCAAAAAAGCCTTTCTCATAGGCAACCGCTAATGGTGCCATATCAGTTAGTTTGATAAAGCCAAATTTCAGTTCATCTTTTTCAAGCTCACCAACAGCATGGGCACTGGTTAAACTACCCGCTATCGTTAATGCTAGACCAGCGAGGCAACTTTTCAACATGCCTCTCGTGTTCTGCGAGATAGAAGTCTTTCGATCTTTTTTCATTTGTTTTCCTATTTACGTTTATAAAAATGCAAAAAAAAACGCCCGCCGCTAGTTTTCGTTTTAAAGAAAACTAGCTAACGGACGCCTTTGTCCTGTGACCTTAAATGGTCTATTTTGTTTTAAGCCCCAATACTGGGGATGGTGCTATAAATTACAATTATTCCTATAAAAATATAAAGCAATACCTATGCCAGTATTTCGCTAGCTGAAATAATGCTTTTTGCAAGCTCTATCATTTTGATATTTTTATCCATCGCCATTTTACGCATGGCTTTGTAAGCATCGTTTTCACTGATATTAGAACGCTGCATAACAATGCCCTTTGCTTTATCAATCAGTTTGCGATCGCTTAAGGTGTTTTTAGTCTTTTCAAGTTCCTCTTTAACGAGTTGTTGCTCGTTAAATCGAAAACAAGCAGTATCAATAATAGAAACGATGCGCTTGGCTTGAAGACCATCAACAATATAAGCGCTCACACCCACTTTAATGGCAGATTGGATAACATCTCTACTGTCTTCATACGTGAAAACAATAACGGGAATAGGGTTCTGTAAGTTAATTTGTTGTATGCAACTAAACAACTGATCGAACCTTTTATCCGTGACCGCGATAATAATGTCTACCGTACCGGATAAGGCGGCTCGGCTTATCTCACTTAGCTCTGATGTAACCGCTGTGACCTCATAGATGGAGGCGGATAAATGTTGCTGAACATCTATGAGCTCATCAGCGGTTGTATTAAATAATAGGACTTTAGGTTTCATTAAGTGTTTATTAATACTTATCAGGTCAATAATTTAGGTTATGGTTAGAATTTAGCACTAACAAATGCCCATAGTTTAGTTGTATCTACAGCTGTAGCACCGGTGTTTAAAGCATTATTGTCTGCATTGTAATCGGCATATTTAAGACCAACCGTGTAATTTTTAGCGATTTTCTTTGTCGCTAAAATATCAAACTCAGTCCCGTAGTCATAACTATTATTGTCTGAGCTAAAGTCGTGATAAGCCGCAACAAACTTCATGCCATACGCCTTTGCTACGGCTGTTAAGTAAATATCTTCAACACCATCGCCCGGCGTTACTAAAAACTTATCTGCCCAACCTTGGTAAGCATGGTTTGTTCCAAGAATGGTCACGAAACGATCAGCACCACCGCTACCTTCCTGTAACTCATAGCTCGCTTTAAGTAATAGCATTTTTAGGGGGCCATCGAATGATGTTTTCGCGCCTATTTCAGCTAATATATAATCGGCATCTATTGAGTTAGGGTTGTCAGCAGCATCTGATTGAGTAGCGTATTCGGCTGTATAGATAAGTTTAGTGCTATCGCTGACAGGCGTGCCACCGCTGAGCCTTAAACCATAGGTGTTTGTTGAAAAAGCATCTGCATTTTTAAAGTCATATAAATACGCATAGGCTTCAATCTTTGCTGGCTTAAAGCCACTGTATTGAACGTTAAAAAGGTGCGATGCGCTATCAAAATCATCCCATGCACCGGCTGCATCTTCACCAAAGATGCGATTCACATTCCAAACATATGCATAATTAATGCTTGTATCCGCTAGGGATTGATTAGAAATAGAGAGGGCATCAAGTGTTTGCCAATTTTGACGCCATGCAACGGTGCCGATATGTCTATGGAAAGGTGCACCACGGTAGGTCAGAGCTTGACGACCAAGTTTTACAGACGTGTCCTCAAGGCCTGTGTAAAACAAATAGCCTTGATTTAGCTCTGTTTCATTAGGGTCGGCTATCACAGGGTAGGTGGCACCTTTTGCCTGGGATTTATGGGCGTAGTTATTACTAAACAGGCTGTGCACACTTTCTACTTCACCAAAAAGCCCAAAGCCGTAATAAGTTCCGGTTTTGTAGGCTGCTGTTAGTCTGGCTGTATACGCATTAGCTTCTTCAGATAAGTTATCTTGATCGACGTTTTCATAACGTAATCTAGCGCTATAACTGGCTTTACCACTGGATAAGGCTTTTAATAAAGATTCCTCAGCTTGGGCTAAGGGCGCTGTGCTCATTAGCATTGTGCTAGCGATAACGCCCATAAATATTGAACTGGACTGGCTTTTTCTTTTATTTTTCATGTTGACTCTCTAAATTAATTTTATAAAAATCATAAAACATAAAAAAAGCCAACGCGAGTACACCGAATTAGCTTCTTTGCTTTATATATTATGATTGTTGTATTCACTGCGCCGTTACAGTGGTGTTATTACTTAATCAAGCAAATAGCACATATAGAGAGAATAGCAATGATTATGCCAATTTTTGGTTTAGTATTACATATGGGCTTTTATCAGGTTCGGTATGATAAATGATATTGCGTCGCATCATTAAGGTGCCCGTTATAACAGGCAGGCACTAAAAAGGTGCGTAATAAAGAACAGTCTAGTCGTATGGCCTTAGTTTATGATTCGAATAGACCCATTAATGTTCACCTGAATAGTTGATGAACTTTGTTGTAAATTAGCTGGGGCCGCCTCATCAGACATGCTGCTAGAAAGCATTCTTGATTTTGCGTAGTGCACCGGCAGGCGTTGGTTATTCGAATTAATGCTAATCTGATGAATAATGTATTTATTCTTACCAAGCTCCTCGATAACTGTTTTTGCTTGCGACTTGAAGGTTGCAATAGCTTGCTTTGTTAGTAGTTGCTTGGTAACTGCTAATTTTTCGTTTGAAACTTGATAGCGAAGAGACTTAATGAGTAGTCTTTTTTGTAGTAGGCCGATTAGCTTTCCTAGCTGTTTACTGTCTTTGCTTTCAAGGGTAATGGTTTGAGTACCACGCCAGGCTTTGAAAATACGGTTATTATAAAGTTGGTGAGATGTGTACTGGCCGCCTTTAACTTTAACGGTTTTAAATGGGGCTGCTGTTTTAAGGGCCCAAGACATTGTTTTATTGATTTCATCAGCAAGTGCACTTGGGTCGTAGTTTTCACCTTCGACTGCAATACTCGCCAGCATCGTGTCGGTTTCAACCTCAACGCTGGCGGACGCTTGCAAATTAACGATACCGTCAAGCTTTACTTCATGTGCAATAGCTGAGCTGAGAAAAAAACTTAAACTTAGCAATAATATCCGTTTATTCATTTTTAGCCTTTAGTTTGATTGACGTGTTAACACTATACGGTCTAAACCTGAATGCTCAATTAATGATTATCCAGGCGATTTAAGCCATTTAAAGCAGCGACACGGTAAGCTTCAGCCATTGTTGGGTAATTAAAGGTAGTATTGGTAAAGTACAGCAGGGTATTTGCTTCACCTTCTTGAGACATAATGGCTTGTCCAATATGAATAATTTCGGCGGCTTGGTCACCAAAACAATGCACACCGAGAATTTGAAGAGTCTCTGAGTGAAAGATAATTTTCAACAGGCCCTGTGTTTCTCCGGAAATTTGCGCCCTAGCCAGTGAGTCGAAGCGTGAGTAACCTGTTTCATAGGGTACTTTTTGTTCAGTTAACTCTTTTTCTGTGTAGCCCACTGAACTAATTTCTGGATTGGTATAAATACCGGTTGGGATGTCTTTAACCAATTTGGCGTCAGATGAGCCATTAACAATATGGGTAGCAGCAAAGCGACCTTGATCATACGCAGCACTGGCTAAACTTGGGAAGCCGATAAAGTCACCAACAGCGTAAATATGCTCTTTGCCTTCTACTTGATAATGATCGTTAACGTTAATTTGACCACGGGAGTTGGGCGTAATACCTACTTTCTCAAGAGCTAAGGCTTTAAAGTTACCAGTTCTGCCATTGGCCCATAGAAAGATATCGGTCTTAATTCTTTTGCCAGATGTTAAATGCGTTGTGACGCTTTTATCGTCCGCTTCAATGGAGTCGTATTCTTCACTTGAACGGATCACAACGCCTTGATTGCGCATATCATGACTCAGTGCATGAACAATTTCTTCATCCAGGAAAGCTAGTAGGCTGGCTTGTGTATTGATTAGGTTAACTTTAACGCCTAATCCCTGAAAAATTGAGGCGTATTCTGAGCCGATAACACCAGCGCCATAAATCGTAATGGAGCGGGGCGTAAAGTCTAAATCCAGAATGGTATCGCTATCAAAAATATTATGATGATTAAAATCAACGTCATCAGGTCGATAGGGGTGAGAGCCAGGGGCAAGCACAAAAACGCTAGCGGTTACTGTCTTAGGCTTTGATCGATCATTGGTCTTGATTAGCATGGTATTATCATCGATAAAGCTAGCGGTACCATGAATCAAGTCGAGATTGTTTCTTTCGTAAAAACTACTACGCATATCGACTTGTTTTTTTATAACATCTGTCGCTGAGCTTAACAGCTGGGGAAATGTTAGCTGGAGCGGGCCGCCACAAGCTTCTTTAAACCACTTGTTACGGTTAAACTGAATGACACGCTGAACGGCCTGACGTAATGCTTTTGACGGGATGGTGCCCCAATGAGTACAGCCACCGCCAACTTCTTTGTGTTTTTCTATAATCGCTACTTTTTTGCCTTCTTTACATGCTTTCATCGCTGCACCTTCACCACCTGGGCCTGTGCCTACAACAATGACGTCATAATCATATTTACTCATCAATTATTCTCATTATTTATTACAAATGCTAAAACAAGTATACATTAGATACGATAAAATCTTACTTTAGCCAAGAGTTTTGATAAATGCCTGATTTATTTGAGTACATAGAAAAAGCACTGTTAACATCATCGGTCTCTGAAACGATTGACATGACTCGACAAGCATTTGAACTGAGTTGCGCCACTAGTGGCGACTTTATTGAACCTGCAACGCGAACTATTCAGCCTATTGAACGCGTGAGTTTTCCTGAAAAACCCATTTGCGTGCCACCTAAAGAATTGCCTCGTCGGCGTTTAGGTAGCGAAGCTGGGAAACGTTCTTTTATTCATGCGATTGCACATATTGAATTTAACGCGATAAAATTGGCGTTAGATATTGCCTATCGTTTTACAGGATTACCTGAGCAGTTTTATAAAGACTGGCTGTATGTTGCAAATGATGAGTGCAAGCACTTTAAGCTGCTTTGTGATCACTTAACTCAGTTTGATTGCCAGTATGGGGATATCCCATCACATGATGGTTTATGGAGTATGGCTGTGAAAACGGAGCATGACCTAGCCGCTCGTCTATCGCTAGTTCCACGCTACCTCGAAGCTCGTGGACTTGATGTTACGCCGGGTATGCTCGATAAGCTGTATGCACAAAAAGATACTGCTTCTGCTGAAATTTTAGAAATTATCTTAGAAGATGAAGTCACCCATGTTGAGTATGGTACAAAGTGGTTAGATTTTGTTTGTCAGCGGGATGCTATTCAACGTGAAGAGTTGTTTTTTAAACATATTGAACATTATTTAAAAGGGCAAATACTGGGCCCCTTTAATAAACCGTTGCGCCGTAGGGCCGGTTTTACAGACCATGAATTATTAGAACTGGAACGTTTAGATAAGCGCCATTCAAAAAATTAATGGCTCGATAGAGTAGCTAAAGGCAAGGCTTAGTTCAGCGTGATGACTTGATAGCCACTCTCGCTCCAGTCAAGAATACTACCTTGCGTATCCCATTCAGCTAAAACAAACCTTTCAGCTGCCTGACCATTGACAAGGTGTGAATGTACATGAGGGCGATGCGTATGACCATGAATTAGGCGTGAAACTTGGTGTTTTTTAAGTATTTCAATCACAGCTGCTTCATTAGTATCCATAATAGCAGCAGACTTCTCATTTTTGTTCGAATGACTTTCTTGCCGATAATGTTGGGCAAGTGCCAAGCGTTCTTGTAGGGGTTTGGATAAAACCTCTTGTTGCCAAGCTGGGTTGTGAGTCAGTTGTCTAAATTTCTGATACTCAACATCATCGGTACACAGTAAATCACCGTGCATTAACAGTGTTTTTGTACCAAACAAATCAATCACAGTCTCATCGTCCAAACAAAGGATGTTTGTCGCTTTAAAAAAAGCTTCACCGATTAAAAAATCTCTATTGCCTGGTAAAAAATGAACGTGAATGCCTTGCGTGGTTAATTTGTTAAGGGCTTCCTTAACGACAATATTCGGCGGAGTGGGGTCATCATCACCGACCCATACGTCAAACAGGTCGCCTAATATATATAAGTCCGAGACAGTCGCATCCATTGAATCAAGATAGGCCAGAAAACGTTGTGTAGTTTCTGGCCTATCCTTGCTCAGGTGTAAATCTGAAATAAAATGAACGTGTTTTGACACAGGTTATTTTACAACCTCGGCTTTTTCGATGATCACTTCTTCTTTTGGCACATCTGTTGGAAACATCCCGCCAGAACCAGTCGGAATAGCAGCCATTTTATCTACAACATCCATACCGTCGGTTACTTTACCGAAAACAGCATAACCCCAACCTTGTTGTGTTTTTGAACTGTGGTTTAAAAAGCCATTATCAGCTAAGTTGATGAAGAACTGGCCGGTTGCAGAATGCGGGTCGCCGGTTCTTGCCATAGCGATGGTGCCTCGGTCATTTGCTAAACCATTGTCAGCTTCATTTTCAATAGCAGCGTTGGTATCTTTTTGTTTAAAGTCAGATGTGAAACCGCCGCCTTGCGCCATAAAATTTGGAATAATACGGTGAAAAATCACACCCTCATAAAAACCTTCCTCTACATATGTTACGAAGTTTTTAACAGTGTTTGGTGCTTTTTCAGCATCGAGCTCTAAGGTGATATCACCTTGGTTAGTTGTTAGTTTAATGGTTGTCATGTTTGTTTTGTCCGTTGCGTAAGTTGCTGTTGAAAAAAGTAAGGTTGCAGCAAAGATAGCCTGTATAAATTGGGTTAACTTATGGGTCATCGATAAAGCTCCTATTAAAATGTAATGGGGTATCTTATAGTCTTCTAAGTCGATTATAAAGCTGAGATTAGCTTACTTGTTACTCATTAAGCGATTCAGCAACATTCCAACTTGTTGAGCAAACAATAGAAAGCTATCGTAACTAGCATTATCCAATGGCCGATGGCTGGTGGAGCGGTCTGCGTAAAAGACACCAATGGGTTTGCCTTTAACAATCACTGGTGAAATATAAAACGATGTTGATTTTGTTTTTTGTGACAATGATTGCGTCAGAAGTTGTTTAATCTCCGGGCTGGTATTTTCATCGATTCTTATGGTTTGCTGGTCCTTGATAGCATGAAGGAAAATCCTTGCAGCTGGCTCAGCTAAGGTGAATTTAAAATGCTTATGAAGCCAGTCATTATTGTCACCAATAACTTGCTTAACATTCAGTTCTTTACGGTTAGGCGTTAATAAGGCGAATAAGGCATTATCCATCCCAACACCTCGATTAATGCCCTCTAGTGTCATCTCGACAAGCATATTAAAGTCGGCTTGATCTTTCTCAATGGATATTAACTCTTGCAGAATTTGTAATTGCAATAAGGGATCAGGTTGAACAAACGCATCAGCAAGAGCATGAGTGTCGTCTAATACGGCCTCAATCGGTAAAGGAATCACTTTTGCCACGGCTTTCGCACCATAATAAGCAGTCGTTTCAGCTGCTTTTGTAGCTGTACTGTGGAGTTGCTCTGTGGTTTTTTTGGCGGTAGAGCCAATCAATGATGAAATGGAGGCGGTTATTGTTTTGACCTCTTTGGAGTCCCAGCCAGCCTCTACAGCTTCAGCCAATTGATGTGACAGGGTGATCGCTTTACTTCTTGGATTTGAAAATGTTGGGTTTTCGAGTGTCTGTTTTAGTAAATCGCTTAACCCCCAAGAGTGTGCTAGACCTTGACTTAATTCATTCATCGTAAAGCCAAGGACCTCTTTTTGAGCCTGCTCAGGTGTTTTATCGGTGTTTATTAATACCTCATGAAGCTCTTCACCTATACTGTCAGCAAAGCACCAAAACGCAAGGTCGCCAATATGTAGGAGAAGGGTGGCAATAAATACTTCCTCATTTTTACCTTCAGAACATTTTTGAGCAATTTCCTGTGCTTGCGCGGCAGCATGTAATGAGCGTGCCATTTGTTTAATTAACTGTTCACGATGAATACCATGCACCAAGCTATCAATTAACGATATGGTTAAACACATGCTTCGTACGGTATCAAAGCCAAGCATCATAATGGCTCGACTAATAGTGCTAAATTTATGGCCCGTAGCATTGTAATGAACACTATTGGCTAACTTTAAAACACGAGCGGTCATTGCTGCATCTTTTAGAACGACTTTTCCAAGCTGAAGGGCAGAGCTTATATCATCTTCTGAAACGCTAATCACTTCTTGAACGGTGCGGCCAAAAATTGGCATTTCACTTTCGGCAATCCTTTTAACCCATGAATCTACTTGTACTTTGGTCTCGCTATTCACATTCAACTCTAATTATTATTACGGCTATTTTTATTAATTTTCACACCAACATTTAATAATAGCAAAGCATTTATTATTTCAATGGTTAATATGATTGTGCGCAAAATAATAGAGTTAGCGGTGCTCATTTTTGTCGGATCGGTTATTATTCGCGCTTCAATTATTTCGGTTAGATCAATGGACTCATTGCGAATTTACAACACATTAACAAGACAAAAAGAAACCTTTGTACCTATTAAACAAGCAGAGGTTAGCTTGTATGTCTGTGGGATGACCGTTTACGACTTTTGTCATATAGGACATGCGCGTGTGATGGTGGTTTTTGATGTTGTATCGAGGTATTTAAAATACTTAGGGTATAACGTTAAGTATGTGCGTAATATTACTGATATTGATGACAAAATTATTGCAAGAGCAACAGAATCAAACGAAGATTTTAAGCAATTAACTCAGCGGTTTATCGATGAGATGCATCAAGATGAAGCAGCATTAAATGTACTTTCCCCCGATCTTGAACCCTTAGCGACCGACTCTATCGATAACATTATTAGCATGATCGAAAAATTGATCGCTAATAATAATGCCTATGTAGGCACAAATAATGATGTGTACTATTCTGTTGAATCTTTTGAAAATTATGGTCAATTATCGGGCCGAAAACTAGAGGATATGAATGCAGGCGAACGGGTCGATGTTGATAGTAACAAACGTAATCCTTTTGATTTTGTGCTTTGGAAGTCAGCTAAGCCAGAAGAACCTTCATGGCCTTCCCCGTGGGGAGATGGGCGGCCTGGCTGGCATATTGAATGTTCAGCAATGTCGACCTGTTGCTTAGGTAATCACTTTGATATTCATGGTGGTGGAATGGATTTACAGTTCCCTCATCATGAAAATGAAATTGCCCAATCAGAAGCGGCCACAGGCGAGCGTTATGTTAATACGTGGATGCATAACGGCTTTGTGCGTATTGATGATGAAAAAATGTCAAAATCATTGGGTAACTTTTTTACCGTACGTGATGTGTTAAAAAAATACCGTGGTGAGGAGATACGCTTTTTTGTGTTGTCTAGCCACTACCGTAGTCCGCTTAATTATTCAGATGAGCAGCTTAATGAGTCACGTTCTGCATTAGAGCGGCTGTATACGGCGTTGCGGAATGTAGAGCCCGTTAAAAACAATGTTAAATCTGACTATATAAAGCGCTTTGAAGACGCGATGAATGACGACTTTAATTCTGCAAAAGCTGTTTCCGTCTTATTTGAGTGTGCGAATGAATTAAATAAATTGAAAAGCTCTAATCCTGAGCAAGCCTCACTAATGGCTGGAGATTTATTAGATATGGCTGAACCACTAGGTCTTTTAAGACAGGATCCGGAAGAATATTTACAGTCCAGTACTGGGTCGGATGGCGCTATCAGTAATGACGAAATTGATGTGCGAATAAGCCAACGCCTTCAAGCAAAGGTGGATAAAGATTGGGCGTTGGCTGATCAAATTCGTGATGCGTTAAAAGAACAAGGGGTTATTCTCGAAGATAAGGGATCGGAAACAAGCTGGCGTAGAAGTTAATGGCTCTGTAACTCGGCTGCTTGAAGTGTGTTTTCCAGCAATGAAGCGATGGTCATTGGGCCAACACCACCCGGTACAGGGGTAATCCAGCTGGCATTTTTTGACGCTGCTTCATAATCAACATCACCGACTAATTTACCATTGTCGAGTCGATTGATACCAACATCAATAACGACAGCTCCCGGCTTAACCCATTCGCCTTTAACAAAGCCAGCAATACCCACAGCAGCAATAATAATATCTGCCCGCTTTACGTGTGCTGCAAGGTCTACCGTACGGCTATGGCAGGTGGTTACCGTGCAGCGTGCCATCAGTAGTTCAAGCGATACTGGGCGGCCAACAATATTAGACGCACCAATAACAACAGCTTCTTTGCCTTCAAGAGCAATACCAGTGCTGTTGAGTAACGTCATAATGCCTTTCGGCGTACAAGACCTTAAAACAGGCATTCGTAGGGCTAGGCGACCAATATTGTATGGGTGGAAGCCATCGACATCTTTAAGCGGATCTATCGCTTCGATGATTTTCTCTTCATTTATATGATCAGGCAGGGGCAGCTGAACCAGTATCCCGTTAATGGCCGAATTGTTATTAAGCTCATCAATTAAATTAAGAAGCTCTTCCTCTGTAACGCCATAAGGGAAGGTTTTTGATAAGGAATAAAAATCGACTTCCTCACAAGCATTGCATTTATTTCGTACGTAAACCTCAGAAGCAGGATTTTCGCCAACTAAAATAACAGCTAAACCAGGTTTTGATAAGCCACGAGCGAGTCGCTCCTCTGTTTGTTTTTTTATTGTCATTCTCAGCTCAGCTGAGGTTTTTTTTCCATCAATTTTTTGAAATGTCATATTTTTAAACTTTTTAGGGCTCTTTTTTTAAAGAAGCGTTGACCAAATTTACTGTGTGCCGTATTATCGCCCACCTACAGACTTATTGCATTATTTATGCATTATTTCTGAAGGTAGTCGGGGTGTAGCGCAGCCTGGTAGCGCAACTGCTTTGGGAGCAGTGGGTCGGG
>CAJXOJ010000026.1 GCA_913057515.1 uncultured Cycloclasticus sp. | reverse complement strand
GCGCAGTACAAACGGTTGAAGATGCTTTGCAGCACCCGCAAACTAAAGCAAGAGACATGGTCATAGAGTCGGGCGAATACAGAGGCACGGGCATTCCTATAAAACTATCGCGAACACCGGGAAAATTTAAATGCCGCCCTCCCCAATATGGTGAAAACAATACCGAAGTATTAGCGGATGCTGGCTATAGCCCAGAAGAAATAGAGCGCTTTAAAGAAATGCAAATAACATTAGAAAAGCCACGTAAGTAGCTAATAAATAATTATATTTTTATTCTAAATGAAGCGTTTAGTCATTATTGCTCATGCACCCTCAGCAAACATAGAAAGGATGGTAAAAGCTGTATTAAAGGGTGCAAAGAGTGATGAGGTAAACGGCGTCGAAGCTACTTTTATACCAGCGCTAGAAGCAAAGGCAGAAGATATACTCAATGCAGATGCGTTAATTTTAGTTACTCCAGAAAACTTAGGTTATATGAGTGGTGGCTTAAAGGATTTTTTTGATCGTAATTATTACCCTTGTATGGATAAAACAGAGGCCATGCCCTGTGCAGTCCTTATTCGGGCAGGTAATGATGGCACAGGCACAAAACGAGCGATTGAGTCCATTTTAACCGGTCTGCGATGGAAAATTGTTCAACAACCGCTTATTTGTCGTGGTGATTTTAAAGAAGAATTTATAGGCCAAGCCGAAGAGCTTGGCCTTTTTATGGCGGCTAGTTTAGATGCTGGAATTATCTAAACCAGATAACCCATTAACGACCTAGTAGGCAATCAAGTAATGAATTTTTCCTATACTGAAGAACAGCAAGCCATTCAAAACTCTATTCAAAAGCTTTGCAAGCCTTTTGATGATGACTATTGGTTAAAGCGTGATCAAGAAGGCGGTTTTCCGCATGACTTTTACCAAGCAATGGCAGACGGCGGCTGGATGGGAATTTGTATTCCTGAAGCTTATGGCGGCTCTGGTTTAGGTATTACCGAGGCCGCGATTATGGCGAGTAGCATTGCTGAATCAGGAGCTGGTATGTCTGGCGCATCAGCAGTCCACATTAATATTTTTGGCTTAAACCCTGTTGTTGTTTTTGGTACTGAGGAACAAAAAAACCGCATGCTACGACCCATGGCTGAAGGTCGAGAAAAGGCTTGTTTTGCTGTCACTGAACCCAATACCGGATTGAACACGACACAACTTAAAACCCTGGCTGTCCGTAAAGGCGATCGTTATATTGTTAATGGGCAAAAAGTGTGGATCTCAACCGCACAAGTCGCTGATAAGCTATTATTGCTTGCAAGAACCACCCCACTGGAAGACGTAAAAAAACCTACACAGGGCTTAAGCCTTTTTTATACCGACTTCGACCGTAATAAAATCAGCGTTCATGAAATTGAAAAAATGGGTCGCAAAGCGGTTGATTCAAATGAATTATTTATTGATGGCCTAGAAATACCGGTAGAAGACCGTATTGGCGAAGAAGGAAAAGGCTTTGAATACATACTTCATGGGATGAACCCTGAGCGTATATTAATAGCTGGTGAGGCCGTTGGACTTGGCAGAATTGCGTTAAAAAAAGCAACTGATTACGCTAAAGAACGTATTGTTTTTAATCGCCCCATTGGTCAAAACCAAGGCATACAACACCCATTAGCTGTGTGCTGGTCTGAATTAGAAGCTGCTTGGCTAATGGTCATGTCAGCTGCTTGGCAATATGATAACAAGCAGGCTTGTGGTGCTTCGGCTAATGCAGCTAAATATTTAGCTGGAGAAGCAGGCTTTCATGCTTGTGAAACAGCGGTGATGACCCACGGTGGTTTTGGCTACGCAAAAGAATATCATGTTGAACGCTACCTCCGTGAATCTATGGTGCCCCGTATTGCACCAGTTAGTCCTCAATTAGCACTATGCTATATAGCTGAAAGAGTATTAGGCTTGGCTAAGTCTTATTAATTAACTCAGCGGGTGCTTATTATTCATCTAGCTGCCGTTTGCCAGTATACGGTACTGTTTTTTCAATGTGCGAGTAAATAAAAGGTGCGATTGGGTGTTCCCTTTCCTCTCGAATATGCCCCAATAAACCAGCACTGCGCGTTACCACGGCAATACCACGCATCACATCCCATGGCACACCAATTTCTGATAACACAACCGCTATCGCACCGGTTGCATTAATGGTTAGGTGCTTACCATAGACCTCATCAACCGTCTTAGATAATGTAGCAACAATATCGATATAGCGCCCTTTTACCCCCGCCTCACGTGCAATGTCAAAAAGCCGTGGTGTTCTTGGGTCATCCGGTTTATGAAAGGGATGACCAAAACCTGGAATGGCTTGGCCTGACTCCTTAAACCCTTTCACAATACGTAAACAACTCGCTTCAATCTCTTCCTCTGCGGTTATTATTTCCTGTAGGTTCTTCGCCATGCCTTCCATTGTGCCTACCAAACCACTACCAATCCCTTGTAAACCAGCGGAGATAGCACATTGAACAGACTCTGGCGCTGCCATAATCGTTAATCGAGTGGCAATAGCACTCGGCGTCAACCCATGCTCCATCAGAGTCACTAGAACAGAGTCAAAAACAGCTATTTCACCCTCACTAGGCATTCGTTGCATCAAGTGCAAAAAGAACATTTCGGTAAAGCTAACCTTACCGATCAGTTCATGAACAAGGTCTTTGTTTCGGACCAAAATTTGTTGTTCATTAGTGGTTGATATCTTAGTCTCAGGTGCTAATTGCTTTGCCATACATAAATCCTATTTTCAAAATTATTTCGGTTACTTTAAAATCAAAGTAATAAAACAAAGGAGCCCTAGCTGATAGTTAACTCAAAACAAGGTAAACATATCTCATCAGCTACTCTTATCGTTTTAAGTTTGACTGGAATATCAAAATCTAGCGCATTAAAATCTTTACCCACGAGAGAGCTGATCATCCGTGGACCTTCTTCTAAATCGATCAGCAACACGGCATACGGCACATCTTCTTTAAAAGCTGGCCCCGGTGCTCGGTAAACAACGCTGAAGGAGTGAATCGTTCCACGACCACTAGCTGCCTTGTGTTGTAAATTAACTGATTGGCATTGTCGACAAATTCGTTGTTGATAATACTGCACATGGCCGCAGTCATCACAGTGTTGTAATAATAACTCACCCTTTTTCAGCCCATCCCAAAATACTTGGCTATCACCATCGGGGGTCGGTAAGGGTTTTTCTAGCGAGTCTTTACTGGTCTTATTCATCGAGTGCTTTGTGTTCCTAAAATCGTTGTTGCCTGAGTTGAAAATCCTGCACCTAAAGTATGCACAATTCCCAATTCTGCATTATCCACTTGGCGTTCGCCGCAACTGCTACGTAATTGACGAACGACTTCAACAAAATGAAACCATGCCGCTGGAATACCTGGATGCGCATATGAGAGCATACCGCCATGAGTATTGGTTGGAATTTGGCCACCGTAAGTCATTTGGCCATCTTCTACAAAGCTTCCCGACTCGCCTTTTTTACAAAAGCCAAGATCTTCTAGCATCATTAAGACTGTACCGGTAAAACAATCATAAATGCCAGCGACATCAATATCAGCTGCTGTGACCCCAGCCATCTCATAAGCCTTTTGTGCCGAATTCACAGCCCCTGTTTGGGTTAATTCAGGCATTAAGAAAATATGTTCATGACTGTAGTACTCACCACCACCTAGTATATAGATGGGTGTCTCGGTGTAATCAAGCGCTCGCTCAGCCGAAGTCAATATCAAGGCGGCAGCACCATCTGAAATTAAGGAGCAATCTAATTTACGGTACGGTGATGAGACCATCTTAGAGTTGATGACATCGTCAACTGTAATGAGCTCAGTTTTTTGTGCACCGGGTGTACGGCTAGCGTGTTCACGAAAGGTGACTGCCACTTGCGCCATTTGTTCAGAGGTCGTGCCATATTCTTTCATATGCCGATGTGCAGTCATCGCAAAGGTATTGGCAACGGGTATGCCAAAGGGCATTTCATATTGCTGATCACGACTTTCGGTCATCGCTCTCATTGCCATATCTGGCGTCATGCCAGTTAATAGGCTATCGCCACAGGCCACTAACACCGTATCTGCTAAACCTGAGTGAATTGCGGCAGCAGCTGTATTAACAGCCGCACCAGCTGTCGCACCAGAGACTTGTAAGGTATTGGAGTAAGACGGCTGAATATTCAGGTATTCACTCAGAGCAACACTAAAACGATGAAATGATGATGCAAAAGCATTGCCAGTTAATACACCGTCAATCTCAGCTTTCTCCATATTCGCGTCCGCTAAAGCATTTAACGTTGCTTCGGCGGTTAAGTCTAATGGACTCCTCCCCGGTACACGCCCTGTCGGCGATTGCCCAACACCAACAATCGCCACTTTGCCTCTAAGAGAATTAGCCATCAACTTTATCCCCTGCTTTACATAAAATATTAGCAACGATACCCGCATTAGTCGCTTCAATTTGCAACTGCATTTTCATCGGTTCCATAACAATAACAATTAACAGCTGCCCTACTTTAACCTCATCACCCTCACTCACTAACACCCTGCTAATTTCACCCATCATTGGTGCGGTGACGCTATTAGCGGATTCAGCATCACTTTGTTTATCACTCACAAGCTATTCAGCTAGGCAACTATTTTGCTAGCCTAAACTATGCGTGTAAATCAGCTCCTGTTGCTAGTATGATTTCGTCGGTATATAAGGTTCAACTCCTAGTTTGATATTTTGCAGATAACAAACCCTTTAACGACCACCCTTTCATCACAAAAACAAGCCAACTGGCATCGAGCATAGATACCATCGTCTCTTTCTACAATCTCGTCAATTTCACCAGACACACGCACACTGTCCCCTGGGTAAACGGGACCTAAGAAAGACACGTTTAATTCACCACCGTATGCCCAACCCTGCCAGTTCCATGCTGATAAAACACGCGAAACAAAGGCCAGAGTGAGCAGCCCATGTGCAATCGTGCGGCCAAAGAAAGTCGTTTTAGCAAATTCAGGGTCAATGTGTAAGGGATTTACATCACCTGACGCATCGGCATAGGCATCAATCATCGTTTGCTCGACAACTTGAGTGATTTCATCTAATTGATCACCAACGTTATAATTTTGATAGCTTTTCAACTCGCTCATCCTTCTTTCCCCCATATCCTGGTAATCATTCCATTGGTAATCAACTCACCATGTTGATTGCGGGTTTCTGTCGTCATTTCAACGTAGTTGCGGCCTTTTCGTTCATATAATTTAAGCACTTGAGCTGTAGTGAATAAGGTTTCACCAATATAAGCGGGTCGATGGAACTTGAATTGCTGCTTTGCATGAATACCACCCGGTGGCCCAACACGTGTTCGTAATGCATCTATCACATACACCGCTGCTAACATAGGAGGAGCAACACGACGACCCTGTTCGTCGTCTACGGCTAGTTCTTTTGTTCCATCGTTAGTGGCTTTAATGTACTTATCTACACACTCTTTAGTCACTTCAAATGAAGGCACCGGGTCTAGGAAGTCATCGCCTTCAGACATGCTGCTGTATTTCACATAATCGCTCATTGTCAATTCTCTAGGTAATTAGTTTGTTTTGTATTCATAAACAGCGTCGCCTGTACGTGACATATCGCCTATTTTGATTAAATAATTCAGGTGCGCCATTGCTTCGCCTGTTGCTAACGATAAATTGAATAAACTTAAGCAATTACCATACAACTCTTCGATCACCTCAAGCCCTGACCGGCCTTGTTGGCAAAACCTTCGTAGTTGATCTAAGGATTTATAATGACCTTTCTTGAGTGCCGTTAGGCGTTCATGTAAACCTTTGAAAACACGACCGTGAGAAGGAAGCACTAGCATTTTATTACTGAATGTCGATAAGTTATCCAAACTGTCTAAGTAATCGGCCAATGGGTCTGCCTCAGGCTCATTAAATTGAACACTAATATTAGGTGATATGTTAGGTAATACCTGATCGCCCGATATTAATAAATGACGCTCTGGGTGATACAAGCAAATATGTCCTGGACTATGCCCGCTATACTGTAATAGTTGCCAAGCCTCATGATTGATAATAATCGATTCACCATCGACCAAGCGTTGATAACTAATCGGTGCCTCAGGTACACCTACGACATAACCACCTATTCTATTTTGTAACTGAATGACTTCTTCTTGCCCTACACCAAAGCGCTCAAAATATTGACACCGCACCAGCTTTTGCTCTTCCGAGTAATCTTGGCATGCCATCTGTGTCGTTAAATACTCAATTTGACTCATATGTACAGGCGCATTCGTTTTATGTGCTAACCATTGCGCCATACCAACATGATCGGGGTGAAAATGAGTAATAATTATTTTTTGAATCGCTTCATTGTTACAAAAATCAGCTAATACCTTATTCCATAAAAGGACCGACTCTTCACTAAAAAAACCTGAATCAACAATCGTCCAGCCATCGGCATCACGTAGTAGCCAAAGGTTTATATGATCCAATGTATAAGGAATAGGCATTTTTAATAAAAAAATGCCCTCCTCTACCTTCATTGGAATGCCAAACTCAGGTTTGGCATCCATAGGAAACGTCAACTTCGTCATTCGTTATAAATTGAAAGCGACGTTAAACTTGGCTAAAGCGCTGTAGATGATAATCACGGTCGCCAAACAAAGCATTAATCATCGCTAAACGTTTTACATAATGGGCAACGTCTAATTCATCGGTAACACCAATACCACCATGTAATTGAGCCGCTTGCTCACCGACTATTGAACGTGCGTCGCCTAAATAAACTTTTGCAGCAGACACACTTTTTGTACGCTCAACACCATCACCTTCAGTTACTTTTATAGCGGCTAGATATGACAAAGAACGCATTTGTTCCTCTGTCATAAACATATCAACACAGCGGTGCTGGAGCACTTGGAAGTTACCAATCGGCTGATCAAATTGTTTACGTGTTTTAAGGTATTCAACTGTTTTATCACGCAGTTCCGTTACCACGCCAACACCTTCAGCGCAGGTAGCTGCCGCTGCCGCATCAATCACATACTCAATATCTGAAAATGCATTATCCAACTCACCAACAAGAGCACTTTGCTCTACCATGACATTATCAAATGATAATTCAGAGGCGCGTAACCCATCAACGGTTTCATAATCACGCGATGTTAAACCGGCGGTGTCTTTATCAACAATAAATAAAGAGATACCTTGCTGAGTAAAATTGTCGCCGCTTGTTCTAGCGGAAACAATAATTTTATCAGCTGTTTCTGCATTAAACACCACAGATTTAGAACCGGATAAGCAGTACTGGTCCGCCTTTTTCTCAGCCGTAAATTCTACGTCTGTCAAATTGTAACGAGATTGACGCTCAACATAGGCAAAGGCCAGTTTTAACTCGCCAGCAATTAAAGCGGGTAAAATTGCTTCTTTTTGATCAGCACTTCCAGCGCGTTGAATCAGTAAACCGCCAAGCACAACCGATGCTAAATATGGTTCTACAACTAGGCCTTTACCAATTGCTTCCATCACTACAATTAAGCCTGTTTGGCCAAAACCAAAGCCGCCAAAGTCCTCTTCGAAAGGGATACCTAAAAGGCCCATTTCTGCAAAGTTTTGCCAATTCTCTTCACTATAGCCAATACCTGTTCGGCTTAACGATTGACGTGTTTCAAAATCATACTCATTTTGCAAAAACTTCAGCATTGAGTCTTGCAACATGACCATTTCTTCACTGAACTCTAAATTCATTTAATTACTCCTAACGCTTACAGACCCAACACGGCTTTAGCCATGATGTTCTTTTGAATTTCATTTGAACCACCATAAATAGATGATTTACGCCAATCAAAATAATGCGGCGCAAGTACTGAGGCTTCTTCAGGGCCAATGGGCTCTTCTTGCCACCCATCAGTCATCGACTCTTTTACATACGGCATACCAAAATAGCCCACCGCTTCCATTAATAACGCGGTAATGGCTTGTTGAACTTCGGTACCTTTGACCTTTAACAACGATGACTCAGATCCTGGTGCATCACCAGATGAGAGTTTCGACAAGACACGCATATTGGTCATCTCTAAGGCCATTAACTCAATTTCAACCGCTGATATTTTTGCTTTAAACGCGTCATCTTCTATTAACGGCTTGCCGTTATAGCGTTCTTTTGATGCCAACTCTTTAAGGCGGGTAATTTGTCTTTTAGAACGGGGCACTTGTGCAATATAGGTACGTTCATGCATCAATAATGATTTAGCAATTGTCCAGCCATCTCCTTCTTTACCAACGAGGTTTTCTACAGGGACTTTAACATTCTCAAGAAAGATTTGATTAACGACATGCATTCCATCAATAGTAACAATTGGTGTTGTGGTCACACCCGGAGCGTTCATATCAATTAACAGAAAGCTAATACCCTTTTTCTTCCGGTCTTCTTGACTAGTACGCACAAGGGTGAACATCATGTCTGCGTAATGACCATGAGTAGTCCATGTTTTTGAGCCATTAACAATATAATGATCGCCTTGTTTTTCAGCCTTTGTTTGTAAGGAGGCCAAATCTGAACCTGAGTTTGGTTCTGAGTATCCTTGGCACCACCACACATCACTGTTTAAAATGTCGCCAAGGTATTTTTCACGTTGTTCAGCCGTACCAAATTTCATTAGTACCGGTGCTAACATCACTAAACCAAAAGCGACTGTTCTTAGGCAATTGGCTGCACCACACTCTTCATCAAAAATATACTTTTGAACCGGCGTCCAACCAGGACCGCCATATTCAGCAGGCCAACCAGGCGCGACCCAGCCATCTTTAGCCGCTAGAATTTTTTGCCAGCGTACATAATCTTCTTTTTTAAGAGCGATGCCTTTTGCTACTTTCTCTTGTATATCTTTAGGATAATTTTCCTTAAGAAATTCACGCACTTCCAACTGGAAGGCTTTTTCTTCGGGGCTATAATTTAAATCCATGTATTACTCCTTGACTACTTTTTGGGTTATTAATTTTATATTGAACGTTAACCTGATTTAAAAGCTGGTTCTCGGCGTTCAGAAAAGGCCGCTAAACCCTCTTTCACATCATCACTTTTTAAGCCTTTGATGGCTTCGTTTACTTCTAACTCCAGTGCATTTTCTAAGCCTAAATCTGCACCGGAATAGGCTAAATTTTTCATCATACCAAGACCCTCGGCACTTTTAGAGGCCAATAGTTGGCAATATTCAAGTGCTTCAAGCCGCAGCTTATCATTCGGGACGAGATAATTCACCATACCCCAGTCATGCGCTTGTTGAGCTTTCAAACGACGACCTGACATCATTAAATCTAAGGCCCGGCGAAAACCAATCGTTCTTGGTAATCGTTGACTACCACCCCAGCCTGGAATGAGTCCATAATTAGCATGTTGGTCACCAAATACCGCATCATCTGCGGCAAATAAAATGTCACAAGCGAGTGATATTTCAAGCCCACCAGCCAAACAAAAACCTTGAACTGCTACAACAACGGGTAATGATGTCTTTTCAAAACTTGCACAGGTTTGATGCCCTAATTCGACAAAGTTTCTCAACGCACCACTATCGTTGGATGAAATGGTGAGTTTTACCTCGTCAAGATCAGCTCCAGTGCAAAAATGTTTTCCTTCTGAACAGAGTAAAATGGCACGAATGGCTGGGTTTTCCTCGTGAGTTTTTAGCGCATCTTGCAAGCATTGATGTACATCCATTGATAAACAATTAAATTTATCAGCCCGGTTGATGATAATCAAACCCACAGCGCCATCTGTTTTTAAAAGAACTACCTTTTCTGACATGTCATTTTCTAACATTAATTAAACTTAATACAGCACAGCGTCATGGCTAAATTTTTAACCTGCAGTTATTTTACGGCTCCAGCCATATAGCACTGCAAATTTTCTGATGGTACGACCTTTAAAAATGCTAAAAATTTCATATTAGGTAAAATTATAAGTCGCATGTACAGTCTCTTCTAAAATAAGTCCAGTAACAAGGTAACCTAAACCATAAACATCAAGGGATTATTAAAACTCAGGGCTTATTAATTCGAACTTGAGCATTGTTGTATCAACGGTATGTTTATTATCGGTATTTTGGTAATCTGCCAGTAACTTATCTTGTGCAAATTGCTGTGTTATTTGTTAAGTGACTAACAACTTTTCGGACCAACTAAAATCCACCGACTTCTCCTTAATTTTAAAACACTGAAAGTATTAAACCACATGGGAGCGGAACACTAACATTTGTTAGATTTTACAAGAAATTCAAGCGTATTTGTGGTATTTTTAACGATTATTTTCAATTACTGGAAAACAAGCTATGACCGAAGACCTTACAACAACTATTTCAACTGAATTATCAAATTTTGTACATGAATTTGACCTTAAGCAAGTCCCCAATGAGGTTCAGCAATACGCCTTACATTTAATTCTCGATGCAACTGGTATTGCTTATGCCTCTAGCCAATATGACTTTAGTAAAACAGGGCTTGAAGCATTACGTTTATTTGAAGAGCCCGGCCAACATATTGTCTTAGGTACCGGTGAAAAAATGTCTTACCGAGATGCTGCTCTTGCCAATGGTTTACTCATTCACGGGCTTGATTTTGATGATACCCACGTCGCCGGCGTGGTTCATATGACATCGGCTGTTTGGCCCTGTGTATTAGCTGTAGCCGAGAAACAAAACTCAACTGGGGCCGAAATGCTCGCAGCCTACATAGCAGGTATGGAAGTTGGTGCTCGTCTGGGTATGGTCGCAAAAGGAGCTTTTCATCAAGTGGGTCATCACCCCACAGGGCTTGTGGGGGCATTCGCATGTTCCCTTGTTGCTGCAAAGCTAATGAAATTATCGGTAGATGAAATGACCATGGCTCAAGGTATTGCTCTAAGTATGGCCTCCGGTAACTTTGAGTTTTTAGAAGATGGTGCATGGACAAAACGTTACCACCCAGGCTGGGCAGCTGTGTCAGGCATTATGGCAGCAACATTTGCTAAAGCCGGGTATATTGGTCCAAGCTTACCGTATGAAGGGCGCTTTGGTTTATATAAAAGTCACCTGATAGGCCTTGAACCAGGTTGTGACTATAGTTTGGCAACCGCAGGCTTAAACACAAAGTGGGAAGTAATGAGTGTTGGCATTAAACCTTATCCCTCTTGTCATTTCACTCATGCAGCGATTGATGCCACCTTAATATTAACTAATGAGCATCAATTGACTGTAGATCAAGTTAAGAGTATCAAAGCGCTTGTTCCAGAAGAGGTTGTTAAAACAGTGTGTGAACCATTAGCCACTAAACAGTCCCCAAGCTGTGCTTATGATGCGCAATTTAGCGTACCTTACTTAGTGGCCGTTGCATTAGTTCGTCATGATTTCACTTTAGCTGACTTAGAAGAAAAACCCCTGGCAGACCCTATTGTTGCCGCCTTAGCAAAAAAAGTTAACTATGAAGTCGATCCTAACTCCGGTTTCCCAACCTATTATTCTGGGGAAGTTCATATTACATTGAATGATGGCCGTGTACTTAAGCACCGTGAACATAAAAACCGCGGGTGTTTTGATAGACCCTTGAGTGCTGACGATATTGCTAAGAAATTTTTCCTAAACTGCCAATTAACTATCTCGGAAGAAAAAGCCTCGAAAATTCAGGCCTCTATTTTAAATTTAGCGTCTTTATCAAACGTAACAGAGTTAACAAAACAGTTGTAATAAACGCATTTAGTTACCGAATAACGTCACATCTAAGTGAGGTTATTCGGTAAGTTGCTACTTGTTTTTTATACCGTCCCAAAAAAAGCCAATTTGAGCTTCTGCAATTTCATCTATTGATTTACCGCCAGGTGAGTACCATGCGAGTGTTCTATTGAGAGAGCCCAATAAAGCCAGTCTAAAAATATGTAAATCGGTAGAGGCTTTAATGTCGCCTTTTTTTTGTGCTTCCACTAACCACCTTTTCCACATATTTTCGTATTTATCCCGTAATACGCGGCCTTCCTCTTGAACTGCATCCGGCATCTGTCCATAGTTACGTATACTAGTGGATGTGTAGTCACCTTTTTCAAGTAACGCCGCTAAATGCCCTTTAGCCGCTTCAAGTAGCACTTCTCTGCTAGGTGTGTCATCTGGTAAGGCGTCAACACGAGTGATAACTCTATTGATTATATTTTTAAGACCAATTTTTAGAATCTCAAGAACTAACTGTTCTTTTGAATCAAAATGATAATAGAGACTACCTGCTTTCATATCCAGCGCAGCTGCAATATCTCGTAAGGCTGTTCCATTATAACCTTGCTGGCTAAAAAGAGCTGCTGACGCATCCAAAATACGCTCTCGAGTTTTTTTCACTTTATTTGTCTGCGTGCTTTTTTCTTTTAACATACTTAAAGGCTTTGATTTCTTTGTTTATATCTAATTAATCAATTATAGCATTAGACTGCAATTCCTACATATTCCCGTAGTTCGGCCCACCGCCACCTTCGGGCGTTACCCAAGTTATATTTTGAGCAGGGTCTTTAATATCACAGGTTTTACAGTGCACACAGTTTTGACCATTTATTTGGAATTTTTTTTCGCCATTTTCATCGGCAACTACCTCATAAACACCGGCAGGACAATAACGCTGCGCAGGCTCATCGTAAAGTGGCAAATTTTGGCTAATTGGAATAGATGGGTCATTTAATTTTAAGTGGCAAGGTTGATCCTCTTCATGGTTCGTACTCGATAAAAATACAGAAGACAATTTATCAAACGTCAGCTTCCCATCAGGTTTAGGGTAAACAGGCGCTTTAGCTAGAGCAGCCGGTTTTAGTGTTTCGTGGTCAGGCGTTGTGTTATGCCAAGTAAACGGTAATTTTCCAGCAAAAATATTCTGGTCTAACCAAGCAAATGCACCACCTATCACAGTACCAAATTTGTGTAAGGCAGGGCCAAAGTTACGGGTTTTGTGCAATTCATCAAACACCCAGGATGCCTTATATTTTTCATCTAGAAGGCTGAGCTCTTTGCTTGATATATCACCGGCTAGCATTGATTCCATAATAGCTTCAGCTGCTAACATCCCTGTTTTCATAGCGGTATGGTTACCTTTTATTTTGGCGCCATTTAAAAAACCCGCATCACAGCCAACTAATAAACCACCGGGAAAGCTCAGCTTAGGCACCGATTGCATGCCTCCTTTGTTAACTGCACGCGCACCATAAGCAACCCGTTCCCCACCCTCAAGAAAGTGTGCTATTTTTGGATTCAACTTCCAACGTTGCATCTCATCAAAGGGGCTTAGGTGTGGGTTGGTATAATTTAAGGCGATGATAAAACCCAGTGCTACTTGGTTGTTTTCCATATGGTAAAGAAAACCACCGCCTTCAGTATGATCATCAAGAGGCCAACCAGCTGTGTGAACAACCAGCCCTTCTTGATGTTTCTCAGGCTCAATAGTCCAAACTTCTTTAATACCTAAACCATAATGTTGTGGGTCTACATTATCACGCAGATTAAACGTCTCCATCAGCTGCTTACCTAGGTGACCTCGGCAACCTTCAGCAAAAATAGTTTGTTTAGCAAGAAGTTCCATGCCTGGCATGTAACCGTCCTTTTCAGATCCATCTTCAGCAACGCCCATGTCACCGGTTAACACTCCCTTAACGCTACCATCATCATTAAATAAGATTTCAGATGCGGTAAACCCAGGGAAAATTTCAACGCCCATTCCTTCAGCTTGTTCAGCTAACCAACGAGAAACATTAGCCATACTTACGATGTAATTGCCTTCGTTATGCATCGGTTTAGGGATTAAAAAGTTAGGCGTTTTGATGCCTTTGTTTTCACCGGTTAGGTAATAAACTTCATCACCTTTAACTTGGGTTTTTATAGGTGCGCCCTTCTCTTTCCAATCAGGAAAGAGCTCATTCATCGCCGTAGGTTCCAAAACAGCGCCTGATAAAATATGCGCGCCTACTTCAGAGCCTTTTTCTATGACGCAGACCATTAACTCTTGGTCTTTTTCCTCTGCTAGTTGCATTAGCTTACATGCCGCAGATAAACCTGCAGGCCCTGCGCCTACGATGACAACATCGAACTCCATTGATTCACGTTCCATAAATCCCCCCCTAATGAATACGAAAAAAGGTGTCAGCGCTATGTTTAGCCCTGACACCCTTTTTAATTGATAAAGTGTCTATAAGGCTTTTTCAAGCTCTTCAATCACTTCAAATAAATCACCAACTAAACCATAATCAGCTACTTCAAAAATGGGTGCATCAGCATCCTTGTTTACCGCGACTATTGTTCCTGCATCTTTAATACCGGCCAAATGTTGAATAGCACCTGAAATACCAAAGGCCATATACAATTCTGGCGCAATAATTTTTCCCGTTTGACCCACTTGGTGATCATTAGGAATAAAGCCAGCATCAACAGCCGCTCTTGAAGCACCAACACCTGCGCCGAGTTTATCGGCTAAGCCATAAATAACACTGAAGTTTTCTTCACTGCCGACACCTCGCCCCCCTGAAACAACTTTTGCAGCCGCTTGAAGGTCAGGTCGATCACCGCTACCACTGGTTTTCAATCCTTCATAACGCGTATGTGTAGGTAAGGTCACTGATACCTCACGCGTTTCAATAGTAGCTGCGCCATCTTGGGCAACAGCAGGGTAAGAAGCGGTTCTAACGGTACCTAATATTAAGCCTTCTGGTGCTTCAACGGTGATGACCGCATTACCTGCGTATACCGGGCGATCAAATACGGTCGCGCTTTCAACGCGCATAATATCGCTAATTTGTGGCACGCCTAGGTGCGCAGCAACACGTGGCATTAAGTCTTTACCAAACGTTGTACTCGGTGCTAACACATGGCTATAGTCAGATGCCAGCGCTTCTATTTGTGGAGCCAATAATGCTGCAACAGCATTTTCATTCACTGGATTCTGGACTAATACCACTGTTGCCACACCTGCCAATTTTGCCGCTTGCTCTGCCACCGCACTGCCATCTGCTGCTAACACAGCAATATCTATAGCATCTAAACCCAGCTGACTTGCACATGCAACAGCACGTGCTGTTGAGCCGTTTAATTGACTGCCATCATGCTCTGCAATAACTAATACCTTGCTCATTAGATCAACCCCTTTTCTTTTAATATTGTAACTAGTTCATCAACTGATTCCACTTTAATACCTGCTTCGCGCTTAGCCGGTGTAGATGTTTTTAATACAGTCACTGAAGGTGCCACCTCAACATTTAACTCAGCCAGCGTAAGGACTTCAATTGGCTTACGCTTAGCTTTCATAATATTTGGTAATTTGACATAGCGTGGTTCGTTTAAACGCAAGTCCACACTAATAACAGCGGGTAAATCTACTGATAATGTTTCTAGGCCTGAATCAATCTCACGGGTTACTTGCGCGGTGTCACCATCAATAACTACTTCTGAGGCAAACGTTGCTTGGGGCCAATGAGATAAGCCAGCTAACATTTGAGCCGTTTGGTTATTGTCATCGTCAATAGCTTGTTTGCCTAATAATACGATTTTAGGCTCTTCTTTATCAGCCACTGCTTTTAAAATTCGAGCACCTGTTAGTGGTTGAGTCTGATCATCGGTTTCAACATGAATAGCGCGATCTGCGCCCATTGCCAATGCTGTTCTTAATTGTTCTTGGCACACTTTAGGTCCAATTGTTACTGCAACTACTTCTTCTGCCTTACCTGCCTCTTTGATGCGGAGCGCTTCTTCAACCGCAATCTCATCAAACGGGTTCATGCTCATTTTGACACCGTCGGTTGCAACACCTGAACCATCGGCTTTAACTTGTATGCGAACGTTATAATCTACAACCCGCTTAACACCCACTAAAATCTTCATTCACTCACCTTTACTTTACGTTACTTTTTGCATATTCTAACCGCCATTAGGTTCTTTTAAAAGATAATATTTTGCTAGCCTAATATTTTAGAATTTGATGCTAATTGTACAACATTGCCTAGCTCACTTTTTATCAAGGTCACTCACAATACAGCATGATTTTTTATTTCATGATTTAAATCAATGTACAACAACATATACTGATAATATATTCTTTTAAAAACAAACATCATTTCACAGACTATGGACATAAAAGAAGCGATTGAGGGACGTATTTCCGTACGTGCTTACCAAGACAAACCCGTACCAAAATCGATTATTACAGAGGTTTTAGAAACGGCAAGGTGGGCACCATCTGGAACAAATACGCAACCATGGAAAGTGGTTGTAGCACAAGGGCAGAGTAAGCAGGCTATTACAAATGCCTTATTAGATGCCGCCAGAAATGGTGTTAAACCTAATCCAGATTACCTTTACTACCCTGAAGAGTGGGTAGAACCTTTTAAAGGAAGACGTTTTCAATGTGGTATGGATCTTTATCAAGCGTTAGATATTGGTCGCGAAGATAAGGAAAAACGACTTGAGGCCTCGTTGGCTAATTACCGCTTCTTTGGTGCCCCAGTCAGCCTGTTTTTCTTCATTGACAATGTGATGGGTAAAGGTTCATGGTTTGATATGGGTATGTTCCTACAAAGTGTCATGCTGGCAGCACGTGGGCACGGCTTAGGTAGTTGCCCACAAGCATCAACCAGTGATTACCCCGATCTCGTTCGCGATATTCTAGATGTACCCGATCAATACTCGCTTATTTGTGGTTTATCGTTGGGCTACCCTGATGATGAAATGCCTGTAAATCAATACCGTACACGCCGCGAAGACGTTGAAAGCTTTACTACCTGGGCTGACTGATATCCCGCCAAGGCATGGTGCTACCTTAGGTTAATAAGGTAGCGCCAACCCACATATTTGCAGCAATCTAAAAGTATAAGCCGCTTTATAAAAAACAGTTCGGCTTAAAGGCAATGCTATTCAGCGCCTCCATCTATTCTTGCTGTCGTTAACATGGGGTAATTAATTAAAACAAATAGCGCAAAACCTGTAATCCAAAAGCATTGTGAAAGAAACACCGTCTCTATATAAAAATCATTCATAAATAAGGGTAAAAACACCCTACTCACACACCCCATCAACAATAACCACTGAGCCACTTGCACCCAAACCGAGGGTTGCTTAACACTTCTTCCTGTATGGCCTATTGTTACGCGCGACATCATCGATAATGTTAATAAGCCAAAACCGCCCAGTGTGAACGCATGCAACGGTACCGAACGTGTAATAACACTGATATAGGGTATTAAGGCAAACAATAAAAAACCTAATGTTATAAAGATAAAAGAAACATACAGCCCCCATAACAATGGGCGGCTCCAAATACCTTTAGTGTGCCAATTGAAAAGGCGAATACAAGCAATCAAAAACAAGGGTATTGCTAAATAACTACTGAAGGCGACATCCATGAAAAAAACTTCATTAATGGAAAAGGCTACAAATATAAACAAGTTTGCATTATCTAAAAATGCTGAGTTTTTTATTTGAACGGGGCCATCAACACCCTTTTCAATGAAAAAAGGCATGACGCGTCGGCCCATTGTTAACACCAGCCCTAACAATACAAACAAACCACCATAAATGCCCCAGTACAACCCTTGGTCAATAAGGCCAAATACACCTAGGTAAAAAAAGCTATTAAATAAGGCCAGTAGAAACACTTTCGATACGATACCTATCTGCCGTCTCTGCCTTGCTTTTATCACAGGTAGCACGACGGCGATAAATAGAAACACGTTAAAACTAATATCTAATATAGCCGCAGGAAGAAAAAACTCCACCCCAAACAGCATACAGAGCCGCGCACCGAGCCACATTAAAAACAGTATTAATAAGGGTTTATTTTGAAGAGTTTGAATGCCCGTCCAGTTTTTAACAGCGGTGAGTAAAAAACCAGTGACAACCGCCATCGTAAAACCATACAGCATTTCATGTGCATGCCAATATAGGCCCGGAAGATGCCCTAACGATGTTTGTACTTCAAACACATACATAAGCATCCAAACGACCATACTAACGACAGAAAAGATTCCTGATGCCAGAAAAAAAGGACGGAAACCTAATACAAAAATATTAAAATGAGGTTTTTCTTCGAGGTGGTCAGTTTGGCTACTCATCAGGCTTTTCAAACGTTATTAAACATACATTGAGTATAACAAACTGGCAGCATGGCATAGCGACTAATAAAACATAACAAATAATGAAAACGAAGCCGTTGTGAGGCCATTAAATGACACGTGGGTAATCAAACTGCCCTACTAAAACCTATCGCATCAAACTGATGCATGAATGCTAATTTTTTTTAAGCTCTACAAGAGGTATATCATGCTTATTTGCCCAGGTCACCCATTCAGCAGATGGCTTTTGTTTTAATTTTTGCGCCACTGTGTTTTTATCCAGTGAATCAAGCGCTAACTGCTGCTTAAAATTAGCTTTAAAGTGCGGCTCCAGCGCAGCGACAGCCACCCAACCATCCAATGTTTCATAAATGCTATATTCAGGTGAAACACCGCTTAATAATCCACCTTCGCTCGTTATACCGTATTTAATTGGCTGAGCCATATAGTTTGCTGCATCAGACAAGGTTATAAGGCTCTGTCTACCAGGCTCACCTTGTTGGCTCGCCATTATCATCGCCAAGCCTTCAAATGCAGCGCGTTCTGCTCCAGCTAAATCGGCTACCAATGTTTTGGGCATCTGCGGTGGGTTTATTAAGCCTAATGCCGCTTGATACGTTAAATCATGACCCGCATGATTTTCTTTCGGCTCTGGATAACCCACGATGGCAAGGTGGTTTAAATTAGGAAACTTCTGATGTAAGGCATCCCAAGCTAAACCAAGTCGTTCAAGTGCTGCTGGACGCTGAGCCGTTAAGAGTAAAGTTGCGGACAACAACATCGTATCTAACTGCGCACGTCCTTCGGCTGATTTCACATCAATTATTTCACGTTGTTGCCCATGGTTGACCTGTGCATACCAAGCTGGGCAATACTGCTCAAATGGATCGCCTTGTGGTGGCTCAACTTTGATAACCGTGGCTCCTAATTCCACAAAACGTTTAGCTGCCAGTGGACCTGGCAAGTTCAGCGCAATCGTAACAATAGTTATATTTTTTAATGGTTTATACATTATATATAAGGTAATTTATTTAAAAAGCTCTGGCGTTACTGCACGATGAAAACCAGCAAATGGCGTGATGCTTTTAGCCTTAGGCAATGGATAGACAGTGGTATTACCCTGCGATGCAGCTCCATCAACTCGAATAGTAGTACCACTAATATAACTGGCCGACTCACTAAGTAAGAAGCAAATAGATGCGCTGATTTCAGCTTCATTGCCTAAACGACCCAATGGCACAGCCTGATCTAAAGTCTTGAGCGTCGCCTTGAACTCAGGCCCATACGTATCCATACCACTAGACATTATCCAACCTGGAGCAACTGCATTAACCCGTACATTTGCATGCCCCCATTCATATGCAGCTGTCTGTGTAAAATTTACCATCCCCGCTCGTGCTGCACCTGAATGACCCATGCCTGGCATACCGCCCCACATATCCGCCACGATATTCACAATGGAACCGCCATGTGCTGACATTGATTGCTTATACACCTCTCTGGCCATTATGAAGCCGCCCGTTAAATTCGTGTTTACCACAGCATTCCAACCATTCTTAGTAATTTTATCTAGCGGTGCTGGAAACTGCCCACCTGCATTATTAACCAAACCATAAACCTCACCATGTTTAGCTATAAATGTTGCCACCAATGCAGTGACAGCTTCTTCATCGCGGATATCACAGCTACCGATGTCACAAACGCCACCATCTTCTATAATTTCATCACGTACAGTTTCTAACTTCTCTATTTTACGGCCCACTAATAAAACCATAGCACCTAAAGACGCCAGTTCGTGTGCATTACAGCGCCCAAAGCCGCTGCCGGCTCCGGTCACAATAATAGTTCTACCCTTGAATAAACCAGGGCGCAAATCAGATTGGTAAGCCATTATTAATACCTTTTATTAAACATTAAGGGACTACTTCTTCGATCTATTTAAAAATGCAGACATCATATCTTTAGCATCATCTGTATCAAATAATGGGATAAAGGCTTTACGTTCAAACTGCAAGCCCTCTTCTAAAGTTGTATTAATCGCCTTATTCACACAGGCCTTACCTGCTTTAACCGCTAAAGGTGCTCGGCTTGCCAACTCTGTGGCTAATTGCACGGCCTCTGCTTCAATATCAGCAGGGTCAAGAACCCGACTAACAAGGCCACGCTGGTGCGCCTCTTCAGCCAACAGAGTACGCCCATTCATCACCATTTCCATCGCTAATGATTTACCCACAATTCTGGCAACACGTTGCGTCCCACCAGCACCAGGAATAACCCCTAAGTTAACCTCAGGCAAAGCAAATTTTGCTCCCTTAGTCGCCAGTAAAATATCGCACTGCAAGGCTAATTCAAAACCACCACCCAGCGCCATGCCTGATACTGCGCCTATGGTTGGTTTACTGAATGTGGAGAGAGCTCTCCAACCTGTAGAAGCTTCCACCATTTCCAACATCTCCTGACCACTAAGGCCAACCATTTCTGCAATATCGGCACCTGCTGCAAAGGCTTTTTCCGAGCCAGTAATAATAACAGCAGCAATCGCGTCATCCTCTTCAAAATGCGTTAATGCATCGCCCAACTCAATCAATAATGTTGAATTAAGTGCATTGTATTGACGAGGCCTGTTAAGGCGAATTAAACCAACACCTTCAGCCGGCGATTCTATTAATAGTGTTTCATAATTCATAGTTACCCCTACCTTGCGGTTAATCTAACCGCACCGTCCAAGCGAATCACTTCACCATTTAACACGACATTTTCAATAATGTGCCCTGCTAGCGATGCAAACTCAGCTGGCTTTCCTAACCGTGGAGGAAATGGAATAATTTTACCTAAGGAATCACGCGCTTCATCGGATAGTTCTGACAACATCGGCGTTTCAAAAATGCCCGGGGCAATGGTACAAATTCTAATACCATACCGCGCCAACTCACGAGCTATTGGCAATGCTAACCCCACAACACCAGACTTTGACGCTGAATAACTAGCCTGACCAATTTGCCCATCAAAAGCCGCTACAGATGCGGTATTGATAATAACACCACGTTCTCCATCCTCTGTTGGTTCGTTTTTAGCCATCGCTTGTGCTGCTAAACGAATAACATTAAAGGTGCCAATTAGGTTGATATTAACCCCTTTAGTGAATAAATCTAATGAATGTGGGTTACCTTCTTTATCGAGCACTTTACTGACGATTGCCACACCAGCCGCATTAATAACGCCATGAACACCGCTGAATGTTTTTTGCGCAAGCTCAATCGCCGCCATAACATCTGCTTCACTGGTCACATCTGTTTTTATAAAACGACTATTAGCTCCCAGCTCTGCTTCTTTTGCCTGACCGGTTTGTTCATTAATATCTAAAATAACAACATAAGCACCCTGCTCCACTAACATAGACGCTGTTGCCCCACCTAAACCCGAACTGCCGCCGGTCACTAGAAACGTTCTATTTTTATAATCCACCTTATAACTCCTTAAATTCGTTCAATAATTGTGGCCGTAGCCATACCTAAACCAATACACATTGTTTGTAGCGCAAACTGGCCATCAGTTGCTTCTAGGCCGGCCACCATTTTTGCCATTAAACCGGCACCTGTAGCGCCCAATGGGTGCCCATGGGCGATGGCTCCCCCCCAAGGGTTAACTTTTTCAGGTGCTGGCTTGATCTCTTTCATCCACGCTAAAGAAACGGTCGCAAATGCTTCGTTTATTTCAAACCAATCTATATCTTCAATGCTTAGCCCAGCCTTTTTTAACGCTAATTTAGTGGCTGAAATAGGGCCATCAAGCTGTAAAACAGGGTCGCTACCAACAACAACACGCGCACGAAATCTAGCCCTTGGTTTAAAACCATCAGCGATTGCCATATCTTTATTTGCAATAAGTACTGCAGCTGCACCGTCTGAAATTTGGCTGGCATTACCAGCGGTCACCACGCCATCGCCATTGGGGCGAAAAATAGTTTTCAACGAGCCTAGTTTCTCAGGATCTATCTGTGCACGCACACCTTCATCAGCCGTTAAGGTAATGCTATTTCCCTCTTTGTCTAACCCAGACATTGGAATAATCTCTTTATTAGCACCCGTATTAATAGCCGTTTGAGCTTTAGCATGACTATCGATTGCAAATGCATCTACTTGGTCACGCGTAATGCCCCATTTTTCAGCCATTAAATCGGCGCTAACACCTTGATGGACTAATGGGTATTTACTGAGTAATTCTGCGCCCATCGGCTCAAAATCTTTATAAGGAGCACCTATGGTCATGTCTGTTAGCATTGCAACGCGGCTCATATTTTCAACTCCACAGGCGATCATATAATCAGCATCACCTGCATCAATCACCTGGGATGCAAAATTCACCGCTTGCTGACCGGAACCACAAAAACGATTCAGTGTTACGCCAGCAACTTCAACTGGAAAGCCAGCCATTAATAATGATTGCCTCGCAACATCAGCAGCCTGTTCACCAATCTGGGTAACACAACCGGCTATTACATCGTCAATTTTTGATTTATCAATGCCTGATTTATCAACCAAGCCTGCTAAGGCATTAGCTAATAATTTATTAGCTGGCACCTCTCTAAATGCACCATTATATCGGCCAAAAGGCGTTCTGATGGCACCGATGATGACGGCATCTTTCATAATAATTCCTTTACAATAATTGAATTTAACACTTTTTACTTACTCCCAAACCCAGTTCTTATATTGTTCTCGCAGGGTTATTTTCATAAATTTTCCGGTTGATGTTTTAGGAATTTCATCAATCGTCTCTACTGCATCAGGCAGCCAAATTTTGGCAAACTGACCTTCTAAAAACTGGCGTATATCATTCGTTGTTATCACTTTACTGTCTTTAACAACAATTACCGCCAATGGCCGCTCATCCCATTTAGGGTGTGCTACTGCAATAACCGCAGCCTCAAGCACATCAGGGTGGCCCATAATGGCGTTTTCAAGATCTACCGAACTAATCCACTCACCACCTGATTTAACTAGGTCTTTAGTCCTATCCGTTAGTTTCACATAACCTTCTTGATCTATCTGGCACACATCGCCCGTTTTTAGCCAACCATCTTCCGTGAAGCTGTCACTAGCACCCTCATTCTTATGGTAGGAGCTTGTTATCCAAGGCCCTCTTAATTCGGCGTTACCGGATGTTTTGCCATCCCACGGTAATGCATCACCCTGCTCATCTACAATACGAATATCAACGAAAGGCAAGGCTAAGCCTTGTTTAACTCGGCAAGCATATTTAGCCTCTTTATCAATACCTGATAAACTTTTTTTCACCAGACCTACTGTTGCTAGCGGCCCTGTTTCTGTCATTCCCCAAGCTTGGATAATTTTCATATCAAAGGCGTCAAAAGCACGAAATAAAGATTCTGGAACAGCAGCACCTCCAACGACCATTCGCATATTAGGCGCAGTATTCCAACGATTAGGTTCTGCTTCCCTGGCTTGTTTTATCGCCATCCAAATGGTGGGCACACCGGCGCTTAAGGTCACTTGCTCGCTTTGGTATAAATCCATCAAACTTTCCGCATCTAAGTGTGGGCCAGGTAGCGCTTGTTTTGCCCCCACTAATACAGAGGTATAAGCCAAACCCCATGCATTGGCATGAAACATTGGCACCACCGGCGTAACAACATCAAATTGGCTAATACCTAATGTATCTACCATTGCTTCTGTCATTGAATGTAAAACCGTTGAGCGATGACTATAAACAACCCCTTTTGGCTTGCCTGTTGTACCGGAGGTATAGCACATCCCGGCGGCATCATTTTCGTCAATCGCTGGGTAGTTAAAGTCCTCATCACCCAGTGCTAAGTAGTCTTCATAATTGGTAAATTCGGCGCTAACCGCTTCACCTGTCAGAGGCACAACAATCACTTCGTCGAAGTGGACATCGTTTTTAAATTGCTCGTATAAGGGCAGCAATATATCGTCAATAATAAGCACTTTATCGTTAGCATGATTGGCAATATAGGCGATATCTTCAGGGGACAACCTTAAGTTCAAGGTATGCAGTACGCCACCCATGATTGGAACCCCAAGGTACGCTTCAAGGTGAGCATAATGATTCCACATTAATGTTGCTACGCAATCACCCTTCTTAACCCCTTTTTTAGTTAACGCCGACGCCAAACGTTTAGCTCTTGTATGAATATCCAAATAGTTTGTGCGGTGCAAAGCCTTATCAGGCATTCTCGATACCACTTCCACGCCGGGATAATAAGTTTTTAACCGCTCTACAAGGTTTGTTAGTGTTAACGGGTAATCCATCATTGTGCTTTTAGTAGACATCTTCTCTCCTCGAACGTATACTCAAAATCTAGCAAGCGCTAGGTAGATTGTGACTATACCCAAGCAAGCTATCAGGCGCAACGAGCTTTACGCTGCTGTCGCTAAGTTATTTATAGAAAGTTTGTTTTGACCGAACAACGACTATTAAACCGCTTCAGTTTGATGGCATTAATAATTCTGTTAAGCACGCCTTCAAGCAACAAGACCAGCAGCATATTGAATACCTGACCAATCATGGCAGTTTTGCAGGCTTGTCCTACGCAATATTGCCTGTTGCCTTCAAAACAAGCACCCAAAATTTTTACCATGCTGGCACAACAACAACTTAGAAAAGATTATAATTTCAACCAAGAAACTATTACGTCCTAATAAGCACGCAAAAACCCCTTAAATAACTGAACAAACCCTTATGCCGTTACCTCAAAGCCCCCATGCTCGACAAGAAATTCATACCCGCCAAATTACCTGTAAGGGTTTTAAAAGGGATGATGGCTTATGGGATGTCGATGCACAAATTAAAGATATAAAAACGTACCCATTAGATAATACGTACCGTGGCACCATTGAGCCCGGCGAACCCATTCATGAAATGTGGATACGCTTAACAGTGGATACCGGCCTACTCGTGCATGATTGTATTGCGGTTACCGACCATTCACCCTATGCTTGCTGTGGTGATATCACGCCTATTTTCAAAAAACTGATTGGCAAACAGATCGCTCCCGGTTGGACACGTTTAGTCAAGTCATTAGTCGCGGGTATTCAAGGCTGTACACATTTAGCAGACCTTGTTGGGCCTGCCACTACCACCCTATATCAAACCATGGCTGGTATCGCTAAAGGTAAAACAGATCAAGAAACGTCAAAACCCTTCTATATTGATGGCTGCCATGCTTGGAGTAGTGATGGAGAGCAGGTACTCAGCTTTCACCCAGAGTATTACACCGGAAAGACTAGCAACCGTTAACTAGCTGCAGTACTTTCAATGATCGACACAAAAAACTTTTAACGGCGATACTGGTCTATCGCCTCAACCTTACCTCGTTCTACACCGCATAACCACTCCTCGAACATTAGCTGTGAGGGTTTTGCTTGATCGATGTGTTATTTTGATTCTATACACAACAAGCCGAAACCAAGTTTCGTCTGACATTCTCGCCTTACTAACGGCTTTTTCACCATGCATTGTTATTACTGATAAAAACTAGCTAATCTATGGAGTACCTTCTATCCCATCAGGTAACTATCTGGCCTTTTAATAACAGTAAAAATGCCCTCTATAATATCTATTTCTGATTTAAATCATTTATTAAACAATGAGTTAATTTATTAGCACAAATTTGTTGCCACAGCGACGCGCTAAATATTAGAATTTTTGCATATTAGCATTAGTTAATACTAAGAAACTGAGGAGAAACGAATGGCAATAGACCAACAACTGACCGCTGACGTAGCTGACTTTCTATTCTATGAGGCTGATGTATTAGATCGCCGAGATTGGGATGATTGGCTAAATCTATACGAAGACGACTGTTTATTTTGGGTGCCGGCTTGGGACGATGATACTGTTCTTTGTGAAGACCCAGACAATGAAGTGTCTCTCATTTATCTTGATGATAAGAACCGACTAAAAGACCGTGTTTGGCGCGTTAATTCCGGCTTATCTTCATCATTAGTAAGAATGCCTCGAATGGCTCACTTAGTCAGTAATGTTCGCATTATAGAAGCGTCAGAAGGGCGTATTTTAGTTCACGCTAAATTCCAAGCTAATGCCTATAAACTGGATGAATACCGTGTTGATTTCTTTTTCGGTGATTACCAATATGAGCTGTTACCAAAGGGCGACAGCTTCAGCATTAAAAGCAAAAAGGTGATTATTCGAAATGACATTATTCCACGTCAATTAGACTTTTTCAGTGTTTAAGTCATTGTTAAACCAATCAATTCAAATGTAATTAATGACCTTAGGTCGAGGGGTAAAGCCCGCACACCTAATTACTTAACAAATGGAGCACAGCAACATGAAATCTGACGATATAAAATGGCGAGTGATTGATAAACCCGGTGAAACCTTTAAAGTTCATCGTTCAATTTATACCGATCCCGAAATATACGAAGCAGAATTAAAAAATATTTACGAAAGCAACTGGATTTACGTTGCTCACGATAGCCAATTACCCAACCCAAACGATTACTTCACCACCATGGTGGGTCGTCAACCAGTCATTATTAGCCGTGATAAAACAGGTAAACTTCATGGTTTTATTAATGCGTGTACCCACCGAGGCGCGAAGATTTGCCGCAAGAAAAAAGGCAATGCCAAAAACTGGTCTTGTCCCTACCATGGCTGGGTATTTAATCCAGAAGGTAAGATTCTCGACATAAAAAGTTTAGATAGTGCTGAATTTCCAGATAACTTTGATATGCAAGATTACAACTTAACGGCCATTAAAGTTGATAGTTACGCAGGGTTTATCTTTGCCAGTTTAAATACCGATGTACAGTCTCTAGAAGACCACCTAGCAGGCGCTAAAGTCTTTATGGATTTATTTAACGAACAATCGACAGAGGGTTTAGAAATACTGCCCGGCTCATCCATGTACACTCACCATGGCAACTGGAAAATGCAAGCCGAAAATGGTGTTGATGGTTATCATTTAGATATTGTTCATGCAAGTTATCTTCAGCTAGCCGCTTTACGTGCAAAAGAAGCAGCAGAAGCCGCTGGTGGCACAGATAATGTTAAAGCTATTCAGCCCAGCAACCCTGATGTGTCAGGCGGAAATTATTGCTTAGGCAATGGCCACGTTATGATTTGGCTAGATATTCCTAATTTTCGCGATCGTGGCTTAGGTTTACAATATGATGACTTAGTTAGCCGAGTTGGTGAGGGAAAAGCCAAGTGGATGGCAGGCCGTTTACGCCAAGTGATGATTTACCCAAATGTTATTTTATTTGATGGCATTTCAACTCAGGTACGCCATTGGCGACCCTTAAGTCATGAAGAAACTGAAGTAACCGTTAATTGTATAGCCCCGGTTGGAGAGCCAACTGATGCCCGCAAGCGCCGACTCAGACAATATGAAGACTTTTATGGGGCCAGTGGTTTAGCTACACCCGATGATCTAACCGAATTTGATGCCTGTCAAGAAGGCTACAATGGGATTACATCACCTTGGCAAGATTTTGATCGAGGTATGAAAAGCCATATAATGGGTGCAGATGAAGAAGCAAAACATCTAGGGCTTGAACCTGAAAGTAGCGCACCACGTGCTGCTGATGAGTCCATTTACCATGGTGAGTATCGTCAGTGGTTAAAATTACTGATAGATGGCTCAGATTAATCCTTGTTAAGCTTAAACCTTAAAACCTGACATTATATGTCAGGCTTTTTTATGCCGAATCAAAGGGCTACCCTCCCTGTTGATTTTTTTACTAATGAGAGGGGGGATGTGACTTTTACGAAAAAGTGATATAGAGTTTAAGCTAATAACTTTTTTAGTTTAACGTTATGTGGTGAGCATATGGATATCTCAAAAATAAGCTTTTATGATGAAAAGAAAAAGGTTGTTACTAATATTCTTGATGCGGCAGTAAAGACCTTGAATTTTGACCAAAGTAGCTACCTAGCAGCGAAGGCTCAGTTGATGCGTGTTGTTGAGGAGCCAGGACACGAGGGACTTGGCTTATTCGAAGTGGTGACGATGACTAACAAGTTGATTGAAAAAGTTGCTGATCATTCAGGTTATTTGATCGTTGACTCGTCGGCATCGGCAAAGAATGATGAGAAGAGCGTATTAGCCGAACTAAACGCTTGTGAGAAGGTTGATGCAAAAGAGAAGGGTCGCGCAGCCGTGAGCGTTACTCAGTATGCAGTCTCACGACGGCGTACCTTAGGTACTGATGAGGTAAGTGGCGGGAGTGTAAAGGGTAAGGAGAAGCTACTGCAGCTAATACATTTGTTACCACCTTACATTTCGGCAGAAGATGCTGAACTATATTCGGTAAGAATTCGCTCTTCTCCTTTAGGCAGGTGTTCCTCTTCAAAGGTAGCGCGTACCACTGGCGACTTTGAACAGCTGATTGTCGAGCAAGTGCTGGACGTTTATTTTGATGAATTTGATGCATTGGTCAAGCAAGAACCGCAGGCCTTTGTTGAGCAAGTTAAGATGGTTATTGGGAAGGATCGTGACGTGGATATTTCCGTTAAGTTGCGTCAGCAATTAGCCAGTGTGAAAAGTCTAGCTGAGTTTTTGAGTATGAGGGACTTGGTTAATCGCCATATGTGTGATTATCAAAAGTCGTTTACGGTTGAAAAAAAGAAAATAAACTTGTTTTTTTGGCAAAAAGAGTAAGCTCTTTTTTAAGCTTAATGCTTCTTTTTCCAGTTTTTCCTCCTGTTGGCTTTTAAGGCGACCTTTTCAGCAATGAAAACACAGGGTCAAAAACATAGGGTCAGGTCTTGCAATCACGCATCTCCGCTTTTTTAATGGCTCGACTAACCGTTGAATAATGCACATTAAACTCATCAGCAATGTCTTTCATTAAATAAT
>CAJXOJ010000025.1 GCA_913057515.1 uncultured Cycloclasticus sp. | reverse complement strand
TACAGTTTAGCAACGTAGATGCTGAACTGTATGGTGTGGATGTGGAGTGGGGCTACGAATTTACCGTAGACTGGCGTTTGGATGGGACAGTAAGTTATGTTCGTGGTCGTCGCCGTGATGGAGGTGGAGATAATCTTTATCGGATAGCACCTCTTAATACGAGAACGCAGTTAACATTCGAACAAAATAATTGGTCATTAGCCACAGAACTCGAAGCGTATAGTGCGCAAAATGATGTAGCTAATTATAATGGCGAGCAAAAATCAGCCGGTTATGGGCTACTACACGTTCGTGGTGAAATAACACCTACTGCTGGCCTTAAAGTTGGGTTAGGGGTGGAAAATATTTTAGATAAAGGTTTTGAAGATCATACCTCAGCTGTTAATCGAGCAATGAATAATGAAGAGGTTGCGGTGGGTGACAAAATACCAGGTCAAGGCCGCAATCTTTATGTTACAGCGAGCTACGAATGGTAAGCTGAAAAAGGTAAGTTTTTCCTAACGATGGTAGTAAAAAGCCTAGGTGACGCCTAGGCTTTTTTATGCGGTATTGGAAAGCAATAAAATGCTAAAAGTATATAGAGAATGATAATTGTCTCGATTAGCTCAATTATTGTTTGACGATAGAAAAAGATGATGTTTTTATAGTGTTTTGATAAATGGCTACCAAGTAGGTGGTTTTGTTTTTTATAACGTAAAAATTAATTCAGGAGAGCGTGTATGAAGATTGAAGCAGCAGTGGTCCGGGAAGGTAAAGGGGATTTTAAAATTGAAACTCTGGAGTTGGCTGAGCCAACCGATGATCAAATTTTAATTAAAATTGTTGGTGTTGGCTTATGCCACACTGACTTAACCTGTCGTGACCAGCTTTACCCAGTGCCACTGCCTATGGTGTTTGGCCATGAAGGTTCGGGTGTTGTTGAAAAAGTAGGTAAAAATGTTAGTAAAGTAGCCCCTGGTGACCACGTTGTGCTGACTTTTTATACTTGTGGTAAATGCGATGCGTGCTTATCCGGTGACCCTACAAGCTGTATAAATTCTTTTGGTCCTAACTTTATGGGACGTGCTGTTGATGGTAGCTGCACAATTCATGATCATGCTGGTGATGAAGTCGGTTGTAGCTTTTTTGGCCAATCATCATTTGCAACGCATGCATTAGCATACGAGCGTAATACGATTAAAGTAACCAAAGATGCGCCGCTTGATTTATTAGGCCCACTAGGCTGTGGTGTGCAAACAGGTGCAGGTTCTGTGCTTAATGCATTAAACCCACCAGCGGGTAGTGCGATTGCTGTTTTTGGTGCCGGGGCGGTTGGCCTTTCAGCTGTGATGGGTGCTGTGGTAGCTAATTGCACAACAATCATTTCGATTGATGTTAATCCAGATCGTTTGGAGTTAGCTAAAGAGTTAGGCGCGACGCATACTTTTAATGCTTTAGAGGTTGACCCTGTTGAAGAGATTCAAAAACTAACCGGTGGGGCAGGTATTGCTTATGTGCTTGAAACCAGTGGTGTTGCACCAGTGTTATCTCAAGCGGTTATGTCATCTTGTGTCGGTGGTGAAATTGGTATTGTTGGTGCGCCAGCTATGGGCACAACGATTCCTCTAGATATTAACCACATGCTATTTAACCGTAAATTGCGCGGTATTGTGGAAGGTGAATCAAACTCGGATATCTTTATTCCTCGGTTAATTAGCCTGTATCAACAAGGTAAATTCCCGTTTGATAAGTTAGTTAAGTTCTATGATCTTGATCAAATTAACGAAGCGGCCGAAGATTCAGAAAAAGGAACAACGCTAAAAGCGATCATGCGCCTTCCTAAGTAGTCATCTGTAGGGTAGTAGTAAACCGGCGTTATATAGCGCCGGTTTTTTTATGCCTGATCTATTTGTCGCGGTGCTTTCTATTGCTAGTACCTCAGCCGTTTTAACAGTACACACTTTATGCTGTACTTAATTGTCTATGCCTTGTAATCTAACGACCATTAGTTATTTAATAGTGATTAGAAATTAGGAGGTAATATAATGTCAACAAAAAATAATTCCACCCCGAGCCTTGATTGGCCAGCAAAAACAAACCATGTACCAAAGGAAGTATTTGAAATGGAGGGCTTATGGGAAGAGGAGCTGAAAAATATTTTTTATGGGGAGGAATGGCATCCTATTGTTCACCGTGCTGAGATTCCTAACCCAGGTGATTATAAAGCGGCTCAACTGGGCGAGATCAATGTTTTTGCTGTACATGGGGATGATGGTGAAATTAGGGTATTCCAAAACACTTGCACACATCGTGGAACCTCACTAGTTACTGAAAGTTCAGGTAATAAAAAGGAACTTGAGTGTCCTTATCATCGCTGGTTATTTAATTTAGAGGGTGATTTGGTAGGCTGTCCTGGTGATCGTGAGTTTTCTCCTGATTTTGATAAAAAAGACTATGGTTTGTTAAAGTTACGCGTAGAAGCATTTTATGGGCTTTATTTTGCGACGATGAGTGATAAAACCCCGCCGTTGAAAGAATATTTTGGAGAAAGCTTTTATGAACCGCTTCAACGCTTATTAGGGGGGGATGGTCGCTTGAACCTAATCGGTTATCAAAAGGTAATATACGACTGTAACTGGAAGGCTTATTGCGATAATGACGGCTATCATGGTGCTTTATTACATAAAGCTTTTGCGATGTTAAATTGGCAAGGTGGGCAGGGTACGCAAATTGTTACTAAGAATGGACACTTATGTTTCGATTCAGAACTGACGATGCCTGATCACGTCGATGCGCTAGAGGATGGCTCTATTCTAGATTTTAAAGGAACAGAAACAAGCAACGGTTCAATCGTTTTAATGTCGTTCCCGATTACAGTTTATACAAAACACATGGATATGCTGAATATCCGTTATTCTTTCCCAAAAGGACCCAAAGGGGTAGAAGTCCATTATGCCTACTTCTCACATCAGGATGATGATGATGAGATGGTGAGACACCGTATTCGTCAGTCCAGTAATTTACTGGGGCCTTGTGGCTTGATTAGCATGGAGGATGCATCGGTTTTTTCTCGCATTGATAAAGGCAATAGAACACAAGGTGATGCTATTTTCCAGAAAGGGGTAAAAGATGAATATGCTATTCCGCTGGAGGTAGGGCAAACAGATGAAACTGGGAACCTTGCGCGATGGGAGCGTTATAGAGAATTAATGGGTTTTGAAAGGAGAGCAAAATGAGTAAGTTTTCATCAGTCAATAAAGAGCTTATTGAGATCTTAAATAACGAGTACATCTCTGCCTTGAATGATTTTAATATGGATAATTGGCTAGCCTGTTTTAGTCAGCAAGGGCAGTATATTTTGACCGCTGAGGAAAATATACGTAGGAACTTGCCGGTTGCATTTATGTTGGATGATTGCTATGCGCGATTAAAAGACCGAGTAAAACAAGTAATGGAGATTCAATATGATTCATCTGAGCATTACCAAATGCGTCACTTTACTCAATTAATATCCGCTACGGAGTCAGAGAATGGAGTCATTGAAACGAAATTTAATTTCTCAGTTTACTATACGCCGCGAGATACCCATCAGACGGAAACGCTTTGTGTGGGTAAGTATGAAGATAGTATTGTTATAGAAAAAGGAGAGGCGCTATTTCAAAAGAGAGTCGCGATTGTTGATACCAACGTACTGCCACGTTATGTGGTTTACCCAGTATAGCTAAACTACTTTATCGTTACAAAAAAACCGAGTAGGTGTAATTACTCGGTTTTTTTATTTTGCGATAGAGAAAATTACGCGCTAATAGTTTCCTCTGTTGGTTCGCCCAACCAATCTGGCCAACCAGCAGCTTTATTGGCCTCCCTTGCAAGAATTTTCTCCTCAGGTGTAGCACGAGTAAGGTCCCATTCTTTGAGTTTAGGTTGAGCAAGAAACTTAAACCAAATGGGTGGAACAAGAGCTGCATTGAAGGATAAAAACATACTCGGACCTTGTGGGCCATCAGGTGTTGGTTTTAGTTCATAAAACGGGATATATGAGTCCAAGTGGTGATCGTTATGATTTGAAATTTCATATGCGAGCGGGCGAATGATGTAGGATAAGTGGTTCCAAATATGACGTGATTCATAAGGTTGGCCTTCAACCCTGACTAAACCATTGTGTTGGAAGTAGTTAAAACCCTCGGCAAATAGTTTAGCCAGCATTAAGCCGAAAATGCTTATCACCATCGCATAAACACCGCCAAACCAAGTAACGATTCCAATAAGTATCACAACTTGAACGATAGCACGTACTAAACGTCCACTCGGAGACCATATGCTCTTATTAGTCTTTTTACCCTTTTCTCGTTCTGCATGAATAAAGTCTTTATAGCTGCCAAAAGAAGCCCTAAACATATAGGTATAAATGTTTTCACCTCGTCTTGCGGTATCAGAGTCTAAAGGTGTTGCTAGGTTAACATGGTGGTTATGGATATGGGCAACGTCGCGAGTAGGGTCTAGAAAAAAAGTACCCAATAATGTAGCAAAATAACGCCCAAAATCTCTACGGTGTAGTAACTCATGAGTGACTGGTACGTTAGGCATGGCGCCTAACAATCCCAGTGAAAATACTGCGCCAACCATATCTATAACAGGAATAGAACCTGTAACCTGAACCGTCGTGTTGACCCAATGAACAAAGCTCGCATACAAACCAATCATGAAGAATAGATGAAGGTAAAGAGGAATGTTGACGATAAAAGGGTGATTTATTTTGCGCATTTTAAGGTCTGGTTTGGCTAATACATCGAGAATTGTTATGGGTATTAACAGCCCGACACCGACCCAAACCCAGTGACCACCTAGGGCAAACCCTCCGATAGCAATGCAAACAAGGACGGTTCCAAAGTAGTATCGCAAGTAATCCATGACTCTCTCCTTTAACGATTAAATTTATTTTTATTTTAAAGAAGTACCCTAGCATAAAAAATAACTAACGAATGTTATTTTTTCATTGCTTGCTTTAAGAGCTTGGGTTATGGTCTTTATCATTGTTCAATGGTATGGCTATCAGCCACCATTAAGTTATATTAAAACTCAAAAGGAAATGAAATGATTCGCTATAAAAAATTAGGTTATGTCGCATTGGGTGTTACCGATCTTGAGAAGTCTATTGCTTATTATCGTGATTTAGTTGGTTTGCAGCTCAATTTGCAAGAGGAAGGGGTTGCTTATTTCTCTTGCAGTGATGATCACCATAACCTTGTGCTCTACCAAAATGATGTTGCTGGTTTAAAACGCATTTCATGGGAAGTGGAGAGTGATTCAGAGTTAGATAATGCAGCGGAAACTTTTAAAAAGCATGGGCTTGATGTTTATGAATTACCTATCGATGAGAGTAAAGCAATGTGTCAAGGACGCACTTTACGCTTTATTGAGCCCAATGACGGTATATGCTTTGAGCTCTACAGCCAGCAATATAAACGCAGCCTACCCTATAAAATAACAGTCAGTAAAATTGCCCGTTTGGGTCACGTGGTCGTGAGTTTTTCAGATTGGGATGCCTCGATTAAGTTCTTTAGAGATGTGATGAATTTTGATACATCAGACTCTATAGACGGCTTTATAAACTTTATGCGTTGTTTTCCTAACCCCTACCATCATACGTTTGGTGTGAGTAATGCGAAATTAAGAGGCGATAAACCGGGTTTACACCATGTTAACTTTATGGTGACAGACATGGACGATATTGGCCGTGCTTTAAACAGAATGCCAGAAAATGAGATACCGATTGTTTTTGGTCCAGGACGTCATCCGCCCTCAGGCAGTATTTTTTACTATTTCCTAGACCCAGACGGGATGACAGTTGAGTACAGTTTTGGCATGGAAGAGTTTCCTGAAGAAAATCCACGCAAACCAAGGTCGTTAGAACCGCGGCCAGATTCTGGCGATTATTGGGGTGGTTTACCAACCAAAGATTGGGCTCAACGAGGTGATATTTTACCGGCTAAACCACAATTGACAGGCGAGTTACTTTAGGAATTAGGTTAATTACTTTAAGGGTTTACAGTGATTATTGATGTACACACACATGTAGTTCCTGAGAATTTCCCAGCGTACGCAGGCACTAATGCAGCTAATCGATGGCCATCAATGGGATGTTGTGACCAGCCTCATCATCGATCAGTTTTAATTGCTGGTAAAACATTTCGAGAGGTGAGCCACCATAGTTAGGATGCCTCTCAACGTCTGCTTGATATGCAAGTGGAAAAGGTTGATCGGCAAGTGTTATCTCCTATGCCCGAGCTTTTATCTTATTGGTTTGATGTGGATGATGCTGTGCGTATGTGTGAGCATATGAATCATACGGTTGCTAGCATGGTTAATAGCTCCCCCAAGTCTTTTTATGGCCTAGGGATGGTTCCCTTACAAGACCCTGAACGTGCAGCCAAGGAAATGTCACGTTTACGTGCTGATTATGGTCTGTTGGGTATTGAGGTAGGCACGAATATTAATGGGCGGCCTATTGGCGACCCCTTTTTTGAACCTGTCTTTGCAGCTGCGGTTGAGCATGGTCTATCTATCTTTATTCATGCTTTGCATCCAGCCGGTGTAGAGCGGATTATTGGTCCACCGGCCATGTCAGCTTTGGTAGCATTCCCAAATGAAACAGCTTTTGCGGCGGCTTCTTTAGTCAGTGGGGGCATGTTAACCAAGTATCCAGAGTTACGCATTGGCTTAAGCCATGGCGGCGGCGGTTTTGCCATGATGTTGCCGCGAATGATGCAAGGCTGGGAAACAATGGGGCGTCATTTATTTGCCGAGTCGCCAATAGATATCGCACGGCGGCTCTATTACGATACCTTAGTGTACGATAATCAAACACTTCAGTATTTAATCGATTCATTTGGCATTGAGCAACTCATGGTGGGTTCTGATTACCCCTTTGTCATTCGTGAGAAATCACCTGGCAAGAGAATACAATCATTAGGGCTTAGTAAGCATGATATGGCGTTACTTCAGTCTGTGAATGCGCAACGTTTCCTAGCTTGCTCTAGGTAGGCAAAACATTCATTAATATTTCTAAGCCATTCTTATTTAAAAATAGCAATAACATAAAGGGGAGCATTTTATGAAAATAGACGCAGCAATAGTAAGGGAAAGTAAAGGAACGTTTGAGTTTGAATCGTTAGAGTTGGCAGAACTGTCAGACGAGCAGATTTTGGTGAAAATAGTTTCTGTAGGGCTTTGTCACACTGATTTAACCTGTCGCGATCAAGCTTACCCTGTTCCCTTGCCTATGGTGTTTGGTCATGAAGGAGCGGGCATTGTAGAAAAAGTGGGTAAAAATGTCACTAAGGTCGAGCCTGGTGACCATGTTGTTTTAACTTTTTACACATGCGGCAAGTGTGAGGCCTGCTTGAATGGAGAGCCGGCGCGATGTGAAGCGGCTTTTGAACCTAACTTTTTGGGTCGGGCTGTTGATGGTAGTTGCACAATCCATGACCATTTAGGTGCAGAGGTTGGCTCGAGTTTCTTTGGTCAATCATCGTTCGCTAGCTATTCGCTATCCTATGAAAGAAATACTATAAAAGTACCTAAAGATGTGCCGCTGGAGCTACTGGGGCCTTTAGGCTGTGGCGTTCAAACAGGTGCTGGCTCGGTGCTGAATGCCTTGAACCCAGCAGCAGGTAGTGCGATTGCCATCTATGGAGCGGGTGCAGTTGGGCTTTCAGCCGTTATGGGAGCTGTTATTGCAAACTGTACGACGATTATTGCGGTTGATGTTAAGGAAAACCGTTTAGCGTTAGCAAAAGAACTTGGGGCCACTCATGTTATTAATGCCGCTGAGCTTGACCCTGTTGAGGAAATTAAGAAAATAGTGGGTGGGGCTGGTATTGCTTACGCACTTGAAACGAGTGGGGTTCCAAAAGTGTTGGTGCAAGCGATTAACTGCTCAAAACCTGGGGGGGAAATAGGTATCGTGGGCTCACCAGCATTAGGTGTGACGATACCTGTAGACGTAAGTTTTATGTTGGATAACCGGACGTTGAGAGGCATCATACAAGGCCACTCTAACTTTGATATTTTTATTCCAAGTTTGATTGAGTTGTATAAGCAGGGTAAATTCCCATTTGATAAATTGGTAACATTTTACGAATTTGATCAAATAAACCAAGCAGCGGAAGACTCAGAAAAAGGAACAACGCTAAAAGCGATTATGCGTCTTCCTAAGTAGTTATTTGTAAGGAATTTAAAAAAACCGGCGCAATATGCGCCGGTTTTTTTATATCTATGGTAGTTTGTAATCGTCTTGGGTCATTAAATCTAAGCCGCACTGAAGGTTTTCAATATAAGAAAAAAACTCTGGTATTGCCTTTCCTGATAGAGCCCTACCATGTTGTGGCACAATTAAGTTGATATCGAGTTGACGTACCATGTTGACCCAAAAGCGGCCTGCTTTGTTGCTACACATATAGCGCCTATGAAAGCCATCCATATAGGGCATGATGTCGGACAGCTTTTTAACCTCTTTACCCAATTCACTTTGCGGGCCAAGGTTTGCGCCCATATCACCTGAAAATAAAATCTTACTCACGGGATCGTAAAATTGGAAATTTCCCTCGGAATGTAAAAAGTGTGCGGGAAGAGCTTTAAGCTGAATAGACCCTAATAATAAATTTGTCCCTTTGTCTGGCATGGCGATAACACGGTTGTCGCTTTTACCGGGGCGGGTGAAATGGGGGATAAAGCGCTCCCATAATTCGGGCACAACAATTTTGGCCTCGGTGCCCGAGAGCCATTTATTTAAGGAAGCAACAATATCAGGGTCTTGGTGAGAAGCAATAATATAATCAAGTCCCTTAACGCTCGTCAGATTACAAATCTCAACAAATAAGCGTGAATATGTCATATCACCGCCAGGGTCAATTAATGCTGAGTGCTCTTCGTCAATAATTAAAAACTGGTTGGCTTGGACGGCTTCTTTGCCAGTAACCAAATCTCGAAAAACGTGACAAGAATGTGTTCCATTGTTAAATATTTCCATTTCACTTTAGTCTCTTGAACTTATTAACGTGCGTCAAGTTGAGTAGATGTATGAGTTATTTAATACTAAGCGCATTAACTATAGGGTAAATGTTTAAAATAAGTTGTGAAAGCCTTTGCACACGGATGAAATATTTGTTGAAGAAAACAGACCGTCAACTACGGCGGTAAAACTAGCGCCTGCGCTAATGATAGGTCTTACGTTATCCACGGTTATGCCTCCAATTGCAACGATGGGGATGCAGATATTTCTTTTGGCATTGATGAGTGTATCAATAGTGGCTAACGGGGTACCGGGCTTTGTTGATGAGTTAAAGAAGCGCCCAAAAGCAACATAGTCGGCACCTTGCTGTTCAGCTGTGATGGCTAAGGCAATGTTATGGTGACAGGTGATGCCAATCATTGCGCTATTACCTAATAATGCACGGGCATGTTGTATAGAGCCATCGGTTTGCCCTAGATGAACCCCTTCTGCTTCGCAAGCCAAGGCAAGTTCTGGGTCATCATTGATAATCAATGGAACGCGGTACCGAAGGCAGAGTGTATGAATCGCTTTTGCTCTAAAGGTTCTTTCTGAAGCGGTGCTGATTTTATCTCGATATTGAAGCAAGGCGATGCCACCGATTAGCGCTTTTTCCACCTTGTCTAATAACAATGAGGTATCACTTATGTCAGGGGTGATAGCGTATAGGCCTTTTGTTGGAAAGGATGGGCGCATTAGCTACAAGCGAACAGGAAAAGCCTGCCCGTGGCCAATTTGTTGGGCATGACTAATGCAAGTGTTAGTGTACTCTTGTGCTTGTTCAATGGCGTTAGAAAGGCTGGTGCCTTGGGCAATTAAGGCTGCTATTGAAGCGGCGAGGGTGCAACCTGTACCATGAAATTCACCTGCCTGACGAGGCCATTTAGATACATGTATGGCTTCATGGGCTTGGAAAAAATGATTGAAAATGCTTGGGCCTGGCGTATGCCCTCCAGTAATTAAAACAGAAGCAACGCCTTGTTCTAATAGCTGAGCCCCTAGTGCCTTGATGTCCGTGCTATTACTTAAGCCCGTTAATTTAACAGCTTCTAATGTGTTGGGTGTTAATACAGTTGTTAACGGTAGGAGTTTTTTCCTTATCGTATTAATAAGCGCCGTATCGGCCAGTGGGGTCCCATCGCCGCAGGCTAATACGGGATCAAATATGACAGGAATGTTAGGGTGTTTTCGTAACAGGCTGGCAATAGCCTCTACACATTCTACAGAGCCAGTTAAGCCAATTTTAATAGCAGACACCGCTAGGTCGTTTAATAAGGTGTTTGCTTGCTCAAGGATATTAATACTATCCAGCGGGATAAGCCGATGCACCGTGTAGGAATCCTGTACGGTCAGGCAAGTGATGATTGAGCAAGGGTGGCAGCCAAAGTAATGGATCGATTCGGTGTCAGCCTGAATACCTGCACCACCGCTTGGGTCGTGGCCAGATAGGCTGAGCACGATAGGTTTCTTATGGATGTTGTTTGAAGGGTGTGACAAAAAAGCATATTCCAGTTGAGTTTTAATGGATGTTAGAGGAATAAATTTATAACAACAAGTGCCTGTTTGGTGGCAAACGCGTAAAATAGCCGACTATTTAAACGTTAATACATCGAATAATGGCACAAACAGAAAAACATACTCAGCTTTTAGACTTATTAAAGCAACGCATTCTACTGCTAGATGGTGCTATGGGTACGATGATTCAGTCGTATGATTTTAACGAAAGTGATTATCGTGGAGAGCGTTTTGCTGACTGGCCAAGCGATGTAAAAGGCAATAATGATTTATTGTCCTTAACCCAAGCCGATACAATTCGTGCGATTCATTTGGCTTATTTAGAAGCGGGCGCAGACATTGTTGAAACGAATACCTTTAACTCTACTCGTGTCGCCATGGCGGATTACGATATGGAGGACTTATCGTATGAAATTAACGAACAGTCAGCGAAGATTGCTCGCCAAGCTGCCGATGAAATAGAGGCTAAATACCCAGGACGTGTCTGTTTTGTGGCCGGTGTTTTAGGTCCCACTAACCGCACGGCGAGTATCTCTCCCGATGTAAACGACCCCGCTTTTAGAAACATTAGTTTCGATGAATTAGTTGATTCTTATACTGAATCAATAGATGGGTTATTAAAAGGCGGTGCCGATATTATTTTGGTGGAAACCATTTTTGATACGCTGAATGCAAAAGCGGCTTTGTTTGCGATTGAGCAGTATTTTGAAACCCATGATGTTGAATACCCAGTCATGATTTCAGGCACGATCACCGATGCGTCCGGTCGAACATTATCGGGGCAAGTGACGGAAGCATTTTGGAACTCGTTAAGGCATATCAAGCCAGTTAGCATTGGCTTTAACTGCGCGCTGGGTGCCGAAGAGTTGCGTCAATATGTGGAAGAGTTATCTCGCGTTGCAGACACCTATATCAGCGCGCACCCTAATGCGGGTTTGCCGAATGAATTTGGTGGTTATGATGAAACGCCAGAAGATATGGCGACTCATATTCGTGAGTGGGCGCAAAGTGGTTTTCTAAATATTATTGGTGGTTGCTGTGGTACATCGCCTGAGTTTATTAGCGCGATGAAAAATGCAGTGGCAGATTGCGCGCCACGAAAAATTCCTGATTTAGAAACGGAGTGTCGCTTATCTGGCCTTGAGCCGATGAATATTACTAAAGACTCTTTATTTATCAACGTGGGCGAGCGTACCAACGTAACGGGTTCTGCGCGTTTTAAACGCTTAATTAAAGAGCAAGACTACGAAACAGCCTTAGATGTAGCGCGCCAACAAGTAGAAAGTGGTGCTCAGGTGATTGATATCAACATGGATGAAGGCATGTTGGATTCCAAGGCTGCAATGGTTCGCTTTTTAAGCTTGATTGCTGCCGAGCCAGATATTTCGGTTGTGCCCGTGATGATTGATTCATCTAAATGGGAGATTTTAGAAGCCGGTTTAAAATGCGTGCAAGGCAAGGCGATTGTTAACTCAATTAGCTTAAAAGAGGGCGAAGATAACTTTATCGCACAAGCCAAAACCATTATGAGTTATGGTGCAGCGGTTATTGTGATGGCGTTTGATGAAACAGGCCAAGCCGATACATTTGAACGGAAAGTAGAGATTTGTACACGTGCCTACAATGTCTTAACCGAAAAGGTTGGCTTCCCAGCTGAAGACATTATTTTTGACCCGAATATTTTTGCAGTTGCCACGGGTATCGACGAGCATAATAATTATGCGGTTGATTTTATTGAAGCCACCCGAGTGATTAAACAGACGTTGCCGCACGCGATGGTGTCGGGTGGGGTATCTAACGTATCGTTCTCATTTCGTGGTAATAATACCGTGCGCGAGGCCATTCATGCAGTGTTTTTATACCATGCCATTAAAGCGGGTATGGACATGGGAATCGTAAACGCAGGGCAGTTAGCAGTGTATGACGATATTCCAAGCGAGCTACGTGAGTGCGTAGAAGATGTTATTTTAAACCGCACGCCAGGTCAGGGCGAAAGCGCAACAGAAAACCTATTGGCGGTTGCTGAGAAATACCTTGATGGTGATTCAGAAGAGGCAGTGAAAGAAGCCGCTGAATGGCGCTCATGGCCCGTCAAAAAACGATTAGAGCACGCACTCGTCAAAGGCATTACCGAATTTATCGAAGAAGATACCGAACTGGTTCGACAAGAAGTCGATCGTCCTTTACATGTGATTGAAGGCCCGTTGATGGACGGGATGAATGTGGTGGGTGATCTGTTTGGCGAGGGCAAAATGTTCTTGCCACAAGTGGTTAAATCTGCCCGTGTAATGAAAAAAGCGGTGGCTTACCTTATGCCCTTTATGGAAGAAGAAAAGGGTGATGTTATTAGCAATAATGGCAAGGTTCTAATGGCGACTGTTAAGGGTGATGTGCACGATATTGGTAAAAATATTGTTGCCGTGGTGCTGCAATGCAATGGGTTTGAAGTGGTCGATTTAGGCGTGATGGTTCCCGCAGATACTATTTTAAAACAAGCTAAAGAGCACAAAGTGGATGTGATTGGTTTGAGTGGCTTGATCACACCCTCGTTGGATGAAATGGTACATATGGCTAAAGAAATGGAGCGGCAAGGGTTTAACATGCCGCTGATGATCGGTGGGGCGACCACCTCGCGCGCGCATACTGCCGTTAAGATTGAGCCAAACTATAAAGGTGCCAGCGTGTATGTAACCGATGCCTCACGTTCAGTTGGTGTGGTGACTAACCTTCTTGATACAAACCCAGATAATAACTATCGGCAGCAAATCAGAGATGAATACACCGAGGTACGAGAGCGGCATAAAGGTCGTCAATCAACCAAGCGCCAGTTAAACCTAGAAGATGCACGAGCCAATGCAACGGAAGTTGACTGGGCTAACTTTACGCCAGTAAAACCGAGCTTTTTAGGCACAAAAACACTCAATGATTACCCGCTAGCCGAGATTGCCGAGTTTATCGATTGGTCACCGTTCTTTCAAACATGGGAATTAATTGGCAGTTACCCTAAAATCCTCGATGATGAAATTGTGGGAGAGCACGCACGTGACCTGTTGAAAGACGCACAAGCGATGTTAACGAAAATTATCGACGAAAAATGGTTAACAGCCCGTGGCGTTATTGGCTTTTACCCCGCAAATAGCCGAGTAGATGATGTGGTGGTTTACGAAGATGAAACTCGTCAAACTGAAAAGGTGGTTCTACATCATTTACGCCAGCAAAACATCAAGCCACCGGGCCGTAAAAATTATTGCTTGGTTGATACCATTGCGCCGGAATCATCATCGCTTAAAGATTATATTGGTGGTTTTGCCGTAACGGCTGGTATTGGTATTGAGGAGCACTTAAAACGTTTTGAAGCTGAACATGATGACTATCAATCCATTATGCTTAAAGCCTTGGCTGATCGTTTGGCCGAAGCGTTTGCCGAATGCTTGCATCAGAAAGTGCGTACCGACTATTGGGCGTATGCACCAAGCGAAACACTGGCTAATGATGAGCTAATTAATGAGAAATACAGCGGGATTCGTCCAGCACCGGGCTATCCAGCATGTCCCGATCATACCGAAAAAACGGCCTTGTTTTCCTTATTAGAGGCGACCAGTGAAACCGGTATTGAGTTAACCGACAGTTTTGCCATGTACCCAACAGCAGCGGTGAGTGGTTGGTATTTTGCGCACCCCGAGGCGCAATATTTTAATGTGGGTAAGCTGAAAAAAGATCAAGTTGAAGACTATGCGCAGCGTAAAGGCGAAAGTATCGAGTATGTTGAACGCTGGTTGGCACCAAGCTTAGCGTATGACCCTGATGACAAATGAGTTAATTTTTTACACCACGGAGGGCTGTCATTTATGTGAGCAGGCACAGGTTTTATTGCAAGACCTGTTGCGAGAGTACCCAGCGAAATACCAAATAGAAATAGTTGATATCGTTGATTCTGAAACACTCATTCAACAGTATGGAACGAGAATCCCTGTGCTGATCAACGTTGCTACTAAAGAAGATTTAGGGTGGCCTTTTGACTATCAATCTTTGCTTCATTTCATCGGTCTTGAAAAAGCGTGATAATGGTAGGTGTTATTTCAGACACACATGGTTTACTAAGACCAGAGGTGCATGATTGTTTACAAGGTTGTCAGCATATTATTCACGCGGGTGATAGTGGTTCGCCTGAAATTATTGCAGAATTAGAGAGTATAGCGCCCTTAAATATCATCCGAGGGAACGTTGATAAAGCAGATTGGGCAAAAAAGATTCCAGCGACCGATTTTTTCCAAATAGATAAGACAACTATTTATTGCTTACATAATTTACAAAACTTGGATTTAGACCCGAAGGCCGCAGAGCTAGACCTTGTTATTAGTGGTCATACACATCAACCTGCGTTGTTTGAAGAAGATGGGGTTAGCTTTTTAAACCCAGGCAGTATAGGCCCACGTCGTTTTTCGTGCCCGATATCCATGGCAAAAATATATTTAAATGGTGAGCAGTTAAATGTTGAGTTTATTTCTTTTTAAAAATTAACTTAGTTATAGAGGTTGGTGACAGCAAACCTCTCTAGTTTTGTTTAAAATATAACTACCATTGAATGGTTTCAACGCCATCAAATGTTAGCTCGCTGCCATCCGCCATCTCAACAACACCTGAGGTATCCGGTTGGAGATCAAGTGCGCCGGCTGCCAAATCATATTCAACTTGTTCACCATCCACCGTGATTTTCCACGGAGTATCACCATCGTCAGGGTTTGCTACGAGTTGTATCGTGTCTGTCCAACCAAGCCCACCGTGGAAGGTGTCATTTCCTTGAGTGAACAAATATGAGTCATTTCCTGTTCCGCCAGTAGCTGTATCATCACCTGTACCGCCACTTAACGAGTCGGCACCAAATCCACCATGCAAGGCATCATTACCAGACCCGCCTTTCAGCGAGTCATCGCCAAACCCACCGTGTAAAGTATCACTGCCTGCCTCACCATTAAGGGTGTCATGTCCTAATCCTCCCCAGATTTGATCATTTTTCTCTGACCCATCTACAGTTTCACTGCGCCATGTGCCATATATCTCGTTATCATCAGAACCGGTAACATTAAGAGTAACTGTTGCCTGATCCTCGCCACCATTTTCATCGCTGATTGAGTAGTTAAAAGAGACAGTTTGAAGATCACCTTCTGACATTGAGTTAAGCGACTCATCAGGTGTAAAGCTTATTTGTTGTTTTCCATCAACTTCAACAATTTCGGTTGTCCCGAGGACATTGCCGTCCGCATCGGTTGCTGCACCTGAAGTCGTTATTGTTAAACTGTCCCCCTCGGCATCGGTATCGTTTGAAAGAACATCAATAACGAGTGAATTATCTTCATCGGTAGTCAGTGGGAACAATAACTCGTCGCTTAAGTGCGCATCGCCTATCAGTGTTAAGTTGAAGTTACCGACATTATCAGAGACTTGTCCATCGTCAAGTGAGTCCATATCCCAGTTAGCTTTAGTATCGCCATCAACCGACACCTCCACATGGTGATACTGCCCCTCAAAGGTTTGGTTGGCATCAAATCCACCGCCATTGCTGTCTTGTTCTTGGCCAAACATTAAGGTTCCATTTTCACCCAGGGTATGCCCTTGGGCGATGGTTGCGGTTCTTTTTTCTTCACCATCGAGGTAAAACTTGGCTTGGCCTGTTTCGCTGTCCCACTGAACATTAAACGTATGTTCGTTTCCATCGTAAATTTCAGAGGCATTAATCCCGGATGAGACAAAAGTATTTGCTATACAAAAGTTTAAATTTCCCTCAGGGCTATTGAAGACTAAAAACTCATTGTTCTGGCCATCAACTGCGTAAGAGAGCAGAGCTGTGGAACTGCCGGTATCGGTTGAGGAGACGGTGATCGACATATCAACCGAGCTTGCGCCCCCTAATAGTTCGGGGTTATCGCCGGTGCTATCAAGCACTAAGGCACCACTATTGGTTGATTGATTGACGGAAATACCATTGTTTACGCCAAGAACGGTAAAGTGGCTACCGCTATCGACATCGGTATTATTGGCTAATACATTCCCGGCTATTTCATGTGTGGTTGATGCGTCATTGTTGCCTAGCTCAGAGATGGCGGTAGCATCTGAATTAAAGTTAGCCTGATCATTTACCGCCATAACATCAATAGATGCGGTAGCTGATTCGATTGTAGTGCCATCGGACACGGTGAAGGAAACCGGTACGTCATCACCGTTATAGTTATCAGCTGGGATGAAGGTCCACGTGCTATCGCCATTATCAGTAACCGCGCCAAATTCAGTGTCAACTGTCACGGTTGATATGCTCAGTGCATCGCCATTACTATCTGAGCTGTTGGCGAGCAATTGATCTGCGGTAAAGGTTATGGCGGTGTCTTCATTGGTTGATCCTAGATCAACATTAACAATCACCGGTGCATCATTCACTTGTTCAATGTTTAACGATACGCTTGCTGTATCAGTGCCTCCATTGCCATCGCTAACGGTGTAGTCAAATGAAGCCTCACCGTGGTAGTTTTCCTCCGGTGTAAACACAACATTGCCATCATCATCCAGGCTAACGGTTCCATGGGTATCATTCGTTGCAGCCACCGAGGCTATTGAAAGGGTATCGCCATCAATGTCGGTATCGTTAGCGAGTAAATCTGCTGCGCTGATGGTAAGCGCTGTGTCTTCGTTGGTTGTTAAACTTTCAAGCGAGTGAGTTAAACCGTTGTCTGATGCAACGCCGGTATAGTCTTGATGCGCCACTTCCCAGCCTTGCTCGCTTTGTTCTGAAACTAAGACAAATGAACTTCTAAATTCGGCAGTATCCAGCGTGCCTGCGTTTGCGCCTATGTCGACCAAGGCCTCTTTTGCCTCAGGGCTTAATTGCCTTGTCCATTCATCTGACGTAGTAATAACAATGCGCGTACCTGTATCGCTGTTTTGGACACTGGATAGATGATCAACCAGCCCTGCCGATGCGGCTGAGTTTCCATAGGTATCAAAACTTGTTGATGATAAGAGAGCATCCTCTTCATCCAGCAGCGTTACTGTTATGCCTCTTGAATTACCGCCTGTATGTTCCCCATTTATCGTAACGCCTCGGTTAGAGTCCCTATAATGTGTATCTTGATAGCCTGCTGAATGGATTTCTACCGTTACCTCACTGCTGTCATCGATAGCCACAGGGTTATCCTGCATTGGATCAATGGTTAGATTAACGGTTTGTGTGAAGGTTGCACCTTCATTATCTATGATAGATAGGCTAACGGTATCGGCACCGTTGTAGTTTGCATCAGGGGTATAGGTGATATTCCCATCGGCATCGAGTGAAACAGTGCCATGTTCAGCCGATAGTGTACTGCTATCGATAGTGCCATCTAAATCGTTAGCAGTAGCGATAACTTGGGCGGTATCTTCTGTAATCGTTGTGCCGATGATAGTGATGCTTGGTGCATCATTAACGCTGTCAATATTTAACGATACAGTTCCGGTATCAACTCCGCCCTTGCCATCGCTAACGGTGTACTCAAATGAGGCTTCACCGTGGTAGTTTTCTTCCGGTGTGAAATTTATTTCCTGCCCCATGCTATCTGCTCTAACGATAACATTATCGTAACTTACACCTCCGTCGTTATCAGCAGTCCATAGGCCAATCGTTCCTAGTGGGGGTTGTTCGGTAGATGTTAGTAACTCATTACCATCAATATTGGCATGAATACCTGATTCATCAACACTGATAGTTAGGTTGAATTCATTAGGCAGCTCGGCATGGTCAACTGTATCAATAACTGTTTTAACACCATTTTCAACCTTTATTAAATTAAAGTCTTTATGGTGGCTATTGGTATCGTAGCTTGTTGAATAATCATCCCAAGAGGCTTGGTAATAATTATTGCTATCTTCAAAAGAAAATACGATGCCGACACCGTTATTGTAAGTGTTTCCCGTGTTCGCATTAACATCAACAGATACTGAGTAATCTGTGCTGACGGCATCACTGCCCATTTCATGAGAGAAAATACCTTTTGCGGAGTTGCTTCTTTCTCCAACAGAGGAAGAGTCAGACTCCCAGTTGCCTATATCTCTTCCATTAAAACTAACTTCTGCCCAGTCACCTGAGTTGCCATCATCAAAGTTATCTTCAAATGCAACCTTGTTAACTAGCTCTACGGTTCCATGGGTATCATCTGTTGCAGCCACTGAGGCTATTGAAAGGGTATCGCCATCTGCATCGGTATCGTTAGCGAGTAGATCACTGGTATTGATAACAAGTGAGGTGTCTTCTGTTGTATCAAGACTACTACCGCCGTGCTCTAGACTTGCACCTTGGCCTAAAGTGGCATCGTTGCCGTGTCCAGACTTGTCTACTAAGCGGTTGGCCCCATCAAAGTCTAAGTTTACGACTTCTGTGCCCTCCACAGTCATTGAAATATTATCAACATTTCCATCCATGGAGTATCGGCCACCACCATAAGGGCGATTTCCAATCATCAAGTCATTCCCATCATCTACAATTCCACCGGTGTAACTTTGGGTATAAGTGCTCGTCTCCCCACTGCTGTTGGTGTTACTTATGGTGACATTTTCTCCATCGTAACTAAATTGAATGTCGTTAATAGAGTTCACATCGTAGCTTACATCTGTTTGGTGCCAGGTCCAGGATTGGTCTTCTGTCCGCATGGCAAATTGAAGTTCTCCATGGCCATTAAATGCAAGCTCAACAGCGTTCTCTTTATTAAATATAATGTCGTAATTGCCTTGCTCTCCATCGGGTGTAACAGAGATAGAAAGGGCGAAATTTTCTGAGCCATTGAGGTTAATGCTGGCAGAATCTTCAACTGTTATATTTGATGTTGTTGCGTCAGTTAGCTGAGCTAAATTATTAGTACTGTCATCGATAGCCACAGGGCTATCCTGCGTTGGATCAATAGTTAAGCTGACAGTTTGTATGGAGGTTTCGCCCTCATTATCTGTGACAGATAGGCTAACGGTATCGGCTCCGTTGTAGTCTGCATCAGGGGTATAGGTGATATTCCCATCGGCATCGATTGAAACAGTGCCATGTTCAGCCGATAGTGCGCTGCTGTCGATCGTGCCATCTAAATCGTTAGCGGTGGCGATTATTTGGGCGGTATCTTCTGTAACCGTTGTGCCGCTGATAGTGATGGTTGGGGCATCATTAACGGCCGCAACATCGATTGATGCTGTTGCGGTATCGGTTGTCGTACCATCAGAGACGGTGAATGAGACAGGGACATCATCACCGTTATAGTTCTCAGCAGGATTAAACGTCCACGTGTCATCGCCATTGTCGGTGATAGTGCCAAACTCAGCATCGACTGAAATTGCACTGATAGAAAGATCATCACCATCGACATCGGAACTGTTGGCAATTAGATCAGCAGTTGAAAAAGTGAGCGCTGTATCTTCAGCGGTTGTTAAATCAATATTGCCAGCGACCGTTCCATCATTAACGGCTACGACATCGATCGAAGCGGTCGCTGAATCAGTTGTCGTTCCATCAGAGATCGTGAACGACACAGGGACATTGTCACCGTTATAGTTCTCCGTGGGGTTAAAGGTCCAGGTGTCATCGCCATTATCGGTGATGGTACCAAACGCAGCATCGACCGAAACGGTGGTGACCAAGAGAGCATCGCCATCGACATCAGAACTGTTAGTTAAAAGTTGCTCTGCTGTGAAGGTGATTGGTTGATCTTCTAAGGTAGCTAACTCAATATTGCCAGCCACTGGGTCATGTGTGATGTTTTGAGTAGGTAAAGTTGCTACATCAATATTGTTTGCTTCAGCCGTATTTTCAACAAGTGGGGAGGGTTCTGAAGGAAACTCTGTTGTTTGTTGTTCTAACGATGCTGTTAATAACTCGTCTTGTGAAGAGACATGTTTTACTGAGGATTGTAATGAATGTAGTGTATTGTCAGGATCTAACGTTTTATTGTTAGTTTCTTGGTTGTTAGTGAGATCGCTTGAGTATACAGAAGAAGTGGTATTCACTTCTCCTTGTGGATGCGAGGGGGGCTGCTCTGTCCTTTTAAAATTTTCTTCTGAAGAGTTATTGGGCTGAATATTTTTTTGATTAAAATTGTCTTTTTCTAGAAAAATGTTTTGTAAGGCGAGCTCCTCATTATTCTGGGTTTCAAGGTGAATTGAGTCGTCTGTTTTTTCTAGTTTTTGTTCGTGAGTATTGTCAAGTTCAAATAAATCTTTGGTTGCTTGTTGACGATCATTTTGGTGTTCTTCAGGATTATTCTCTTTTGACATAAACGTGCCCATACTTTCTTGGTTTAATTAAACAATCTAAGTATTGACTAAAAAATCTAATGGGCTGAAAGTGCTTGTTAGTTTTGTGAAGGTGGTCACAATTTGGGAAAAAATAATTAAATTTTTTGGGGCTTGTTTTTCATCAAATCCTAACTAAACTCAACTTTAATACCAAAAACTTTTGAAATATCAATGATTGGATTTTGATGCGTACTTTAATACTACCGGATAGTTGGCGTAAGCCTGAGGTGATAATTTCTTCACTGGCAATTAATTTATTAGCCCTTGCTTTACCGATTGTTATTTTGCAGTTTTATGACCGCATTATACCAACAGAGGCGATGGATACTTTTTTAGTGTTGATGCTAGGTATGTTGTTGGTTATCGTGCTGGACTGCATTCTTAAAACGTTACGCTCCACTGTTTTAAGTTGGGATAGTGCTAAATTTGATCATGCGGCAAGTTTGGACTCAATGGACCTGGTTTTACATTCGGATACGCTAAACTTCGATACAAAGCCTGCTGGTTATTATATTGATAAGATTCAAGCACTAGAAAAGATTCAGGAGTTTTACTCAGGTCAGTCAATCTTGCTGTTGATTGATCTTCCTTTTGTCTTAGTTTATTTGATATTAATAGTGGTGATTGCAGGGCCGCTTATTGGTGTGCCTCTTGGGTTATTAGTACTTTTTGGCTTTATTTCTGTTATCGCAGGTAAAAAGCTTCATCAAGCTTTGATGGAGCAATCTAAAATGGAAGATCGTAAACGAAACTTTGTGATTGAAATACTTCAAGGTATTCATACTGTTAAAGCTTTGGCAATGGAATCATTCATGCAGCGGCGCTATGAAAAGCTTCAATTGCAATCAGCTGAAAGCGTTTATGAGTTAAGTCGTTTGAACAGTATCGTCCAGGGTATTGGGGCAACATTTTCCCAGATAGCTGTTGTTAGTTTCGTGGGTTTTGGGAGTCTTTATGTGGTCTCAGGTGAGTTAACAGTGGGTGCTTTAGCAGCAGGGACGATGTTAACGAGTAGGGTGTTACAGCCAGGTTTGCGTGCTATGGCTGTATGGGTTCAGTTTCAGTCAGTGCGCTTAGCGCTGCAAAAAGTGAATGAACTGTTTACTTTGCACCGGGAAGAATCTGGCGAGATCAGTAAGGATGAGCAGTTAGAGGGGAATATTGAATTAACAGACGTCTGTTTTAAATACCCAGGTGAAGAAACGAACCTTATTAATCAGTTATCATTGTCAATCAAATCTGGTGAAGCGGTTGGGATTACTGGTCGTAACGGGGTTGGGAAAAGCACATTAATCGATTTGATGTCAGGTTTCCTTCAACCGAACCAAGGTTTGGTTGAAATGGATGGTGAGGCATTGACTCACTATAATGCGGAATACCTACGTTCTCAAATTGGTATTATCCCTCAGCATGGTGCGTTTTTCGAAGGAACCGTTTTAGAAAACATGACGCTTTATCGAGAAGGAGAAGCGATAGAGCAAGCAATAGAAATTTCTAAAGCCCTAGGTTTGAATGATATTATTTCTAAACTGCCAAATGGATTAGATACTCATATTGGAGGAGCTTCCAAGGATAGTTTGCCGGAGGGAGTGAAACAAAAAATAGTGATGGTTCGATCACTAGTCGGTTACCCCAAAGTTATTTTCTTAGATGATGCAAATGCCAATTTTGATTTGAAGAATGATCAAAAGTTGGCGGAGATTGTTACAAAGCTGAAGGGGCGTCGTACGATGGTTATCATTTCGCATAGACCTTCTTTTTTACGCTTATGTGATAGGCAACTGGAATTAAAATCAGGCAAGCTAGTAGATTATAAATTGCCAAGTTATCAAGACCAGGGTCTGCCACCGAGTTCAGGTGACGTGAAACCTCAGGCAACTATTTAATATGAGTATTGTAAAAAAAAATGATTTTTCGGAAAGTTTTTCTGAGGCTTTACGTGATAATAAGCTTGATAGCTTTTCTGCCGGTTCGCCTTACGCAGCCTCTATTTATCCTCTATTAAAAGCCTTAGGCTGGCAGAACATAAGACGTGAATTAATAGAATCCTTGCCGCATTTTGCAGAAGGGATTGATTTGGTTGATGTGCGAAATATATTGGTGAATATGGGGTATGAGAGTGCACCCATGCGAGTTGGTGTGAATGCGCTTAAGGCTGAGTTATACCCGGCTTTATATGTTGCCGAAGATAAGGGTATTTTCGTGCTTATCGACAGGCGTGGTGATGAGGTCGATTATTTTGACTGTCATAAAGAAGAGGCTAAAACTGTCAATGTATCAAGCTTGGATGTCAAAGGGACTGCGTATTTGTTTACCGACAGTTCATCACAAGCAAAATCAGGCATAGAAGGTAATAACTCGCTATCTTGGTTTGGTAATATGGTGCATAGGTTTAGGAGGCTTCTTTTGCACCTCTTTGCAATGACGTTTGTTATTAATCTAGTCGCTTTGTTTGTACCGTTATTTATTATGTTAATTTATGACAAGGTGATTGGTGCAAAATCATTGGATAGCTTGCCGCTTTTAGTATCAGGGGTGGCTATTCTAATTTTGGCTGACTTGGTGATGCGGTATTTCCGGTCAACCATCATGGGTGCAGTTGCTGGTCGTATGGATTATTTAATTGGGGCTGAAACATTTAAACAGCTGCTATTTTTACCGCCTATATACACGGAAAGGTCTACAGTCACTGCTCAATTATCGCGTTTGAAGCAATTTGAGTCAGTACGTGATTTCTTTACCGGCCCTAACGCGTCTATTGTCATGGAGCTGCCCTTTGTCTTAATGTTTCTGATAGTCATTGGTTTTTTAGCGGGTCCGATTGCATTGGTCCCGTTGTTGATGGTTGTTGTATACGTTGTTTTTGGTTGGCTTCTAAGGCCTGGTCTCGATAAAAAAGTTATGCGTTCGGGTAAGGCGAGAAGTCAGCGCCAAAGCATGTTAATTCAGACTTTTGAAGGGCGAAAAGAGATAAAAGCTATTGGTAATGAAATGATTTGGCAAGGGAAGTTTAGAGAGCTTTCAGGTGAAGCAATAGCATCAAATTATCAAACGTTTATTACCAACTCATTAATGACTAATTTATCTCAATCGATAATGACTCTAACAGGGTTGGTCGTCTTAGCTTTGGGTGCGATCAGCGTGATGGAAGGGACTATGACGATAGGTGCTTTGATTGCGACGATGGCTTTAGTTTGGCGAGCTTTATCACCCTTACAAGGCGCTTTTCTTTCGGTCTCAAAGTTTCAGCAAACTATTTTGGCTATCAAGCAAATTGACCAGCTAATGCGGCTAAAGGTAGAGCAAAAAGGTGCCTTTTCTGGTTTGATGTCTAAAGAGCTTTTTACATCATTTAGTGTCGATAGAGCTAGTTTTCGGTATGCGCCAGACCAAGATCCCGTATTGCTGGGTGTTTCCTTCGAGGCTAAGCCAGGAGAAATGGTGGCGATTGCAGGGTACACCGGTTCAGGAAAGTCTACGCTGTTAAAACTAATCGCAGGTATGTATAAACCTCAAGCAGGCTCTTTGCTGTTTGATGGGCAAGATATTAGGCAGCTAAATACGATGGAGTTGAGGCGTTCAATTGCCTATGTTCCGCAAACAGTACAGGTGTTTCATGGCACTATTGCACAAAATATGCGGCTTAATAATGGTTTGGCCAGTGATAAAGAGATAGAGGTAGCCGCAGAAAAGGCAGGTATTTTAGAAGATATTTTAAAGCTTCCAGAAGGTTTTAATACGCGGTTAGGTGATAAATCGATCAATAAACATCCACCGGGTTTTATACGGGCAATTTCTATTGCCCGTGCACTAGTAAGCCCTGCACAAATCATTTTGTTTGATGAGCCTGGTGCTTCATTAGATGACGATAGTGATAGACAGTTGATGAAACAACTAGAAAAGTTAAAAGGTAATCGAACCGTCATTATGGTGAGCCATCGTCCCAGTCATATTCGTTTGGCTGATAAAGCTGTTTTATTAGATAAGGGCGCAGTTCAGTTTATAGGGGAGCCTAAGGAAGTGATATCAATGATGATGGGGCAAAAAAGTGAGTAAACAATTGGATAATACTGAAAAAAAGAAGCAAGAAGGTTTACCTCGCGCACGCGCACGTTTTCTGGCACAGGCTATTCAGCTTGAAGAGGCCGGTGTTTCTAAGACTATCAGGAAGGCTGTTTTTTTCAGCTTCTTTCTTTTACTGATTAGCATCATTTGGATGTCGGTTACCGAGGTTAATGAAATGAGTGTGTCGAGAGGGGAGGTCGTTCCTGCTGGATATATTTATAATATTCAACACCTTGAAGGAGGGGTTGTGAGTGAGGTTTCTGTTCATAATGGAGACTCGGTTCAAAAGGGCGATTTGTTGGTTCAGTTTTCAGTGCCGGCGACTCAATCAGAATACGGTCGCCTAGCTTCTAGGCAGGCTAGTCTTAAGTTGTCTTTAAGAAGGCTGCATGCGATTGAAACGGGTCTGTATCCAGATTTTGAAACCTTAGGTAAAAAATATCCTGATTTATCGAAAAAACAAATGGAGAGCTACCATGCGCAAGTGGCTAACTTTAAAAATGAACAAGCTGTGATTGACGCACAAATCAGTCAAAAAAGTAGTGAGTTAGAACGCCAGAAAAACCAGATAACGGGACAGAAGAAAGAGCTGGATCTGCTAAAAAAACAGGTGAAAATGAGGCAAAAACTGGCTGATATGTTTATTGTATCTGAATCAGAATTATTGGCTATAAAAAGTGATCTCGCTTCGGCAGAAAGCCGATTGAAGTCAACTCAAGATGGCGTGTTAACGGCCAAAATGGCACTAAAAGAAACGCAAAAGAAAAAACTAGAGATTAAGTCGGCACAGGCAAAAGATTTAAAGCTTGAAGCTTCTGATGTGGCTGCTCAATTAGCTGAATTAGACGATGACTTAATTAGTGAGGGCGACAAATTAGACCGGCTCAGTGTACGTGCACCTATTTCTGGCATCATCCAAGGATTATCAATCACAGGTATTAATGAGGTCGTTAAGTCTGGTGCAACGATTCTTCAAATTGTACCGGTTAATGATGATTTGATTGTTGAAGCACGGGTATTGCCCAATGAAATTGGATATATTCAGCCAGGGCTAAAAGCAGACGTTAAAATTGATAGCTATGATTCAAGTCGTTTTGGTTCAATTAGTGGAGTGGTTAAACAGTTATCGCCATCTACGTATTTGGATGAAAAGGGGAACCCTTATTACAGAGTTAAGGTAGTGCTGGATAAGTCATATGTGGGAAGTAATCCTAGGCAAATGAAAGTTATTCCTGGAATGACTGTAACGGTTGATATTATTACCGGTTCAAAAACTATCATGGCGTACCTTATCAAACCGGTTTCAAGAGGTTTTAGCAGCGCCTTTAAAGAGCACTAATAGATAAGGAAATACTCGCTTGATCAGTTCTAGTCGGGTATAGCTTGCGTTTGGCTAAATTGAGGAGCTTTTATATCTTGTTTGAGCCATTCCATTTTTGGCAATGACTACAGTGGCAGGTTGTGGAAAAGAGAGGGGACGAAAGAATTTAATGCTGTATAGAACCACAGAGGCACTGGCCGGTTTTACCATTATTTTTCCTAAAGTGGTTAATCAAATACGATACAGCGGTTTTTATACACCAGTACTTCGTTTTGCAAATGATGCCTGATAGCACGGGACAGTACGATTTTTTCATTATCCTGACCTTTTCGCTTCAGATCTTCGACATGATCGTTATGCCTAATTCGAACAATATCTTGCTCTATGATCGGCCCAGCATCCAATTCGGTGGTGACGTAATGGCTCGTGGCACCAATGATTTTTACACCCCTTTCATGTGCTGAATGATATGGTTTGGCACCGGGGAATGCCGGTAAAAAAGAATGGTGAATATTGATGATTTGGTGTGGGTAATGGTCAATAAAATTGGCGCTTAGTATTTGCATGTAACGTGCTAATACAATGGTATCAATTCGGTGTTCGGCGAGTAGGGCCAGTTGGGTGCTTTCTTGTTGTTGTTTATTATCGGCATTTATTGGAATGTAGTGGAAATCAATGCCTGCATTTTCGGCGGATGATTGGTAGTTTTTGTGGTTACTAATAATCAATGGAACATCGACATTCCATTCGCCAGCTTGGTAGCGTGAAAGGATGTCGAATAGGCAGTGCCCGTGTTGTGATACAAAAATAGCTAGCCGAGGTTTTAGATTGGAATAGGCGATGCTCCAATTCATTTTAAGCACTGAGCCAACGTATTCTGAAAACTCTTTTTCTAATAATTCTCGGTTAACGTCAGTATCACTCAGTTGCCACTCAACGCGCATAAAGAAATGCTGATCTGCCACATCAACATGTTGTTCTAAATCAACAATATTGGCATTTTTTTTAGCGAGAAAATCAGTTACTTTTGCAATAATCCCCGGTTGATCAGGGCATTCTGCTAATAAGGTGGCGGTTATTTGCTTGTTCAAGTTAAGTCCCGTGAGTTCAGCTATCTTTAGCGATAAAGCTCGTATTTTTGAGCAGTTGCTGTGTTTTATTGACGCGCTCGTTTAGTAAGGTTTCAGTGTAGTTGTTAGCATGAGTAAAGCCCCATACTGGGTTCGGCCATGCAGCATCTGTTTTAAAGCGCACAATATGATGAAGGTGTAATTGGGGAACCATATTACCTAGGGCGGCAATGTTCATTTTATCTGCACAAAACCCGTTATTTAAAGCCTTGCTTAGCTGTAACGACTCTTGTTGAAGTTTTTGTTGATCACTAGGGCTTAACTGAAAGGCTTCGCTAATATTTGCTTGCCGTGGAACAAGAATATACCAAGGGTAATTGGCGTCTTTACTTAGCAATAATGCGCACAGTGTAAAATCTCCAAGGTAGTAACAATCTTCAGCGAGTTGCGGGTGTAATTGAAAGTTCATATTTAGGGTGTTTCGCGTTTCCAGTGTCCAGATTTACCGCCTTTTTTTTCAAGTAATCTTACGCCTTGAATAGTCATGCCGCGGTCAATAGCTTTGCACATATCGTAAATGGTGAGTAAGGCAATTTGCGTTGCATTCAGTGCTTCCATTTCAACCCCTGTTTTACCTGATGTGGTGACAGTTGTTTGGCACGCGATGTGGTTCTTTTTTGTATCAGGCTCAAGTTTAATATCTACATGAGTGATGGGTAGTGGGTGACATAAAGGGACAAGGTCGGCCGTTTTTTTGCTGGCCATAATGCCAGCAATACGGGCAATACCGAGTACATCGCCTTTTTTATTGTCACCGTCAATAATGCGCTGCAAGGTGCTCGCTTCCATTTCAATAAAACCTTCGGTTATGGCGGTGCGGTCAGTATCGGCTTTTGTGCTAATGTCCACCATGTGAGCATCACCCGCGGCATTAAAATGTGTAAGTTCAGACATAATCTAGTCGCTCGGTTCCTTTGTTAGCATGATAATATAACGAATTATGACACAATCAAATAACCAGATGTATGAAGAAACGATGTCGATAAAAGTACTTTATTTTGCCAGTTTAAAAGAGTTATTCGGGCGAAGTGAGCAACAGCTGAGTGTAGATGGATTAAATACGGTGGAAGATGTGTGGAAACATGTTAGCGAGGGATACGATGTGTCGCAGCAAGTTTTATATTCTATTAATCAGGAATATGCGCAGGCAGACTCTTTAGTGCAAGCGGGTGATGAAGTAGCCTTCTTCCCCCCTGTTACCGGTGGTTAATGATGATTAAGGTGACCGAAAATGCGTTTGACCCTTGGCAAGAGCTATCGACCTTTCAACTAGAGATGAGACGTGATGGTGAATATGGCGCGTGCGCTAATTTTATTGGTACGATGCGTGATATGAATGAGGGTGATTCAGTCAGTGGTATGTTTCTTGAGCACTACCCAGGGATGACTGAACGGCATTTAGATAAAATTGTTCAGCAAGCAAAAGAAAAATGGAACCTGCTCGAAACATTGATCGTACACCGAGTGGGCGAACTATTGCCAAATGACCCCATTGTCTTGGTCGCTGTATGGTCTGCGCATCGGAAAGATGCGTTTGAGGCGAGTCGTTTTATTATGGAAGACCTTAAAAGCAAAGCGCCTTTTTGGAAAAAAGAAAGTGTTATTGAGGCTGACCAACAGACACAAAAAAACCGCTGGGTTGAGAAAAACACCAGCGGTTATTAAGCAGGACAAGCCGTTTTAAAAGTGAGGTTTCTCCTCTATAGCGTTGTAACGAGCAACACTTTCTGTAATTTCTTTGGCGGCACCATCAACCCCTTCCCAGCCTTCAATTTTCACCCACTTATTCGCTTCTAAATCTTTATAGTGTTCAAAAAAGTGCGCGATTTGTTTTAATGTGACAGATGAGATATCTTCATAAGACTTCACGTCATCGTATAAAGGTGTTAGTTTTGATACAGGCACGGCCAATACTTTTGCATCTTCGCCAGCTTCATCGGTCATTTTCAAAACACCAATGGGTCGGCAGCGAATGACTGAACCATTCATAAGAGGGATGGGGGTGATAACGAGCACGTCTACAGGGTCGCCATCATCAGATAAGGTGTGAGGGACATAACCGTAGTTGCAGGGGTAATGCATTGCTGTGCCCATGAAACGGTCTACAAATAATGAGCCAGACTCTTTATCAACTTCGTATTTGATAGGGTCAGAGTGTGATGGAATTTCGATAATAACATTAATGTCATAGGGTAAGTCTTTCCCAGAAGGGACTAAATTAAGGCTCATATTGTTTCCTGTGTTTTATAGGTAGTTAATTGTTGTGCCGCATTATACAGGGGAGAATTGATTTAATTAAGTTTTCTGCTTGCACCAAATCGGTAGGCAGCGTAAAAAAGAGGGGGTGTTATATTTTTTATGAAGCAAATGAGCAGCAAATAGAATAATCATCAGGAGAAAACTATGGAGTTGAGTCACTTATTACCCCCTATTATTGGGTGTTTTGGTTTATATGCAGCGAAGTATGTATACGGCTTGGTAATGAAGTACCCGGAAGGTGAGGGTGTTGTCGCAAAAATTGCTGAGCAAATTCATTTAGGCGCAATGGTTTTTATGAAGCGCG
>CAJXOJ010000024.1 GCA_913057515.1 uncultured Cycloclasticus sp. | reverse complement strand
TACGAGATAGCGTAGCGTCTCGTGGGCTCGGAGATGTGTATAAGAGACAGCGGTAAACTCGGCTTAAATAACCGCCAATTCAAAGTCAATAGGTTTTAGTTTATTAGTTTTAACCACATGAACGCGCTATGCCTAAATCATAATGGGCTTGTAAATTTAACCAGCTTTGATCTGTTCCACCAAGAACACAAGAAAGACTAACAGCCATTTCAGGTGAAATACGGGACTTGCCATTTAGAATGAGACTTAACTTACTATGAGCCACCCCTAAACTATCGGCTATTTTATTACCGGTTATTTCATTAAAAGGCTCAATGTATGCTTCATGTATAAGTTCACCAGGGTGAGGTGGGTTAAACGGTTCTATCATCATTATTCTCCTAGTGATAATCTTGGTAATTTACAACATATGCATGACCATTTTTAAACTTAAACACAATGAACCAGTTACCTGAGAATAACAACTTAACGAAGTCCCTTCTTATCACCTTTTAATTAGGATATGTCGGCTACACCTTCTTCTAATAAATAAAGATTGCCTGAAAAAGTCTTTTCCAATGATGTCTTGCAATTTTGCAAATCGAAATAAATATTGGTCTATATGTTCTACCTCATTTTCTCTAAGCGACGCATATCTATTTGCTGTTCTACACGGTTTAAAGACAATGTATCCATCTTACACTCGCGCATACTGATAATAACAAACTCACAGATGAAGCTGAGCCCTACATTACACAGCCACTCACCCACTTTCACAAAACCTTTGCAATTTTGTCGAACTAGGCTGCTCAATACAAACAAAATCATTTTATATTTACGACACAAAACTTTATTTTCTACTAACATTAAGCAGTGTATTGTTTATTATGTAATTAAATATAGGGAATTATTAGACTCAACATGGCTGTATCAAGCGGAAAAATTTATTTAGGTGGCTTAGCTAGGCGATTAGTACTCGATGGTTTAATGACCGAGGAAGTTGCTCACCGGTATTTTGACGAAGCCAATAAAAAGAAAAGACCTTTTGTTTCATATCTGGTTGAGCAAAAAGTTTTGGATAGTCAAACCATTGCATTATCAGCATCTGAAGAGTTTGGTGTTCCACTTTTCGACATTAATGCACTTAATACTAGTCTTATTCCTCGGGCCCTTGTCGATGAAAAGCTTATTCGCAAGCATCATGTGCTACCTATATTTAAACGTGGCAATAAACTATTTGTTGCCGTGTCAGACCCCACCAACCTTCAAGCACTCGATGAAATAAAATTTCAAACAAGAATGAGTACCGAAGCCATTCTTGTTGAAGAAGACAAGCTAGCACGTGTTATTGAAACCGCAATGGATGAAGAAGATACATCCATGGATGACTTGTTGGATGATGATCTAGAAAATATTGATTTTGAAGATGCCGATGCCTTACCTCATGACGATATTGACAATGACACTGAAATTGATGACGCGCCCATTGTTCGCTTTGTAAATAAAATTTTACTCGATGCTATTAAAAAAGGCGCCTCGGATATTCATTTTGAGCCCTATGAGAAGAGCTTTAGGATTCGAACTCGCCAAGATGGTATTTTGAAAGAAGTTGCTTCACCTCCGATGAATATCTCTAATAAGCTGACCTCACGAATTAAAGTGATGTCTCGCATGAATATTTCTGAACGCCGCATCCCGCAGGATGGCCGTATTAAAATGGCTTTATCAAAGAGTAGGGCTATTGACTTTCGTGTTAACACCTGCCCAACCTTATACGGTGAGAAAATTGTTTTACGTATCTTGGACCCCACCAGCGCTCAAGTGGGTATTGAACAACTAGGCTTCGACCCAGAGCAAAAAGAGGCATTTCTTACTGCTATTAAAAAGCCATATGGAATGATTTTAGTTACTGGGCCTACTGGTAGTGGTAAAACGGTGAGCTTATATACCGCGCTTAATATATTAAATGAGCCTGATATCAATATTTCAACGGCTGAAGACCCCGTTGAGATTACAGTCGCAGGCATCAACCAGGTTAATGTAAACCCTAAAACCGGCTTAACCTTTGCTGAGGCGTTACGTGCATTTTTAAGACAAGACCCCGATATTATTATGGTGGGGGAGATTCGAGATCTAGAAACCGCAGAAATTTCTGTTAAGGCCGCTCAAACTGGTCACCTTGTCTTATCTACTTTACACACTAACGATGCGCCACAAACCCTTAATCGCTTAAACCAAATGGGGGTTCCCCCTTATAACATTGCCGCATCGGTATTACTTATTATGGCGCAACGTCTGGCCAGAAAGCTCTGTAATAAATGTAAGCAAGAAGAACGGCTTCCCAGCGAACTGCTGATTAAAGAAGGCTTTAGTGAAGAAGAGGCAAAAAGCCTTACTACCTTCAAAGCGATAGGCTGCGACCAGTGCTCTAACGGCTACAAAGGTCGTGTGGGTATTTTTCAGGTGATGCCAATATCTGAAGCAATGGAGAAACTGATTATTCAGAATTGCACAACAAACGAGCTTGTAGAACAGTCAGCGAGTGAGGGCGTTTTAACACTCAGAGAATCAGGCCTAAGAAAAGTTAAAGATGGTATTACCAGTATTGAAGAAATAAACCGAATCACTAAAGATTAAACATTATGGCTACTAGCGCATCTAAAATTACTTATATATGGGAAGGAACCGATAATAAAGGCAACCGCAATAAAGGCGAAATTAGCGCCCGAAGTGATGCTATTGTAAAGGCTGAACTACGTCGCCAAGGCATTCGCCCCATTAAAGTTAAGAAAAAACCAAAAGCCCTGTTCGGTGGTATGAGCCAAAAGCCTATCACCCCTAAAGATATTGCTATTTTTAGTCGTCAATTAGCCACCATGATGGCCTCTGGCATCCCATTGGTGCAAGCATTTGACATTATTGGCAAAGGCCATGAAAAACCTGCCATGCAGGATATGCTCGCTGACATTAAATCACAAGTAGAAGGCGGCTCGACATTAACGGAGGGGTTAAGCAAATACCCATACCATTTTGACGAATTATTTTGTAATTTAGTGGAAGCAGGGGAACACGCCGGTATTCTTGAAGAATTATTGGTCAAAATTGCAGAGTACAAAGAAAAAACCGAAAGTTTAAAAGCAAAAATAAAGAAAGCGCTCACTTACCCCATTGCCGTATTAGTTGTTGCTGGCATTGTCACCGCTATTTTATTGATATTTGTTGTACCGCAGTTCGAAAGCCTCTTCCAGAGCTTTGGAGCTGATCTACCCGCCTTTACTCAAATGGTAGTAGAGCTATCAGAGTTCATGCAAGAATGGTGGTGGGCAGTATTTGGAGTTATCGGTGTTGCTGTCTTCGTTACCATGCAAATCAAAAAGCGCTCGCGTAAATTCAATCACCTTATCGATAGAATGGTGCTAAAGATGCCGATCATTGGCGACATTATTAATAAAGCGGCCATTGCTCGTTATGCCAGAACACTATCAACCATGTCTGCCGCTGGTGTCCCTTTAGTAGAAGCACTTGAGTCTGTTGCTGGCGCAACGGGTAATATTGTCTATTCAGAAGCCGTTTTAAAAATGAGGGAACAAGTTGCAACAGGTATTCAACTTCAGCAATCAATGAAAAATGTGGAGTTATTTCCACATATGGTTGTTCAAATGGTGGCCATTGGTGAAGAAGCCGGCTCGGTTGAAAGTATGCTTGCCAAAGTGGCTGACTTTTATGAAGAAGAAGTCGATAACGCGGTTGACTCATTATCTAGCCTGATTGAGCCCTTAGTTATGGCTATTTTAGGAGTATTGGTTGGTGGCTTAATTATCGCCATGTACTTACCTATATTCATGATGGGCTCTGTCTTCTAAAGAACTTAGTGAATGGATATTTTTCTTGCACTTGAACAAAACGTCACCTTTTTATACCTGTCTGTCGGTTTTCTAGGCTTATTAGTTGGCAGCTTCCTAAATGTAGTCGTTTATCGTCTACCCATCATGTTACAAAACGGTTGGCGCCAAGAATGTTTAGCGTTTCTTGAGCAAGAGGATAGCCAACCTACCTCCTCAGAGGTATTTAACTTATCTCAACCACGTTCTCGCTGTCCATTTTGTGGTCACCAAATTAGCGCTTTAGAAAATATACCGGTTGTTAGCTACCTTTTTTTAAGGGGGCAATGCAATAACTGTAAAAAAAACATTTCAATACGCTATCCTCTTGTTGAATTGATCACGGCTATTTTATCCATTTTTATCGCCATTCAGTTTGGCCTGTCCATCCAAACGGGCGTAGCACTCTTGTTTACTTGGAGCTTAGTTTGTTTAACGCTTATAGATTTCGACACTCAACTATTACCTGACTCGATCACTCTACCACTGCTTTGGTTCGCGTTATTTGCCAGCCTTTTTGGCGTGTTTGTCACACCCCAAACAGCTTTAATAGGTGCGATAGCAGGCTATCTTTCTCTCTGGGCTGTTTTTTGGGTCTTTAAGTTAGTGACCGGCAAAGAAGGCATGGGCTATGGCGACTTTAAACTCCTAGCGGCTATTGGCGCCTTATTAGGCTGGACAATGCTGCCCCTCGTAATTATGTTATCCGCTTTTGTTGGCGCTGCTATTGGGTTAACACTCATCCTCATCAAAGGCCGTGACAAAAACATCCCCATACCCTTTGGCCCTTACCTATCCATTGCTGCTTTTATTGCATTAATTTGGGGTGAAAAAATTAACAATACTTATCTGCAAATTATGGGCTTATAAAACGGCGTGCTAACTATAGGGTTAACAGGTGGTATAGGCTGCGGTAAAACAACCGTCTCTCGGTTATTTGAAAAAAGAAATATTCCCGTTATTGATGCCGATGTTATTTCTCACGCCATTGTACAACCGGGCCAACCGACTCTTTTACTGTTGAAAGAAACCTTTGGTGAACAAGTGCTATTAGCTAACGGGGAACTCAATAGACAATACTTGCGTGAGTTAGTGTTTAACGACCCAAACAAAAAAGAAACATTAGAAGGCATTATGCACCCTATCATTTTTGGCATAATGCACGATGATCTAATAAAGCTTAATACTCCCTATGGCATTTTAAGCATTCCCCTCTTATTAGAAACCAATCAACAAGCTCAAGTAGATCGTGTTTTAGTAATAGATTGCCCAGAAACCGAGCAGATTCAACGCGTAAAAGCTCGTGATCAACTGAGTGACTCTATGATTAATTCCATCATGCGCTCTCAATGCTCTCGCTCATTACGTCTTAAGCGTGCCGATGATATTCTTCTTAATAATGGTTCTTTGGCCAGTATTGATACAAAGGTACAAAAGCTTCATGACTTTTACCTAAAAATGAGCGCTGGAAAAAACAATTAATATCCTGCAAAATAGCAACTTTAAAGTCTAATTTCACACTTGTGTCTGAGCAAATAACTTACGAATTACCGCTGAGCGAACGTATCCGTACTTTTCTGCGGCTTGAAGATTTATTTGAGCAGATGCTGCATTTTTCTCAATATGATGGCGAGTGGCAAAACAGAGCTGAGTTAGGCTGCCTGTTAGATATTATTGCCATTTCAAGCAGAACTGACTTGAGAAATGAGATTACAAAAGAAATTGAACGACATACAAAGTGTTTCGTTATCTTTGCCCAGAACCCAAGAGTAGATCGAGAAAAACTCGAACAAAGCATCGAGCATTTAACTCAACTTAATAGGCAACTACTTGCATCTAACGGAAGGGTCGAACACGTTTTAAGCCATATTGACCTCTTGAAGTGCCTAGCACAGCGCCATAGCATTCCTGGCGGCACCTGCGACTTTGACCTCCCCATCTATCATTTTTGGCTAAATAAACCGCTAAACACCCGTCGAGAGCAGATTCAAAGTTGGACCACTCATTTAAATCCGATTCGACAAGCCATTTCTTTACTACTACAGTTCATTCGGCAAAGCGCCAACCCGACTCAGAAAATAGCGCATTCCGGCTACTACCAACAAAGTTTAGACGGCAATCACCCTGTACAATTATTGCGTGTTTCTTTGAACAGAGAATCTAATGTTTTTGCTGAGATTAGTGGTGGAAAACACCGCTTTACCGTGCGTTTCATGCAACCTTTTGAGTCTGAAAGGCCAGCACAAACGAGTGACGATATTAAATTCACACTAAGCATTTGCCAACTCTAAAATGATTTTTAAAACTGTTAAGTGCCCCACTTGTCAAAAGGAAATACCGTGGGATAACACGTCGCTATTTAAACCATTTTGTAGCGAACGCTGCAAATTAATAGACCTCGGCGATTGGGCATCAGAAAAACATGCTATTGCTGGGGAAAAAGTTTATTTACCCGAAAACGAAGATTATTAAGGTATCAAGCTCATCCGTTAAAAAATATTAAGCATTCAGAAGGCTCTAATGCCTGCTACGCCATAAGCTCCTCTCGATTGCGCCTGATTAATGTCTTTAGGGCCAAGACCGCCCAGAGCAAAAACCGGTAGCCACGCCTGATCAACCAAGCGCTCAAATTGTTTCCAGCCCAATGGTTCAACGCCTATATGAGATTTTGTTTTACAAACTGGCGACAGTACCGCAAGTAACACACCTAGTTCACTCGCCGTCTGCAGGTCTTTTTGATTATGGCAAGACGCGGCAATCACTAAGCCATTGGGTAACGATCGCATTTTTTTAGCCACCATCATCTCAGCTGCACTCAGGTGCACACCTTCTGCGCCCATTTCTAGCGCGTCATTAATAGACGCGTTAACAAATAAACGAACGCCTTTCTCTCGACAGGTTTTTATGGCTTTATCCGCTAAGCTCTTGTACTCGGTCCTACTAAACGATTTTGCGCGTAACTGAAACAGAGTGTAACCACAAGTAATCAAGCTATTTAAATGTGCTAGCATGGCTTGCTCGTCGCCAATACTGGCATCAATAATTGGATAATAAGGGGGAAGAGTCAGCGCTTCAATAATCGCTAAATTGGCGACAGGAAATGCGTAGTTCTTTAAATCTGAAATCGCAACCCATTTAGTCGGTTGCCCCTCCATTCCCTGCACATCACCTTTAAAGCTCGCCACTATATATACATCAAGACATACTGAAAGTTCACGATAGCGATGCCTCACCTGTATAAGCCGTGTTGCTGTCAGTACTGTTATACCCAGCTCTTCACGTAGCTCTCTGGCGAGGGCTTGCTTGCTGTTTTCACTCTGTTCAAGTTTGCCGCCTGGGAACTCCCATAAACCACCTTGATGCACATCGTCAGCTCGTTTGCTAATCAGCACCTCACCCAGCTGGTTTTTTATCACCCCAACAGCTACATGGAGCACAGCTAATAAGTCACTCAATAGTCTACTTAAGAACGATATTCTGCATTTATTTTGACATAATCGTATGATAAATCGCATGTCAAAACCGTAGATGAGGCGACACCTTGCGCCAAACAAATTCGAACAAGAATTTCATCTTGATTCATTACTTTTTGACCTTGCTCTTCAGTATAGCCACTTGAGCGTTTGCCAGACTCAACAATACACGTTTCATCTAAGTAGATAGAAACAGCATCAACATCAATATTTTCAATATTTGCCCTACCAACGGCGGCCAAAATTCGGCCCCAATTAGGGTCAGAGGCAAAAAAAGCAGTTTTCACTAAAGGCGATTGAGCCACCGTATAAGCCACTTCTTTTGCATCGTCTATATTTCTAGCTTGTTCAACACAGACTTTAATTAACTTAGTAGCGCCTTCGCCATCTCGCACAATCGCTTCGGCCAAAAAGCAGCAAACCTCTTTCATTGCCGATAAAAACTCTTGATATCTTAAGTCGTTCGTTGATTCAATCGGGCTGATATCAACGGCACCGGTTGCCATCAGTACCACCGCATCATTTGTTGAGGTATCGCCGTCTACCGTAATACTATTAAAAGAAACATCAACCGTCTCCTTAACTAGTTGATTCAGAACATGCTGGCTAATAGGCATATCGGTAGCAATATAAGACAGCATGGTCGCCATGTCTGGCCTAATCATTCCTGAGCCTTTAGCAATGCCGGTTATGGTAATCTCCACACCATCTAACGTCACTGTGCGAGAACAACCTTTCTCACAGGTATCGGTCGTCATAATGGCTTTGGCAGCGTTTGGCCAATGTTTTTCACTTAATGAATCCACTGCAGCCTGTAGACCGTCCACTAGCTTTTCAACAGGCAGTGGCTCACCAATCACCCCCGTTGAGAAGGGTAATACCTGAGTTTCACTAACGCGGACTTTTTTTGCTAGCTCAGCACAACATGCTTGGGCCGTTAATATGCCAGCTTCTCCGAGGCCTGCATTCGCATTGCCTGAGTTAATGAGCAAATAACGTGCTGATTCCTCAGCTAAATGTTTTTTTGCTAAAACGACAGGCGCAGCGCAAAATTTGTTGTTTGTAAAAAGCGCTGCCACTTGAGTTTGCGGGCTTAACTCAAATATAGTCAGATCATCACGCTCGGTTTGTGAAATACCAGCGGATGATGTTCCAATTCGGACGCCTGTAATTGGCTTCAGTTCTATGGGTGCAACTCCTCCAACAGGCATTACTTAACTCCAAATACATTATTATTTACAACAAACAGGGTAATCATTATTTACTCAGCTTTTTAGCAAAAAAACAATACTACTGTCACGCTGCTTATAGCTTGCCATGGCACTGCTTGAATTTTTTGCCAGAACCACATGGGCAAGGGTCATTACGGCCAACTTTTTTATCTGGGCGTTTAAATGGCTGAGACTTATCCTCTGTCTCACCTTGCTCTTCTTGTCCGAAAGTACTTGGATCTGCGTGTTGGAACTCCATGTTTTGTTGAATACGTCGTTGCTCATCAACCGCTTGAACATCCTCCTCTGCGCGAACTTGGACCTTCGTCACCACCATCACCACTTCACGTTTTAAGGCATCTAATAAGGCTGTAAACAGCTCAAATGCCTCACGTTTGTATTCTTGTTTAGGGTCTTTCTGTGCATACCCACGTAGATGAATCCCTTGCCTTAAGTGGTCCATTGCACTCAAGTGGTCTCTCCATAGCGAATCTAAGGTTTGCAACATCACTGATTTCTCAAAATGTCGAAGCACTTCCGTACCAGCTAAAATTTCTTTTTTAGCATAATCATCTACGATGCTTTTTAAAATTAATTCACGCAGGCCGTCTTCATGCAAACTATCATCTTTATCTAATAAGTCTTTAATTTGAAGTTTACAGTCAAATTCATCTTCAAGTGCCGCTTGTAATCCGCCGATATCCCATTGCTCTTCCATCGATTGCCTAGGAATATACACATCAATGAGTTGATCCACGACATCTTCACGAATTGAAGCGATCGTATCAGCAATATTTGATGCTTCCATAATCTCATTCCGCTGATCATAAATAACCCGACGTTGATCATTAGCTACATCATCGTATTGAAGAAGCTGCTTACGAATATCGAAGTTATGCCCTTCCACCTTTCTTTGTGCATTTTCAATCGCCTTGCTGACCCAAGGGTGCTCAATAGATTCACCTTTTTCCAAACCTAATTTTTGCATTAAGCCTGAGACGCGTTCTGATGCAAATATTCGCATCAAACTATCTTCTAGCGATAAGTAAAAACGGCTAGCGCCAGGGTCGCCTTGGCGCCCTGAACGGCCTCTAAGCTGATTATCAATACGTCTTGATTCATGTCTCTCCGTACCAATTACTCGTAGACCACCCGCATCTAAAACAGCTTGATGTTTTGCTTTCCAATCATCAGATAAAACATCTTCATCGTTCTTACCACCCAGCACGATATCTGTTCCACGACCGGCCATATTTGTCGCAATTGTTACCGAACCTAAAGCGCCAGCATTTGCAATAATCTGCGCCTCACGTTCATGTTGCTTAGCATTAAGCACCTCATGGGGGACTTTCTTTTCAGTTAACCGAGTTGAAATATACTCAGACACTTCAATAGATGTTGTGCCCACTAATACCGGTTGCTTGCGCTGATAGCAATCTTCAATGTCCTCAACAACAGCCTCATATTTTTCTTTTGCTGTTAAATAAATGAGGTCACCGGCATCTTCTCGCGCCATTCCACGATGCGTTGGAATAACAATGACTTCCAAGCCATAAATTTGTTGGAATTCAAAGGCTTCAGTATCCGCTGTTCCGGTCATTCCTGATAATTTCTTGTACATCCTAAAATAGTTCTGGAATGTAATTGAAGCCATCGTTTGGTTTTCACTTTGAATTTTTACGTTTTCCTTAGCCTCAACCGCTTGATGTAGGCCTTCACCCCATCGTCTGCCCGGCATCGTTCTACCTGTGAACTCATCGACAATGACGACTTGATTATTTTGAATAATGTAATCAACATCTTTTTGGTATAAGGCATTCGCACGCAATGCAGCATAAACATGATGCATCAAGCCAATGTTTGAAGCATCATATAAGCTTTCATTTTCACTTAATAAGCCACTTGTTATTAACAGCTCTTCAACTTTCTCATGCCCTAATTCAGTCAAAAAAGCTTGCTTTGACTTTTCATCAATCGTGTACTCTCCGCCTTCTTGCGACTCGACCTCTTCCGTTAAGCCTTTGACTAATTCATTGAGCTTTACATATAAGTCACTTTTATCATCGGTTGGGCCAGAAATAATAAGTGGTGTTCTCGCCTCATCGATCAAAATTGAATCCACCTCATCGACAATGGCATAGTTAAGTTCGCGTTGAACCTTATCTTCAACACCAAACGCCATATTGTCACGTAGGTAATCAAAGCCGAACTCATTATTGGTACCATAAGTGATGTCAGCAGCATAGGCTTCTCGTCGCTGTTCAGGACTCATAGCATTAACAATCACACCCGTTGTCATGCCTAAAAAAGAGAACAGTTTACCCATCCACTCCGAGTCACGCTCGGCCAGGTAATCATTAACGGTTACCATATGTACGCCTTTACCGGACAGGGCATTTAAGTACGCGGATAAGGTAGCTACTAATGTTTTACCTTCACCTGTTTTCATTTCTGCGATACGCCCATCGTTAAGCACCATCCCGCCAATGAGCTGCACATCAAAGTGGCGCATACCTAAGGCACGTACACCGGCCTCCCTTACTACTGCAAACGCTTCGACAATTAATGAATCGAGTGTTTCTCCCTGTTCAAAGCGGCGTCGAAACTCTTCAGTTTTAGCTTTTAACGCCTCATCATTGAGCGCCTTAATGGATGCCTCAAGTTCATTAATTTTTTTGATATTTTTTTGCTTGGACTTAACCAGTCGGTCATTTCGACTGCCAAAAACTTTTTTTACAATATTTGAGATCATTACAGATAAATTTTGTGTGAAACGAAAAGCCAAATGATACCGCATATAGCTAAATGACGCGTGTTTTTTACCGCTTTACAAGCTGAATGCCTGATAGGATAGAGCGCTTTCTGTCGGTAGGGAAGCTTAAGTCTTTCGCTTAGCGAGCAGCATAGAGGTATTGACGGGGATTAACTTTTTTTCCATGTCGTAATACTTCAAAATGAAGGTGCGGTCCTGTTGAATAGCCTGTTGAGCCCATTTTAGCAATGACATCATTCTGCTTTACCACATCGCCTTGTTTGACAACGGTTTCTTTATTGTGCGCATAACGAGTGACATAACCTGAGCCATGGTCAAGCTCAATTAAGTAGCCATACCCACCTTTTTTTCCGACCCAAGTCACTAAGCCTGACGCTGCGGCTAAAACATTAGTCCCACTTTTACCTGCTATATCAACGCCATGATGAAACTTCCTTTTACCCGTAAAAGGGTCAGCGCGGTAACCGTAACGAGAAGATAGCCAACCTTTAGCAACGGGTAACCCCGCTGGGCGAACTTCCTTTGACAGCTTTTTATTTGCTGAAAACACATCCAGTAAGCTTAACTGTTTTTCACGCAGTGACAACTGATCACCTAGTACGTCAATATCATGAAGTAACTGGCTTTCTGTAAAGCTTTCAGTTTGAGTGTCTACCCCAGCACTACCTAGCGCCGGCAATTCATCAAAATTAAATTCTGGAGAATCTATCTTTGCCTTTTTTACTAGGTGCTCACCAACTGCATTTAACCGTGTCAGTTGAGCCTGCATACTACCTACTCGCAATGCCATACTATCTAGAGTATTCGTTGTTCTCTCACGCATCCGCTCAAGTTCTGCACGTTGAGCAAGCAAGTCATTAATTAATTCTTCTTGTTGTTGGACAAGGTCTGTTTCAACCGCTTTAGGCAAATAGTAATACCCCACCACCACCAACAATACAAAACCACCCATTATCGAGGCCAGTGCTTTTAAATGACTTCCAGAAAAATAGAGAGTTTTCTTTTTAGCTTTTGTTAACAGTATAATTTGCATATTCATTTTTTTTGCTAAGCGTGACAATTTATGTTTAAACAACCCTTCAAAAATAGACATTTACCCTTGACTGGCTTACAGCATATTCAACAAAACTTAAATCAACAAAGACAACTTCTTCGTCATGCCCAATCAGTTTTACCTGAAGACTTAGCTATCCATTGCTTACATATTACAGCGCGTAAAAATCAGATGACACTTTTTACTGACTCTTCAGTCTGGGCATCCAAGTTACTCTACCAGCGCCAACTTATTTTAAAAGCTCTTTCTAAATATTTGGGAGCACCCGCTCACACTTTAAAGGTTAAGGTTTTACCTAAACAACGTGAAACAAACAAAGCATTACCTAAATTACCTTCTAAAAATGCGCTAAAGGTTCTTTCTGAGGCCAACCATACTGAGCTCACTGATAACTTATCTATGTCTATGAATAAACTTATCAAGACGCTACAAAAAAATAAATTATCTGAATATTAGGTATAAGACTACTGACGATTTCAAACAAAAATTAATATCTTACTATTAATTTTAAACTGAGGCCGGTAAAGGCTCCATATATGAAATAGGGAACTCATCCGCTTCTTCAAATGTGACCTCTTCCCAAGCGTCTTTTTGTACCAACAATTCTCTTAATAATCTATTGTTAAGCTCGTGCCCTGATTTATGACCGTGGAATTCACCTATTAAGCTATGCCCAAGTAAATATAAGTCGCCAATGGCGTCTAAAATTTTATGCTTTACAAATTCATCTTCGTAGCGCAAGCCATCTTCATTCAGCACTCTGAAATCGTCAACGACAATTGCATTATCCATACTACCGCCAAGAGCAAGGTTACGTTGGCGTAACATCTCGATATCTTTCATAAAACCAAACGTGCGGGCACGACTAATTTCTTTTACAAAAGAGGTTGAAGAAAAATCAATCGTGGATTCTTGTATACGCGACTTAAAGACCGGGTGATCAAATTCAATGCTAAAGCCTACTTTAAAGCCTTCAAAAGGCACAAAGCTTGCCCATTTATCACCATCATCTACCCGCACCTCTTTCTTAATTCGGATATAACGCTTAGCTGCATTTTGCTCTTCTATACCTGCCGATTGCAGTAAAAAAACAAACGGGCCTGCGCTACCATCCATAATGGGGACTTCAGCGGCACTTAAATCAATAAAAATATTATCAATACCTAGACCTGCTATGGCTGACAATAAATGCTCTACGGTAGACACCCGAACACCACCTTGAATTAGTGTTGTTGATAATTGGGTATCGCCCACATTTTCAGCTTTTGCAGGAATAACAACAGCCTCGTCAAAATCTACTCGACGAAAAACAATGCCTGCATTTACGCCAGCTGGGCGCAATGTTAAATACACCTTCTCGCCACTGTGCAAGCCAACACCAGTAGCACGAATCACATTTTTCAGTGTTCGTTGTTTAATCATTTGAAACTCCCAAGCAGATAACTAAATAGATTGTAGATTTTTATCATTATTCTTTTGTCATCTTAACACATTTTACTATCTAACAAAAAAACAGCCGATCCACACCTCCTGCTTTTTACCGCCCTCAAACTACATATTGCTGGAGGGCGGTTAATTTCTCTACTAATCAGCCTGCCTTCTCAGGAAAGCCGGGATGTCTAAATAAGCTGGATCCATCGTGTTATCAGACCCACTCACCTTTTGCGAGACAGACTCTAATTTTTTGTCACGCATGATAGTTGGAATATCAAAGTCTTCCTCTTTTAATTCAGCCGTTTTAATGGCTTCTCTTTTAACTTGCACAATAGGCGTGGGCTCTTCTACGGCTTCCATTTTGCTACCCAGCCCTGTCGCGACAACAGTAACCCGCATTTCATCTGATAATTCTGGGTCAATCACCGTACCTACTACGACGTTGGCATCGTCTGAGGCAAAGTCCCTAATTGCTTGACCTACTTCTTCAAATTCGCCAATAGACATATCCATACCAGCTGTAATATTCACTAAAATTCCACGAGCACCTTGTACATTAATATCTTCTAATAGTGGACTATGAATTGCTGCTTCCGCCGCTTCACGTGCTCTTGATTCTCCTTTAGCACAACCTGTTCCCATCATTGCATCGCCCATTTCAGACATAACCGTTCTAACGTCAGCGAAATCGACGTTAATCAAACCTGGGCAGGTAATCAACTCTGCAATACCCTGAACCGCACCTAATAACACATCATTAGCCGCTTTAAAGGCATTCAGCAAGGTCATTTCCTTACCCAACACATGCAATAGTTTTTCATTAGGTATTGTGATGAGCGAATCAACATGCAACGCTAATTCTTCAATGCCTTTTTCCGCTAATAGCATTCTTTTTTTACCTTCGAATGGGAATGGTTTAGTGACAACAGCAACCGTCAAAATACCCATTTCTTTAGCAATTTCAGCCACAATCGGCGCAGCACCTGTGCCCGTTCCACCACCCATACCTGCTGTGATAAACACCATATCAGAACCAGCGATAACTTCTTGAATTCGCTCTCTATCTTCAATTGCTGCCTGACGACCTATTTCCGGGTTAGCTCCAGCGCCCAAACCTTTAGTGCTGTTATTACCTAATTGTAAAACCGTTTTAACCGGTGTGTTTTTTAATGCCTGCGCGTCGGTGTTCGCACAAATAAACTCAACTCCATCTATTGCACTACTCACCATGTGATTTACGGCATTACCACCGCCACCACCAACTCCAATCACTTTAATTATTGCGTTTTGTGTATGTGCATCCATTAACTCAAACATATCTATCCCCTATATTAATTACTTTTCTTTAAAAAATTTCAATCAACTCTTGTCGTTAAAAATTACCCTGAAACCAGCTTTTCATTTTTTCCCACATTGCTTCAAACCCATTCTTCATTTCACCGCCATTCACCACACTGTTTTGCTGGCCAAACAGCAATAACCCAACACCTGTTGCATAAATTGGGTTACGGACCACCTCACTTAAGCCAGACACATATTGTGGGTAACCTAGCCGAACTGGCATATGGAACACCTCTTCAGCCAACTCAACCAAGCCTTCTACTTTCGCGCTACCGCCGGTGAGCACAATGCCTGCGGCTACAATATCTTCGTAACCCGAGCGCCTCAATTCGGCCTGCACTAACATCATCAATTCTTCATAGCGCGGCTCGATTATTTCTGCCAAATTCCCTCGTGATATCTTCCGTGTAGGGCGATCACCAATGCTCGGCACATCAATCATTTCGTCCTCCTGAACCAACTGAGTGAGCGCACAGGCATACTTCAATTTAATCTCATCGGCATGTTGTGTTGGTGTTCGCAGTGCAACGGCAATATCATTCGTTACTTGATCACCGGCAATTGGAATAACCGCTGTATGACGTATAAAGCCATCACAAAAAACAGCTATATCGGTTGTGCCACCGCCGATATCTACCAAGCAAACACCAAGCTCCTTTTCATCATCTGTCAGCACTGAACTACTTGATGCTAGCTGCTCTAAAATAATATCGTCTACTTCCAATCCACATCGACGTACACATTTGATAATATTCTGTGCTGCACTCACCGCTCCGGTAACGATATGCACTTTTGCTTCTAATCTAATACCCGCCATACCGACTGGTTCTTTGATACCCTCCTGCCCATCAATGATGAATTCTTGCGGCATGATATGCAGGATTTTTTGATCAGCGGGAATAACAACGGCTCTCGCTGCATCAATCACCCGTTCAATATCCGATGGAATAACTTCGCTTTCTTTTATTCCCACAACACCATTAGAGTTCAGACTACTAATATGACTGCCCGCAATGCCCACAAAAACAGAATTAATCTGGCAACCTGCCATTAATTCAGCTTCCTCTATCGCACGTTGGATTGAATGCACGGTCGATTCAAGGTTTACAACAACACCTTTTTTTAGCCCGCGTGAACCATTCGTGCCAATACCTATAACATCAATCGTTCCATCAGGCGTGATCTCACCTACGATAGCAGCTACCTTCGACGTGCCAATATCTAAACCAACAATTAAATTTTTATCACTATTTTTCTTCATCTTTCCTAGCTCTTAGTTGGTTGATTATTTTTTAGCTTCAAACTGGCCATTGTTTCCTTCAACCCATCGAGTTTATAACCCTCTTTCCACATTACCGCGACGCCATTTGGGTAGCGTAAATCCACTGAATCCAAATTTTCTAGCAAACCCTCGTTGATAGACGAAAGGAGCAATAATGACTTGCTTATTTTCTTTTCGGGCAAGCCATATCCAGCTTTAATCTTGATGCCATTACTTAGCTCAGCTGACCAACTACCGTGCTCAGCCAAACTCAGTTTTTTCACACTAAGACCCAAGCTTTCTATCGATTCATTTATCTTTTTTTGCTCGTTTAATACTGCCGAACTTAGGCTATCTATTCCTGACAAGTTGGGTAGCTGTATCGCTGAACGGTCAAACGTTGGTTTAAATACCTCTCCATCAACATTCAACAATGCCGTTTTATTCCATATAGCGGTAGGCCGTTGCTCTTCAACAATCAACACAATGGTATCTGGCCAAACACGTCTAATATGAGCTTTTTTTACCCATTCCATCGCGGTTAATTTATTAACAATCTCAGTCGTATCCATTGAGAAATAACCCGTTTTCACCAACGTTGACAATGCCTGTGAGATATCCTCGTGCGCCACATAATTTAACTCAGCACCAATTCGCACATGCTTAATAGGCATCGTACTGGGCTGACCTAACCAAGCCGTTAGGCGCCAAACAATAACAACCAACAATAACAAAACTAAACTACTTTTAGCCCAGGGTTTAGACTGTTCAAACCAGTGACTAGCCAGCTCTTTCATATCGCAACCCTCATCACACTGGTATCCAAAATCCGCAACACTAACGCGTCAAAATCAATACCAGCTTGCTTCGCCGCCATCGGCACTAAACTATGGTCAGTCATCCCTGGCACTGTATTTATCTCAAGTAACTGCGGCTGGCCTGTTTGATCTAACATCAAATCAACTCGCCCCCAGCCTTCACCACCTAAGACTTTAAATGCTTTAAGCGATAAAGCCTGCAAAGCTTGTTCTTGCTCTGCACTTAAACCGCAAGGACAATGATATTGAGTCGTATTTGTTGTGTACTTAGCTTCATAATCATAAAACTCATTGGGCGTTTCTAAGCGAATCACCGGCAAGGCCTCACCCGCTAGAATGGCGACCGTAAATTCTGCTCCTTCAACCCATTGTTCAGCCATCACATCACAGCCAAATGTTGCTGCTTTTTTAAATGCCTCTTCTAGCTGCTGCTTATTGTCGGCTTTCGCCATACCTAAACTAGAACCCTCTAGCGCTGGCTTGACCATAACCGGAAAACCCAGCTCGGTTGCACAACGATCCAGCTCTAATTGGCTACTAAGCACCATCCACTCAGGGGTTGGAATACCTGCACCTAACCAGCAAAGCTTCGTTCTTAATTTATCCATTCCTAGCGCCGAGCCCAATACGCCACTGCCTGTATATGGAATACCTAATAATTCCAAAGCACCTTGTAATTGGCCGTCTTCGCCGCCGCGCCCGTGCAGCATATTAAAAACACGGTCGACACCCATCTTTTTAAGCTCATCTAAACTCGACACCTTGGTGTCAAACGGAATGACATCAACACCCTGCTTTTGCAACGTCTTAAGAACCGCTTGCCCACTCAATAAGGAAATATCTCGCTCAGCTGCCGAACCACCCATTGCAACCGCTACTTTACCGAACCTCTCAGAAGATATACGCATATTCATGATGCTATTTCCTCACCGATAATACGCACTTCTGTCTGCAATAATACGCCCTGTTTTTCTTCCACTTCGTTTCTGACATACTCAATCAAACGCTCAATATCTTTAGCCGTTGCATTGCTTGTATTGATAATGAAATTTGAATGTTTTTTCGATACTTCAGCGCCACCTATCGAGTAGCCCTTCAGCCCTGTTGCTTGAATTAAACGTGCGGCATGATCAGCTACTGGGTTTTTAAAAACCGAACCGCCACTTGGCATATTAGTAGGCTGAGTTTGCGCTCGCTTGGCTAACAACTGGCGAATTTTTTCACGGCTTTCTTCATTACCACCAGAAGGGATATCTAAATAACATGCTACAAACCATTCATCTGCTGCAAGTGATACCGAGCGATAAGCGATATCAAATTCATTTGGCCTACGTTCAATTAACTCTCCCTTCCGATTTAACAGCAACACTTTGTTCACAAGGTCCCATGTTTCACCCCCAAACGCTCCTGCATTCATGGCAAGCGCACCGCCCATCGTGCCAGGTATACCCGCTAAAAATTCAGCACCTGACAAACCTTTTTCTGCTGCCAATTTAGCAACTAATGCACACGGTACGCCTGCCTCAACTTTCAGCAAACCGTTTGTTGTTTCTTGCATTTGCTTCAAACAACCCCGCGTATTAATAACCGAACCTCGCACACCACCATCACGAATCAACACATTACTGCCCAAACCTAACCACAAAACAGGTTCATCGGCAGGCAGTGATTTTAAGTAGTGCTGTGTATCCTCTATGCTCGCTGGCTTATACAAACGATCTGCAACACCACCCACACGCCATGATGTATAGCGAGCCAAAGGCTCTCTATTGATCAGCTTTCCTGACAGTGGCTGGGTTGCTTTTATCATCGCTTGCATCGCCCCTTAACTGCCTTTACCTGACTCGTGCAGACTATTTAGCTGCGCTACTAATTTTGCAGAAGCCGCACCGATATCACCTGCACCCGAGGTCAATACGATGTCACCTGCTCGTAAAACGTCTTTTAAAATGCTCGGTAATTGCTCAATCTCTTTAACAAAAATAGGAATCAACTTTCCTCGTTGGCGAATCGCTTTGCTCAGCGCGGGCCCATCTGACCCAGCGATTGGTTTTTCACCTGCTGCAAACACATCCAGTAAAACCAACACATCTACTTCGTTTAACACTTCCACAAAATCTTCAAACAAGTCATGCGTTCTTGAATAACGATGAGGTTGAAAAGCTAACACCAAGCGATTATTTGGCCAGCCTTCACGCACCGCTTTAATGGTTGCGATAACTTCACGGGGATGGTGACCATAATCATCAACTAATAAAGCCGAGCCATTAGCTAAGTTTATTTCGCCATTTACTTGGAAACGACGACCCACGCCCTTGAATTGATTCAAACCAGCCGCAATGGCTTCATCCGGCACACCTAACTCACTCGCCACGGCAATGGCCGCAAGGGCATTTAAAACATTATGTTTGCCAGGCATATTTAAGGTCAGCGGGAGCAACTCATTGGTATGCAAGCGTTTTAAATTAAAGTGCGTGCGCAAACCTTCCTGCCTCACATCCAGTGCTTGAAAATCAGCGGCTTGCTCTATGCCATAACTTAAAACTGGCTTACCAATCGTGCTTGATAATTCACGTACATTTTCATCATCAACACACAGCACGGCTAAACCGTAGAACGGTAGCTGATGTAAAAATGAGTTAAAAGCATCTTTAACTTGTTGGAAGTCTCCACCATAGGTGCCCATATGGTCTTCATCAATATTGGTCACCACCGCTATCATTGGCTGAAGGTGCAAAAATGAGGCATCGCTTTCATCCGCCTCAGCCACCAAATAATGACTTTCTCCTAATTTAGCATTTGTTCCCGCACTGTTTAGCAAACCACCGATCACAAAAGTAGGGTCTAACTGCCCTTCAGTCATCAGCACTGCTAGTAAACTGGTTGTGGTCGTTTTGCCGTGCGTTCCCGCGATAGCAATACCAAACCTAAATCGCATAATTTCTGCGAGCATTTCTGCACGAGGAATAACCGGAATTCGTTGCTCATTAGCAGCTAACACTTCAACATTATCTTTTTGCACGGCGGTTGATGTCACCACTACATCGCAATTATTTATATTTTCCGCCAGATGCTCGATATACAGCTTTGCTCCCTGGTCAACCAAACGTTGCGTTACCTTGCTCTCACGAATATCAGAACCTGAAACATCGTAGCCTAGGTTAATCAGCACTTCAGCGATGCCACTCATTCCTGCGCCGCCAATACCAATGAAATGTATGCGTTTTAACTTTCCAAAACCCAAATGCGCTGAGTAGTGTTTGTGTGTGTTCGGTATCATAAGGCCACCTCTAAACATGTGTTGGCAACCAGCTCTGTTGCCTCAGGTTTTGCTAACGAACGCGCTATGGAGCTCATCTCAGTTAACTGCTTATGATTTAACAATAAACCTTTTAAAGTATCGGCTAACGATTGCGCTGTTAAAGTATTTTGCGGCATTAGAATGGCTGCATTTTCATCCGCCAGATAAGCAGCATTTTTGCTCTGATGGTCATCAATCGCATGTGGTAGCGGTATTAAAATTGAAGGCAAACCCATAATCGCCAGTTCAGAAATGGTCATCGCGCCAGCCCTACAAATAACAATATCTGCCCATTGATAAGCCGCCTGCATATCATCTATAAACTCACACACATCGGCTTTTACACCGACTTCGCTGTATCGTTTCTTGGCCATGTCTATGGTTGCTTTACCCGCTTGGTGCAATACATTTAGACCCAGCTCTTCTTGCAGGCCTTGTAATGCCAGCGGTACTGTTTCATTCAAAATAGAGGCGCCTAAACTACCGCCAACTACTAAAATATTCTTACCTTTTATGACTCGATCTGCACTTTCGATAAGCAGTTCTTTACGAACAGGGTTGCCGGTAAACATTGCGTTTGCAGATTGATCAAAGCTATCAGGAAAAGCCTCTAAAACTCGTTTAGCGACACCTTTTAGTAATCTATTGGTTGTACCCGGTACGCGGTTTTGCTCATGAATTACCAAGGGCTTACCATGCAGCCAACTCATCAGTCCGCCAGGGCCTGAAGCAAATCCACCCAACCCCAACACCACGTCGGGCTGTCGCTGGCGAATAATTTTAGACGCCTGATAGCAAGCCTTTAACAACATAAACGGTGCCAACAATAAACTCACCACACCCTTGCCCCGTAAGCCTGAGACGCTCAGCCAGTCAATGCTAATACCAGCCTCTGGCACTAAACGAGCCTCAATCCCTTTTTTTGTACCTAACCAACTCACTTGATGCCCAGCTAATTGCAGGTAATCGGCCACAGCTAACGCAGGAAACACGTGCCCACCGGTACCACCTGCCATAATCATTATGCGTACTGCCATGCCGACCTCCCTTTTAATTGAGCGACATAGTCTTGCTGAGTCTCATGGTGAATTCGGCATAACAAACCAACCACCATACACATAATAATCATGCTACTACCGCCATAACTCATTAATGGCAAGGTGAGGCCTTTCGTTGGTAGCGCCCCCATATTCACAGCGATATTTACAAAAGATTGCAAACCGACCCAAACACCTAAGCCATACGCTAACAAAGAATAAAACCTCAAATTCAACCGCTCTGCTGCCTTACCCATTTGAAAGGCACGCCAAATTAACAAGCCAAATAACAAAATAACAGCACAAGAACCGACAAAGCCTAATTCTTCTCCCAACACGGCAAAAATAAAATCGGTATGCGCTTCTGGCAAATAGAATAACTTTTGAATACTACTTCCCAAACCTACACCAAACCATTCACCGCGACCCATAGCAATCAGTGATTGAACCAACTGAAAACCTGAGCCCAAATGATCTGCCCAAGGGTCCATAAATGCGGTAACACGCTCCATTCGATAAGCTGATGAGCCAATGGCTACTACCCCTAATACCAGCCCCATTAATACTAATACGACAAATTCTATTAACCTCGCCCCACCCAAAAACATCATACAAACGACGCTAAAGCCAATCACGAAGGTGGCACCAAAATCTGGCTCGGCAAGAAGTAAACCAAACACCACCCCTAAGGGCAATATTGGTCTGACCAAGCCTTTGATCGACGCACGCACATCATTAACGTGCCGAGTTAAAAAACCAGCCATGTATAAAATACACACCAGTTTTACAATTTCTGACACTTGCAAACGCGCTACGCCTAAATTAACCCAACGGTAACTTCCATTCACCTTCACGCCGATACCTGGGATGAAGACTAAAACAAGCAAAGCAATAGCGACCAAAATTAAGCTTGGGCCACTTTGTTCCCACACTTTCAAGGGAATATTCGCCATAACAAACCCCAATAACACACCAATAACAATATGAACCGCTTGCCGTGCTGGATAATGCCAAATATTCTCGTACATCCTATCGCCAAGGTGCAGTGATGCAGAAACAACCATCACATAACCAATAGATAACAAACTAATCGCGGCAAACAACAACCAGCCATCAAGGTAGTAACGACCACGCCTTGGTGCGAGTGCTGAATCTGCTGCATTCGACATCACCACGCTCATGCCTTAAGCCCCTCTACAGCCGCTATAAATCGCTCACCACGTTGTTGATAATTCGCAAACTGATCTAAAGACGCACAGGCTGGCGACAATAAAACGGTATCTCCTTTTGTTGCCTGTTGCGCTGCTAACTGCACCGCTTCCTCTATTGTTGCAGCCAATTTATACGGTGTTTCAGCCACCGCCTCTTGCTGAAACTTTTGCGCATCGCGCCCAATCAAAATAACCAACGAAACATTCGCACTAATAGCTGCGGCCAATGTATTAAACTGAGCGCCTTTACTATCGCCACCGGCAATCAGAATAATTGGCGCACTCAAACCCTCTAGCGCTGCCAAACAAGCGCCTGGGTTGGTTGCTTTCGAATCATTTATCCAGGTCACACCGTTAATATCTGCCACCCATTGCGTTCTATGCAGCAAACCTGGAAACTCAAGCAAGGCTGCTTTTTGCGCAGCGCGTGGAATATTCAACTCATCAGCCATCGCAATGGCTGCAAGCGCATTTTGTACGTTGTGAGTTCCTTTAATTTTTAACTCAGCAACCGGCAGAATAGGACTGTTGCCTTTCGACATCACATCTTGGCCGCCTATTGAGATAACACCATATTCATCCAGCTTAGGTTGGTTCAAGCCAAAGGTAGTTACTTTACGACCTGATGGTAAAGGTAATGATCTAACAAAATCTTCTTGACGATTTAGCACCGCCACGCCATCCCCAAAAAAGATACGCTCCTTTGCTTCGTAATAGGCAGCAACATTATGGTAACGATCCATATGGTCATCACTAAGGTTTAATAAAGCCGCAACATTGGCTTTCAGTTGAGACGTTCTTTCAAGTTGAAAACTAGACAGCTCTAGCACGTACAAATCTGCCGGCTTTGCTGATAAAAGATCCAATGCCGGCACACCTAAATTGCCGCCAGCCCTTACATCCCAGCCGGCTTTTTTAGCCATTTCACTCAATAATGTAGTTACTGTGCTTTTCCCGTTTGATCCGGTAATAGCCGCCACAGGTGCATCAACACACACCGCGAAGACATCAATATCACCAAAAACAGGAATACCTTGCTCTGCAGCGGCTTGAATCTCTTCCTCATCCAAACTAATACCGGGGCTCACAATGATATGTGTCGCTGCCTGAAAGACTGCATGATCAAAACCACCCGTAAATACTGCTATATCACGAAATGACTCTTCAACAATCTCTAAACACGGAGGCGTTTCGCGACTATCTATAACAGCCACTTCAATATGGTTTTTCTGTAGAAACTTAATCACTGACAAGCCCGTCACACCTAGACCCACAACAAGCACACGCGCACCGTCTTGATCTAACCCTAAACGAGCTAAACCTAAACATTGATCGTGATATTCATTGTGCATCAGCGCCTCCATTATCTTAGTTTTAAAGTAGACAAGCCGATTAACACCAAAACAAAGGTGATAATCCAGAAACGAACAATAATTCTTGGCTCAGGCCAACCCTTCAATTCAAAGTGATGATGAATAGGCGCCATTCTAAAAATTCGCTTACCCGTCAATTTAAAAGAGATGACTTGCAAAATCACCGACACCGTCTCCATCACAAACACGCCGCCCATGATAACGAGCACCAATTCTTGACGTACCAGCACCGCTAACACACCTAAGGCGGCTCCAAGCGCTAAGGCACCAACATCACCCATAAACACCATCGCTGGATAGGCGTTAAACCATAAAAAGCCTAAACCTGAACCCACTATCGCGCCGCAAAAAACAACTAATTCACCCGTCCCTTTTATATTTGGAATAGATAGGTATTGAGCAAATTGAAAATTACCCGATAGATAAGCAAAAATACCTAAGGCACCGGCCACCAACACCGTTGGCATAATCGCTAACCCATCCAAGCCATCTGTTAAATTAACTGCATTGCTGGTACCCACAATAACGAAGTAGGTCAGTGGAACAAACAACCAGCCCAATTGCATGCTGACGTCTTTAAAGAACGGCACGAACAAAGTTGTTTCTAAAGGCGAGCTTGCTGTGTAATACAAGAAAAGTGCTGCGCCCAACGCAATGACCGATTGGCCTAAATACTTTTTACCTGCCGACAAACCTTTTGGGTCTTGTAACGCTACTTTTTTATAATCATCAATAAAACCTATCACACCGGTTAACAAGGTAACGAGCAACACTACCCACACATAACGATTACTTAAATCCGCCCATAACAAGGTACTGGCACCCACTGCTACCAGAATTAACGTACCGCCCATGGTCGGTGTACCGGCCTTTTTAAAGTGTGTTTCTGGGCCATCATCACGCACTGCTTGGCCTATTTTATGAAACGATAACTTACGAATCATCATTGGCCCTACTAGAAACGCAATAAACAACGCCGTTAATGTACCCAAAATAGAGCGCATCGTAAGGTATTGAAACACCCTAAAACCACTGTGATATTCCGTTAACCATTCAGCAAGTATTAACAACATTTGCTGCCCTCCAATAAAGTTATTTTTTCTACGACTCTTTCCAAATGCTGAGAGCGAGAGCCTTTCACCAAAATTACTACATCAGCGCCTATCTCGCGCAGCAAATGCTCGACCAAGGTAGATTTATTCAAAAAATGTATCGCTTGTTTGTTAGCTAACTGCGGCTGTTCATTAAAGGCCGTCACCGCGTGTTTCATTTGCTCCCCAACTGCATAGAGCCGACACACATTACTATTAAAAACATCAACACCTAACTGGCGATGAATGTTCACACTGTCAGTACCTAATTCTGCAAAATCACCTAACACCAGCCATACCGGCTGATCAATATTTTGCAAACAGCTCATCGCAGCAGCAAATGATTTTGGGTTGGCGTTATAACAGTCGTTTATAAGCACGCTGCCAGCCAAGCCTTTTTGCACTTGCATACGCCCTTTTACTGCGGTCAAACAGGCTAAGCCTTGTTTTATATTGGCTAGTGACTCGCCCAAACTAATAGCTGCACAAGCAGCAGCGAGTGCATTTAGGACATTATGCTCACCGATAAGGTTCAACTGAATATGAAGCTGTTCTTGCTGATAATTTAAAATAAAATCAGTCTTAAATTGGCCGTCTATCAAGCCTGTTTTAACTGACTTAATATCGGCCCATACATCCGCTTTGTTTGACCAACCAAAACTAAGGTGCTGCCTATCCCCTAGTAGTGCCAACCATTGCTCTAACCAAGGCTCTTCTTGATTTAAAATAGCAACACCACTTTCACTGAGGCCGGAAATAATTTCACCCTTCGCCTTAGCCACACCTTCAACCGTACCAAAACCTTCTAGGTGCGCCATGCCAACATTATTAAGAATCGCTACGTTAGGTAACGCAATTTCACATAAATGCGCAATATCACCCCGATGACTCGCTCCCATCTCAATCACTGCAATATCGTGCTCTTTTGTTAACTTTAATAAGGTTAAGGGCACACCAATTTGATTATTCAAATTCCCTTCGGTTGCTAATACCTGCTTTGACAGCCCTAAAATACTAGCCAACATTTCTTTCACGCTGGTTTTGCCATTACTGCCGGTTATAGCGACCAGAGGAATACCTAACTGTTCACGTTGCGCCCTCGCCATAACGGTTAGCGCGTCTAAGGTGTCATCAACTTTCACATACGGCATATCAACCGCAACGTCTTTGCTCACCAAGGCAGCTATTGCGCCCTTGTCATGCGCTTGAGCAACGAAGTTGTTCGCATCAAAATTTTCACCTTGTAGAGCAACAAATAAGTCGCCCTGTTGAATCTGCCTTGTGTCAGTGCTAAGGCCTTTGATGTGTACATTTTCACCCACAAGTCGGCCGCTCACCGTTGTTGCTAGCTGCTGTAGACTCATCGCTTGCATTCATCGTCTCCCGCATTGCTCATCAGTCTTGCCTTCAAGGCTTCTTGCGCCTGCGCAACATCACTAAACGTTATTTTATTCGCTTGTATTTGTTGATAATTTTCATGCCCTTTACCCGCCAGCAAAACAATATCAATCCGCTCAGCCGCCGCTATGGTTTGTTGTATCGCTTCGGCACGATCGAGAATAACCTTACATTCAGTCCCGCTTGGTATGCCCTGCTTAATTTGCTCTGCAATATCGGCTGCTGATTCGAACCGTGGGTTATCACTCGTCAGCAACACGCTATCGGCTAAATCTGCTGCAATAGCGCCCATCAGAGGTCTTTTGGCTTCATCTCGGTTACCGCCACAACCAAAAATGACGGTTAACATCCCCTCACAGTGTTGACGTAAACTTAACAATGCCAGCCTTAAAGCTTCCGGAGTATGCGCATAATCAACAACAACCGTTGGTGACAGCTCATTTTTAGCCACTTGTTGCATACGGCCCGACACGCCGTTAATTGAAGCAACCTTGCTAACCGCTTCCTCAAACGAATCGCCCAACGCGGTTAACACCGCCATTGTGGCCACTAGGTTATCAATATTAAAAGCACCAAATAAGGCTGACTGAACGCGTGCTGCTTGGCCGTTAAAAGATAGGTCAAACATTAAACCTGTAGAGGTCAGTTGTTCATTTGAAATAAACCAACAGTTTTCAGCCTCAAGTAACTTTTCTGAACGTGAAAAGGAATAAACCCTCACCCGTTCTGATAATGACTGAACAATGCGCGCACTAAATTCATCGTCTTTATTGAGCACAACAAATTCCAAGCTCGGGCTTTTGAATAAGCTTAATTTTGCCTCGCCGTATGCTTCTAAGGTTTGGTGATAATCCAAATGGTCGTGGCTTAGATTAGTAAACACCGCCCCTTTAAAGTCGACCGCGTTCACTCGCCCTTGATCCAAGCCATGCGAAGAAACCTCCATCGCAACCGTCTCAACCCCTTCTGTTAACAAGGTTGAAAGCTGTCGTTGCACACTAATCGCATCAGGCGTGGTATTGATGGTTTCTTGTAGTTGCCCAATCGGCCCCCAACCCAAGGTACCAATCACCGCACTCATCGGCTGAAGCTTACTGTTCTTAGTAGCCAGCGCTTGCGCGATAAAGTGGCTGACCGAGGTTTTACCATTAGTACCGGTAATACCAACAACGGATAACTCACGCGAGGGATGCTGGTATAAACGTGCTGCTATCGTACTTATATGAGCCGTTAAATCAGCCAATTCGATCAACTCGATTCGTTGCTGTTTTTTAATTCTTTCGGCTAAAAAATTACCGCCTGACGCTGGGTCGTAAATAATCGCTACGGCACCTGCTTGAATAGCTTGCTCGGCATACTCGAGACCATGCGCTTGTGAGCCAGCCACGGCAATAAACACATCGTTTTCTTGTATCTTGCGAGCATCCAACTCCATGTTCTCAACAAATAGGTCGGAACCCACGCTAGCTAAGCCTTTGAGCAAGTACTGCAATGAAACTAATGAGGTGTTTTGTCTTGCCGGCATCATGGTTTACCTCTTTCAACTGAGGCCAGCACCGTCGCGGTTGTATTTTCTATATCATCAGGTGCGATATTCATTAACCGTAGCGCACCAGACATCACTCTAGAAAAAACAGGCGCAGCCACCAGACCACCATAATAATCGCCAGCTTTTGGCTCATCAATAACAACAACCATCACCAACTTTGGATCGTTAGCAGGTGCCATACCGGCGAAAATCCCTAGGTATTTATCTTCTGAATAACCACCGGCTATCGCTTTTTTAACTGTACCGGTCTTACCGGCAACTGAATAGCCATGAACTTTTGCCCTTGGCGCTGTCCCTGTTTTACTTACCACGCCTTTCAACATTTCGCGCACATTGCTGGCAACTGAAGCATTCATCACTCTTACACTTTCAGGCACTTGCTTATCAAGCACTAAAGACACCGGCTCTAATAAACCATCATTCGCTATCGCTGCATAAGCATGTGCCAACTGTAAGGCTGATGCCGATAAACCATAACCAAACGACAAAGTGGCCGTTTCAATGGGCCGCCATTGTTCATAGCCAACTAACTTTCCACGCGCCTCACCCGGAAAACCTAGACCAGCGCTACGACCAAACCCTAACCCACTCAACATACCCCAAAGGCCTTCTGGTGGAATACCTAACGCTATCTTCGCCGATGCCACGTTGCTGGATTTTAAAAGTAATGTCGCCAAATCAATTGCACCGTAATTACGATGATCTCGCACCTGACTGCGCCCCACCTTCATATACCCAGGATTGGTATCGATAATCGTTGAGGTATCGAATACACCTGACTCCATTCCTGCTGCGACGGTAAACGGCTTCATCGTTGAACCCGGCTCAAACACATCCACAAATGCTCGATTACGCACGTGACTGGCTTTAAATTTTGAGCGATCATTTGGATTAAATGCCGGTTGGTTGGCAACCGCAAGTACCTCACCCGTTTTAGGGTTTAATAGTACTAACGAACCTGACATGGCACTTTGTTGCGCAACCGCTGCCTTCAACTCGCGATATGCAAGGTACTGTAAGCGCCTATCGATTGATAATTGAATATCTTGGCCTGAGATCGGTGCGCGAATATTATCAACATGCTTCACCACTCTACGTTTACCGTCACGAAGCACACGTTCAGCACCCGCCGTACCTTTTAGCTGCTCATTGAGCGCTAACTCAAGTCCCTCTTGCCCTTCATCATCAATATTTGTAAAGCCCACCAAATGCGCCGCGACTTCGCCATCTGGATAGTAACGGCGATATTCTTTTTGTAAGTACACGCCGGGCAATTGTAAATCGTCAATTTTTGAGGCAACTTGAGGATCCATATGCCGACGTAAATACACAAACCGCCTCGCCGCCACTTTTTTTAGCTTTTTATCCAACGCCTTAACATTAAAACCCAGCAGCGCTGCTAATTCTTTTTTCTTGCCTTCTAAACTTAGCTCCTGTGGATTAACCCAAACCGAACTAACTGGCGCGCTAATAGCTAACGCGTGCCCGCTTGCATCGGTTATTTTCCCGCGATACGCAGGTAATTTAATATCTCGTAGGTGCACCGCTTCCCCACGCTTTTGCAGATAGCTATTATTTAAAACCTGCAAATCAATCGCTCGATAAATAAGCGCACACATCACCAACATAAAACATGCCAAAATAAATCGACGGCGCCCAGCTAATTCAGGCACGACGACCTTTTGCGCTTTATCGTTAGATTGTGAATGTCCGTAGCTCATTTAACCTGTATGTAAACTATTTGTTCTGGTTTGGGGGTTTGTAAATTCAACTTTGTACGCGCTAGCTTTTCTATCCGGCTGTTGGACGACCAGGTGTTTTTTTCTAACTGTAAGCGGCTCCACTCAACACCGAGTTTATCTTGTTCACGCAATTCTTTTTGCAACTGGTTAAACATTAAACGGGCATCATATTTCACGTACACAACCGCCAACGCCGATAACATCACCAGCACCAAAAACAACAGTGACATAACCGCCAAGCTTTGATCAGTCATTACAACTTCTCCGCGATACGCAGCACAGCACTTCGGCTTCTAACATTACTCGCCACTTCACTCACCGACGCTTTAACCGCCTTACCAATTGTTTTTAACACGGGCTTTTTAGCATCCGCTGGTATCGGTAAATTACGTGGCACCACCACGCCACGAGACTGCTCTCGCATAAAGCGCTTTACAATACGGTCTTCCAGCGAGTGAAAACTAATAACCGCCAATCGCCCGCCTTGTTTAAGCGTGTCCACTGAGTTGGCTAATGCTTCTTCAAGGTCATCAAGTTCCTTATTAACCTTAATTCGAATCGCTTGAAAGCTTCGCGTCGCAGGGTGTTTACCCGGCTCTCGCCTACTCACCACGTTTTCTATTAATTTTGCCAACTGAGCCGTTGTTTCTATCGCTTTTTCTTCTCGCTGGCTCACAATCTCTGCTGCAATTCTTCGAGCAAATTTCTCTTCGCCATACACACGTAACACCTTCAGCAAATCAGCTTCCTTAACACGAGCTAACCATTGCGCAGCCGATTCACCTTGAGTGATATCCATCCGCATATCTAACGGCCCATCATTCATAAAACTAAAGCCACGCTCTGCCACATCTAACTGTGGTGATGACACGCCAAGGTCAAGCAAAATCCCATCGACTTTTCCATCCCATTGCCGATCGGCAGCCAGCTCATCCAGACGCGCAAAACTACTATGCGCGAGCTCGAATCGTTTATCTGTCAATAATTGTCGCGCCTGAGGAGAATTCAAAGCGTCCATATCCTTATCGATGCCCAGCAACTTTCCTTGAGGCGATAAAACCTGCAAAATTGCCCCGCTATGTCCACCACGACCAAAGGTTCCATCGATGTAAACCCCATCAGTTTGTCGTATTAGCCCGTCTATCGCTTCATTCAATAAAACTGGCTTATGTAATGCTTCACCAGACATTAAAGCGACAACGTTCCCAGTTCAGGCGAAAGCTCGCCGTCTTCTGCACTCTCCTCTTCAAACCATACGTCACGTTTAGTGACCCACGCTTGCTCATCCCAAATCTCGAACTTATTTCCCTGTCCAATCATGACCGTCTTTTTGTCCAATTCAGCAAACTCGCGAAGCGGTGGCGAAACAAGCACTCGACCCTGTCCATCCAGCTCACATTCTGTTGCATGCCCAATTAGTAAACGTTGCAAACGCCTAGCTTGCTTGTTAAGTGTGGGTAATTTTATTAATTTACGCTCTATATCTTCCCAAACAGGTAGTGGATACAATAAAAGGCTATGTTCACGATCAACCGTCATTATCATTTGCCCATCACAAGAGGTTTTCAACTGCGCACGATAACGCGTAGGGATAGACAATCGCCCCTTTGCATCCAACGTCACGTTATTAACCCCTCTAAACAAAACCGGCCCCTTATTTGATTTATTCCCTTTTCTACCACTTTACCCCACTTTTTTGCACTATAAGGATGAAAATACCACTCTGTCAAGCTTCCCTCTCCATAAATACTTTCTTTACGAACAAACACTTAGCTAGGATTTATAGAGTTCATTGGAAAACGCATTAAACTAAAGAATAAAGGCAATAAAAATCATTGAGTTGCGGAGTTTTATTAAAGAAAATACTAGAAATCTCTTTAATAAGGCATTCTTATCAAGAAATATTGCATAACAAGCCAATGATCGGCAAGCAGTGCCATAAAAACATAAGCTATTGAATATAAAGGATATTATAAATTAATTAGAATTTCATAAACACATTTATTCATTCACAACAGCAGCCTCGTCATTTAAAAACCCATTGATGCGGCTACACCGCAATCCACTTGCCCTTTTTAATCATCAAAAAACCGCCTAAAGGCTTTTCTTTTTAACAAGGCACAAGCGCTCGCCAGTTCTGATATATTAAGCATCAAGTTACAAGTGATTGCCTATACACACTTAGCCTTTGCACAACGCCTTACCTAGGAGACCAGATGGAAATTCGTGCCCTAACCTTTTTCATTGAACTGCCAAGCCATACCAACAGACAACAGATGGAGCAGCAAATTGCACCATTAGGCAAACAAGCCATGCAGGTTAAAAAGCTATTTACTGACGCAGGTTTTGCCGTGCAAAGTTTACGCCTAGCCAGCCAACCACTCGAAAAGATTTTCCCCGAAGGGGCCAGCGCGAAGCAGTTAGCCCTGTTTGCCAGCCAGTTCGAACAAGTTGCCAATAAGGCAGGCTTTAAACATGTAGCCCTAGGGACACTTGGAGCAAGCTTAACCACTGACGAGGCGAGCACTGAAAACAGCTTAATCAAACAACTCATGGCTGGAATCCCTGCCATCATTGAGGCAACTGATTGGGTGTTTACCTCTGTACAACTGGCCGATCAGGCCAATGGACTTAAAGCAGACTGCCTACCCCTTGCAGCGCAAGTCGTGGTTGATAACTCAACCATCAAAGAAGATGGATTTGGTAATTTACGCTATTGCATGGTCGCCAATATGCCAGCCTTTAGCCCGTTTTTTCCTGCTGCTTGGCACGACGGAAACGGCTCCACCGGCTTTTCAATGGCTATCGAATCCGCTGATAGCATCGTTGATTTATTAGAAACCTTTGATAATACTGAACAGCGCTGGTTAGCAGAGCCCTCCCTAACGGCCACTTTTAACAGCCTCGGAGCAACGCTTGATCAGCTGGGAGCCGAAGCTGCCGCGCTCACTAATATGACCTACCGTGGCATTGATATGACCCCTTCACCATATCCAACCACTCCTCGTTCTTTTGGTCGTATTGTGGAATTACTCACAAACGAACCTTTTGGTGGCCCCGGCACAATAGCAGCCATTGATTTAATCAAACAAAGCTTGGATGCTGCTAACTTCAATCGCGCCGGCTACTGTGCAGTCATGCTTTTGCCACTAGAAGATGCGGTGCTCGCACAAAATGCCATTAGTGAGAATTTTAATACGGCAACGCTATTGGCTTGTGCTGCAGTTGGCGGTACCGGCTTGGATGTCATCCCTGTTAGTGGCGATACACCACAGAAAAAAATTGAGGGATTAATGCGAGACACGGCTATGTTATCTATGTCCTTAAATAAACCTTTAACCGTTCGCCTATTGCCCGTACCTGGGCAACTAGCAGGTGAATTGACTCAGTTCAATTTTGATTACTTTTCTTCAACACGTATTTTTGACCTATAAATATGTTGAAGTTATGAAATAGCACTAAATGTTCATAATAAACTTTATGACCTTGCCCATACTCACAACACAGAACAAACCAAAGCACCAAAGAATCACAAACCATGCCCATTGTTTTTGTTTAG
>CAJXOJ010000023.1 GCA_913057515.1 uncultured Cycloclasticus sp. | reverse complement strand
CCGGTCAACTGTTATTTAACCTGTTTGTCATATTCTTTGCTAAGTGATTGTTATCTTAGAGAACTTTCTTTTACCAACTTGAACTAGATATTCCTTTCCCTTCTCTAATAACATTTGCTTATCACTTATTTTATTATTATCTACCCTAACCGCGCCTTGCTTAATCATTCTATATGACTCTGATGTGCTTGATGTTAATCCGGCTTCCTTCATCGCATTTGCTATCAGTAGCCCAGCATCAGCTACAATTGTCTTTTTTTCTATATTGTCTGGTAGCTGCCCATGCTTAAAACGTGCTTCAAATGCTGAACGTGCCTTTTCAGCCGCTTCTGGGTTACTAAACCGCTCCACTATCTCTGATGCCAGTTTAATTTTAATATTTTTTGGGTTCTCAGCACCTGCCTCACATAAAGAACGCCAGTTATTTATTTCTGCCATACTTCTAAAACTTAGTAATTCGAAATAACGCCACATAAGCTCATCTGATATTGACATTATTTTCCCAAACATATCCTCAGGCTCTTCATTTATACCAATATAGTTACCCAGAGATTTCGACATCTTGTTAACACCGTCTAAACCTTCTAGTATTGGCATTGTCATAACGACTTGAGGGGATTGCTTATAAACCTCCTGTAATTGCCTTCCAACCAGCAAATTAAACTTTTGATCTGTTCCGCCAATCTCTACATCAGATTTAAGCGCTACTGAGTCATAACCTTGAATTAGCGGGTAAAGAAACTCGTGTATAGCTATTGGCTTACCATTTGAGTATCTTTTATTAAAGTCGTCTCTTTCCAGCATCCGCGCAACGGTATGTTTTGCTGCCAATTGAATAAGATCCGCTGCATTAAACTCTGCCATCCAAGTAGAGTTAAAAACAACCTCTGTTTTCTCTGCGTCTAGAATCTTAAAAACTTGCTCCGTATAAGATTTAGCGTTTTCAGCTACATCTTCTTTAGTAAGCGGAGGGCGGGTCGCTGATTTACCAGTGGGGTCTCCAATCATTCCTGTAAAATCACCAATAAGGAATAAAACATGATGCCCTGCGTCCTGGAATTGTTTTAGCTTATTAATTAATACTGTGTGACCTAAATGCAGATCTGGGGCTGTTGGGTCAAAACCTGCTTTTATTCTTAGTTTTTTACCGGACGCAACCTTCTTGTCAAACTCAGCTTCTACCAATATTTCGTCAACACCGCGTTTTAATTGCTCTAATTGTGTTTTTATAGCTTCACTCACCAAATTTTCCCTTATATATAGTATAGGGAGCGAAAGATACGTTATATCAAATATAAATCAACTATTTCACTTAAATTTTCATTCCTTTATATTTTTAAATTAACAGCTATACTCAATTCATAATTAAATGGCTTTAACTTACTCGTTTTATGCATTTCACTTTACTTGCTATACAATGTTTAAGTAATGACTTTATATGGCTTTTTGTAATTTAATTTAACCCACTTCTTATTGAGCATATTTTTATGATGAAACCTAGCTTTAATCGCGATTTCAAAATACCGATGAGGACGACATCCGTTCACACTAGGAAGTTACAACTGCCTGCTTTTCTTATAGGCACGATCATTTTACTGGCTACCGTTTTTTATTTTAAAAGCGCCACATCTAATGCCCCTGCAGATGATTACAAACCGTCTACTTTAAGCAATGTTATTTCTATAGACTTACCAAGCAAATCTGCTGATACTTTACCTACTCCAACCATTGAAAAAAACAGCAACAATACTATTAGCCGAGCCTCTGTTCAGAGCACTACGACTGAAAACCAAACATCATGGAAAGACTACACAGTAAAACCAGGTGATAATTTAGCTAAAATATTTAAGCAATTAAAATATTCACCGACAACTCTCCATAACATCATTCAGCTTGATGACAAGACCAAGGCATTAAAAAATATCAAACCGGGGCAAACACTTCGATTTGCACAAAATTTAAACGGTGAATGTACCGCCCTTGAATACGACTTAGACCGCATTAAAACGCTTAAAATACACAGTGAGAATGCACAATTCAATGCTTATATCACTGAAAAACCCGTTGTGATAACACACGAAACTACCACTGCTGATATTAATAACTCTCTCTTTTATGATGCTAAACAAGCTGGTCTTTCCGATAAAACCATTATGGAGCTGGCTAATATTTTTGGTTGGGACATCGACTTTGCCCAAGGCTTACGCCAAGGCGACTCGTTCACACTACTTTATGAGTCTAAATTCGTTGATGGGAAACGCATTGAAAATGGACATATCTTAGCGGCTGAATTTATTAATCGTGGAGATGCCTTTAAAGCCGTTCGTTTCACTGATGGTAATGGCAATGCTGAGTATTTCTCACCTGACGGCAAAAGCATGCGTAAAACTTTTTTACGTAACCCTATTCACTTCGCTCGCGTCAGCTCTCATTTTAACCTTAGTCGAAAACACCCTATTCTTAATAGAATTCGTGCTCACAAAGGTGTCGATTATGCTGCATCTTCTGGTACACCCATCAAATCAACAGGCGATGGCAAGGTGATTTTCCGAGGTTTAAAAGGTGGTTATGGGCGCGTGATTATTGTTCAACATGGGCAAAAATACAGCTCGCTCTATGCCCATATGTCTAAATATGGTGGCTATAAAAAAGGAGCTCGTATTAAACAGGGGCAAACTGTTGGATATGTTGGCAAGTCAGGCTTAGCAACAGGGCCACACTTACACTATGAACTAAGAGTTAACGGTGTACATCGCAACCCCTTAACCGCTAAATTTCCTGCTGCTAAACCAATCAGCAAAAATCTGCTAGCTAAATTCAAGCAACAAACATCACCGCTTCTAGCGCAATTAGAACACGCAAAACAAACTCAGTTAGCACTTAATTAAACCGCGTGAAACCGCTGTATATCGGCCTTATGTCCGGCACCAGTCTAGATGGTGTCGATGTTGTGATAGCGGACTTTAATAACAAAAAGCCCGCGCTAGTTTCAAGCTTATTTACGCAATACCCAAACAGCCTACTAGTATCATTAACTGCCGCGTGCCAAAGCAACAACATTGAGTTTGAGCAATTAGGCACGCTTGACTCTCAGCTTGGTAGCTTCTACGCCGAGTGCATTAAAAAAGCTCTCGTTAAAGCAAACATTAGCAGTGGTGATATTGCAGCGATTGGATCACACGGGCACACTGTTCAACACAGCCCAACAAGCCAACCACCCTTTACTCTTCAGATTGGTGATGCCAACCGTATTGCTGAGAACACAGGGATAACCGTAGTCACTGATTTTAGGCGTCGTGACATCGCCGCCGGTGGACAAGGAGCTCCGTTAGTCCCGGCCTTTCATCGAGATGCTTTTCAATCTAAAACCAAAAGCCTAGCAATTATTAATATCGGCGGCATCTCCAATGTCACTTTCCTTAATAAAAACCAAGAAGATATTATTGGCTTTGATTGTGGACCTGGTAACACTTTAATGGACCAGTGGTGCCAACTTAATTTTGATAGGCCCTATGATACATCTGGGCAGTTATCAAGGCAGGGTACAGTCAATGAAGCACTGTTAAAAAGTATGCTAACGGACGCTTACTTTGCACAAAAACACCCAAAAACCACCGGGCCGGAATATTTCAATCTTAATTGGCTAAAGACTCATCTGGCTCAGCATCCAAGCACCCCATACGATACCTTAAGCAGCTTATGTGAGCTAACCGCTCAATGTATTTCGCAAAGTGTAAAAAAATTACCTGTTAGCGATAACGTACTTGTTTGTGGAGGCGGTACCAAAAATTTATTTCTAATGGAAAGGCTTGCCCTCCAGCTTAGTTGTCCCGTTGAAACCACTGCTAGTTATGGGGTTCACCCCGACTGGGTAGAGGCCATGGCATTTGCATGGCTAGCTAAACAAACAATGGAAGGCAAGCCAAGTAACACACCTTCGGTAACCGGGGCAAAAAAAGCTGTTATTTTAGGCGCTATTTACCCAGCCTAACCTCTAAAAGCCTAGACTCTTTAATACCAATAAAACTTATGCCGCAAATGATGAGCCGCAGCCACAAGTCGTTGTTGCATTTGGGTTCCGAATAACAAACTGTGAGCCCTGCAAGTCTTCTTTGTAGTCCACTTCTGCTTTATCAAGGTATTGATAACTCATGGGGTCGATAACAACGACCACACCATCTTTTTCAATACCAAAGTCATCCTCAGCCATCGTTTCATCAAATGTAAACCCGTATTGGAAACCTGAACAGCCTCCACCAGAAATATACACCCGAAGCTTTAACTCTGGGTTTCCCTCTTCTTTAATCAACTCAGCTACTTTTGTAGCCGCGCTATCGGTAAAATTAATGTCCGCTTGTGCAGCAAATGTTGTCATATTTAAACTCTTTATCTGTTTTTATGTTACTAGGCTTTAGTACATTTTAAATTACGAAAGTTCATCTTCAGTGGGTTCTAATGCGACAGGAGCCTTCACGTTTCTAAACTCACCTTGTTGCCTTACTAGCTGACCATTCACCTCTGCACCCACTTCCATTTCAATAAGGTTGTATTGAACATTGCCGGTGATGCGTGAATTAGCAATCAATTGCACTCGCTCTGACGCCGCCACATCACCTAGTATCTCTCCATCAATAACAACTGTTGGCACATCCACACTACCATGAATAGAGCCTAGTTTACTTAAGGTGAGGGTTGCTGCTGAACCACTTTCAGCTGATACACTGCCCACTACTTTACCATCAATATGCAAGCCACCCGCATAAATGATATCACCCTGAATAACAGTACCTTCTCCAATAATTGTCGATACATTCGTTGTATTAATGTCTTTTAACTTTTTTGTATCTGAAGAAAACATATGCCTCAATCCTTAATTTCATTGCTAATTTATGTCTTAGTTTAGCTTAGATATACGCTAGCACCTAATCGCTAACCAATGCCTTTGACCATAACCACTGTTGGTTTAGACTTTTAGAGCTTTTTTTAGCCGGATCAACCACCACAATTACCTTCTTTGGCACAAACCCATCATCAAAGCTTATCTCACCCGTTAATATCTCATAGTATTTAAATGAAAAGTCATAAGCCTTCGTTTTCTCTACATCCCGCACCTCAACTGAGATGGTTTTCTCTTCACCTTGAACACTACCGACCACTGACAACGAATAATTCCCTTTGATGGCAGTCTTTTGGCTCGCCCCCTGCGCTAATACTAACTGGTATTCGTAAACGTCGCTCTCACCCAACGCCTGCACCTCAAAACTATTAATATATAAGCCTTTGATAAGTGTCTCAGGAGCGACCACTCGCTGATAAAACGCTAGTTGCTGCTTGGTATCGCTTAACTCGTCATGCAATTTAGTTAATGAGCGCCGCGCATCCTTTTGTGCTTGGGCATCTATCTGTTTAGCATTTTCAATAAAGTCCTGCTGCTTGATGAGCTGTTTATTGATTGCTGCTAATTCAGCGAGTGACATCTTCAACAGCTCACTTTCTGCTCGATATTCATCCACACTTTTCACCGAATATCGCCCTAAGATAAAAAGCAACACTGCACCTACAATAATGACAAAAAACGCACTTTTTTCTAGCCTACGCCTGCGCTTTGTTTTGTGATAAGGGTGTGGGCACTGGTGACGGATCATCGTAAAAATAACCGCCTTAGGGGTACAAGCCTACATGATTCAAACCAGTCCGCTCATCTAAGTCAAACATAATGTTCATATTATGAATCGCTTGCCCTGACGCACCCTTCACTAAATTATCAATCACCGATAGCACGGTCACCATTTGCCCTCCCTGTGGTTGATGAACAGCTATTTGACAGCGATTAGTTCCCCTTACATCACCCGTATCTGGATGCGCACCAACCGGTAACACATCGACAAAAGGCTCATCAGCATAAAACCTTTCAAATAAACCCTGAAGATCTCTATTTGTTTCTTTTAAAGGCGCATATAAGGTTGCGTGAATGCCTCGAATCATCGGCAGCAAATGTGGTGTAAATGTTAACGATACAGGAGAAGAGGCAATATTCTGTAGCTCTTGCGAAATTTCTGGCAGGTGTCGATGCCCGGGCACACCATATGCCTTAAAACTTTCGCCTGTTTCACTCATTAAACCTGCCACGCTAGCAGAGCGCCCCGCTCCACTCACACCGGATTTAGCATCTGAAATCAGCATTGAGGTATCAATCAAGTTTTCCTTAATTAATGGCAAAAAACCCAATTGAGTAGCAGTTGGATAACAACCTGGATTTGCGACTAAACGCGCACCTTTAATCGCCTCACGATTTGTTTCTGGCAAACCGTATACCGCTGTTTCAAGTAATTCTGGGCAGCTATGTTTAGCACCATACCATTGCTCCCAAACGGCTACCTCTTTTAACCGAAAGTCAGCGGACAAATCGATGATTTTCACCCCAGCGGCAAGTAAATCTTTAGCCATATGCATAGCTGTCGCATTGGGTGTAGCGAAAAAGACTACATCACAGGCTATCAAATTTTCAATAACTGGCTCAACAAACATCAAATCGTTAAAACCACGTAAATTCGGGTACACCGAGTCGACTCGTAGTCCTTTTTCAGCACGAGAGGTCACGACGTTAACTTCGACCTCTGAGTGCATAGCAAGCAACCTAAGCAATTCAACACCCGTATACCCTGTACCACCTACAATACCTACCTTAATCACGACGCTACCTCTTTTATTTAACCTTCATCTATCCGTACATTTTACACTAGCACCTTCTGATATACTTCATGCAATGCTAAACAACGATAAACATTCTATTTTACAGTTACTATCTAGCTGGAAAACACATATTGTTTTCTGGTTAGGTGCTATATTTGTTGGGCTGTCGTCTGTTGCGCTAACCGTTGGTAGCGAGTACATGAGCGCGCTATTTAGAGAGCTACACCAACAATATTTGTCGTACAGCTTCTTATTCACCCCTATCCTCCTAACACTGCTGGCATGGATAACCTTTACTTTTTTTCCTGGCTCAGAAAGGAGCGGCGTTCCTCAAGTAAAGGCAGCTCTGCAACCATCCAAAACTCTCCATAAAAAGCCACTGCTCAGCTTTCGAATTATTGTCGGAAAATTATTTCTGAGCATAGGCGGTATTTTTGCCGGTGCTTCTGTTGGTTTGGGCGGCCCTGCCATTCATATTGGTGCAGCGCTTATGACTTATTTTGCTAGGTTCGCCCAATTTGGCCCTCATTATCTTGAACGAGGACTCATTCTTGCTGGGAGTTCAGCCGGCTTTGCCGCCATTTTTAGTGCACCGCTAGCAGGTATTGTTTTTGCGATAGAAGAAATGGGGCGCTCGTTAGAGGAAAAAACCAGCGGACTTATTTTAACCGCCGTTATTTTTGCTGGCGCCACCGCCCTTATTATTCACGGGCAATATGTTTTTCTGGATAATCGGTCGACCTTTTTTCCATGGGGAAAAGCGTGGGCTATCATTCCAATTTGCGGCATTGCAACCGGCTTTATGGGCGGTGTCTTCAGCTTAATCTTGTTAAAAGGTGGGCCCTTTTTAAAATCCATCTCCTTTTTATCTCCGCTCAAAATAGCCTTTCTCTGTGGGGTCATTATTTCTATATTAAATTACTTGTCTGATGGCGCTACCGCAGGTACTGGATATCAGGAAACAAAAAACTACTTACTTCACGCAGAAACCATGTCTGCTGAATACCCGCTGATGCGGATGCTGGCCAGCATTGCTACATTTTTTATTGGCATTCCGGCCGGTATTTTTGTACCGTCGCTTTCAGTGGGCGCTGGCATTGGTGCAAATATTGCCGAGTGGTTGCCTATAGCTCCGGTATCCATCGTCATTCTTCTTGGTATGACGGGGTATTTTGCTGGCATGCTACAAGCGCCTTTAACCGCCTTTGTTATTATTATGGAAATGACAAACTCCCATGACTTATTACTCCCTATGATGGCCACCGCCTTTATTGCCAATGGGACGTCTAAGCTTATTTGCCCTTTATCGCTATACGCCGGGTTAACTCAAAATTACCTTAAATCAGAACCTAATGAACAAAAATAAAATATCCGCCATCACCGTTATTTTAATACTCCTCGGCTTTGCCACACTCTATTTTAATAATGGCGCGGTTAATCAAGCACCAAACATATCCATTAACACCATTGATGGCGAAAGAATTGCTTTATCTTCTTTGAAAGGCCGGCCAGCATTAGTGACATTTTGGGCCACTGACTGCCCGAGTTGCATTAAGGAAATTCCTCACCTGAAAGCTATTCACGCCGACTATGCAGCAAAAGACGTCAGCATTATTGCTATTGCGATGAAGCATGACCGCCTAGACCACGTCATTGCAATGACTGAGAGTAAGAAATTGCCATACAAAGTAGCCCTAGACCCAACGGGCGATGCTGCCAAAGCTTTTGGTGATGTCCGACTAACCCCCACTACATTCCTCATCGCACCTGATTCAAGCATCGCCATGCAGAAGCTCGGCGTCTTTGATGAACAGAAGATGCGGCAGCGACTCGATCAACTACTGGATAAAAGCTAATGTGGTACAAAGCGTTACATATAATTTTCATGGTGACCTGGTTCGCCGGCCTGTTTTACTTACCACGCTTATTTGTTTATCACGCAATGAGTGATGACTCCACGAGTCACGAGCGCTTTAAAATCATGGAACGAAAACTATATTTCGGCATTATGACGCCTGGGCTTATTCTGACGCTTGTTTTTGGCACCTTGATGCTAACAGACTATGCTTGGGCCGCCTTTGGACAATCTGCTTGGCTTCACGCAAAGCTGACATTAATTGCTTTACTATGCGTCTATCATATTTATTGTGGCAAATGGCTGCTCGACTTTAAACACGACCGCAATATTCATAGTCATGTGTATTTTCGCTGGATAAATGAAGTTCCCGTGCTGTTTTTAGTGGCTATTATTATCTTAGCTAGCATTAAGCCTTTTTAAACACAAAAGCATTGGTTTCGTCTCTTACCTTAAGAGTTATGGCTTAGGTCAGCAAACCTTGTATAATTGCCCTTTTACTAAAACCACAGCACATCATGACTAATACTGTTCAATGCGTCGTACTAAAAGCAGAAGCCGAAGCACTCGATAAAGCCCCTCACCCAGGTGAATTAGGCGAAAGAATTTTAGCCAACGTATCTAAAGAAGGCTGGAGCAGATGGCTTGAACGCCTGTCTATGATCATCAATGAGAATGGTTTAAGTACTGCAGATGTTGAAAGCATTCAAGTAATTGAAATGCACATGAAGGGTTTCTTCTTTGGTGAAGGCGAAATGGGGCAAGTGCCTGCTGGCTTTCATGCCGCCTAAAAAGATCAATAAAGCATTCATTGCCAAACAGGTTAACAACCGAGTATTAATAACTCTTTCCAAGAGTCTTTCATACTAGCGCCGACGTCAACGCCTTTCCGAACAAGATCTGCGGCGCTATCGCCGAGAATCTTAGCTATCTCTAGTAAGTAAAGCTAAGTAATTAGCTAAAATATTAAAACGGTTGCCTAATCATTTTTCAGCATCACGTGATGGCTATAAAATACCTGACTCAGAACGTCACCGCTTGGAAGGGTTTATGCAAGGAGCAGTTTTTATGGGGATAGCGACCAACACATAATTAACCGCGATAATGGAAAGCGTTTATTTTTCAACCTTCGAAAAAACGATCGCTGAAAAACGTCAAAAAATGTCTTCAAGCTGGCAAGAATCAGCCATTGATTACGAGATATATTCAGCCAACTGTTGAACGTAGAAACACCTGACAAGAGGCTTAAATGGACACAAAAAGCCTAGCGACTTTCGGTCCATTTAACTTTCGTGCTCGGTGCCTTTCACAATAGGAAGTACCGCACGTATAACTATTTAGCTACCGCAGCCACCGCTCGCAGAACCGCAAGAACCACACCCGCCTGAACCGCCTGTTGCTGCAAATACGTTATTGAAGACAAAGCTCGCTTCGCCCATCCCTTTATCTACAAAATCAATCTCAACGCCGCGCATGTAGTTTAGTGCAACGCTATCAACGTAAATTTTATAATTACCAGAATCCAGCACGCTGTCAAAGGGCGTTTTTTCATCAGAAAACGTCATCCCATATGACATACCTCCACAGCCGCCACCCGAAACAAAAATTCGAATTGCTTCCATTTCATCACCCACATCAGAAAACAGCTCCGTTAGCTTTTCGCTGGCCGCTTCGCTTATATTGATATCTTCCGCTGTTAGGACTGAATTAAATGAACCCATTGCACCCATGATTGACTCCTAGAAATATAGTAATTTGGACATTATACGAGAATCATCGCTAACTCGCTTTCTTATCTTTTAAGAACTGGTAATAATTTTCTTGATAATGAGAATTATTCGTATTACTATTCTTCCTCCCTTAATTTTAACTCAACAGGAGAACCGCCATGACGAAAGTTGGCATAAAAAAATCTACAGGCATAGCAGCTTTATTGTGCACATTTGCTGCCCCCCAAGCCTCTGCTCTAAGTCTAGAAGAACTTGCGAAAAGACTGGATGCATTAGAAGCACAAAACAAGCACCTTATGACAGAAAACAGTCAACTTCGTGAGGCCGTGGCCCTCACCAACGATAAAGTTGAGGCAGCTGTTAGTGCAACCGAGACAATCGTTGAGAGTACTAGCGGCATACAAAAACTAGCCAACTTTGCAGACAAAACAAGCATCGGCGGCTACGGCGAACTGCATTACAATAACTTGTCAGGCAAAGGCGGCGCTAAAGATAAAGACGAGATTGACTTTCACCGCTTTGTTTTATTCTTCGGTCATGAGTTTACCGATGACATTCGCTTCTTCTCTGAACTTGAACTCGAACATAGCCTCTCTGGAGATGGTAAAGAGGGTGAAGTTGAACTTGAGCAGGCCTATATTGATTTTGATTTAAATGAACAACACACTGCTCGCGCAGGTCTGTTTTTATTGCCGGTCGGTATTATTAACGAAACACATGAGCCACCTACTTTTTACGGCACCGAACGTAACCCCATTGAAAAAAACATCATCCCAGCTACTTGGTGGGCAGCAGGTGCGGGTGCTCATGGTGAGCTAGGCGCAGGTTTTAGCTATGATGCTTATATCCATTCCGGATTAAATGTCGGCGATGACTTTAAAATTCGCAATGGTCGTCAAAAAGTAAGCAAAGCCAAGGCGAATGACCCAGCTGCTACCGCACGTATTAAATACACTGGTATCCCAGGTCTTGAACTTGCTGTATCAGCACAACACCAACAAAATATGGGCCAAGGTTTAGTAGCCGGCTTAGACAGTGGCAACCTTATTGAAACCCACGCTATTTGGTCTACTGGTCCCTTCAAGCTAAAAGCACTCTATGCCGCATGGGATATTGACGGCTCAGCCGTTAAAGCTGCCGGCGCAGACCAGCAAAAAGGTTTTTATGTTGAGCCATCCTATAGACTCTCTGATAAATTCGGTGTGTTTGCGCGCTTCAACCAATGGGACAATAAAGCAGGCAGCAACAGTGGCGCTGCTAAAGATTCTGAAAAAGAACAGGTGGACTTTGGTGTAAACTATTGGCCACATGAAGATGTTGTGATCAAAGCCGATTATCAATACCAAAACAATGACGATGGTAAAGATCAAAATGGGCTGAACATTGGATTGGGTTATCAATTTTAATCAATTCGTTTTATACGCATGAAAAAAGTTCTACTATTCAGTGCTGTTTTTTTCTTTCAAACAGCCATTGCCTCAGGGGTTTATCAGACCCCTGAGGCTTTTCTAGAAAAAACGTTTAGTAACAAGCTTCCGCCTGTTTCCACTATTTGGCTGGATAAAGAAAAGAAACAAGCAATCAGTGGATTTTTGCAGCACTCACCCACATTTATCCGCGTTAAGTATTGGCAGCAAGGGTCAAAAACAGCATGGATACTGCACGAAGTGGGGAAATCTAAACCTATTACTGTTGGCATTGTCATTGAAAAAGGAAAAATCCAACAACTTAAAGTACTTACTTTTCGAGAATCCAGAGGGTGGGAAGTTAAACACGATTTTTTTACTCAACAGTTTGACAATATTAGCCTTAATGAAGAACTACAACTTAGCAGCTCCATTGACGGCATCTCAGGAGCGACCTTATCGGTTAGGGCGCTTAAAAAAATGGCTAGAGTTGCCCTCTATCTCGAACAACAACTCTAAGCGATGAGTCACAAACGAAAACACCGAAACAGTAGAAAATCGCTATATCTATGGCACCGGTACGTTGGTTTATTCGCCACCTTATTTATTATTTTCATTACGCTCAGCGGCATTGCACTTAACCACACCGATGACCTAGCGTTAAAAAAACAATATATTAGTAGTCAATTTCTACTAGATAGTTACAACATTCAAGCACCCACTCAGCTATTACAATTTAAAACACCCAGTCACACCGTTACCCAAGCAGATAGTTTTTTATTCATTAACACTAGTGATGCCATAACAGCCGATGCCCAATTAATCGGTGCCGTTCATCTCGATGAGTTCTTAGTTATTTCACTGACTAATGCTTTATTACTGATAGATAGTAATAATCAAGTGATTGAAACCCTAAGTGGCTTGGACGGTATCCCAAACACCATCACTGCTCTTGGTTATGATCAAAACCAACAAGTCACTCTACTTGCAAACGAACAGCTATATCAATTAGATTCAAATTTAAACGTAGAACAAGTCCCCTGGAATGACAATATCCATTGGTCAAGCAAGAATATCATATCTCCATCGGCATCCAAGCTTGCCATACAACAGTACAAATCGAATATTATTTCACTAGAAACACTTTTTTTAGACATTCATAGCGGTCGCTTTTTTGGTTCATACGGCACCTTGTTTTTTGATTTAATAGGCGTACTTGTTTTGTTCTTAGCCCTAACCGGAATTATTATTTGGGCTCGTCAACGAACGAAGCCAAACACTCATGACTAAAGAACAACAGCTTGTTTTTTACTACCAGTTATTACGCCAGCACTCGCTCAATGATTCGCACAGCGGTAATGGCTCGGTTCGATTAAGCGACTCCTTTGTTGTCACCAAAACAGGTGCTTGCGCAGATACGATCCAGCAAAGTGAGCTGGTCTCTTGCCATTTTGACAGGCCTCTACCAGAAAATGCTTCTTTAGATGCGAGTATTCACAAACTAATTTATCAAAGCAATAGTCAGTACGAAGCTGTTCTACATGCTCACAACCCCTACACAATAGCAATAACACTTCAGTGTGACACATTGAGCCCTGTAGATTTTGAAGGTAAACTTTATTTCGGTGACTTGCCCGTTATCCAGTGTAAAGCGGATCAGTATCTTGAAGTCATGCCACAACGAGTAGCTGATTGCTTGAAACAGCACCCTGTTGCCATTGTTCAATCACACGGTGTTTATGCAAGCGCAGAGAATTTAGAATTAGCTTACAAATGGCTATGCTCCTTAGAGCAGTCAGCAAAAATCTATTACTTATCTAAACAAGTTTAAATTTGGTGATGAACACGTAAGTCATACAAGTGCTGCTCCGCATCAATCAGGTGCTTACCCCAATGAAGAAAAAAACCATCACGCCACAAACTTAAAGCAAGGGGTAAATTTTCTTCACCGAATTGAATAAGGTCAAGGCCTCGTTTGATTTCGAAATAAAGATCTGCCAAATCACCGGACAAGCTACCATACAGCTCATTAGTCACTAACTCTTCACCAATTTCATAGCCGTCTTTTTCACCCAACACCTTTTTGAGGTTGCAGAATAAGTCAAAACGCTCATCAATGTCAGATAGCGCAAAAAAAACTTCAGTTCTATTATTTTGATGATCTATAACGCCCATCACAGCGTGAATTCTAGGCAAAATCAAGCTAATATCTGCCAACCAATCTTGCGCCTCAAACTCACCGATGTTCTCAATTAAAAAACAAAATCGCTCAGCATTGGTTTTCAACTCCTGAATTTGTTTCAATATTTTATTTCTATTTTCCATAAGCACATCGTAAGCTTAGACAAAATTAAAAAAATTGTTATGAATTAAGAAACAAATACAACATTTAATTTAACTGTATCCTATCTCACTTTTTACCAGCCTCTTCATGCTCCACTCACACTATGTGTGAACATATCCAATAACTCGTTTGGCCTTTTCTGGCCTAGAATAAAAGCAACTCTATCGAGCTTAGTAAGCTCTCAAGCATTCTAGTCATGCAAACTGTCCGCTTACTAGAGATTACTATAGAATATTTAGAATCTAACTTGATTAACGAGGGCATCACTTAAGCCAAACTGGCCATTGAGAATCACCCAGGCCAGCTTTACTCTAACCGCCGGTTTTCTCGATGGGGAAAGTGCACCAAGTGATGTGAAGGCAAGATGAGAGACTCACAAAAATTTAGCTTTTCGATGAGCATCTTCTTAAATATACTCAATAATGCAATTTTCAACATAAATGAACTTAAAAAAAACGCTCCATGATTAGACTTATCTTACTGCTAGCGGTTCTTTTAGGTGCCCTGTATCTGGTTCGCTGGTTTCTCACCACGCCGGCTGAAACCGTTGCCGCTAATATCAGAAAATCACTTTGGCTTTTATTGGGCCTAGGGCTTATCTTTCTTGCCGTTACCGGTAAATTAAATATCATTTTTGCGTTTATTGGTTCAGCTATCCCATTAATTGCGCGGTATATGCCGCATATTCTTCGCCTGTTGGGCATTGCCAAAGCAATAAAATCCACCGGAACCGAGCAGAAAAATAATAGCCCTGCTCACTCAACTCTATTAATGAACGAACAAAGGGCACTTAGCATTCTTGGGCTTCAAAAAGGAGCCTCTAAAAATGACATTATCGAGGCTCATAAACGGCTCATGCAAAAAATGCACCCTGATAAAGGCGGTTCTGAGGAACTAGCCGCACAAATAAATCATGCCAAAGACACATTACTCAAAAAAACATGACAACTGAACAAATACTAATATTCTCAATCTTATCTGCCACTTTAGTGTTATTTGCTTGGGGCAAATGGCGATACGATATTATTGCTTTAGCTGCTATGACGGCCGTGCTTTTGTTTGGCTTAGTTACCCCCAACGAAGCATTTGCTGGCTTTGGTCATACTGCTGTTATCACCGTTGCAGCGGTACTGATCATTAGCCAAGCACTAAAAAATGCCGGTGTAGTGGATGTTGTAGCCGCCTATTTATTACCGCATACCAGCAACGCTATTATTCACATTACCTTGTTAACTGGCATAGTGACGTTTTTTTCAGCATTTATGAATAATGTAGGCGCGCTTGCCTTATTACTACCCGTTGCCATCGCAACCGCTAAAGAAAATGGACGCTCACCTGCTATGGTATTAATGCCATTGGCGTTTGGTAGTATTTTAGGCGGCATGAGTACGATGATCGGCACCCCACCCAACATCATTATTGCTAACTACCGCGCTGATATTACAGGGACGGCTTTTAGTATGTTTGATTTTTCACCCATTGGTTCTGCTATCTCTATTATTGGCCTTCTTTTCATCACCCTTATTGGCTGGCGACTGATCCCAAAGAAACGCTTTGATGAAAACCAACCGGAAAAACTTTTTGAAGTCAGCGACTATTTAACTGAAGTTAAAGTCATGACGGACAGTCCATTAATAGGTGTTGCGGTTCATGACATAGAAGACTTAAAAAGTAAGGACATTGGCATTGTTGGCGTTGCCCGGGGCCATCGCTTTGCACTCAACACAAACCCCAATTATGCCTTACAAGAAAATGATATTTTAATACTTCGTGGTGACCCTCTAACCATGCAAAGTAAGTTTTCCGATTCGAATCTAGAATTTCAAACTGCTAGCGGAAAAGCCTTTGATGATTTAACCAAGGGAGACTTGGCGTTGACTGAATGCATCATTACTGCCAGCTCGCCACTGGTAGGGCGAGATGTTTCTTATTTGCGCAGGCGAACAGCCAACGCTGTGGCCGTTATTGGCCTTGCACGAGAAGGAACGGTCTTTAAGAAACGATTGCGTAACCACACCTTCAACACAGGCGATGTTTTACTCTTACAATCTGAACAAGCCTTCATCACGGATATGCTCACTGGGCTAAACTTATTACCGCTGGCCGAAAGGGGTATTCAAATAGGGCAGCAACGTCGCGTGCTGATTGCCATAGCTATTTTTATTGGCTCCATTCTCTTAGGGGCCATGAACATTTTACCCATGGCAGGCGCTTTTATTTTAGCCATTCTCATCTATGCATTAATGGGGTTTTTACCGGGTAAAGATGTCTACCGCGATGTCGACTGGCCTATTATTGTTCTGCTTGGCGGAATGATTCCGGTTGGTCGCGCACTAGAAAGCACAGGAGCGACTGAACTGGTCGCTAGCAGCATTGTCAACCTAACTGATGGGCTCCCAATTTATATAGTATTAACACTGATCCTAGTCACTACGATGTTTTTATCAGACATCATCAATAATGCCGCCACCGCCCTCGTTATGGCCCCAATTTCAGTCGGTATTGCCAACCAACTAGGCGTTAGCATCGATCCCTTTTTAATGGCGGTTGCGATTGGTGCCTCTTGCGCGTTTTTAACCCCTATCGGTCACCAATCAAATACGCTAGTGATGGGGCCTGGAGGTTATCAATTTGGTGACTATTGGCGCATGGGACTACCGCTAGAGATTATTATTACCCTGGTTTCCGTACCGCTTATTGTTTATGTCTGGCCGCTTTGATAGCGACCAGACATTATCAAACATGCTCAACGCAATAGAACATCCGAGAGGTCAATCACATCAATAACGGTGCCATTTCCTTCTAAAACACGGACGACTTTATTCCCTACTCGACGAATTGCTTCACCGTCACGCAATTCAGGCAATTGTCTGGCTAACTCATGAGGAATACGCTCAGAGTGTCTTAAAATATCATCGCCCAACACTTCACCACGTGTCACTTTTGTTTGCCAACCTGGAGGTAGTTGACCGCCTCGCTCTAACTTCTTTTGTAGGCCGTAGGGTAAATGCTTGTCTTTATTTTTATTCTTCTTACCCTTTTTATCGCCATGCTTATCACGGTCACGGCGATAATACTCTTCTATATGAGATCTCTCTGATTTACTAAAGTAATGCTCGGACTTTTTCTTCTGCTCAGTTCTTTTTTCTTTCTGATATCTATCTGATTTATCAGTGTTAGTAGCTTTTTCACGCTTCGCTTCAACCTTCTCAGAACGGGAAAACCATCGATCCCAAAACGACTCATTATGTTCCGCTTTGCCGGCTTGCATTTCTTCAGGCTTTGCGGCTTGCGCTACACCAACAGATATTAAAAGGAGCGCGATAAAGAGACTCAGTGTTAATTTTTTTCCTAGCATAATCTTCTCTTATTGATGTAAATGGTGGTCACTATAAACGGCATTAAATGAATACCCGCTTAATCTGTCATTGAAAGCTCTTTTATATATTGAAAAATTTTTCGCGCAGCCACAGGTGGCTTTTGTTTCTCTAACTCTAATGTTGCTTTGCGTTGAAGTTGTCGAATATGCTGGCGGTCAGCTTGTGGATAACTAGCTAAAAACTCGCTGAGTGCCGCATCACCTTGTTCAACTAATTTGTCTCGCCATTGCTCCATCATGTGTAAGCGAGACGTCGCCGCCCTGTCTTTATCTAATTGACGCTCCAACGCCTCATTAATGAACGTTACATCGGTACTGCGGAGTAATTTACCAATGTATTTAAACTGACGCTTAATTGCGCCCCCCTTGGATAGCTTTCTGACCACCTTAAAAGCGTCCCTCAGTTCATCAGCCAATGGCATTGCTTCAAACTGATCTTGCGATAAATATGCAATCCTTTTCCCTAAGGCTACTAGGTCGTCTGCTTCTTTTTTAATTTGCGTTTTGCTAACTAGCTCTGCCGCTCTTGCTTCTTCTTCGTTCATTTATTACCAACCCAACTTAACAGTGAACACATGCTACCAAATTAGCCATACATTGGCTTAATACAATCTGTTTTTATTGCTGAAACCTTAGTCATTTCATAGCTAGCGTTTCTAAGCCGTCATCACCAAAAAGATAACGAATAAAATGACTGCTGCTATCGGCAGCAAAATACCAGCCCAGTCCTTTTCCGCCTCTTCGCTTTGCTTAAGCGCTGCCTTAATGCCCGGCCTAAACCAAAAAATAACCAATAATGCGACCGCGCCAAGCGCTAATTGCTCCCATAGTGCCATACTCGCCATTTAATGCTCCTCTACTTTTCAATCAATCTTTCTTTTTCACAATTCCAGCAATCTGTAAACTGGCCATCGCTCTGTTCCCCACAAAAACGACACGTCCATGCAGGTAGTTCCTGTTCGCCCAACGGATCACTGGCTAAATATTCTCGGGCTAATGCCTCGTCCGCTTTATCATGAATCCACAATTCTGGCCAACACTCTATTGGTGGTAGTTCGCCGGCCGCACTGCCTAGGAATTCATTTTTGATTTGGCAGCTAATGTCATGTTGTTCCAGATAGTTTCGCCAAAAAGCAACCTCGATAAAATTTTGCGCTGAAAAAACCTTAATCATCGTTTACACTGCCTCAATTCCTACAACCCTTGCTGTTATGACAAAACCTGAATATATCGACACTTCTGAACAACTCATAGATTTTTGTGAAACCATAAAAGAGGCACCTTGGTTAGCTATTGACACAGAATTTCAGCGCGAAAAAACCTACCGTTCAATACTAGCCCTGATACAAATCGCCACGCCCGATATAGTCGCTATCATCGACCCGCTAGCCTGCGACATCAACCCCTTATTAGATATTTTATACGACAAACGTATTTTAAAAATATTCCACGCTGCTCGCCAAGATCAAGAAATCTTTTATGATCTACGTGGCGAGCCTTTAGCGCCGGTGTTTGATACACAAATAGCCGCGCCCATTTTAGGCCACCCCGAGCAAGCCGGTTATGCGCGCCTAGTGGATGATATATTGGGCGTTCAGTTAAGCAAAGCGCACTCCCGAACAGATTGGCTACGCCGACCACTGAGCGAGGAGCAAATCACCTACGCTGCAGATGATGTAATCTATTTGGCTAAACTGTATCCTCTTTTAGAAAATCAACTTAAAGAAAAACAACGCCTAGATTGGTTGGCTCCGGCATTTGCTGACCTCTGCAAAGCAAGCCTTTACGCCAACCCACCAGCGTTAGCATGGAAACGGATGCGTGCAGCAAAACGTTTAAAAGGCGGCTCTTTATCAGCCTTGCAAAAATTAGCCGAATGGCGCGAAGCGTTAGCACAACAAAAGAATATTCCTCGCGGCTGGTTAATTAAAGACGACATTTTAATAGAAGTTGCTAAACTTAAGCCGAACGACCAACATGCCTTATCAAGCATTCGAGGCGTGACTGCTAAGTTCCTAGAAAAGTTTGGCAGCACCGTGCTTGAAATTATCAACACCGCCATTGATAAAAAGCCAACCCCGCAAACGACTCAAAAAAAATCAGCGCGCATTAGCGAAAACGATGAAGCTTTGGCGGATCTTTTAATGGCCCAAGTCAGGTTAGCAGCGGCCAAGGCGAACGTTAACCCAACATCAATTACCAACCGTAAAGAGCTAATCCAGCTTATTCAAGGCCAGCGTGATCTTGATTTGCTCAGCGACTGGCGACAGGAAATGATTGGTAACGATCTTGTTACCACACTCGACGGTGAGAATGACTTCAAGGTAGTGGCTGGAGAGTTAGTTATTTCCCCTTCTGCAACATAAGCTAAGCTACTTCTGCTTTTTTGTAACCGTTGGAACCGTTAAACGAGTACCAGCGCTCACACGGTTTAGATCGACGCTGGGGTTATATTGCCTGAGCAACCACATCGGGATGTTTCGTTGTTGCGCGAGCAGCCAAACCGAATCCCCTTTGGCATAAACTAGCTCCTCCGTTTTAAGCACTCTATAGCGCTTAAAATAGTCATTTTGTAAGGTCTGATGATAGGTTAATCTTCGCCGTTCAAATACCGCTTTTTCTATTCCCGAAAAATCAAGCAGAAGGCGCTGCCCAACGATTAGCCTACCCTTAGAACTCATTTTATTCAGTTTCCTGAGATCAGTCGCACTTAAGCCTAACCAACCCGCTAAATGACTCAGTGTTTCCTGACTTTGAATTTCAACTGAGCGATCCTTGGCCACCAAATAGTTGCTCGGATCGGCTCGCAAAATATTTTCTTTAACCGCCACCTTTGGGTTAAGCACCGTCGCATTAGCCGCAATCGATAAAACATCGGGCCTTTTTCTTAACCTAAGCTTCTGACCCACATATAAAAAGTTTTTGTTTTTAAGTTTATTCAAAGCCAATAAATTCGCTTCGGATACCCCCGATTTACTCGCAATAACAGACAGCCGATCACCTTTTCTCACAGTATAAAAAACAGCACCTTCGGCCACTTGATGTGCGCCTCTCATTTGTTGCTTAGCCGCACTGGGTAGTTTTAACACTTGCCCTATACGAATTTTATGCTGGCTTCTAAGGCCATTTATCGCCACCAACTGACTAGTTCGCACCTTAAAGCGCTTAGCAATTTTAGATAAGGAATCGCCTCGTCTTACTTTGTACGAAGCATCAGGCTTTTGTTTTACCGATTTTTCATCGTGCGGAATAGTCGCTATTAAAGCGCTGTGTTCGGCCTGTCTCGTTTCAACCGGCACTCTAAGGTGATAGCCCTTTGGGACATATTTACTATTGGCCAAAATAGAGGGCTGTAATGCAGGGTTAAGTGACTTAAAGATGTTATTCTTCATATTAAACGCCGCCATTAAACCTTGCGCCGTATAATATGACGGTAATTTAACCTCTTGAATCTCCATCGGTTTATCGCGCTGTACTTGCCCAAAGTAGGCTGAAGGCCGTTGATCAATATCATGCGCTGCTACAAAAGCATTGTAGAAATTTCGCGAAGCAAAGCCAAATGTCCGTCCTTTGTACTCACGCACAATCTTCGCGATATCTGTTCCACCTGTCGCCTTAACTGCTCGCCTCATCCCTGCAGCGCCATGATTATAAGCAGTTAGGGCAAGTGGCCATGTCCCCGTTATTTCATGATTATTTTTTAATAATAAACCTGCCGCCCTTGTTGCTAGAAACGGATCAAGCCTTTCGTCCACCACATGATCTATACGCATAAAGCGCCGACCCGTTGAACGTGTAAACTGCCATAAACCGGCAGCACCTGCGTGCGATCTTGCATCTGAACGAAAAGATGATTCCACATGTGGTAAAGACGCCAACTCCATGGGCAATCCTAGTTTATTGAATTCTTCTTTGATATACGGTTGCCATCGACCTGATCTTACTAAACCTTGTTTAAACCGGTCTGATTGCCCCAACTGAAAACGTAACCGATCTGCCGCCTTCTTAAACTCTTTTCTGCTAGTTCCTGTTGGCCACAAGGCTTTAACATGTCTATAACGTGCTTTATCAAGGCGTTTATTTGAGTTAACCGCAAGATAAAGCAAAATATCTTGATAGTACTTTTTCTTCTGTTTGATTGTTTTTTGACGAGTTTTATAGCTCGTTCCTGGGGTAAAAGACAAGCGCTCGTATATAATGTTTAAGTGCTCCTTATCATGAATAAACCCTTCGCTTGTTGTAACCTCTGTATATACCTTTAACCAAAAATTCACATCTGGTTTTAATGTATTAGGCAACGGAAAGGCTGTTGAATCTCTTGCCAGCAGTGCGCTAGAAAACAACACTAACAATAGCCCCAAAAACACTACATTACATACGCTTTTCACTTAATTTCTCATCCGTTCTAAAACGGCCAAAAAGACCAGCCTGTATCTAAACTAGATTCACACCTTTTCAATTGTGAGGCATAACGCTTCGCTTCGACACCTACTTTTTTGGCCACACGCTGCAACCAAGGTTTGGCTAAATAGCTACCCCGACTGTAACCGCCATGGCCCTCGTGATAAGCCAGATACTGCTTTTCACCATCCCATTTTGACACACCTAATTTTCGTTGTGACACATTGGTGTACCAACCGATAAAGTCGGTCACATCAGAAAAGTCATCCCGATCAGCACCATAACTACCGGTTGACTTTATGTACCAATCCCAGGTTGAATCTTGCGCCTGACCATAACCATACGCACTTGAAGAACGGGGCAAGGGAATAACACCCAAAAACCAATCCCTTGGTGGCCGAACATCTGATTGAAAATGAGATTCTTGATGAATGATTGCCATTTGGACTGCGATGGGTGTTCCCCATTTTTTCTGCGCATCTAACGCTGCCGCGTACCAATCTTCTTTCTGGTAAAAAATAGAACACAGATCGGTTTGGTTTTTAGGTGGCGTTGTTGCACAACCTAACTGAAGTATGAACAACGCACATACAACTATTATTTTTCTATACTTATGCCGCATCACCTTTCCACTAAAACCTGATTAAGTTTTGCTTCTTGTTTAAAATTGTCGTCTTTTATCTGAGCACACCAGTCTGTTTCTGTTTTAATTTACCGAATAAAATTGAGAAGCCGCACCATTAAATAAAGCAAGCCTACGCACTATGTCTCGCTCTTTCCCAACTATCTATCGCTATAACAAATTTTTTCGCCGCTTGCTCTAATAGCGCTAGAAACTGCTCATGCTCACTCAGTTTCATCGCTTCCCAAGCTCGTTTGATATCCGTATCAGACTCTGTTGTTATATCATCCTCTCTTATCTGTTGATAGGCCCTGCCAAGCGAGCTAATCATCAACCCCAACTCATCTTTACCAACATTTGCCTCAGTTAACACCATCATACATGCTGCCTCTGCTGCTTTCTGTAGCGATGCATGACTAGACATTGCACTCATCACCGCCCATTCGTCAACATAGTAATCTTTAAGACTGGTCACCAAGTGCATTAAGCAGAGCATGCTAGGGAGATCTTGATATAACGTTGGATCACCTCGGCTCGCCGCAAGCTCTGCCGCCACCTTCAACGATGGACCAACAATCATTTGGTATTCCTCTGGACTCAGCCAGTCTGGTTGATTTTTATTCATAATTACTCACTCACACTTCATTCAAAATATCCTTGATAAAACACAAACTGTCTATTCAGCTTGTATTCACTTAATTTGTATCATTATAATCGACTCACTGTTGCACATTTCGTTTAACAGTCTTTAGAACTCAATAAATTCAGGGGAAATAATGAAATACTCAACTTTACTTATCGCTACACTTGCTGCCAGCCTTTTACTCTTAACCGGTTGTGAGGAAGCCGAAAAAGCAGCCTCTAGTGTAAAAGAAGCCACTGTTAGCACAATGGATTCTGCAAAAGACATGGCCACTGATGCTGTAGATGCAACAACCGAAACGGCCACTTCACTAGGTGAAGCGACAACTGAAGTTGCAAACACAGCGGTCAATGCAACTAAAGAAGCAACTACTAATGTTATAGAGTCAGCAAAAGAAGCCACTACTGAAATAACTGACGTGGTTAAAGACAAGACATCTGAGGCTATAGATTCTGCTATAGAAATGAAAGATGATGCTATTTCTAGCGTCACCGCTACCGAAGCCGAAGATACTGCAGCAGAAGCAGAGGGTGCAGCCACCAATCTTCTAGACGAAGCAAAAGGCACGATGGACAACCTGAACCAATAAAGAAACACTTAGACTAAAAAAGCCCCTTTAATAGGGGCTTTTTTAGCTTTAACAGCATACAAATAGAGCCTTACAAATGTTTGCTGACTAGCAGCCATTTTTGCCTTACCCTCTTCCTTATAAAAACATCAGTCCGATAGCCGCAACTGGTATCCCGCCAACCCTGTTAAACCAAAAACAATAAAACCAACACCCGCCTCATTCAAGTATGACAATAAAAGCCTCAGGTCGTGTAATACATTCTCCCCGAGCTTAGCTACCCATTAGCTTGCTAAATATATAGACCCTTTGTTTATAAGGGTCCCATATATTTACATATTAATTTCTTACAGATAATAAAAAGCCCTTAATCACTGAAGAATAAGGGCTCATGTGTTTTATTTTAACAAAACAAATAAAGGTGAATTTTAGAACGGTATATCATCATCAAAATCATCCATTGGCGCGGTGGGTTGCGCAGGTGCTGAGGAAAAATTACTGGGCTTAGCAGCAGGCGCTCCGCCAGCTGGCGAAAATTCAGCAGAACCGCCCCCACGGCTGTCTAACATTTGCATCGTGCTGGCTTTAATTTCTGTGGTGTAACGATCTTGACCACTTTGATCTTGCCATTTACGTGTTTGCAAAGCGCCTTCTACATAAATTTTAGAGCCTTTTTTAAGGTATTCACCAACCACTTCGGCCAAGCGGTTGAAAAACACCACCCGATGCCATTCTGTTTGCTCTTTTTGTTCGCCTGTATTTTTATCTTTCCAAGACTCTGATGTTGCAACCGTTACATTCGCAACCGCTCCGCCACTGGGCATATAACGAATCTCTGGGTCTTTACCCAAATTGCCCACCAAAATTACTTTATTAACGCCTCTACTTGCCATGTCGTGCTCCGCTTGTTCTTGCCCCTATGGGGCATTTAAAATTCAATATCTACTCTATAAAACTCAAGCTTTTTGGATGTTAGGAAGAATCATATCTAGCCCCACCTCATCTAACAGCTCATTGTCCACCTTGAGGTAAGCCGTTGAATCATCCACTGATATGCCAACGTCTAACACTCCTTTTACCGCTAATAGCTTATCAGTTATTTGACTTGCTTGCTCAGCCGTTTCAACCTCTAGGTGCTTTAGCAAACTGCTCATATGGCGTGGGGCCTTCATGCTTAGCGCTACTAAAAACCAAACCAATAAAACACCTGCACACACTAAAAATACTGTCGCTAAGCTATAGTTACTCCAGACTAAGCCACCCATTAAGCCACCACAAAAAGCACCAAAAAATTGCGAGCTTGAGTAAACGCCCATCGCTGTTCCTTTACCACCAGCAAAGGCTATTTTAGAAATTAATGATGGCAGACTGGCTTCCAATAAATTAAATGCGGTAAAAAATATAAATAAAGAGGCTAGCATGCCCCATAAGTGTTCACTGAATAAATACAAGCCCACACTAGCCAGCGATAAAGCCCCTACTGCACTGACAAACACGACTTTCATTTTGCGTTTTTTTTCCGCGATAATAATAAATGGCACCATCGTTATCACTGATAGGCCTAGCACAGGGAGGTACACCATCCAGTGATCACCTGCAGCAATACCCAACTGCCCCCGCAGGACTAGGGGTAGCGCAACAAACATCGCGGTCATCACCAAGTGCAAGCAAAAAATACCAAAATCAAGGCGTAGCAACTGGGCATCCTTTAGTACCTTACCCATTAAGGCAGGAATAGGTTCTGCATCTTTATGTATTGATAGTTTTTTTGCTTGGGGCACCACCTTATGCAAAATGAGAATACCCATTATCGCCAAAGCAGCAGTAAACCAAAAGATACCTTGCAATCCAACAACCGATGCTAACACTGGCCCTAGCACCATAGCGACAGCAAATGAAATACCGATGCTGATACCTATCGTTGCCATTATTTTGGTACGGTTTTGCTCCAATGTTAAATCGGCAGCCAACGCCATAATTGCCGCCGCAACGGCTCCACTGCCTTGAAGCGCTCGCCCAAGGATAATCCCATAGATGGTCGTAGACAAGGCCGCCACCACACTACCAGCAACAAATAACAACAGCCCTATCGTTATAATCTTTTTGCGCCCAAAACGGTCCGACATCAAACCAAACGGAATTTGGAATAATGCCTGCGTTAAACCATAAACACTGATAGACAAGCCCAATAGCAGCGGCGTTACCCCGTCAAGGTGTTCGGTATACAATGACATCACGGGTAAAATCATAAACAAACCAAGCATGCGCATTGAAAAGATACCCGCTAAACCTAAGCTGGCTCTTTTCTCTTGCTCACTCATCACTGACGATTGGCCTGAATAATCAGCCATAATTACTTTGCCTAGCCTTTAAAAAGAGGGGTATATTAACAGGTTTGGCAATTTAATTAGATACGTAAATGGACACCATTCAAATTCGTGGCGCAAGAACCCACAACTTAAAAGATATTAACCTCGACCTCCCACGGGACAAGCTCATTGTCATCACCGGACTATCAGGTTCAGGTAAATCCTCTTTAGCGTTTGACACCATTTATGCTGAAGGTCAACGTCGCTACGTCGAATCACTTTCAGCTTATGCTCGACAGTTCTTATCGGTAATGGAAAAGCCCGATGTCGACCATATTGAAGGCTTATCACCGGCTATTTCTATTGAGCAAAAATCCACCTCTCATAACCCACGCTCAACAGTCGGTACGATTACAGAAATTTACGATTACTTACGGTTATTATTTGCCAGAACAGGTATTCCTCAGTGCCCTGAGCATGGCACGTCCTTAGAAGCGCAAACAATTACGCAAATGGTTGATTCTGTGCTCACTTTAAATCCAGAGAAGCGCTGGATGTTGTTGGCACCTGTTATCCAAGAGCGCAAAGGCGAACACTTTAATACCTTAAATGATTTACGTAACCAAGGCTTCATTCGTGCACGTATTGACGGCGAAGTGGTTGAGCTTGATGATGCACCGCCGTTAGAGCTAAAGAAAAAACACACCATAGAAGTAATCGTTGATCGTTTCAAAATTCGTGATGACCTGTCAACCCGACTCGCTGAATCATTTGAAACTGCCTTAAAACTAACCGAAGGTATTGCCGTTATCAGCAGCATAGATGATGACGAGGAAATTCTATTTTCTGCACGTTTTGCCTGCCCAACATGCGGCTACAGCATTAGCGAATTAGAACCACGTAGCTTTTCGTTTAATAGCCCTAAGGGGGCGTGTCCAAGCTGCGATGGCTTAGGCATTAAACAATACATTGATCCCAAGCAAGTTTTGCATAGCCCCGACATTAGCCTTGCCGGTGGCGCTATCCGCGGTTGGGATAAGCGTAATATGTATTACTATCAAATGGTGATGTCGCTCGCCAAGCACTATCAATTTGACCCTGAAGAACCGTTTAATTCTTACCCAGAAGACATTCAACATGCCATTTTGTTTGGTAGTGGCGACGAGTCAATCAATTTTACAACGCTCAATAGTCGCGGCGAGTCAATTAAGCGCTCGCACCCTTTTGAAGGGGTTATTCATAGTATGGAACGCCGTTATCGTGAAACCGATTCCAACACCGTGCGAGATGAATTGGCCAAGTACCTATCGAGTAAAGCTTGCCCAGACTGTCAGGGCCAACGTTTAAACACGGCTGCTCGCCATGTTTTTGTCAATACACATACCTTGCCTGAAATTACTCATCTTTCTATTCGCCAATCTAGCGACCTATTTGCATCATTGAAACTGGCTGGGCACCGCGGTGAAATCGCCAAAAAGATTATCAAGGAAATTAAAGCTCGCCTCGATTTTCTTATTAATGTGGGCTTAGACTACCTTTCGCTAGATCGAAGCGCAGACACATTGTCAGGCGGTGAAGCGCAACGCATACGCCTAGCCAGTCAAATCGGTGCTGGGCTTGTTGGCGTTATGTATGTGCTTGATGAACCCTCCATTGGCTTGCATCAACGTGACAATCAACGCCTTATTAATACGCTATTTCACTTACGCGATATCGGCAATACCGTGATTGTTGTTGAGCACGATGAAGATGCCGTTTTAGCCGCTGATCACGTGGTTGATATTGGCCCTAAGGCCGGCATTCATGGTGGCGAAGTGATTGCCCAAGGCACACCTGAAGAAATCATTAAAAACCCTCTTTCTGTCACCGGCCAATATTTATCAGGACAGCAATACATTGCTGTTCCACAAAAACGTCACTCGGCTGACGCCAGTAAACAGTTACGCATTAATAATGCGCGAGCTAATAATCTGAAAAATGTCAGCGTTGATATTCCCATCGGTTTATTTACCTGCGTTACCGGGGTCTCTGGCTCTGGAAAATCCACTTTAATCAACGAGACCTTGTACCCAACCGTTGCAAAAGTACTGAATAAATCATCTTTACCTATCGCCGCGAATGATGGCGTTGAGGGCTTAGAACATATTGATAAAGTCGTCGATATTGATCAAAGCCCGATCGGGCGCACACCGCGCTCAAACCCCGCTACCTATACTGGGCTATTTACACCCATTCGTGAACTGTTTGCAGCAACCCCAGAGGCCCGTTCACGTGGTTACACACCGGGGCGATTTAGCTTTAACGTAAAAGGTGGGCGCTGTGAAACCTGTAAAGGTGATGGCGTTATTAAGGTAGAAATGCACTTTCTCGCCGATGTTTATGTCAATTGTGAAAGTTGCAAAGGTCAGCGATACGGTCGAGAAACGCTTGAAATACGCTACAAGGGTAAAACAATCCATGAAGTGCTATCAATGACGGTGGAAGATGCCTGCGCCTTTTTTGATGCGATTCCAGTTGTCTCAAAAAAACTTCGTACCTTAATGGATGTAGGGCTGGGGTATATCACCTTAGGACAAAATGCCGTTACCTTATCGGGTGGTGAGGCTCAGCGTGTGAAATTATCACGCGAGTTATCGAAACGCGACACAGGAAAAACCTTATACATTCTTGACGAACCCACCACTGGGCTACACTTTGCTGATATTCAACAGCTACTGACGGTATTGCACACCCTCCGTAATCATGGAAATACCCTTGTGGTGATTGAACATAATCTAGATGTTATAAAAACAGCCGATTGGATTATTGATATCGGCCCTGAAGGGGGCGATGGTGGCGGCCAGGTTATTGCCCAAGGCACACCTGAAGCCATTGTTCAACGCAAGGAATCTCATACAGGGTACTACCTAAAAGATTTTTTAGATAAAGCTATCAGTAATCAGTCGGCATAAAAGGGAACCACGTTGATTAACACAGCCACTAAGCTTTTCCCCGTTTGGGCGATATTGTTATCTATCGTCGCCTATCTCTTGCCCAGCCTATTTATCCCTCTTAAGCCGAGCCTCTTTTTCTTGCTCGGCTTAGTGATGTTTGGCATGGGGATTAGCTTAAAAGCCGGTGATTTTTTGCGTATTCTCAAATCGCCCAAACCTATCGTGCTTGGTCTATTGCTGCAATTTATATTTATGCCCTTTTTTGCTTGGGGCATATCCACTTGGTTACAATTACCATTGGCGCTCGCTATTGGTATGGTTCTCGTCGGTGCAAGCCCTGGCGGCACTGCCTCTAACGTTATCTGCTATCTAGCTAAAGGTAACGTCGCCTTGTCTATCACCATTACAACTTTTTCGACCTTATTCGCCGTCATTGCCACCCCTGCATTAAGCCTATTCTATCTTGGGAAGCACGTTGATGTACCGACAGTGAAAATGCTCATGGACATAGTGAAAATTATTATTTTACCGGTCGCTACAGGCGTTATTGTTAATCAACTTTTTGGCCGTTTTTTACACTCAGCTAGGCAGGTATTCCCTTTAATTTCTGTCTTTGCCATCGTGTTAATTATTGCGATTATTGTCGCACTCAATCAGTCTCGTTTAGGCTCTGTTGGGGCCCTATTGATTACCGCTGTTGCCATGCATAATGCTCTTGGCTTAGCCGTGGGGTATTGGTTACCGCGTGCGTTTGGCATGGATCAACGCACCAGCAAAACCCTCGCAATTGAAGTCGGCATGCAAAACTCCGGCCTAGCTGTCGCTTTGGCTGTTAAATACTTCGCACCCTCTGCCGCACTACCGGGGGCGCTCTTTTCCCTGTGGCATAATTTAACCGGCTCGCTGCTTGCCTCTTACTGGTCTCGCACTAAATAATCAGGCATAAAAAACGCCCTCTATATTTTTAGAGAGCGTTTAGCAGCCTTAAACGAGCGTTAATTACTGAGCATCTGGGTAAAACAACTGCTGCCCGCCTTTACGGAAGTTTTGAATAATGCCTTGACCTTCTGGTCCTGTTACAAATTGAATGTACTTCATTGCGAGATCGTTATTAACCCCTTCATGTTTTTTAGGGTTAACAGCCATCACATGGTAAGGGTTAAATAACTCCTTATCACCTTCAAACAATACCTTCAACGACACTTTATCTGCAAAAGCAATTTGAGTCCCTCGGTCAGTTAGCGCATAAGCTTGCTTTTCATTGGCAATATTTAACACAGCACCCATGCCTTGGCCTACCTCTACATACCAGCCCCCTGCTGGTTTAACACCTGCTTTTTTCCACAAAATTCTTTCTTTTTTATGTGTCCCTGAGTCATCACCTCTAGAAATAAAGGTTGCCTCTACATCAGCAATTCTTTGCAATGCTTCCTCGACAGTCTTCGCCGTGGCTAATGTGGCGGGGTCTTTGTCCGGCCCTATCAACACAAAATCATTATGCATCACTGCTTTACGATCAATAAAATCACCAGACTTAACATATTCTAATTCCGCACCTGGTGCATGAACAAACACCACATCGACATCACCTTGTGCGCCCATTCTCAACGCCTTACCTGTGCCAACGGCAATCACTTCAAGTTTTATATTATGCTGCGCTTCAAACGCGGGGTTTAACACCGCCAATAAGCCTGAATTTTCTGTACTGGTTGTGGTCGACATTCTAAGAACATCCGATGCTGAACTATTCGATGCGAACACCATCAATCCAACGACACTGATCCCCCATACTATTTTTAATATTTTTTTCATCACTTCCTCGTTATTTATTCATTTATAAAAATAAAGGGGCGACGCGCGCCCCTTTGTTGCCTACTCGCTTAAAATGCCCATTGACCACGAAGTTGCATAATGTCTGCTTCCTCGTCTTCGTGCTTTCCACCGTCTACGTCTAGCACTTTAATGTAGTTAGCAGAAAAACGTAAACCTGCTACTGGGAACCAGTTTAGACCCAGTGTCATATTGTCCATTTCACCACCGTCTATGCCAGAATCCACTAGATCAATCGTGCTATAACGCAAGGCCAATTCCCACGCACCTATGCCACCATTACCAAACGGGCTATTCGGTTTAACGGCTTTAAATTTTGCGCCTTTATGCGTATACGGGCGCGTATCATTCGTTAGGAACCAACCTGTTTGTGCATACCAACCATCAAATGTAGGGTCGCTAGTTGTATCGCGTTCTAGCTGAGTATGAATGTATTCAGCTTGGCCAGAAAACCTATTTTCAACAATAGCCACTTCGGCACCTAATGTTAAATAGCTATCTACATCTAGCAATTTACCCGTATCCACAAAGTTCACTCCTGAGATATTAGTTTCAGGTTGCTGTTTAAATTGAACCTCACCGCCACGGGTACTACGGTAGTTTGCCGCCAAGCCTAAATGCACCAACGAGCCTTTTTCATTAACTGGCATCCACGTAGAGCGCGCGCCTAAACCCCATCCTTCATCGTCTGAGCCACCATTTGTATTGGCTTTATCACCAAACACGCCAAGCGCTGTTGTCCAATGTTTACGATCGATACTACCCATAACGCCAATATGTCTGCTCGCTGTAAAGGCATCAATTGAGGCTCTTTCGGTAAACTGCGTATTATTGTCGCTTATTTGATCTTGCAACATAAACGGATCTCTAAAGTGTCCAGCCTTAACGCTTAACCCGTCAAAATCAAAACCCTTATACCCTACCCAAATATCGGTAATACCTTTTCTCGTATCCCCTGTACCAGCAAAGTCATATTCAAACTTATAGAACCAATCTTTATTTACCGTGCCTTTAATATATAACCTTGCTCGACGTACCTTTGTACCATCGCCCAACGTGCTACCCGCTGCCGAATTATCCTCTCCATACCAAGCGGAGTCTAACTGCATACGACCACCAATCTGCGTAGTGAAGTTACCGTCACGAGATTTAACAGCTAAGCCACCTTTATTAACATTTACTTCAACATTGGTTGCCTTATCAAGCTTTTCTTGAATATCCGCTGTCTGCGCTATCGTTTTTTCTTCTGAGGCTTGTGCTTCGGCCAACACACGTTGGTATTGCGCATCCGATATCGTGCCATTTTCATGCAACAACATGAGTAGCGTTGTCAGCTCCGAACCAGCTTGGGCTGGTGACGATAAGCCTATAGAAATAGCCGTTGCTAACGCTAATTTGTTAAATTTCATTCAATTTTCCTTATTATTGATTTAAAAATACCCGCTAGCACAAAGCAAAATGGGTGCCACTAGCTATATCAAATTCTCAACCTGCTGATTTACTAAACTTTTTACTGAAAGCTAATTAAAAAATGGCTTCCAAGAGACTAGACTTATGCGACATTTTGTCCGAAGATAAAGCCGTTTACGACAAAAAGTCTCACCACCATTCATACTCATGCAAAAAGACCCTCAGCTTCGCAAAGCGATTCGCGATCGCCACTCATTTTTTGGCCATAACCCCATTGTCGTAAAACTATTGGAAGATATTCAGCGTGTCGCTATTAAAAACACACCTATTCTATTAGAGGGCGAAACAGGTACCGGCAAAAGCTTATTGGCTAGAAAAATTCATGATATCAGCCAACGCAAAGGCCCCTTTGTATCCATTAACTGCGCAACCTTCAGCCAACACCTATTAGAGACCGAGCTCTTTGGCCATGCAAAAGGCGCATTTACAGGCGCCAAAGACGCACGCAAAGGGCTAGTTGCCACCGCACAAGATGGCACGCTTTTTTTAGATGAAATTGGTGAGCTTCCGCTCGACTCGCAACCAAAGCTTTTACACCTTTTGGAAGAAAAAACCATTCGCCCCGTTGGCTCTGACAAAGAATTTGACACCTCTGTGCGTATCGTCGCTGCCACTAACCAACGATTGAAAAGCCTCGTTAAACAAGGTTTATTTAGAGCCGACTTATATTACCGCTTAAGCGTCGTTCCTTTTACCTCGCCCCCTCTTCGTGAACGTCCAGATGATATTGAAGCGCTGACCAAAACTTTTGTCTCTCAACTTTGCGAGGAGCACGAGCTCTCAAAACCCAATATTTCAACTGAGTCAATCAATGCATTAAAAGCTCATCATTGGCCCGGCAATATTCGCGAGTTGCGTAACCACATTGAACGCTCGTTACTGTTATGCGTTCCCTTAGATCAGAAACTACCAATCTATGAAAAAGGCTCCACAGCTATCAATAAGCACTGTTTAAAGTCACTCGAAAAGGCACACATTCTTATGGTTATCGATGAAAGTAGTGGCAATAAATCACAAGCCGCGAATAACTTGGGCATTTCTCGTCGCACACTCGATAGAAAGCTTAAACGCTGGGAACAGGAAGTCGCCTAACGATATCTTGTGCATTGCCTCTAGGTTGAGGCCATTTTTCAGCGTAAAATGTCGCGCTTCACCCGAACTTCATTAACCTAAGAAAATAACTATGCGTACTAGCCAATTCCCGCTCAATACCGTTAAAGAAACCCCTTCAGATGCCGAAATCGTCAGCCATCAATTAATGATTCGCGCGGGGCTTGTTCGCAAGCTAGCGGCTGGCTTATACAATTGGCTCCCTCTCGGTGTTCGCATTCTGCAAAAAGCACAACATATTGTTCGTGAAGAAATGAACAATGCCGGTGCATTAGAAGTATTAATGCCGGTTGTACAGCCATCTGAACTTTGGCAAGAGTCGGGGCGTTGGGAACAATACGGCCCTGAACTAGCTCGCTTAAATGACCGACATG
>CAJXOJ010000022.1 GCA_913057515.1 uncultured Cycloclasticus sp. | reverse complement strand
CCCCTGACTGTGACTCAGGTTGTCGAGGGTTCGAGTCCCTTCATCCACCCCATTTCGATTTAAAATCAAACGCTTGCTCAATCATATAAATTCCACGGCCTAGCGTTTATAGCAACTGTCTAACGATACTTTCACTCACTAGGCTACTCTTTGTTATCCACACCATTTCCCATCTATCTTAAAGAATCCGATAAGCCTTCTATTGATATAAAGGATTTACTGGACAGAGGGTGTTATCAAATAATAAGTAACACGGAGAAGGTGGATTGCTTTTTACACTATCACGAGAATTTGCTGATGCTTCAGCTTCGTTTACATGATAGTGACTTAAGCTTATGTATTGATTTTGTTGATGGTAAGGCCAAGCACCGTCGGCAATATGGTGGGGGTAAAAACCAGCCACTGGCAAAATCCTGTGGTTTAGATAAGCACCCCGAATGGACGATATTAGATGCCACAGCAGGGCTAGGAAAAGATGCTTTTGTGTTAGCGAGTCTGGGTGCTGAAATAACATTATGTGAGCAACACCCCGCCTTATTTGGCTTATTAGCCGATGCACTTTGCCGGGCTATTCAAGACCCAGGTGTGGCGGCGATTGCTAAACGGATGAGCTGTGTTCATCAAGATTCAATAGAATATATGAATGAATGCGACTCCTCTTCAAATAAGCGCCCCGATGTTATCTACTTAGACCCGATGTATCCAGATAGAAAGAAGTCGGCAAAAATAAAAAAAGAAATGCAGGTATTGCAGCACCTCACAGAGCATACAAAGGGTGATAACGAGCTATTAACAGAGGCACTAACAACAGCCGCACACCGTGTCGTGGTAAAACGACCTAAGTCTGCACCTAGCTTGAATGATAAACCGGCTAGTTACACCGTCAGTAGTGTTAATACTCGATATGATGTTTACGTTCTTTAATTTGTATAAGCAGTTCCTTATTCAGCTTGTAAAACACTAAACATTTAGCCTGAAAGTGATAAGATAAAGCGCAATAATATCTTGATATTTAGCTAGAGAACGCTTTTGTTTTTTATCTAGATAGTAGGGCCTTACCATGTATCCAATGAGTGTATTTAACGTCACGTGAACCTTAAAACCAGTACAACGACCGCTACAACGCCTTCACCCGCACAGCAACAAGTGATTAAGCTGCTAAAAGAGTCGGCTTTTTTAGCGCTATTGGCGTTAAGCTTATTTTTGCTGGGCGCGCTTTTTAGTTATAACGTTAATGACCCTGGTTGGACACACACTGGTGTCGATCAAACCGTTGTCAATATCACCGGTGTAGTGGGCGCGTGGATTTCAGACTTTATGCTGTCTATTATTGGCTTGATGGCATTTACCTTCCCATTTATGTTGATGAGCAGTGCATGGAAGTTTCTTTCTGAAGCACGCACAAAACATGCCGATACGATGTTGCATCAAATCATCCGCTGGGTCAGTTTTATTACTTTCTTAGTGGCGGGTGCTGGCTTGCTGGATATGCATTACTATCAAAGCTGGCTAACTATTCCAAGTTCACCGGGCGGCATTATTGGTTTAGAACTAACAGATTTTTTAATTGATTTATTTGCTTTTCAAGGGGCCACATTAATTCTTTTTAGTTTCTTTCTTGTTGGAATTACCTTATCCACGGGACTATCTTGGTTAGGCTTGATGGATAAAATGGGTGCCTTATCTGTACGGGCTTACCATTGGCTAAAACATTACATTGAAGATAGTAAAGAACGTAAAGCCTCTGTAACGGTGAAGAAAAAACGTATTGATACGTTTAAAAAACAATCGAAAATATTTTCTGCTAAACCCAAGGCACGTATAGAACCGGTTATTCGAGAGATTAAAAGCAGTGAGCGAGTTGAGAAGGAAAGACAAGTTGCTTTGTTTGATGAGCCAGCAGGTACGCTACCTACGTTGGCCCTATTAGATGAGGCGAATGAGCAGGTAGAAGGTTATTCTAAAGCGGCACTTGAGGCATTGTCTAAATTAGTTGAGTTGAAACTACAAGACTTTGGCGTGGATGTTGATGTTGTTGCGGTTAACCCAGGCCCTGTTATTACTCGGTTTGAAATTCAACCAGCACCCGGTATTAAAGCAAGCCGCATTAGCGGCCTTGCACAAGATTTAGCGCGTTCTATGTCAACCCATAGTGTGCGTGTCGTTGAGGTTATACCGGGGAAATCCGTTATTGGTTTGGAAATACCAAATGAAGCGCGAGAAATGGTACGGCTTAGTGAAATTTTATCCTCGCAAGCGTATGAAAAGTCCAACTCGCCACTGACCTTGGTTTTAGGTAAAGATATCTCGGGTCAACCTACCGTAGCCGATTTAGCTAAAATGCCACATTTATTAGTTGCCGGTACAACCGGTTCGGGTAAATCAGTGGCGATTAATGCGATGATTTTAAGCTTGTTATATAAAGCGACGCCAGAGCAAGTACGAATGATAATGATCGACCCGAAGATGCTTGAACTATCGGTATACGAAGGTATTCCGCATCTTCTTACTCCTGTTGTAACCGATATGAAAGAGGCCGCTAATGCTCTGCGTTGGTCAGTTGCCGAAATGGAGCGTCGTTATAAGTTAATGTCTTTACTGGGCGTTAGAAATTTAAGTGGCTATAACAAAAAGGTAAAAGATGCGATAAAAGAGGGCAGCCCACTGGCTGACCCACTTTGGGAACCGACTGCATTTATTGATGACGATGAAGACGAAGCGAGTACGCTGGCTGAATTGCCGCAAATTGTCATCATTATTGATGAGCTGGCTGACATGATGATGGTTGTTGGTAAGAAGGTTGAAGAGCTGATTGCTAGGCTCGCCCAGAAAGCGCGTGCGTCAGGTATTCATTTAGTACTCGCTACGCAACGTCCTTCGGTGGATGTATTAACTGGACTTATTAAAGCAAATATTCCATCGCGGATAGCCTTTCAAGTATCATCCAAAATTGATTCGCGTACGATTCTTGACCAATCAGGTGCGGAGTCCTTGCTGGGTAACGGTGATATGCTCTATTTGCCACCGGGTTCGGGTTTACCGCAGCGTGTTCATGGCGCTTTTGTTGATGACCACGAAGTTCATAAAGTTGTAAAACAATTGAAAAAGTCTGGTAAAACAAACTATATAGACGGTATTTTAACAGCGTCTGACCCTGGTGAGTTTGATGGGGGTGGAGCTGGAAGCAGTGGTTCAGAAGATTCTGATGAACTATATGATCAAGCATTAAAAATTGTCACAGAAACACGCAGAGCGTCCATTTCAGGTGTGCAGCGCCAATTAAGAGTTGGTTATAACCGTGCAGCGCGAATGATTGAAGAAATGGAACGCTGCGGTGTTGTAGGGCCATTACAGTCTAATGGCTCGCGTGAAGTATTAGCCCCTCCACCACCTGAGCTGTAATTTATGAAAATTTCTCATCTGTTTCTTTGTTTTTTATTTCTACTCAGTGTAGCGGCGCCAAGCTTTGCAACGAGTAGCCAAGATAGTCTTGAGAATCATTTGCAAGGGTATAAAAACCTGAGCGGGCAATTTACACAAATTATTAGTAGTGAAAATAGCAGTCATAGCCAATCATCAACGGGGGAATTTTGGATTAAAAAGCCAAATCAGTTTCGTTGGCACTATTCAACGCCCTATATTCAACAGATTATCTCCAATGGGGTGTCTCTGTGGGTTTATGATGAGGACTTAGAACAAGTCACCATTAAAGATGCATCACAGTCAATTGACTCTTCACCACTGGCGATTATTCTTGGCTCGGCGAAACTCGATAAGTTATTTAATATTACTCAATTAGGCGATAGTGATGATTTGCAATGGCTAAGCCTAACGCCTCTTGAAGAGACTAGTGGTTTTGAGTTTATTAATGTCGGTTTTAAGAACGGTCTGCTAACTAGAATGGTTTTACAAGATAACTTTGGGCAAACGACACGCTTATTATTTACCGATGTGAGTGTTCAAATACCTATTGCTGATAATAAGTTTGAGTTTATTGTGCCTGAAGGGGCCGATGTTTTTGATGAAACAGCTGAGCAATGAAACCGATTGAACCCTTAGCCGATCGCCTTCGACCATCAACACTAACGGAATTTTCAGGCCAGCAGCATTTACTTTCTAAAGGTAAACCACTGTATGAGGCTATTCAAACAGGTCAGCTGCATTCGTTAATTTTATGGGGCCCACCAGGGGTGGGTAAAACCACCTTGGCAAGAATTATTGCGCAACAGGCAGAGGCAAACTTCATCGCATTATCTGCTGTGTTAGCGGGCGTAAAAGATATTCGTTTGGTCGTTGAGCAAGCAAAAAAGAACCGAGCCGAGTTTCAGCAAAACACCATTCTTTTTGTAGACGAAGTGCATCGTTTTAATAAATCACAACAAGATGCTTTTTTGCCCCACGTAGAAGCCGGTGTTTTTACCTTTATCGGAGCAACCACCGAAAACCCGTCTTTTTCACTCAATAATGCGCTCTTATCGAGAGCACGGGTCTACACATTAAAATCTCTTGAAGACAAGGACTTACGATTCATTCTTGAGAATGCATTAACGAATAATGAAAAAGGGTTCGCCGGGCATTTTTCTATTGAAGAGGAGGCGGTTGAGCTATTAATTAACGCCGCAGATAAAGATGCCAGACGGCTACTCAACTTTATTGAATTGAGTGGACAAATGGCCTCAAACTCCGAAAGCAGTACTATTTCAACGGTTATCGTCGAAGAGGTTATTAGAGAAGGTGTGCGTCGCTTTGATAATCATGGTGAGGATTTTTACAACCAAATATCAGCGCTGCATAAGTCAGTCCGTGGTAGTGATCCAGACGCATCGCTGTATTGGTTAAAACGTATGCTGGATGGTGGTTGTGACCCTTTATACGTTGCTAGGCGCATCGTACGTATCGCCTCAGAAGATATAGGAAATGCCGACCCACGTGGCTTACAAATAGCCTTAAATGCATGGGAAACGCAAGAAAAATTAGGTAGCCCAGAAGGGGAGTTAGCGTTGGCCCAAGCGGTAATCTATTTGGCTTGTGCGGCAAAAAGTAATGCCGTGTATAACGCTTTCAATGCGGTCGGTAGCGTTATTAAGAAAACCGGTAGTTTGGATGTTCCCTATCATCTACGAAATGCACCGACAAAGCTGATGAAAGAGGAGGGCTATCATAAAGGTTATCGCTACGCACATAATGAGCCTAATGCATTTGCCGCCGGAGAAACTTACCTGCCTGATGCCTTGCTCGACGCAACCTTCTATGAACCTGTAGACAGAGGTTTAGAAATAAAAATTGGCGAAAAATTAACTCATTTAAAGCAACTCAATAAACAAGCTAAAAAGTTAAAGGCACGCTGATTTTAAACTAATTACGAAGACCCAATAGAGTAGCTAGACATGGAAGGTGTAGGGCTACATAATTTTAAATCAAGATAAAACACACTATGAAAAAATATTTTGTATTGATAATGGTGCTCTTAAGCATAAGCCTAACAGGGTGCACCACGCTCTTAGTGGGTGGCGCTGGTGTAGCGGGTTACGCAGTGGGTACCGATGAAAGGCCATTGGGAGTAATATCTAAGGATGCTTCAATAACGGCCAGTGTTAAAACAGCGTTAATCAAAGATAAGCAAGTAGATGCCTTTGATATTAATGTTGATACTTATCGAGGCGTTGTTACCCTACATGGGCATGTTAAAAGTTCGGCTCAACTCACGCGTGCTGTCAGTTTGTCGAGAACAATCAGTGGCGTTAAAAAAGTTATTCCAAAATTAACTATCATAAAATAAAGTTACCTGATGAAAATTTTACTTATCCTCGTTGTTATTGCCTTATTTTTCTATTTAGCTCAGCATTTTTTAAATGGCAATGCGAATCAGAAGACGCAAGATAATATTAAAACAGGCGAAGAATTTCTGGCCAAAAACAGCCAACAAGAGGGCGTTCTAAAGACTGCATCTGGCTTACAATACAGGGTGCTTAATACGGGTACGGGCACTATCCACCCAACCGCAACTGATAAAGTGACAGTGCATTACCATGGAACGCTTTTAGACGGAACGGTATTTGACAGTTCTATAGACCGAGGTGAACCGATAAAATTTGGCTTAAACCAAGTTATCAAAGGCTGGACAGAAGGTGTGCAGCTGATGGTTGTAGGAGAAAAAACGCGCTTTTTTATCCCCAGTAAATTAGCGTATGGCAACCACTCAACGGGCGCAATAAAAGGCGGGTCAACACTGGTATTTGATGTTGAGTTAATCGAGATTAATTGACACTTTTAACTATAATTAAAAGCAACCTAATAAAATAAGGAAATTTATGATACCTGTTATTATGTCCGGCGGGAGTGGGACACGCCTTTGGCCACTATCTCGAAAACACAAGCCGAAGCAATTTATCGCCTTGTTTGGTGAAAACACAATGTTTCAAGAAACGCTAAGTCGTTTAAGTGACATTGATGATAGACAAGCGCCGATTATTGTTTGTAACAACGATCATCGTTTTATGGTGGCAGAGCAACTGGATGAATTAGATATTAGCTCGGCAAATATTATTTTAGAACCAATTGGGCGCAACACAGCACCAGCTTTAGCTATTTCTGCTCTTCAAGCACAATCGATGGGTGAAGATCCTACTTTATTGGTGTTAGCAGCGGATCATGTTATTGAAGATATACCGGCCTTTCATCAAGCTATTGAAACGGCAAAAACGCAGGCGGAAGCTGGCTTATTAGTCACTTTCGGCATCGTTCCTACGTCGCCCAATACCGGCTATGGCTATATTCAAGCATCTGAAAAAAATGTAACCAGCCCAGTAAAGCGTTTCGTTGAAAAACCTGATTTGGCAACCGCCACAGAGTATGTCGACTCAGGCTCATATTACTGGAATAGTGGTATGTTTATGTTTAAAGCATCCACCTTAATTGCTGAATTAGAAAACTACGCGCCAGATATCTTAGCTAACTGCCGTGAGGCATTATCTAAAGGCGTAAAGGATCTCGATTTTATCCGTTTAGATGCCGATACCTTTTCAAACTGTCGTTCAGAGTCAATTGATTATGCGGTAATGGAGCAAACTAATAAGGCGGTGGTTGTGCCCTTAGATGCCGCATGGAATGATGTAGGTTCATGGTCGTCTTTATGGGAATGTGCAGAGCAGGACGAGAATAATAATGTTTTGCAAGGCGATGTGATGATTGACGATGTGCAAAACTCATATATACATAGTGAGCACCGACTGGTATCGGTGTTAGGGGTGGATAATGTCGTCGTGGTTGAAACGGCTGATGCGGTAATGGTTGCTAGTAAAGACAGTGCTCAAAATGTTAAAAATATTGTTAACCGCTTAATTGATGATCAACGTCAAGAAGCAGAGAATCATCGTTTATGTTATCGCCCGTGGGGAAATTACGATTCCATTGATGCAGGTCAGCGATTCCAAGTGAAACGGATTACCGTCAACCCGGGCGCGTCCTTATCTTTGCAAATGCACCATCATCGTGCAGAACACTGGATTGTAGTAACAGGCTCTGCACAGGTCACTTGTGATGAGAACGTGATGTTACTTGCAGAAAATCAGTCAACCTATATTCCAATTGGTGCAAAGCATCGTTTGCATAATCCAGGGCAAGTTTTGCTAGAAATGATCGAAGTACAGTCAGGTTCTTACTTAGGTGAGGATGATATTATTCGTTTTGAAGATAACTACAGCCGTGCTTAAGTTTTCGGACTAGAGGAATTATTAGCATCCGTCGTCTTGAATAAAAAAAGACTTAGTCCATCATGGGTTAAGTCTTTTTCAAATACATAGGCGTCAATAAAAGAGGGCGTTAATACTTTATATTAAAGTACCTACTAGTAACATTCCACTGTATTCGATAGTGTGTAATTTTGAATCCGTAGTCGCGTATTCTTCACTCAGCTAGCCATTCATCTGTTCTTCAAGGGGTTTTATTACGTCATACTGATCATTGGCCTTAACTAACAGCTACATTTCCCTTAAGGGAGTGGTAAAGCCAAATTTACGATATTGCTTTGATAGACCCATTCAGTATTTTTAGTATTTTCATCTTCAGCGTGTACTGCAAATAATAGCTGAGCTTTTTACTTATATTATGTGTTTTTACGCAAACGATGATGCCTCTGATCGGCGTAACTATCTCTTTTTAATGCTAGGGAAAATCAGACGCTATGACTGTTTTTATCAAGTAGCACAATTATGGTGCAAAGCAATAAATGCGGGCAAACATAACTCATTAAAATAACGAGAGCATTTCTTAATGACCTTTTTTGTGATGGTTAGCCTAAGTTAAATTCTCCATTTTTATTGTTATTAATAATCTTCCATATAAAATCCTAATAGTACAAATATAAAAATTTATTAATTAAAACAATACTTTACTAATAGTTTATAAGCTATTTTCTTATTATTAAATAGTCGCTTTATTATATTTTTAATTCCAGCTCATGGATTTTTTGAAATCGCTTGGCATAACCTTTGCTATGTATGAAAGTAAGCATATGAAGTATGTGACCTTAGGGTTATTTCATAACCCATTGAAGACTGATTAATATTAAAACGTTTACAAAGGAATTTTTTATGACTCGTAATGAAGTGACCGAATTAATCATATTGCAAAAAGTGGTTAAAAAACTAACTTGGCCCCAACTTGCTGAAGCCATTGGCATGAGTAAAGAATGGACGACAGCGGCTCTATTAGGACAAATGACCTTAACTACAGAGCAAGCGAATACCGTAGGGGAGATGCTCGATTTGCCCGAACAGGCGATTGCGCAACTTCAGGTGGTTCCTTATAAAGGTTCTTTGCCAACAGCCGTTCCAACTGACCCACTTATTTACCGCTTTTATGAGTTAGTTAATGTGTACGGAACAACCTTTAAGGAGCTCATTCATGAGGAGTTTGGCGATGGCATTATGAGTGCTATTGATTTCAGTATGGATTTAAAGCGCGAACCAGATGCAAAAGGTGACCGTGTCAATATTGTGATGAGTGGGAAGTTTCTTCCCTATAAAAGTTACTAATAACTTAATTAACTGTAAAAACTGGAGTATTTAAAAATGTCTTATTTAGAACCGAGTGAGTTTGTAACAAAAATGGTGGATTCTGGCGAATCTAAAGTCTATATGTCGACCAAGGATACGTTTATTCGTGCTTATATGGCCGGTGCCATTCTAGGGTTGGCGGCGATTTTCGCGATTACCGTAGCGGTAAAAACTGGTTCACCATTAACAGGTGCCATTTTATTCCCTGTCGGCTTTATCATGCTATATCTAATGAAGTTTGACCTATTAACAGGTGTGTTTACCTTAGTGCCACTGGCATTATTAGACAAAAGGCCGGGCGTTACTGTTGGTCAGGTATTTAGAAACTGGGGTTTGGTGTTTATTGGCAATTTTGCAGGCGCAATAACAACAGCATTTATGATGTCGTTTATTTTGACTTATGGTTACACTGTCGATGGTGGCGCGATTGCTGCAAAAGTGAGCACGATTGGGGAATCCAGAACATTGGGTTATAAAGAACAAGGTGCTAACGGCTGGTTTACTATTTTCATTCGTGGCATGTTGTGTAACTGGATGGTATCAATGGGCGTTGTTGGTGCAATGATTTCCACCTCTGCTACCAGTAAAATGCTAGCCATGTGGATGCCTGTTATGTTGTTCTTCTTTATGGGCTTTGAGCATTCAATTGTGAATATGTTCTTATTTCCATTTTCTATGATTATGGGCGGCGATTTTACCTTTGTTGATTATTTGGTTTGGAATGAAATTCCAACAGTATTGGGTAATCTAGTGGGCGGATTATGTTTAGTAGGCCTACCTTTGTATTTTACTCACGTAAAAACAAGTCCCAACCGTTCAATATAAGCGTTATTATTAACAACTACTTATAGGCAAAGGTCAGCCCTTAAAAAGGCTGACCTTTTTTGCAAATGACAAACCAATTAAAAATATCCAGTGGGCAGTATTCAGACAAAGGCCGAAAGGACATTAATCAAGATTTTCATGGCCTATATATACCTGATGACCACCTGTTAACCTCCAAAGGTATTGCAATTGTGTTGGCTGATGGTATTAGCAGCAGTGATGTTAGCCATATTGCCAGTGAATCATCGGTCAGTGGTTTTTTATCAGACTATTTCTGCACCTCAGAAACGTGGTCCGTTAAAAAGTCGGCTCAACGGGTGTTAGCGGCTACCAACTCTTGGTTATATGCTCAAAGCCAGCAAAGCCCACATCGGTTTAATAAAGACCGTGGCTATGTATGCACCTGTAGCGCAATGGTTATAAAATCAAGAACGGCCTACTTGTTTCATGTTGGCGATAGTCGTATTTATCGCATCAACGGAAACACTTTAGAACAGCTAACCAACGATCATAGGCTTTGGGTTTCAGAAGATAAAAGTTATCTAAGCCGTGCCATGGGAATTAATCAGCAGCTAGATATTGATTATCAAGAGTTGGTAGTAGAAGAGGGAGATACCTTCTTTTTTGCAACAGATGGTGTTTATGAGTTCGCAAGCGATACGTTCATTATTAATGCTATCAATGATCATGCGGACCAACTTGATGAAGCCACTAAATTAATTGTTAATGAAGCCTATGCACAAGGCAGTGATGACAATCTAACGGCACAAATTATTCGCGTAAATGCACTACCAGACCATGATAGCGGCGAGCTTTACCAACAAATAACCGAACTGCCATTTGCCCCTTCACTCGATGCACGCATGACATTTGATGGTTATAAAATTATTCGAGCCATTCACCAAAGTAGTCGTAGTCACGTTTATCTAGCAGTTGATGAAGACAGTGGCCAGCAGGTTGTTCTTAAAGTCCCATCAATAGACCTTCGAGACGACCCAACGTACTTAGAGCGCTTTACGATGGAAGAGTGGATTGCGAGACGTATTAATAATGCGCATGTATTAAAACCTTGCGAGCAGACCCGTAAGCGAAATTACCTGTATACCCTAATGGAATTTATTGAAGGTCAGACATTAACGCAATGGATGATTGATAACCCAAAACCCGACTTAGGAACCGTACGCGACATTATTGATCAAATAGCGAAAGGTTTACGTGCTTTTCACCGTTTAGAAATGTTGCACCAAGATTTGCGGCCAGAAAACATCATGATCGACTCAAGCGGCACGGTAAAAATTATTGATTTTGGCTCGACTCGAGTCACTGGAATAATGGAAATCGCCGGTTCACAGCAGCAAAACAATATCCTAGGTACAGCACAATATACCGCCCCAGAATATTTTCTGGGTGAAGCGGGAACCAGCCGTTCTGATCTATTCTCGTTAGGGGTTATCACTTACCAAATGCTCACCGGAAAATTACCCTATGGTGTAGAAGTTGCTAAATGTAAAACCAAAGCCGCACAAAATAAATTGCGTTATAAAACCGTATTGGATGATGAACACGAAATACCCGTTTGGTTTGACGATGTTTTAAAAAAGGCCGTCCACCCAAACCCATACAAACGTTATGCAGAACTATCAGAATTTATATTCGACCTGCGCCAACCCAATAAGGTGTTTTTAAATAAAACCCGCCCACCGCTGATGGAGCGTAACCCTGTTTTATTCTGGAAAAGCACTTCCTTTATCCTGTTCGCGTACATCTTATATTTGCTTAGCCAAGCGCCTTAGTAGCTTGATTGATAGTTAATAAAAAATCCTAGTATGGTTAAAGTGGTGTCGATTTCTTAAATGCCAGATTGAATGTGTTTAGATAGCCAAGAATTGAGGCTCTGTACGTTAAGAATTCGAGTGATTTTCAGCTTGCTAAACTTCATAAAAGTCCATGCTTGAAAGGGCGCTAAAAGGTCTTAGTTTTGGCAAGACCTTAACTCACTTTTGATGCATTAATGGAGCAAAATTTAAGATTGCTAAATAGTCAGCACTTGAAGTTTAATGGGATGATAGATAATAGCAAGGATGCTGTTGAATAACGCTTATTTCCAAAACAGAGTAAGTCGAACTGTTGTCAGATTTGTTACATCAGGCAGACATAGACTATTCCCTAAAATGTTTTTAATAATAAGAGAGTGAATCAAACACCCAATAATTTGGCTGCATACTGCTGGTCAATTGCAGATCTACTACGCGGTGATTTCAAATAATCGCAATACGGGCGAATTATTTTGCCATTTACGCTTCTACGTCGTTTAGAAGGGGTACTTGAAGAAACCAAAGAGCAAGTACTGGCCGAGTACGAAAAGGTCCAAAAAATGAACTTACCAGAAGCGGCGCAAGAAAAAATTGCTACGCCGTGCAACAGGCGGTTTAAGTTTCTTCAATACTTTCAAAATGGACCATTCCAAACTGGGTGAGTCGGGGATTAAGGCTAATCTTGAAAGTTACATTCAAAGTTTTAGCAAAGACGCCCGCGAAATTTTCGAATACTTTAACTTTGCTGAATTTATAGGCCAGCTCAACGATGCCGACCTACTTTATAAAGTGGTGCAAAAAGTTCGCAAATTTGAGTCTAAATATATTTATCTTGCTTTAAATTGCCCACTGGTAACGTGGAAAACTAACAGAACGATGTCGGCTAAAGCGCCGTCTGCGTATATGCATGAAAGGATGTGTGTGGGTGAGGACGAGATCAGCAGAAGGTTAAAGTCTCACCTGATTATAAAGAATGATTTGACCTCTGATAATTATGAAACACTTTTAGATTCCAGAGCCAGTGAAATGCACGCAGCCATATTGGATATTTGTGGGTAAAGCATGGAAGGTTAAGTATGTGGGTGATTCGGTTTAAATAATCCGGCCATTGAAGTGGCCAATTATTTATAAAAAAAACTATATTTGTAGCTATTATTCTAATAACATCATAATGTTATTTTTATTTTATCTGGCCATATAACCGGTCATATTTTAGTTTTTTAGAACGAATTAGGATGCAGGATGAGTGATTCAATATTTGATATTACACCGTTTATACCCAGCGATGAAGCATTGGGACAATCTACTTTACCTGATTTGGCGGTTGAGTTAAGCCAAAAGTCTGCAAAGCTTTCTGGTCAATTGACTGATAAAACGGCGGATACACTCGAAACGTATATGCGAGTGATTAATTCTTACTACTCAAATTTGATTGAAGGCAATGCAACACGACCCCATGAGATACGTGCTGCCCAGCGTGGTCAATACAGTGATGATCCTGCAAAACGAGATTTACAAGAAGAGTCGTTAGGGCACATGGCTGTGCAAGCGTGGTTACAGCAACAAGCGCCTAGTTTAGAGCAAATATTTACACCAGCTTTTATTAAGCAGGTGCATGAGCAGTTTTACTCTAATATTCCTGAAAGCTTGTGGGACATTAAAGACCAACAAGGTGATGTTGTTGGACGCGTTGTGCCAGGGCAATGGCGTAACTGCAAAGTTGAGGTGGGTGCGCATATGCCGCCTGATGCAGAGAGTTTGCCAGCCTTAATGGATAAGTTTTGTGAGACCTACCAACAGAATCAGTTTACGGGTGATAGGCGACTGATTGCTATTATGGCTGCGCACCACCGGTTTGCATGGATACACCCTTTTTTAGATGGTAATGGCAGAGTGGGGCGGTTGATAACAGATGCGGCCCTTAAAGCAGCAGGTTTAGATAGCTATGGTGTTTGGTGTTTAAGTCGAGGGCTAGCGAATAAGGATGGCGATTACAAAAAGACATTGGCTGTGGCGGATAAGGTTAGGCATGGTGATTATGATGGACGAGGGCAGTTAACGGAAAAAGGCCTGTTGTCATTTTGTGGCTACATGCTGGGTACGGCCATAGATCAAGTTGATTATATTAGCAGCTTGCTCAGTTTGGTTGATTTTCGCAAACGGGTTGATACTTATATTCAAGCAAGAAATGATCACCGTATAGTTTCTATGGATAAGGAATTAAAACCAGTAGCAGGGCTGATTCTTCATACTGCTTTTATCTATGGTGAGCTTAGCCGGTCGCAGGCGCTTGAGTTGTCTGGTATGCCAGAACGAAGTGCTAGGCGTTTATTAAGTCAACTGAAGTCAGAAGGTTTGCTGAGCGAGACCAGTAGCAAATCACCTTTGCGGTGGGAGATTCCTGAGCACGCAGAGCCTTGGTACTTTCCTGAGTTAGCGCCGCAGGTCTAAATGTTGGTTAAGTTAAAGGATGAATAAAAACAAGAAGCTACCCACAAGGAAAACAAGATAACCCACATAAAGAGTGTTGGCCGTGGCTTATAGAAGGCCGAAGTATGTCTACTAAGTACGGTGGCCGTTGGTGGAGTATGACCTAGATAGAAAGTTGCTGCTTGAGGAATTTCTTGATGAGTACCCTGATGCAGCTGTTACTGGAGCTGGAGCTAAAACGCTTGGTACTTTGAATTATGGTAGCGATAAAGTCGAAGTTACAAAACTGTTTGCCGAGTTCTTGATATCAAAAATTGATGCAACCGATTTGCTTTGATTAAGTTCTAAATACTACCCGTTTTAATCAGTTAAGTCCTGAACAAAGATAGTAATAAATAGAGTGAAATGGAATCGCACTGCCAGCAAGTGGTTTTTTAAATTTTGTCTTAAATATCGGAATAGCTTCGCTTTAGCGCCTGCTCAGAACACGCGATTAGCATAAGCCCTTGCAAACATTCAAATGCTTAAATATAGGCACCTTGAACGTGTGGGACTAATCCTCCCTATTGTCGATAAGACCAGCTTTGCACCAACATAATTAAATTGTGATGAAATGATTGGTCGACAGACTTTAATTCTATTGATCATGAAAAAACAAAAGCCCCTTAAACGTGAAGAACTCTATAACCTTGTATGGTCAGTACCCATGATAAAGTTAGCCAAACGCTTTGATCTAAGTGACCAAGGGTTGGCTAAGAAATGTAAAAAGCACAAAATTCCACGTCCTCCGATGGGTTACTGGGCAAAGCTTGAACATGGTAAAACTGTTGAGAAAACGCCACTCCCAAATATTACTGATCAAAGATTGGCCTTTATTGAGTTTCAACCTAATTATAAAAAGTCAATTCCTGAGTCTGTATTGAGTATTAAAGAGGAACCATTGGCTAACGGCACCGCTTTTCAAATTCCAAAGCGCGTGACGCGTTATCATCCATTAATAAGTGAGTATAGAAAGCTTAAGGACTGTAAAACCTTAGATCAGTATGGCCGTCTTAATTTTAGAAACCCCTCTGTAGATATGGGAATGAAAGTAACGCCAAAAACGTTCAATCGCGCCTGCTTGTTTCTTCAAGGTATTATTAAGTTGTTTGATTCTTATGGTTGGATAATGCAGAAAGGTATTGGGAACTCTAATCAAGCTGCCTTTATATTTGAGGGTGAACGATTAAGCTTTGAATTGAAAGAACCCGTAACGCAAGTCCCTGCTGAAATTACTAATCTCAAGAGAAAAGACGGATACTTATGGCCTTTAAAAGAATACGCCCCTTCAGGTTTGTTTGAGTTCACTATAAGCGGTATGTATTTGACTGGGTTACAGGCACGTTGGAAAGATACGGCAAAGGAAAGGCTTGAAAATCGACTGCCGAGTATTGTGCAAGGGTTTAGGCAGGCTTTTGAATATAAGAAGCTTGAAACCATTAAAAGAAGAGCCAGGGACCTCGCATGGGAGCAACAAGCAAAGAGAAAGCAGGAGTTGTTACGGTTAAAGGAAATCGAAGCAGCACGACGTAATCATTTGTTTGAACTGGCTCAGGCATATAATCAGGCAAAATCTATTCGGAATCTGATTGTGGCCTTTAAGGAATCAGGGAGTAAGGAAGAGGGTTTCGATATGTGGTTGGATTGGGCTGAGAAGATAGCTAATCAAATTGATCCAATTGAAAAACAAGCAGAAATTTTGTCCCGTTACCACCATATAGAGACAGAGGCAAAATAGCGTTGGCAGTAATGTTCTCTTAGTTACTGACATGAACTTAATAACCTATTACGATGGGTCTCATTTATCAACATAAACAGAAGAGATTAGGCAACAAGGATGACACCTCCTCACACTGATAAAGACGAACTTCAAACGCGCATAGAAATAGACCAAAAGCTAGAGCAAGCAGGCTGGTCTATTCAAGATAAAAAGAAACTCAATCTTCACGAGTCTTTAGGTGTTGCTGTCCGGGAAATGGATACCGACACTGGCCCCGCTGATTACATGTTATTTGTCGATGGTAAAGCATGCGGCATTATAGAAGCCAAGCGAGAAGGGGCTAACCTAGGAAAAGTTGCCGAGCAATCTGGCCGCTACGCAACATCTAAAACCAAACACATACAGCGCTGGGCGGCTAACGATCAACCTCTGCCGTTTTTATACGAATCTACCAACCATGAAATCCGCTTTCGAGACGAACGTGATCCAGCCCCTCGTTCTCGTCATGTATTCCATTTCCACCAACCCAAAACTTTAAAAGCTTGGTTAGAGCAGGGCGATACCTTCAGAGCACGATTGCGACAACTTCCAGAACTAAATACTAAAGGTCTTCGTGATTGCCAAATCGACGCCGTTGACGGTATTGAAAATTCTCTAAAGCAAGGTCGCCAGCGCGCATTATTACAAATGGCCACAGGTGCGGGTAAAACTTTTACTGCCTGCACTCAAGTGTACCGCCTAGCCAAGTTTGCCAAAGCCAAGCGCGTATTATTTTTGGTAGATAGGGGCAACCTAGGTAGACAAGCCCTCAAAGAGTTTCAGCAATACACCACGCCCGACGATGGCCGCAAATTCACCGAACTCTACAACGCTCACATACTTGGCCCCAGTGGTATCGGTGATGAAATCAAAGTCACCATCTCCACCATACAGCGCATGTACTCACAACTCAGCGGCAAAGAGCTGGATGAAGAAATAGAAGAGCACTCCTCCTATGAAGTGGGTTTTAATACAGCCGCAAACAATTACAAGCAAGAAGTCGTCTACAACCCCGGCATCCCCATCGAAACCTTCGATGTTATCATCATTGACGAATGCCACCGCTCCATCTACAACCTGTGGAGTCAGGTGCTCGACTACTTCGATGCCTTCTTAATCGGCCTCACCGCCACACCCACCAAAAAAACCATCGGCTACTTTCACCAGAACGTCGTCTCAGAATACACCCATGAAGATGCCGTCATCGATCGCGTTAATGTCGGCTACGACATCTACCGCATCAAAACCGAAAAAACCGAACAGGGCGGCTTAATCGAAGCCAACACCAATGTAGAAATACGCGACCGCCTCACCAAAGAAAAACGCTGGGAACTATTAGACCAGGACGAAGAATATCGAAGCAAACAGCTAGACCGCAGCGTTATCGCCCCCAACCAAATACGCACCATCGTCACAGCCTTTAAAGAACACTGCCTGCCCGAATGCTTCCCGCAGCGCAGCTGGGTGCCAAAAACCTTGTTCTTCGCCAAAGATGACGACCACGCCGACCGCATTGTGGATGCCGTGCGCGAAATATTTAACGAGGGTAATGACTTCTGCAAAAAAGTCACCTACAAAGTCGGCAAGAAGAATGCCGAAAACACCATCGCCGAATTTCGTACCAGCCCACGCCTGCGTATCGCCGTTACCGTTGATATGATCGCTACCGGCACCGATATCAAACCGCTGGAATGCGTAGTATTTATGCGCGATGTAAAAAGCCCCGCCTACTACGAACAAATGAAAGGCCGAGGCACCCGCGTAGTGGATAATGACGTACTGCTTAAAGTAACACCCGACGCCCCCACCAAAACCCGCTTTGTACTGGTAGATGCCGTAGGCGTCACCGAAACCGACAAAACCGAAACCAAAAGCCTCGAGAGCAAACCCTCCGTCTCAACCGAAAAACTCATGCAACAAATCGCCATGGGTGATCGCAGCCCAGAAAGCCTGCAAAGCCTCGGCAACCGCCTCATCCGTTTAGACATGAAACTCACCGACGGCCAGCGTAAACAAATCAACAAACAACTTAAAGACACTTTCGAAGGCATGGGCGAAAACAGTGAAGAGGCTAACCTAACACTTGTGGCCAGTAAACTCATACACGCTGGCAATCCAGACTTCATCGCCGATAAAATCAAAGCCGTACACGGTACCGATGAGGTGAGCGAAAAAGAAAGCAAAGCCATCTTCGAGCCCATTGCAGATGAAGCCGTAAAGCCCTTCCACAACCCAGACCTGCGCGAACTGCTCGAAACCCTGCGCCGCGACACCGACCAACTAATAGACGACAGTGCCGACGAGCTGCTAGACGCCGCTTACGATGAAGAAAAAGCCCAGGGCATCATCACCCGCTACGAAGAATTTATACAGCAACACAAAAACGAACTCGACGCCATACAACTGGTATACAGCCAGCCCTATAAAAAACGCCACCTCAGTTACCAACAACTCAACGACCTGGTGGAAGAAATCGAACAGCCCCCCTATAACATCGCCCCCAAAGATGTTTGGCAAGCTTATGAAATGTTAGAAAAACTCAAAGCCAAAGGCGCAGCGCCCAGCGAAAAGCTGCCAGCACTCATTAGCCTTATTCGCTGCTCCATCGGTGTGGCTAACGAGTTAGAACCCTTTCCACAAATTGTTAATCAACGCTTTGGGGCCTGGTTGAAACAGCAACAAGCAGGTTTTAGTAAAGAACAATTACAGTGGTTAGAACGTATCAAACAACAGATAGCCAACAACGCCGAATTTGAAATGGATGATTTTGACTTTATTCCCGAGTGTAAGCAGCAAGGTGGCTTGTTAAAGGCCCAGGCATTATTTGGAAAAGAATTACCTGTGATTGTGCAGGAACTTAATGGATATTTGATTGCATGAGCAATGTTGTTAAAAAAGAATTACCTGAAAATTGGGCCTGGACGACAATGGATAACATCTCTGACGTTGTTGGAGGAGGCACACCTAAATCTAAAGAAAAACGCTTCTACCAAAATGGGAGTATTCCTTGGCTTACTCCAGCGGATCTTTCAGGCTATAAAGAAAAATATGTCTCAAATGGTGCGCGGTTTATAACAGAAGATGGCCTTAATTCTTCATCAGCTAAGATTATGCCAGCGGGCACGGTGCTTTTTACTTCACGAGCACCGATTGGTTATGTGGTAATCGCTAAAAATGAAATATGCACAAACCAAGGATTCAAGAGCTTCGTTATTAAGTCAGACAAGATACTACCTGACTATGTTTATTGGTGGCTAAAGGGTAGCAAGCAATTAGCTGAAAGTTTTGCCAGTGGAACAACCTTTCTAGAGCTGTCTGGGTCCAAAGCAAAACAGTTACCAATTCCAATCGCTCCCCTCGAACAACAAAAACGCATCGTCGCAAAAATCGAAGAACTCTTCTCCCATATCGACGCCGGCATCGAAGCCCTCAACAAAGTCAAACAACTACTCAAACAGTACCGCCAATCCGTTCTCAAAGCCGCCGTCACCGGCGAGCTCACCAAGGAGTGGCGTGAACAGAATAAAATTTCATTAGATGAGTGGGAGCAAACTACGATTGGTGAGATAGCTTTAGTTCAAACAGGCAAAACTCCAAAGCGTTCAAATCAAGAGTTTTGGGAAGGCGGAACTATTCCTTGGTTAACAAGTTCGGCGACTAATAATGATTTTACAAATGAGGCTGATCAGTTTGTAACTCAAGCGGCGGTTGACTCAGGGCTTAAGCTCTTTGGTTCTGGAACATTGCTTCTAGCAATGTATGGCGAAGGCAAGACTAGGGGCCAAGTAACTGAAATTACTTTTCAGGCAACATGCAATCAAGCTTGTGCAGCTATCATTGTTGATCAAGAAAAAGCTAGTAATTCTTATGTGCGACTGCGTTTATATGAAAATTATGAAGAGACGCGAAAAGCTGCATCAGGTGGAAATCAGCCTAATTTAAATTTAACTAAAGTTCGAGATATAACATTGCCGTTGCCAGGTATGGTCGAGCAATCTGAAATAGTAGGGCAGGTAGAAGCTAAATTCGATGCTATTGGGCGTTTAGCAAATGAGCTTGATATTCAGTTACTAAAAGCAGAAAAAAACAAACAGTCGGTCTTAGCTTCGGCTTTTTCAGGGGTGTTAAATTAGCTATGCAAAAACCAACAGATTTTTTTGAAGTGAGAGTTCATGACTTAAGTCTTGCTCCTGGTTTAACAGGCCTATGTGTGGGATATGAGTTAGGTGAGTGGCGTTATGATGGATTAGTTGATCATTTGATGGAGTGGATGCCTGAGTTTTGTTTGACTTATGAAGAGATCGCAAACCTTGATTCAGGAAATATGATTTCCTTGATGCGAGAAGCATTTAGGAAGCTTTATACATCTGGGAAATTTAAAAATCGTGGAGAGTTTGGCGAGTTAATGCTTCATGCTGCAGTTAGGCAGGTTTTTGGCTCATTGCCCGCAATATCTAAGATTTATTATAAGTCTGCAGCAAATAATACAGTTAAAGGTTTCGATGCAGTTCACGTTGTACCTAATGGCCAAGATTTAGAGTTGTGGCTGGGCGAAGTTAAATTTTACAAAGATATTAATGGTGCAATTAGAGATGTTGTTGCAGAGCTCGAAGATCATACCAATAAAGATTATTTGAGAGATGAGTTTTTATTGATCAAAGGGAAGATAGATTCTAATTGGCCTCATGCGCAAGAGTTAGGGCGACTTTTAGATCCTAATGTGAGCTTAGATGATGTATTTCGTCAGGTGGTAATACCGGTATTGCTAACTTATGAAAGTAGTGCGGTAGATAGTTTTACTAGCTGCAGTGATGAATACAAAGCAGCGTTTGAGGAAGAGATTGCTAGTAATTACGAAAAATTTGCGGGTAGATCATTGCCAGAAAACGTAGTAATTCAATTGTTTTTAGTGCCATTGAAGAACAAAAAAGAGCTAATTACTAAGCTGGACGAAAAATTAAAGACTTGGCAGGCATTGTAATTATGGAAGATATAATAGCAGAAATATCCTTATTAGAGCCTGACTCTACAAATCAGTTTGAAATCTTGAGAATGATTTCGTCAGTAATTAATGAAGGTGAAAGTGAATCATTTTCAAGAGAGCTGGTCCTTAGGGTTCTTGATCAAAGAAAATATTTTGAAGAGTTTAATGAAATTATCGATGCCCTTGTAAGGGAGGTGGGTCTATTGCCGTATATTGATGAAGATACTTTGAGTTTAAGGGATAGCTTAGCTTATGAGTTTTTTAAGCCCTTAAATGATGATGGAAGTATAGTTTTTCATCGTGCACAGGCTGATGTATACCATAAGCTGATCTCTGGCGAGAATGTGATTTTGAGTGCGCCAACGAGTTTTGGAAAAAGCAAGATTGTAGATTCTATTATTGAATTGAATCGCTATGAAAATATTGCGGTAGTTGTTCCTACGATTGCATTGATTGATGAAACTAGGAGAAGACTGTCTAGATTTTCTGGTTTATACAAAATAGTAACTCAAATAACGCAAGAGCCTGCCAATCGAAATATTTTTATTTTTACTGCTGAAAGATTAAATGCTTATGGAAACCTTCCTAAGATGGATTTTTTTGTAGTAGATGAGTTTTATAAAATAGGAGCTTTGGATCGCGATGAAGAAAGGGCAGTTTCGTTAAATCAGGCATTTTATAAGTTGTTTAAAATGGGTGGTCAGTTCTATCTGCTAGGTCCAAATATCCAACAAATTCCTGACAATCTTGATCGTGACCTAAAGTGTAACTTTTACAATACTTCTTTTTCTACAGTAGTAAGTGAGGTTCAATATATCCAGCCTGGAGAAGATGAGCTCGACTCCTTGATGGATTTGCTGGCTGGGTTGGATGGACAGACCTTAGTATATTGTAAATCACCCAATAGAGTTAATAAAGTCGCACATAAGCTTTTGGAAAGGCTCGAAGTGATAGAGGATGTTGATGTTAATGAGGCCGCAGAATGGATAGAAGGTGAATTTCATGAGGAGTGGGTTTTTCCAAGATCTTTACGACATGGTGTTGCACTACATCATGGCAGATTGCCTAGGTCGTTAGCTCAGGTATCTGTAAAGCTTTTTAATGACTGTAAAGTTAAATTTCTATTATGTACTTCAACATTGATTGAGGGTGTGAATACTTCTGCAAAAAATATTGTTATTTTTGATCACAAAATTGGCAATAGAAGATATGACTTTTTTACTTTTAATAATATTAAAGGTAGAGGAGGCAGAATGTTCCAGCATTTTATTGGGCATGTTTATATTTTCAATGCACCGCCGCAGGAAGAACTTCCATTCGTGGATTTTCCATTTTATTCACAAGGTGAAAATGTTCCTGAGAGCTTACTTATTCAATTAGATAAAGATGATTTGAAAGAAACCTCTAAGCAAAGACTAAGTGAATACTTTGATCAGCGTGTATTACCAATTGAATTAATTCGCTTTAACTCAGCAGTTAACCCTAACGACCTAATAAACCTAGCTAAGATAATTGATGAGTTGGGAGCTGAGGATGCTTCCAAGTTGATTTGGGATGCATATCCAAAGTACAAACAGCTAGAGTTTTGTTGTGACTTAATATGGGAGCATCTTGTTAGTAGAGGAAAAGCGGGGATAGTTTCACCAAAACAATTAACTTTGAAGATCTTTTCTTTATATAAAGACAGAAATCTAAAAAATAGGATTGCTGATGAGCTTAAGCCGGGACAATTTCAGGCTAAAGATGCTGATGAGGCTGTCGAAAGGATATTAGATTTTGACCGTAACTGGGCAGGGTATACTTTCCCTAGACTTCTAATGATATTGGATAGCATACAGGAATATATTTTGCGGCCTAAGTTTGGTTCTGCTGGTGATTATTCTTTCTTTGCTGCTAATGTCGAATCTTTTTTTGGGAAGTCTTCTTTAATAGCTCTTGAAGAGTTTGGGCTTCCTATACAAATTGGTGAAAAAGTTGATGCCCAAATAAGTATTTCCGAAAATATTGATTTGGCTATTTCACAGCTTCGAGGCTATGAATATGATCAAGATATTTATACTCATTTTGAAAAACACATCATAGAAGATGTGAAGGAACATATTTAGTTTATGAGCGCATCAGAAATAGTAAACAAAGTCTGGAACTACGCCCACGTACTACGCGATGACGGTGTAGGCTACGGCGACTACGTTGAGCAAATAACATTCCTTATTTTCCTTAAAATGGCCGATGAGCGAGAAACCTCTGGCCAGCAAGTGGCTGTACCAGATGACTACAGCTGGTCAAAACTGGTAAAGCTCGATGGTGATGCACTGGAAATTCAATACCGCCATACCCTGGAAGCTTTAGGTAAAGAAGGCGGTATGTTAGGCACTATCTTCCGTAAGGCGCAAAACAAAATACAAGACCCTGCCAAGCTGGAGCGTCTGATCAAAATGATCGAAAAAGAGGCCTGGTCAACTCTACCGGTAGATGTGAAAGGTGAAATTTACGAAGGCTTGTTAGAACGTAACGCCCAGGATGTTAAAGGCGGTGCAGGCCAATACTTTACCCCGCGTGCATTGATAGAAGCAATGACAGAGGTGATGCAACCCGACGTTAGCAAACTGAACACCGTTGCGGACCCAGCTTCAGGCACGGGCGGTTTTTTGTTAGCCGCCTATGACTACATGGCCCCTAATGCCAAATCAAAAAAAGAACAAAAGCATTTACGTGAAAACGCATTACGCGGTAACGACATTGTTGATAGCGTTACCCGCTTATGCGCCATGAACCTTTACCTGCATGGCATCGGCAGTGCCGATGGCGAATGCCCGGTAATTAGCCAGGATGCCTTGGCCAAAGAAGTCGGTGACAAAGACCGTGTCGATATCGTGTTAGCTAACCCACCGTTCGGTAAAAAAAGCTCAATCACTGTGATTAGTGAAAAAACCGGCAAAGCCGAAACCGAAAAACTCACCTACGAACGAGAAGACTTCTGGGCCACCACTTCAAACAAACAGCTTAACTTTGTTCAGCATATTGCCAATATGCTAAAAATCGACGGTAAAGCTGCCGTGGTAGTACCCGACAACGTACTCTTTGAAGGGGGTGCTGGTGAAACTGTTCGCAAAAACTTGTTAGAACGTACCAATTTTCACACCATTCTTCGTCTTCCTACGGGTATCTTTTATGCACAAGGCGTAAAAGCTAATGTTATCTTCTTCGATAACAAACCTGCTGCGAAAACAGCATGGACAAAAAAGCTTTGGGTTTATGACTACCGCACCAATGTACATAAAACGCTAAAACAAAATCGCTTAAATAAAGGTGATTTTGAAGAGTTTATCGCGCTTTATAAACCCAACGATATTAAAAAACGTAAAGCGACTTGGGATGAAGAAACAGGAGAAGGGCGCTGGCGTAGTTACAGTTATGATGAAGTGATAGCCCGTGATAAAACCAATCTAGATATATTTTGGTTAAAAGATGACTCACTAGAAGACACAGAAAACCTGCCTGCACCGGATATATTGGCATCCGAGATTGTTGAGCAATTGGAAGCTGCTTTGACCGAATTTCGTTCAGTTGAGGAAATACTAACGATTAATGGCGTTACGACATAATGGCTTACCCAACTACTATCAAACTGTTTTTAGCAAACGGTCAACCTGATGGTTTGCGCACGGCGGAAATTTCTAATTGGTCTGGCTTGGCGATAGCTGGCCCTCGTTCAGAGCTTTCTGAACTGCGAGCACGACTAGAACTAAAATCCCCTGGTATTTATTTTTTAATTGGTGTTGATGAAAATACAGGTGATCAAAAAATCTATATTGGTGAGGCAGATAATGTTTCGGATAGACTCGGCCATAAGTCTCACAAAGACAGAGAGTTTTGGACCAAGGTTATTAGTTTTATCAGTAAAGACAATAACCTGACCAAGGCACATATTAAGTATCTTGAGGGGCAGGTAATTAACAGAGCAAATGAATTAGCGCTTGTTACCGATAATGGTCAGGGAAGTGGGTCTAGTTTGCCTGAGTCCGATGTCGCTGATATGAAACAATATTTAGACAAAATTTTTCAATTATTACCGGTATTGGGATTAAATACTTTTGAAGTGCCTGAATCTATCCCGTTAGATGCAAAAGAGTGGATATTTTGTTCAATTAAAGGGTTAATCGCTAAAGGACGACGTACATCAAACGGTTTTCTTGTTGCAGAAGGTTCGCAAGCGGTGAAAAAGCATCGCCCTTCAGCTAAATCTTGGCAAATTAAACGGGAAGAATTAATCGCAAACAAAACACTAACGGATGCCGGTGACCATTATGTATTTGCCCGTGATTTTGAGTTTAGCAGTCCAAGCGCAGCAGGTGCTACAGTTAGAGGCGGGTCGACGAATGGTTTAACCGCTTGGAAAAACAAGGCAGGGCAAACGCTTAAAGATTTGGATAATTAATTTGCTAATTTTAATTATATTACGAAGTTAATGGATATTTTTACGCAGCTTAAATTAACCAGTACCGTCCTATCGATAGTAGGTCAGGTCTGTAAACTTCTTGGTATCAAAAGTTTTATCAAGCCCAAAAATCAGATGAGCGTAGCTTCACGCTTTTTCTTATTGTTCGAAAATCACGGAATTCACAAAAATCAAATACCTGGTTTCTTTGGCCATGGGTTAAGGCTTGTTGATGTAAAAGATGAAGACAGTATTCTGATTAAACTTGATGAAGAAATACTGAATGATGCTTGCGAAATGTTTGCTGTACGTCGTGAATGGCTAGATGGTGCCGACAGTCAGGTTTACCCACTACATAATTTCTATAAAAAACCAGAGCAGTTTGAGACCTTTATTTGTGGAATAAAAAGCAAAAACCCCAGTGATTTGCATGCTGAATTAGTTGTTACTTATGATAAATTCCAAGAAGAAGACGCCCTGTTAATTTTAGAAGAGACGATTGGTTATATTGGTGAGAAGCCAATATATCGCCAACATATTTGCAATGGGTGGGTTTTTAAATATTGGAAATGTCGCGCTTACTTGACTGCATGTATTGCACTGTCGTGTAAAAATAAAGTTTGGGTTAAAGGATATGAAGTACCCATTAAAGAAATAAACCGCCTGAAGGAGGGCTCACAGTTTATTTGCAGCAATGATAACCAGCATAATGGTTTTACTACTAATTCATGGTACCCAGAGGATATGGCGTTATTACCGGATGCATATTTGAATAAAATTGATCCGGAAAAAGATAACTTTGGTACTCATGCTGCTTTATCGCTTTGGCTGGAACTATACGACAAGGGGCTAATGCATACTGACTACCCTGGTGAGAACCCTCGAAGTGGATTCGAGGATGCTTTAAAATTAACTGCCAAGCAATAAAAAAGACCTAGTCCGAAACGAACTAAGTCCTTGTTATTCAATGGTGCCTGGGGCCGGAATCGAACCGGCACGACTGTTAAGGTCGCGGGATTTTAAGTTACATGTAGTACGGTTTTACTAGCCCCGCTTAAATCAATGCATCAGACCTCTAAAGCCTTGTATGTAAAGGGATGGTGACTTATTTCTTTGTCTCTTTAGATAACTAGGATATACTCATAATCACTGGAAATCATTGACCCGGCATTGACCCGAGATACTCCGGCCCCATCAGAAGGTGATTACAATGAGTAAAAGAATTACATTCACACAGCCACGAATCAAAGCGTTACCGATACCCGAAAAAGGTCGTGTTGATTATTATGACAACGAAGTAAAAAAATTATCCTGTCGAGTGAGTTGCACTGGCAATAAATCATTTGTGGTGCTCAAGTACGTCAAGGGTAATGCTCAACGTGTAACACTAGCCAACACTAACGACATGTCAGTAACTGAAGCAAGAAAGAAGGCTCAAAACATATTAGCGGCTATTAATTCAGGCATTGACCCAACCGCTGAAAAACGCAAACAGAGAATAAAGAAGACTAGTCTTTCTGATGTACTTGAGCTGTATTTATCAGAACGTGACTTAAAGCCCTACACGATTGAAAACTACCGATATAAGTTAAAGCGAGGTTTTAGCGATTGGTTAACAAAGCCGGTCAGCAGCATCACCGAAGATATGATATTAAGACGGCACAAGAAAATTAGTCGAGCTGGTAAAACCACCGCTAATACAACTATGAGAGTTCTTCGCCTTACGCTTAACTATGCCAATGCAGTGGGCATGATAGATGAAAACCCAGCCAATATATTGAGTAAGGCGCGCTTATGGCATAAGAGTAATCGTAAAGACAGGGTTATCCCAAGTGATAAGTTACAGGCATGGCATGAAGCAGTTGAGGCTTTGGCAAACCAAAAGGCGAAAGTCTTTTTTTTAATGATTCTATATATGGGGTTCCGTAGTGGCGAGGCCTTAACGCTGGAGTGGGCACAGGTTGATTTAAAGTCAAAAAACATCAGGCTACTAGATACTAAAAATGGTACAAATCACAGGCTACCGATACCAGCACCGTTAATTAAATACCTTGAGAATTTAAAGAAGCTCACAGGTGATCATAAATGGGTGTTTTCTGGTAGGGAGCCCGAAATGCACATGCGGCATCCCCGCGAACCAATGAAGGTGGTTACTAAAGCAAGCGGTGTGGAATTTAGCCCACACGATTGCAGGCGCACTTTTGCAACCATTGCCGAAGCTGTAAACATCCCTTTAACAATGATTAAACGACTAATGAACCATGTTACAACCAATGACGTGACAGGCGGGTATATCGTTACAGAAGAAGCGACACTAAGAGAAGCCATTAACAAGGTGGCTGGTTATATTCAGGCAAGAGTGACCCAAAAAGATAACCTAATCAAGTTACACGGATAACGAACAACAAAAAGTGTATTAAAGATGGAAGAAGTAATTAGCATAACGGCTTGCATTAATAACGAATGGCGTTAATATATAAATATGATTAAAAGCTACGCTAACAAGCTGACCGAAAAGGTAGCAGCGGGTGAGTTTTCTAAGAAACTCCCCAGCAGTATAAGAACACGTGCCTTAATGCGTTTAGTACAGTTAGATAATGCCCATGATCTTGATGACTTAAGGTTGCCCTCATCCAATCAGCTTGAGAAATTAGGCGGTGACAGAAAAGGACAACACAGCATACGTATAAACAAACAATGGCGCGTGTGTTTTAAGTTTAAGAATGGTGACGCTTTTAATGTAGAGATAACTGACTACCACTAGGAGTAACTATTATGATTAACAATCCATTTCACCCCGCCGTGTTTCTGCAAGAACTGCTAGAGGACATGAGTATTACCCCCTATCGCTTGGCTAAAGACACGTTTATGCCAGCTACAAGGGTGAGCGAGATTCTAAAGCAAAGACGCTCAATAACGCCTGATACCGCGCTCAGATTGGCTAAATATTTCAACACCACGCCTGACTATTGGGTGAGCCTACAAAGCAGCTACGACCTAAGTAAATGTCACCCAGAGCATATTGAGGATATACAGGCAATAGCGTAAATGAGAGGGGTTATATCATGAGTAAGCAAGCGTCTATTAGGCTAGACGATGATATATATGAAAGGTTACAAGAACTTGCCGCAAAAACAGGCAGAACCGCCACGTTTTATATGCGTGAAGCCATTGAGACACACCTAGACGACATTGAAGACGTGTACCTAGCAGAGCAAACGCTTAAGCAAGTTAAGAGCGGAAAACAGCGTACATTCTCATTAAGTGAAGTGGAAAGTAGCATAAAGCCAAAAGAGTAAACCGACTAAACCAAGCCTAGGGTAGCTCCCGAAAAGGTGGACACGTTCACCAGCCTGACTTGGTTATTATTTGAACGATACGAGGGAACGACGTATGGCAGTACCAACTAAGGAAGAGTTTCAGGAATACATTGTGTTACTTGAAAGCCTTTATGTTCATAAATTAGAAGATAAACTCAGGGATTTACCGCCTTCATACTCAGAAATTTCTGATGCGATATTAGAAATTAACAAACGAAGACATGAGGCGTCTCTTAAGTTAAATAAAACAGTAGTTGGTTTGTGGCTGGATGGACAGCACGTCTATCACTTGGGTATGGACTCTTTAAACCGAGGGTTTAACTATAAAAGCCCGGATGATTTGTTGGAACACCAAACAAACGAAGTTTTAACTGAGCTTAAAAGCAACAAGGATGATAAGCCTAGATGGTTAATCGGTAAGTTGAATTGCAGAAAAAATCTGATGGCTTACTCAGAAACTTCAAAGCCGTTAATTGAAGCACTTTTGGTTTATTACTACGGCGGCTCAGCTGAAAGTATCATTCAATATCAAAAGGAAAAAAAGGAGCTATTGCAGAAAGCTAAGGATTTAATGCAAGAGCTGCAAGTCCATTTCGACAGTCCATTGCGACTTGAGGTCAAGTCCACGTATCCCTCCTTTGCTAGAATGAGTATAGATCGAACCCCTCATATGATATATAAGTTTGCTGATCACGTAGACAAGATTGTTTATGCATGCGAAAGACAAGGGAGTCCAATAAAGCGGAATGATGACACGGCAAAAGAGAGGCTTTTGGTATTTAATTTGTATACAGCACTTCAAAATACCCCTGTATTTCGTGGCAGTAGCAAGTCAGCTGCAATAAATCACTTTCTAAGCATTGAAGGGATAAATAATTCTATCGGACAGCGGGGTGTTGAAAAGTTAATTCAGGGTTGGAGAAAAGAGCTAAAGGAAGCTAATTTATTACGGAATAAACGACCCAGCCGCCCCCAATAGATGTCAAAAAAAAGCTTATTAACTGACGGGCAGTAAGTGCATAAAATAAGCATCTTTACCCACGTTCTAAACTTAGTAGAGATTCTCTAAAGTAACCATTAATCCTGCCACATGGCGCAGGCTTACTAAAGGTTACTTTCATGGAAAACAAACAAAATACTCAAGATTTAATGCCACCTTTAGTGGCGGCTATATTTTTGTGTACGTCTGTTAAGACACTCGCAAAATGGCGATCAACTGGTGAGAATAACGTTCCTTACCAAAAATTAGGTAAGAAAGTTTTATACAGTCGTTCGGACTTAGAAAGGTATTTAGCAAAGCATAGCTTCAATGCCGTTGAAGGCGGTGAGTCATGAGCATGCTACCAATAACTGGCTCGTTCTTAGTTAATGTCGAAGGTGAGCAGCGCATTAGTTCGGCATTAATTGCTAAGAGCATTGGCGTGGAGAATAGAGCTATATCAGCGTTAATCCGTAAGCATAAGGCGCGGCTATCAACTTTTGGTCAGGTAACATTTGAAATGTCACCTAATGGGCAGAAAAAAGTAGTTTTACTTAATGAAGACCAAGCTACTTTTATCCTTACGCTGAGCAAAAATAGCGAAAAGGTTGTCGATTTTAAACATCAGCTTGTCACTGCCTTTTCTAATCTCAGGCGTAAGCAAGCAATCGTTGACGAAAATCATGCAAAAGTTGAATGGCAGGAACGTAGAGAGCTGGGTAAATTAACACGCCATACTCAAACAGGTGCAATACAAACGTTTCTGGATTACGCGGGCAATCAAGGCTCAAGCAATTACCCATTACGCGGTTATTCGATATTAACAAAGATGGTGAACAACGCACTCCAAATAGACGACCGTGAGACCGCATCTGAAGAGCAACTACACCTTGTCGCAACTGCTGAGTTACTGGTAGCTAGAACACTGATAGAAGGGATGAACGTGGGTTTGGCGTACAAAAATATTTATCAGCGATGTCGTACAAAGGTGCATGACTTGGCTGATTTAATCGAGGTAGATAAACGTAACGCTGCTTAGTTATGTTTTTCAAAGCCGCCCCATCAGCACAAGGGGGGATAAACCGAGCATTCGCACATCCATTATACCTAGTCACTTATCAGTGTTCTAGGCATGGCTGCGAACCCACCACCCCCGAATAACAATCAATCAAGGTGGGTAAACGTGCAGAAAAAGCAGCAATCCAACAGCAACAAATCGTTGAGTCGGTGGAAACGCTTGCCGGCTTATGTATGCCGATAACTCACACAACAATCAGCAAAATGACAGGAATATCACGAAGAACTGTAGAGCGTAAATTGGAAAAAGATCCGGCTTTTTCTCTAAAAACGCTACAAAACAGACAGAAAGTGCGCACGTTCTCGGAAGCATATAACACTACTATTATGTTACCCAAAAGACGGGCACTTTATACCGAATCTACAAACATGAGAAGTGAGTCGTTGGGGCGGTTTGGCGACGGCACCTTGTTTAGTTGTTTATGCGTCTTGATAGGCTCAATCGTACGCAGTCTTGGTGAAATCAACTCGTCCAATCGTTGCAATAACGCATTCAGTTTTGGACATGACTTCACTAATGTGATGATTCGTGTTGAAAATAGCAATCAAAAGCGCAGGGGGATCAGCAGTCGTTTTGTGCCATTAAGAAGGTTACGCGAAGAGGGGCACTTTGGACTGTGGTTTACCCGCACGGGTAACTATAAGTGCGAAGAGAAGTGTTTTAGTTACACCACAACTTTTCACAGTGCAGCAATTTGGGGCGAGGCCATTCGGTTATTCGGCCAGCTATCACATCCAGACTGTAACGAGGTACACGACTACAAGGTTGCGGTTGCCGACCTAGTACACATAAAGACACATGACGTTAAATTATTGCTTAGTCGTTGCATTGGAATCCGTGACGGCTACATTCTTATGCAAGACGATTGCAAGCCTTCAGCTAGTGATACTGAAAATAGAAGTCGCGTTTACGGCACGATTGTTTCATTAGGTAGCAAGACACGGCTATGTGCCGGTTTAATCGGCTATGACGTGACCGCCTGTTTTCAATCAATCGCCATTACTCGATGTGATCAATCTATCGAATCAGCCGAGTACCGCAAATTTATAGCCAACCCAAAACAGTATCGAAAGGATTTGGCATCAAGCGCTGGCAAAACTTATCCAACCATCAAGCGTGCCATGAATGCGATTGCGTTTGGCGGTAAGAATTCAATCCCTGAGCTTGATGTTTATGCGAAAGAAGCAAAGCAGATTGGCGCATCAGTTATTGCACAAGCCAAGCTACACCGTCCTAAAGATTATGAGTATGCGAAACGCTTAATGGAGCAAAAACAGGGAGAAGGTAGTACATACGAAAAAGAGCAGAACACCGTCTTATTTCACCTGTTAGCAATGGATGAAAGGCTGGCAAGGGATGCGATGAGTGATTGCTTTGATGATTACCCACTGCAAGTGCATGACGCGGTGTACAGCTATCAAGTTTTAGACGTGAGCGTGCTTGAGAAAGCGATAGCGCAACAAACTAATTTCAACATGAAGGTAACTAAGGAGATAAAGGATGACTAAATCAGAGCTATACAATTTCTTCAATCAAAAAATATCTAAGACTGCGATTGTTAATGAAGGTGATGAGTTTCAGTTGATTGGGAAATTCTGCAAGGTGAGTGTAGATGAAGGTGTAATTGACCTGTGGCTATGCAATCCAAGGGATTTAGCTAAAGGATTGGGGGCGCGAAGGCTAAATAGCATCGTTGCTGGCATAAAAGGTACTGTAGAACGCCCTTTTACGGTATTAAACGGTGAAGCTTATACCAAGACAAGGGATAAGGATTTAATTCTCACAAACGGCCGCCTACTAGGACTGAGATTGAAACGACAATTAAGTGCTGAAGCTCTTGTTGTTGCGAAAGAAAGATTGAGTCGAGCTAGGATGCAAAACAGGAAAAGCGCATGAGTACTAGACCTAGAGGATTTGCTGATTACGAACCTAAAGTACTTGAGTTAATAAACAAAGCCCAAGAGGTGTTGGTAAATGTTGGTATTGATGAGGACGATATGACAGAAGATGAAAAGCGCAAAGAGTATATTGCCTACTGGAAGGCAGGTAATCCAAATACACCATTCCCGCAACATTTGCATGACTGGCAATGTGGCGCAAAAACTCGAAGCGGTACACCATGCAAACAACGTGCGCTTTATTCAAGCGGCCGCTGCAAATTTCATGGGGGTTTAAGTACAGGCGCACGAACAGCAGCAGGGAAGAAAAAGGTTGCTCTGAATGGTTTTAAAAAAGGATGGCGCAAACTAAGTCCATGCGAACCTAACAAAACCTAACTTTAATTTATACCGCACATCTATTTGTAGGTTGTTCACAATTGTAGACATTAGTGACGAAACAAAGCCCATGATAAGGGGGGGGTATTGGGGGGCGGTTCTGGTGCGTTTTCGTACTAAGTAATTATTCAGCCATAAACGAAGCCCATGTAGACCACAAGATTACCACAAGGTTGATGGGTCGCCGGTTGCCTAAGTAATTTATAAACCTTGGTCTTTGAACTGCTTAAATGAGTACGCTTTGTAATGCTGGGTAGCAACAAGACCGCAACACGGTTAAACGAGCATAGAACGGTAACTTCACGGTAAGGGTAAATAGTTTAGTGGCAACTACGCGCACGCACGCGAGGGGTGACAGATAACGGCAAGTTTACGGCAAGATTAAATAGTTTCCTCACAAGTACGCGCGGGCGCGCGAGGAACAGCACGGGGAGGTTGCGGGTAGTACCGACGAATTGCGTAGTACGCACGCGAAGGAAGCAACACTAAGGTTGCACTAATGTTTTATCTTTAGCATCTCAATGTTGCGGCATGTGTAATAGGCAGTCGTTACTCCTTGGGTGGCAGGCGGCAGCTTGCTTCAGGACACATACGCGCGCACGCGCGAGGAAATGAGTAGTTTTTACCCTCCCTAAAGGCGAGGTGTAAATAGTTTATGCACTCCCTAAAAGCTGTCTCTTATACACATCTCCGAGCCCACGAGACGCTACGCTATCT
>CAJXOJ010000021.1 GCA_913057515.1 uncultured Cycloclasticus sp. | reverse complement strand
TAGGCACACCAATTCGAACAGGTGGGCGATCAGCGTCACCGTTAATACTCATTAAACCGGATGTGGCTTGAGCAACGGCATCGTAACCAGGGAAACCCGCGTATGGCCCATTACTGCCAAAGCCAGTTACACGGCAATGAATTAAGTGAGGGAATTTCTTTTGCAATACATCGGTAAAGCCTATACCCCATTTTTCGAGTGTACCGACCTTAAAATTTTCGACCAGAACATCTGCTGTTTCAAGTAAGCGGAATAGAATCTGGTGTGCTTCAGGTTGCCGCATATCCAAGGCAATCGCTTTTTTATTACGATTAACCCCATCGTAATAAGCACTTCCACGTTCATGGTATGGAGGGCCCCAGCCGCGTGTTTCATCACCCGCAGGCGGTTCAACTTTTAGAATTTCTGCGCCATGGTCGCCCAAAATTTGAGTACATAAGGGGCCACCCAAAACACGTGATAAATCAACGACTTTTATGCCGTTTAAAGAAGGATTGCTCATACTATAAAACTGCCTCTGTTCCTAAAATTGTTGTTACCTGACTGGATAGTACACCACCATTGCCGTTAACCAGAGCAACTTCTGGGTTATCAACTTGTCTTTCTCCGCAGCCCCCACGTAATTGTTGAATGGCTTCAATAAGAATGAAGATACCGTACATACCTGGGTGTACACACGATAGACCACCACCATTAGTATTTACGGGTAAGCTACCACCGGGGGCAATATTACCATTTTCAACAAAAGCTCCACCTTCACCTTTAGCGCAGAAACCTAAGTCTTCAAGGAAAAGGATGGTGTTAATAGTGAAAGCATCGTAAAGCTCAACAACATCCACATCATCTTTTGTTAAGCCAGCCATTGCAAAGGCGCGCTTTCCAGCATCTACGGCTGCAGTGGTTGTTAAGTCTGGCATTTGAGTGATTTGACGGTGCCAGTGGGCGGTACCTGTGCCTAAAACATAAACAGGTTTATTGGGGAAATCTTTTGCGCGTTCACTCGATACCATAATAACAGCACCGCCACCATCGGTAACAAGACAGCAATCTAATAAGGAAAGCGGGTCGCTAATCATGCGTGAATTAAGTACATCTTGACGAGTGAGATCATCGCGTGCAAAAGCTGCTGGGTTCAACTGTGCCCATTGACGAGCCGCAACAGCTACATCAGCCATTTGTTCACGTGTTGTACCATATTGATGCATATGACGAGCCGCAGCGAGTGCGTAGGAGCTTATTGGATAACGGGGTTTATAAGGTGCTTCATAAATTTGTTGCTCAGACATGGTGGCTAATTTTCCACCGGCTGTTCGTTGATTACTGCCATAACAAATTAAAGCAACATCACATTGGCCTGTTTTAATGGCCATTGCTGCATTTAAGGTATGCGCTACAAATGATGAACCGCCGACCATGCTGCTATCAGAAAAACGTGGTTTGATGCCTAAGTACTCTGCTGTACTCAATGCAGGCATAAAGTGATAAGACGAACCGGTGAAAATACCATCTACATCGGATAGTTTTAAACCAGCATCTTCTAGCGCGTTATGTGTAGCCTCGGCTAGAATATCTAATGGCGCTCTTCCATGGGCTTCACCGCAACCGGCCAAACCGACACCAACAACCGCAGATGAACCTCTTAATTCATGTGACATCTTTTTAAGCTCCCTGTGCTGGTACGAAGACAATAAAAGGACTGTCTTCATCATTATTAATAACGGCGCTGACTGGATCACCAATTTTCACATCTAAAGGGTCCACACCTTCAACACGACTCATCAGGCGAGGGCCTTCTTCAAGTGTGACGTGACAAACATTATAATTACCACCGCGTTCGGGTTTGCGTCGAACCGTTGTTGTTGAATAGACTTCGCCTTTCCCACTCAACTCTTTCCACTCAAGATTGAAGCTACCACAATGCGGGCAAACGACTCGAGGAAAGAAATGGAACTCGTGGCAGTCTTTACATTGAGGCAAGGAAAAAACACCTTTTGTTAAAAAATCGCTATAAATTTGATCCGGCCCTGGGCCGCTAAATCGATCGTTTGTGGTGCTCATTTATATTAACTCCTGTATTAATCACTGTGGTTAAACAGTGTTGTAAATTGCCCATGATTCTAACAACTATTAGGCTGTTTATCCACCACATTTAAGATCATAAAAATTAGTTTATCACCTCCATGAGATTTAACTCTATTCGTTCTATTAAGAGTCGAGTTACATAATTGAATATTGGTTTCACCTACCTTCTGGTAGTAAGCAAGCACAGGCTGAAAAATCCATACATACATAATTTTCAACCGTTAATACAGGGTTAATTATGCGTAAAGCTAATGCTGTACAAAAGAGTTGGTACATTACTGCTTTGCAGCTAGATTTATGGGATGATCAACAAATTGATTTATCATCACGAGTGATTGATTGTAACCACCAGACACTAAAATAGTATGGCCATTAAGCCAGCCATCAGAAATTAGAGGACAAAAATGAAAAAAATATCAATACAAGAAAAAATGAGACCCAATGGGTGCTTTGGTTGTGGGCAAGACAACCCTTTGGGGCTTCGGATTGAAAGTCATTGGGAAGGTGATGAGGTGGTTTGTCAGTGGACGCCGAAGGAACACATGATTGGCCCACCAAACTGCCTATATGGTGGAATTTCTGCCAGTTTAATTGATTGTCATTCAGTGAATACGGCCTTGTCCTATGCTCATAAACAAGCTGGGAATGATGATAAATATGACCGAAGCATCCAAGTGGTTACTGGCTCTATGAATATTCGTTATGTAAAGCCAGTTCCTATGCGTGAGGTGGAGTTGCGAGCTGTTGTTGAAAAGGTTGAAGGCAGAAAGTATTTTATTAAAACAGTATTACTGAGTGAGGGTGTTGTTTGTGTTGAAGGTGACGTGCTAGCAATTCAGCTTAAGGCAGCTACTTAATTTAGTTAAACCAACTTTTTAAGAGACTGTTACGGTTGATAATAAAAACCCCAGTAAAAACTGGGGTTTTTATTGAGTTAGAACCGACCCGTCATCTAACTTTTTGGTGTGTCTGAAGCAGGCTTAGACTCGACAGGTTTAGACCCGACAGGCTTAGACTCGACAGGCTTAGACTCGACAGGCTTAGACTCGACAGGTTTAGACTCGACAGGTTTAGACTCGGCAGGTTTAGACTCGACAGGTTTAGACTCGACAGGTTTAGACTCGACAGGTTTAGACTCGACAGGCTTAGACTCGACAGGCTTAGGCTCGACAGGTTTAGACTCTGTAGTTGAGGCTGAGATATCTTTAGTGCTCTCAGTTATAGAGCTTGGTTTAGGAGTGCGTCTTCTTCTACGGGGGTGACGATTTCCGCCTTTATTGTTAGTAGGCGTGCCAGATTCTGATTCAACAGCTTTAGACTCAACAGCTTTAGAATCAACAGCTTTAGAATCAACAGCTTTAGAATCAGGAGTTAAAGTTTCCGCAGGTTTAGTATCTACATTATTTGAGCTACGTTTAGGCCTGCGTCTACGTCTAGGTTTAGGTGCTTGCTGATTATTCTCAGGTTTTGTCTGTTCTGATTTTAGGTTGCTTTTTTCCTTACTAGCTTCTTGTGGTGACTTTTGGTTTTGCTTAGCTTGTTCGTTAGTACTCTTGTTTTGGTTTTGGCTTCTATTTTTGTTACGGTTCTTGTTGCGGTTATCGTTTGGTTTATTTCTACGCTGGGCGTTATTACGTTGGCCAGTATTTGTAGATTGAGTTTTAGTCTCTTCTTTTTTAGTAGCTTGTTTTTCTGGCGCCGAAGTTATTTTGCTAAATAAACGTTTCAAAAAACCACCGCCCGTCGCCTCACTTTGCGAAGAAGGGCGCTGAGTGGTAGGCAGGATGTTTTTAACAGCTGCCGTTTGCTGCGTAACAGGCTCACGTTGATAAGGTTTAACTTCACGTGTGTTTTCATTAGAAACACGTTCGTGACTAGCAGTGGTGTCATCTTTTATTTCTTTAGTACGGATTCGTTCAATTTCATAATGAGGCGTTTCGAGATGCTTATCCGGAACGATAATTAAAGATACTTTATGTGTTTCTTCAATTTGTTCAACTTCTGAGCGCTTTTCATTTAGTACAAAGGTCGCGCAATCAATAGGAACATGTACCACAACACGTGCAGTATGTTCTTTCATGGCTTCTTCTTCTAAAATCCGAATAATTGAAAGAGAGAGAGACTCAACACTTCTGATCGTGCCTTGCCCATGACAGCGTGGACAAACTGGCAAACTTGACTCGGTAAGAGAAGAATGGATTCGCTGGCGAGACATTTCTAGTAAACCAAAACGAGAAATCCGGCTGAACTGAATCCTCGCTCGGTCATGCTTCATCGCTTCTTTAATGCGGTTTTCAACCATACGTTGGTTTTTTGTCGGCCCCATATCAATAAAGTCGATGACGAATAGACCACCCATGTCACGAATACGAAGTTGTCTTGCTATTTCATCCGCAGCTTCTAAATTAATATTTAAAGCAGTAGTTTCAAAATCTGCACCTTTTGTTGCACGAGCTGAATTAATATCAATAGACGTTAGTGCTTCTGTTGGATCTATCACGATAGAGCCACCAGAAGGAAGAGGGACCTCACGACCATAGGCAGTCTCAATTTGGCTTTCTATTTGATAGCGAGTAAACAAAGGAACTGAGTCATCGTATAACTTAACGCGTGACAAATATTGCGGCATGATTTGCTGCATAAAGTCATGGGCTAAAGTAAATGATGCACTGCTGTCAATTAACACTTCATCAATATCTGCACGTAAATAATCACGTATAGAGCGTATGACAAAATTACTTTCTTGGAAAATTAAATACGGTGCTTTTCTATCACTAGATGCACGGCTAATTGCATCCCATAAATGAGTTAAGTAATTTAAGTCCCATTGTAGCTCTTCTACAGATTTACCAACCCCTGCAGTTCGGACGATCAGCCCAATAGAGTCGGGGATTTCAAGTTGGTCAAGTACTTCACGTAGCGCAGTTCTGTTATCACCATCAATACGACGAGAGATACCGCCAGCACCAGGGTTATTAGGCATTAAAACCAGGTAACTGCCCGCTAAGCTGATTTGGGTAGTTAGTGCAGCGCCTTTATTACCACGCTCTTCTTTTTCAACTTGAACAACAATTTCCAGACCTTCTTTAATCTGGTTTTTATCTTTGATGTCTTGGGTATCTAGACCTATCGCTTGGCCAGTGATTTCTTTGAACGGTAAAAAACCATGGCGATCTGCGCCATAGTCAACAAAAACTGCTTCTAAACTACGCTCTACGCGGGTAATGAGCCCTTTATAGATGTTTGATTTTTTCTGTTCTCTAGCTGGAACTTCAATATCAAGGTCATATAGTTTTTGTCCGTCGACAAGGGCAACTCGTAACTCTTCTGGATGAGTTGCATTGATTAACATTCTTTTCATTTAATTCTTTTCCTGATGCCGTATAGCACACAGAAATAATAGGGTTGTGAGAAAAATTCAGTGGTTTCATTTCTTGGTTATTTATCTTTAAATTTTATTTTGGTTGTTTAAAAATAGTTAGTTTCTCACTAGCTCGGACATTAAAAGTGGCGTCATATTATGATTGGCTTTTTATAATGTCCGTATTAAATTTCTGTGCTCATTGGGCAATAAAATCGCTCATCATGGGTCGAGCAAATAAAACCCGTTAGAATGTCAGTTTGAAACTGAAACATTCATATTAATTTTTAAAGCTGAGTGAAGCAGTTGTTATGCCTCAATGTAACCTTTCCCAAAAAGGGAGCAGTAATTAAACGATGGATTAGCTTTGCTAACTGACAATCGTTATCATGATTACTGAGCTTAGTGCCGTTTGTTTAAGACGCATTAAACTTTTTGGACTATAGCAAATAAATCCATTAACATCAATCAGATAAATAGTAAAGTTAGAATCTTATGGAAACACAGTCTTATGACGCTGTTCGGTTAATTGAAGTCGATGAAAATTCGGTCGGTCAGCGACTTGATAATTTTCTGATGACTCAGCTTAAAGGTGTCCCTAAAAGTCATATTTATAAAATTATTCGTCGAGGCGAAGTGCGAATAAATAAAGGCCGCTGTAAAAATATTTATCGTCTGAAACTAAATGATTTGGTTAGAATACCACCGGTCAAAACTAATGAAAAAGAGACAACCGCACCTGCCCAATGGTTGCTCACCAGCCTTCAGCAAAGAATCTTATTTGAAGATGATGACTTACTTGTTCTAAATAAACCATCTGGAATAGCGGTGCACGGTGGTACAGCTAATAGCCATGGCGTTATTGAATCTCTTAGGTTTTTACGTCCTGATGAGCGTTATTTGGAATTAGTTCATCGCTTAGATAAAGCAACATCGGGTTGTTTATTAATAGCAAAAAATAGAAAAATGTTGAATGGCTTACAAACTTTATTACGCAATAGAACGATAACAAAAACCTACACTGCATTACTGTGCGGTGTTATTCATCAACGATCAGTGAGAGTAAAAGCGCCGTTAGAAAAGCGTACCCTAGAAAGCGGTGAACATAGAGTACGCGTTCATCCAGATGGCAAGAAATCAGACACAATTTTTGAGCGACTAGCCCAGTATAAAAATGCCACATTAGTTATGGCATCACCTAAAACGGGGCGAACTCATCAAATTAGAGTACATGCGAAACACTTAGGCCACCCCATTGCAGGAGATGAGCGTTACTCAAGCCCTTCACAATATAAGCAGTATCGTGAGAATGGTCTAAAAAGACTGTTTTTACATGCAAGTAAGCTTCGATTTGTTCACCCTATCAATGAGGAAATGGTTAGCTTTGAAGCCCCTTTAGATGCAGAGCTTGAAAAATTTTTAACAACATTATGATTACAGACTACGATTTAATAATTTTTGATTGGGATGGAACGCTGGTTGATTCGATAGATTGGATTGTGGAGTGTATTCAAACAATCGCAGACCTTCAGGATCTAGAAAAACCCTCCAAGCAAGCCTGTAAAGATATAATTGGTTTAAGCTTGTCACAAGCTATGTTAACGTTGTTTCCAGACTTGTCGGATGACGCTAAAGTCGCTATGGTTGCTGCTTACCGTCAAACCTATTTACAAAAGAAAATATCAAGCGAGGATCTTTTTGCTGAAGCTTTACCGGCTTTGAATAAACTAAAGCAAATGGACAAAACCTTAGCAATAGCGACAGGAAAAGGACAGACGGGTCTAGATAGGAGCCTTGATGGAACTGGACTGCGCACGTACTTTGACTACCTTCGATGCGCTGAAAATATGCAATCAAAACCTAGTCCACACATGTTATTTGATATTCTTGAAGAAAGTGGCATTAACCCAGAGAGAGCAATAATGATTGGTGACTCGAGCCTGGACTTAGAAATGGCCAATAATGCAGGCGTATCTAGCATTGGCGTAACTACCGGCGCTCATTCACATGAAGTGCTAAGCAAGCATGCTCCAGTAGCATGTATTAACAATTTAATGGAATTATTTGAGAGGTAATAATGGCGTTGTTTAATAGAGATAAACCGATACAGAACAATCAGCAATGGGAGCGTTCAATCCTAGAAAAGGTGGCACTTGCATCTGTTGTTGAACAGCGACGAACAAGGCGCTGGAGTATTTTCTTTAAGCTATTGTTTTTAACGTATATCATTATTATTAGTGGTATTGCTATGTCGCCGATGTCAGATGTTGCGTCGCTGTCTCAAGGTCCCCATACAGCAGTGGTAGATGTAAAGGGTGTTATTCTTTCAGGTGGTGAAGCGGATGCAGACAATATAATCAGAAGCTTAAACAATGCTATTAAAGACCCTAACACTAAGGGACTCATTTTACGTGTTAACTCACCTGGAGGTAGCCCAGTACAATCGAGCTATATTTACGAAGCTATTCGTAAAATTAAAAGCAAGCACCCAGAATTGCCGATACATGCCGTGGTTGAGGATTTATGTGCATCGGGATGTTATTTCATTGCTTCAGCGGCCGATAAAATCTTCGTTAATCAATCTAGTATAGTCGGCTCAATTGGCGTGGTCATGAATGGTTTTGGCTTTACTGATACGCTAAAAACATTAGGTGTTGAGCGCCGCTTATATACGGCTGGTAAACACAAGGGTTTTTTAGACCCATTTTCGGATGTTAACCCTGAGGAAAAAGCCCATGTTCAAAGTATGTTGAATGATATCCATAGTGAATTTATCCAATCTGTTAAAAGCGGACGAGGGGAACGCTTAAAGAATAATCCAGACTTATTCACTGGCTTAGTTTGGGCGGGTTCCGAAAGTATTAAATTAGGCTTAACAGATGCGGTTGGAGACGTTCGATCCGTTGCTAAAAACGAAATTGGTGAAGAAAAGATCGTTGATTTTACCGCAAAACAGCCATTCATTGAAAAGTTAGCTAAAAGCATGGGGGCTGCAACAGCGGAGTTTGCAGCGCGTTTTTCAACAAGCAATAACGCAACTTTATATTAGCCTTTAATGAGCTGGCATTATTCAGCTAAAATTCATATGCTTTGACTAAACTGGGTACCCATATAATGACGCGGCTGAACTTCATGCACTACTTAAGGCTAACATTTCTTTCTATTGCTATCAGCTTGATAGCTGTAACAGCTAGCTGGTCATGTGAAACGGTCATTGTTTTAGCTCAAGCAGATATAATCACATTAGACGAGGCTGTTAAAAAGGTTAAAACGAATAATAACGGAAAAGTTCTTAGTGCGCAGACTAAACAAATTGATGGACAGTCGATGCATATTATTAAAATACTCACCATCGATGGCCATGTAAAAAAAGTTCGTATACAACATCGTGCCGATCAGCGTTAGCAATCAATAAAAAGGATTTTTATGCGAGTACTGCTTGTTGAAGATGATCTAACACTGCAAGGTCAACTGCTCAATAGCCTCACTAAAAAAGGGTACGCGGTTGATGCAACTGATAACGGAACAGATGCCTTATACCTAGGTGCTGAGTACCCCATTGATGTTGCTATTATTGACCTTGGCTTACCTGATATGTCAGGCATGGATGTGATAAAACAGCTCCGCTCAAGAGGTTTTGGTTTCCCTATTCTTATTTTAACTGCGCGAACACGTTGGGAAGAAAAAGTAGCAGGCTTAGAGGCGGGAGCAGACGATTATTTAGTTAAGCCGTTCCATACTGAAGAGCTCTTAGCGCGCATGAATGCTTTGATACGCCGATCTGTTGGCGTTTCTACACCACAGCTGATACATGGGGCGATAAAACTTGATACAGCTAAACAGCAAGTTTTTGTTAATGATGTTGCTATTGAGTTAACTGCTTATGAGTACAAGATGCTTGAATACATGATGTTACATTCAGGCAAAGTTATTTCAAAAACTAGAATTACTGAACATATTTATGATCAAGATTTTGATAGAGACAGTAATGTGATTGAAGTTTTTGTCGGCCGATTGAGGAAAAAATTAGATCCAAATGATCAGTTAAAACCCATTGAAACGTTACGTGGTAGAGGTTATCGGTTTTCAATTCCCTTAAATAACACGTAATTTAAATAACCAGCAATGAATAGCAGTATTCAATCTAGGCTGATTCTTTCTGCTAGTATCATTTTATTTTGTTTTTTAGGCTTGGCGGGGTTTGTACTCGACACAGCCTATCAAAAAGGCGCCGAAAATGCCTTAAAAGACCGATTACAAATTCATTTGTATTCTATTCTTAGAGAGGCTGAATTGGACCAGAAGAGCAGGTTAGTGATGCCAACAAACCTATCAGAGCCACGGTTCTCGCAAGTATATTCTGGTTTATACGCTTATATCTTTAATCATTTGGGAGAAGTTGTATGGCGTAGCTCATCGTCCACTGGTGCCGTCGTACAGGCAGTTAGTTATTTAAAATCAGGGCAAAAACAATATATAAAAAAACAATCCAACGACGTTAATAGTATTGAACTGCATTATAAAGCAACGTTAGAAAACGAAAACTCGCAATCGAGTGCTTTTGAATTTGTAGTGATTGAATCCACCTCTAGCATTGACCATCAAGTCGCTGGGTTTCGCTCTGTTTTATGGCAATGGCTTGGCGGTATTGGTTTATTATTAATCATTTTACAGTTCTGGATTATAAGACTCAGCTTACATCCTTTGCGACATATTGTTTCAGACCTAGAAAAAATTCAAGCAGGGGACGCTCAGCAGTTAAATAACCAGTATGGCGAAGAACTTAAAGATATCGCCGATACTGTAAATAAGTTGATTGAGAATGAACGAACACATTTAGAACGCTATAGAAACACCCTAGCAGATTTAGCACACAGCCTAAAAACACCGATATCAGTCTTAATTGGTTTATATGAGCAAGGTCAATTATCCGCTCAAGACATGAAAACCTTTAAATCACAAACGCTTCTTATGTGGCAGTTAGTTGATTATCAGTTACAAAAAGCTGCCGTAAAAGGACACCAAACGATGAGCGCGCCAATTGCTTTAGCGCCTATCGCTCAGCAGGTTTTAGACTCATTGGACAAAGTCTATAAACATAAGTCACTAAAAGTAATTACTGAATTCGATAAAGGCATTAAGTTTAATATTGAAAAAGGTGATCTCTTTGAATTATTTGGCAACTTACTTGATAACGCTTATTTTTGGGCTAAAACCCAGCTAAAGATTTCTATTAAAGCAACCACTGCTTCAGACAATAATCCTGCTGGAATAACAATTAGTATTGAAGACAATGGTCCTGGCATATCTGTCGAAAATTTGAAGCGTGCCTTACAAAGAGGGGTGAAGGTTGATGAATCAAAAACAGGTAACGGTATAGGCTTAGCTATAGTTAACGAGATGTTGGCCTCGTACAAAGGAACACTTAAATCCGAGCGTAGTGAGCTAGGTGGGCAGAGATGGGTGATCTTTATACCGCGTTAGTTGCAGTGCTAATCGTTATTAAGTTTAATAAAGTAGTTGCTAGGAGAGGGGCGGAAAACAATCTTTTAAATAGCTATTGTTATTAAGCTGATTTCTAATTCAACGCTTATTAGGTTTTTAATCTGGGCAGTATTAGTTCAGCTTAGAGCTGAACTAATACTATTTAGGCGTGGCCTTAATCTAACTTAAATTGAGAAGAGGTTTTTTGAAGACTGTCTGAAAACCCAGTTAATTTTTCAACAATTATTTCAACTTCTTGAACATTTAATCGCGTCGATTCAACAGAGTCGACCATCACAGAAACGTTGTTAATGACCTGTGTTGTCACTTCTTCTTGTTTATTACTAGTAACAGAAATCTCATTATTCATTTTAGAAATTTCATTAACTTGTTGTTGAATAACATTCAGTGCTTCTCCAGCCGTATTTGCCTGCTCTGAGTTGAGCTTAGATTTTTCCGTTGCGATGGTCATCGAGTCAACAGATTTTTGGGCTGCGGTGCTTAATGCAACAACCAGCTCTTGAATCTTACTGGTAGCATCTGATGTGCTTGATGCTAATGTCCTGACCTCATCGGCCACCACAGCAAAACCACGACCATGCTCACCAGCTCTAGCAGCCTCAATAGCAGCATTAAGCGCTAATAAGTTGGTTTGGCTAGAGATATTGTCAATAACATTTAGAAACTGATCTACTTCTTTAGCATCATTGGCTAAGGTGTTAACCAACGCAGCCGCCTGATCAATTTCATCATTCAGTTCACGAGAGACGGTGATAGTATTTCGCACAACCGTTTGACCTTTAGTGACCTCATCTCTCACTTGACTAGAGGTGTCTAATGCTTGAATTGCATTTTCAGACATATCCTGAACACTTTTTTGCATCCCCATAATGACATTATTGACATTAGAAGCCTCAGTTTCTTGTTCGTTAGCCAAAGCATTAACTGCTCCCATTTTTTCTTTGAGGTTAACAGATGCTTCATTTAAGGGCTTCGCTACATCAATAATGTCGGAGATAGAAGACCTTAAGAGTGACATAAATTGGTTAAAATTAGTTGAAACCTGTCCTAGCTCATCATTGCCTTTAACTTTTAACTGTTGGTTTAAGTTACCTTTGCCGCTAGATAAGTCGAGTAATGATGCAGCAATCTCACTCGCTGCTTGGACAATGTTTCTACTAACCATCGTAGCGATAAGAATCATAATGGCCAATAAAATAATACCGATAATAAGCGTCGTATAAATAGACTGCTCTGAGTGCTCTATGGAGTTAGTAATCAGCTGACTAAATAACGCATCACTGTGTTGTTGATAATTCAAAATATCATCAGTTATTTTATTATAAATATCCGATTTTATTTTTGCTTGGGCTGTAATTCTCTCAAAGTCTATATTGTCACTTAACATTGCCTTTGAAATATCAAGATTTAACTTTTCATATTTAGCAAGGTCTTTTGCGATAGTTTGAAGTAGAACAGCTGACTGTGGATCAAACTTACTTAATTCAGTCAGGTTCTCACTGATTAATTGACCGGTGGACTGAGCTTTACTCAGTAATTCAGCCTCAGCAGTTGAAACTGCTTGAGTATACAGCTCTTCTATACGTTGAATTTGTAAGCTATTCTCATTTGATAGCTTAATAATAGGGTAAATATTTGTTTTTAAGTTATCTAAATTTGATTTAACATTACTAGCCCCATAAATACTGACGATTAAAGTCACCACAAAGGTAGTGATAGCCAATGTAGTAATAATGGCAATTTTATAAGCGAGCTTTAAATTATTGAGAACAAACATAGAATGCCTTTTTTTATAATATTATTTTTAAACAAAGCTACCTTTTTAATCGAGGGGTCGAACCAAAAGGTAGCTATAAGCTACTAATCGCTATACGTTTAGTATGTTCCTACTACCTTTACATCAGCGCTTACATTAGCGCTATCTACAAAGCCGATCATATTAGGGTTACTTTTAATCAATGATAGAGCTTCATCAGATGAAACGCTTTTCGGTGGATTAGCCTTCCCAGTAAAGACGAGTTTAGACCAGTACGATTTCAATTGGCTGGCTGATTTACCAAGCAGCTTGCTATTAAACTCGTCAGCAGAGGCATCGTTTAGCACGATAGGCACCGCTGAGCTTCCACCTGGAAATGATTTCTTTTTACCTAGAAAGATGGCGCTAATATCAGCTTTGCTGATTGCATCTGCATTCGATGGGTGAACGATAACCGCAACCTCAGCCGTAGCATAACCAGAAAACAGCGTCGCAATCAGTAATACAGCAAAATATAAATTTTTCATTTTTTACTCCTTAAAACAAAATGTCTACAGCAACACGAAATGTATCTGCAACATCTTCTGCATTGTAAGTTAGATCTGATGATTGTGATTGATATTCAGCTTTTAATGCGACATTAGGCATTAAGTCGTAGCGTCCACCAGCAGCCCAACCAGTTGTATCTGATGCAGCTGAAAGAGCAGTTAAGCCGCCATCTAATGCTGGGTCTCCAGTAGAGATAATACCGCCAGGTGTATCATCATTTTTCATAAATGTTACATACGGCGTAAATTTATCGCTTACTCGATAACCTGCGGTAGCATAGAAGCGTTTTTGATGAGCAAAAATACCAACAGGCCATTCTAATTGGTTCAACTCAGCAATAATAAAAAGCTTTTCAAAGTCAGCCTTTAAACCAATACCTGAAAAAGATGACTTTTGGTCATCGGAGGCAGCTCTGCGTAGCATTTTAGGGTCGACTGAACCAGGAAAAGCGGCTTCAAAACCAGCTAGTCCAGCATTAAAGGCATCTAAAGCAGGGGAGTGTAACTCTGCAGTAACGGCTTCATTGTACGTGAAACGCATGGTTAGCCAATCATAAGATGGTGACCAACTGACACCAACAACGTCAACATTAACGTCTAGCTCTTCTTTAGTGTTGCTGTTTCTAGTGTCATCAATTGTGCCACCGTAGATTTCAATCGTATGATCGATAGCACCAGTAGAGAAGTTTCCAATAAAGTTGATACCCTCGAGGTAATCAGCAGGAACAATGTATGCGTTACGTGGCGGACTGATCCAAGGCAAGGCATAACCAACATCTTGATAATCAGAAAACATGTAATAAGGTGCCTTTAAACGACCAGCTTTAACTTGTAAGTTATCGTTTATTTCATAGGCAAGGTAAGCCCAAGGAAGCTCAGGTTCCCAATCGAGAGCGCCTCTTGAAACAACTTGTGCTGTTGCTGATAGCTTATCGGTAATTTGCGCTGTTAATTGTAAGCCAATGCGGCTTTCTGGTGAAAAATCAAATGACTCATCATAGGCACCGTCACCATATTTAATATTTGGGCGAAATTCATTTTTGTCAGTTGTCATGCCGGCAACAAAAGACGCATAGCCTTTAACGCTATAGTCAACGGCTTGAGAAGCCAATGGCGTAATGCCAAGTACTGCGGCCATTAAAAGAGTTTTTTTCATGTTAAATTTCCTAAATAGTTATATTTTTTCTAATACACTGCTATTAAACACATTAACTAGTTATTACTTGGTTAATCTTAGGGCCCTTAAAGCCTTGTTCATCCGTGAATGTTCAAATAACTGCCTATTACAAAAGCAGTTTAGTAGGTATTTTTTTTTTTACTTAATTAAATACAAAAAAGTTGCTTAAAAGAGACGACTAATATTTTTTGATGTCGATCTCACTCACCAATACCTATCGGCTTAAGCTTTTGCAACTTTAGTTTTATTTTCTTAGGACATTAGAAGATTATCTGCAGACTCTGTTTAAAACAACAATACTGTATAGGAGCGGGGTTGGACGTTAGTATTTTTATGTTGATATAAAGGTAGGGAGTTAAGCCATACGTTAGTTATCAATCAATAAAGCATCCTTTTGAGCTTCATTGCACTAATTTTGTTGTGTATAGCTGACGCTACACCACATGCTGAAGTCTTTGAACGGCTTCATCAACTGAATAGAAAAGTTTTTGAGTGAATATGGATTACTAGTCACGCCGAAAAAAAACAGTCTTTCAAAATATGACACAGAAGGGTGTGATCTTTATGATCAGATGATTAATGAGCGCAACTCCAAGTCCACCTCGCTGCGTTCCCAGGCGTTGTTAAAGTAAGATAAAAAACGTGCTGTACGATCAGCATCAGCGAAATTACAGATACCATTGTAATGTTGACTATCAGGTATTTGAAGATATGCGCTTTTATCAAAACAAACAAAATCATCTTCTCGAGATGGAATATCAGGGTTTATTTTCTTAAAGAAAATACTGCTGGAAAAACGGTGAGACAAACTCAACAAGCGATGTGAAATACGTGTAATCGAACGAGTTTCATTAACTAAAATATTGATTTTTGTTCGATGATTTTTTAAGCAAAACTGCTCACAAGCAGATACTACCGTTTCTGTATCAAAAATTAAGTTATTTAACGTGTGACTATAAATGTTAATTTCTAGAGATGTTTGTTTTATTAAAGAGACTAAGGCCACTATATCTTCTTCAAATGAGCTTAAATTAAAGGTGTCTTTGGTTTCTTTAAAAACAGCATGTTCTAGCTGATACGTTGACATTAAATACCTCTTCGAAAAATTAACAGAAGCGGGTAGTTAACCAGCGCCTCGAATTAATAGCAAATAAAGCAAAAAAAAACCGAATCTGATGATTCGGTTAGATGATAAGGCGTAAAGATCATAGACGAGGGGGAGGAAATTGAATGATCCTTTCAAACCGCCTTACTGTATTTAATAATAGTTATTTACTGCTTACTAACTGTGAAGTGCCTCACACTTTTGGTTTTATTGATTAATGTTTTTTGCAAGATCTTCTGCGCACCCTGTGTAACTAGCAGGTGTCATCTCCAGCAGTAATTGTTTCGCTTCATCTGGCATGTTTAATGTTTTAATAAATGCTTGCATTGATGCTTGATCAATACCTTGACCACGCGTCAGCTCTTTTAGTTTTTCATAAGGCTTCTCAATACCATAGCGACGCATAACGGTTTGAATAGGTTCAGCAAGTACTTCCCAGTTAGCGTCTAAATCATCCAATAACTTCGCTTCGTTAATTTCTAATTTAGAAATGCCTTTTTGTAATGATTTAAAACCAATCAAGCTGTGTGCCAAACATGTTCCTAAATTACGTAAGACGGTTGAGTCAGTTAAATCGCGCTGCCACCTAGAAATAGGTAGTTTTTCAGAAAAGTGGTTCATTAATGCATTGGCAATACCAAAGTTACCTTCGGCATTCTCAAAATCAATCGGGTTTACTTTGTGCGGCATGGTAGATGAGCCGACTTCACCTGCAACTGTTTTTTGTTTGAAGTAACCAACCGATATATAACCCCAGACATCACGCGCAAAATCAATCAAAATAGTATTCACGCGTGCTAACACATGAAAATACTCGGCGATATAGTCATGCGGCTCAATTTGAATGGTATACGGGTTAAAGGTTAAACCGAGTGACTCTACAAAATCTTGAGCAAAAGCAGGCCAGTCGATATTCGGGTAGGCTGAGTAGTGCGCATTGTAGTTACCCACTGCGCCGTTAATTTTACCGAGAATATCTACGTCTTCTAATTGAAGTAATTGACGCTCTAAACGCGCCACCACATTTGCAAATTCTTTACCCATGGTACTTGGTGAGGCTGTTTGTCCGTGCGTTCTAGATAGCAATGGTGCACTGGCATAATCCAGCGCTTTAGATTTAATATCGTCAAGCACGTTAGCGATGGCAGTCCCCATCACATCATCACGACCTTCTTTTAACATCAGCGCGTACGATAAGTTATTAATATCTTCCGAGGTGCAGGCAAAATGAATAAACTCACTTACCGCTAATAACTCAGCATTATCAGCAATTTTTTCCTTTAAGAAGTACTCGACCGCCTTAACATCATGATTGGTCGTGTTTTCAATCGTTTTAACCCGTGCGGCATCATCTTGTGAAAAGTCAACGACTATAGAGTTTAAGACTGCATGCGCAGCGTCCGAAAACTCACTCACCTCGGCAATATCAGGGTGTTCAGATAGGGCTTGTAACCAGCGCACTTCAACGGTTACTCGGGCTTTTATTAAACCAAATTCAGAGAAAATAGGGCGGAGCTCGTCAACTTTGCTAGCGTAGCGGCCATCAACGGGTGAAAGGGCGTTCAATTTATTTAATGTCATGTATTTAAGCGCTTATTGTATTAGTTTAGGAGGTTGAGTCTATTATACCGCCACCAAGGCAGTAATCGTTGTCATAAAACACAACCGATTGGCCAGGAGTGACCGCACGTTGTGCTTCATCGAATATGACCTTGCAGCTGTTATCAGTGTTTATTGTTACGAGACAGGCTTGGTCTTTTTGTCGGTAGCGGGTTTTAGCAGTACATCTAAACTCATTAGAGCTTGCTTTGCCGCTCACCCAGCTAAGTTGCGATGCGTTTAGGCTAACACTTTGCATCAGCGGATGATCGTGGCCTTGAGCAACGATAAGAACATTGTTGATAAGGTCTTTTTCCACTACATACCAAGGTGCTTCGGTAGCGGTTTTAACGCCACCAATGCCAAGACCTTGGCGCTGCCCCAGTGTGTAATACATCAATCCTTGATGAGTGCCAATAATTTCCCCCTCAGGTGTTTTCATATCACCGGGTTGAGCAGGTAGGTAACGCTGCAGAAAGTCTTTAAATTTACGCTCACCAATAAAACAAATACCAGTACTGTCTTTTTTACGGCTATTAATAAACCCAGCCTTTTGCGCTAGTTCACGTACGGCAGGTTTTTGCATATCACCAATCGGGAAGAGGGAACGGCTTAGTTGCGCTTGCCCCAAAGTATATAAAAAGTAACTCTGGTCCTTATTACCATCTAGGCCACGTTTCAACTGAAATTGTTCGCCTTGGTGAGCAATTTGTGTGTAATGGCCAGTGGCGATGTAATCTGCACCGAGTTGTGTGGCATAGTCTAAAAAGGCTTTAAATTTAATTTCTCGATTACAAAGAATATCTGGGTTCGGTGTGCGACCAGCGGCGTATTCACTTAAAAAGTTTTCAAATACATTATCCCAATATTCAGCGGCAAAATTAACTGTTTTTAGCTCAATGCCCAGCTTATCACTGACTTGTTGCGCATCGTCTAGGTCTTCTTTCGCCGTGCAATACTCACTGCCGTCGTCTTCATCCCAGTTTTTCATGAATAGGCCGGTAACCTCATGCCCTTGTTCAAGCAAACGTAAGGCCGCAACAGATGAGTCAACACCCCCAGACATGCCAATCATGACTTTATGATTATTCATTTTAAAACAGTGTGTTATGTGGGTTACTTTAAGTGATACTTGATGACATCTAAAGGGTAACGCTTACCGGCAAGGTAGTCTTTTAGGCTTTCTAAAATAACCGGGCTACGCAAGCGATTTTCATTCTCAATAATTTCATCATGGGGCATCCATAGGGCACGGATAATTCCATCATCAAGCTCGGTTGCAACGACTTCAGTGCATACGCTGCCAGAGTAAGTCGACCGATAATAAGTAGTTTCATTATCGTCGTTATGCCATAAATATGAACCAATAATAGCTTCTGGGGTAAAGCGATAGCCTGTTTCTTCCATTGTTTCCCTTATAACAGCATCCTCCATACTTTCATCAGGGTCTAGGTGTCCAGCAGGTTGGTTTAACACAGGCCCAGCAAGAGATTCCTCTTCTACCATTAAGAATTTACCGTCTAGTTCAACAATAGAAGCAACGGTTACATTGGGTTTCCAGATCATTCAGTGTCATCAGTATTATTAGAAGTGAGTATTATAGCTGAATTGAGTTGACGCTTTAATCACCTTAACCAAACTTATGTTTTATATTAAGTAATTGAGACAAATATAAGCGTCATTAAAAGTCCTGCAGTGAATTTAGCTCGGTTGGCATCTTTCAAAACAAGTAAAACTGATTCTGAAACAGCATTAATGAAATACCTGCGGAACCAAGTTATCGAGTAGACTGGCATTAAAGTATATCGTGGCAATTGAAGCTGTGAACAACAAAGAACAAAAATCTGTTTTTGTAATGGTGATAGCGAAAACAGAATTATATTTTTCACCATATAATTATAGAGAGCTTAATATGAGTAAAGGTACAGTGAAGTGGTTTAATGCAGACAAAGGTTTTGGTTTTATTACTCCAGAAGATGGTGGAAAAGACCTGTTTGTTCATCATTCAGAAATTCAAGCAGGTGGCGAATATGCAACATTGAATGATGGTCAGGAAGTGGAGTTTGAAGTAGGCCAAGGTCAAAAAGGCCCTTGTGCAAACAAAGTTCAAGCTTTGTAGGGAATAGCTTTTATGCTGAAAAATTTGAGTTTATATTAAGTACGTTTACTCAAGTTTTCAGCATATTTTTAATATATCAGTATTAACTAGCTCTAAAAAAACTAGGGTCAATGAGTTCAATAAAGTTTTTAGCAGGTAGCGATAGAGTCCCTTTACGTTTCATCGTCACACCATAGTAGTAATCAGGAAAATATTTCGATAATGGCTTGGCAACCAGCTGTTCTTTTCCTGTTAAAGCCACACTAGTAACAATTGAAATACCAAGCCCTAACTCTACATACTTTTTAATAATCTCCCAGCTCCACGCTTCTAAAGAAACGGTATAACCGAGCTTATGTTTTTGTAAAACGTCATCGACAATACGCCAAGTATTGAGGTGTTGAGGTGGCAAAATAAGCTCGTACTGCACAATATCGCTCAAACTAATATCATCAACTGACGCCAATGGGTGACCAAAAGGCATAATAAGCACTGGCACAAAACGGTACACTTTTTTATAGAGTATATCTGCCGGTACTTCAAGCATAGGGCCTACGGCAAAATCAACATCTCCGTTACGAATAGCATCCACACCTGACTTGCCAGATACGCTATGCAAACGTATATGGACATTCGGATATCGTTGCTTGAAGGTTTCTATAATATTTGGCAACAAATACAAAATACTGGCTTCGCCTGCGGCAATGTTTATTTCAGCTGTTTCTTCAGGCCTGTGCAATGCGGTAAAGCGTGTCGGTAAGCTATCCATTTGGTCAACCAAGGGTTGCGCGAGTTCTAATAGTTTTTTACCTGCCTCTGTTAGCGTTATCTTTGGACCATTCCTTATAAATAACTTTGCTTTAAGCTCTTTTTCTAAGCCTTGAATTTGTAGCGATACAGAAGGCTGGCTTAACTGTAATAACTCTGCAGCCTTTGAGAAACCGCCAACCTTTGCTGCCATACAAAACGATCGAAGCTGTTTATGTCGATTAGATTTTATGAGTTGTTCATTCATAAACTAATTCTATCATTAATTTAATTTATGATAGAGATAGTTTGATAGGGATTGTAGGGGGGTAGAAAGTTATTATAATGCATTGCACAAACCACTTAATCACGACCTTGGAGATTTAAAATGAAATCATTAACGTTTAAAGGTGAGATGACAACAGAATACGCCAGCATTTTTAACGCAGAGGCGAATAACTTTGTAGCGGCTCTTGCCGAAGAGTTTGCTCCACGAGTACGTACCTTGTTACAGGCTCGTAAAGACAAGCAAGAGGAGATTGATGCTGGTGTGTTACCTGATTTTTTAACTGAAACGAAATCCATTCGTGACGGTGACTGGCATATTTTAGGGGTGCCCGCTGATTTACAAGATCGCCGTGTAGAAATTACTGGCCCTGTTGATCGGAAGATGATTATTAACGCTCTAAATGCCAATGTAAAAGTATTTATGGCAGATTTTGAAGATTCTTTAGCACCTACGTGGGAGAAAGTCGCTCAAGGCCAAATTAACATGCGTGATGCGGTAAATTGCACCATTAGTTTAGACGATCCTAAGTCTGGCAAACATTACGAATTAAACGAAAGCCCTGCCGTACTGATCTGTCGTGCGCGCGGTTTACATTTACCCGAAAAGCATATCCATTTATATGGTCAAGATATTCCAGGTGGGTTGATAGATTTTGCCTATTACTTTTTTCATAACTATAAAGCTTTATTAGCAAAAGGCTCTGCCCCGTATTTTTATATTCCTAAGCTGCAATCGCATAAAGAAGCAAGATGGTGGGCAGATGTAATGGATAAAGCTGAAGATTTGATGGGTCTAGAAAGAGGCACCATTAAAGCGACCGTGCTGATTGAAACATTACCTGCCGTGTTTGAAATGGAAGAGATCTTGTACGAATTTCGTGATCATATTGTGGCACTGAATTGTGGCCGTTGGGATTACATTTTTAGCTATATTAAAACGCTTAAAAATTACCCAGATCGCGTGCTTCCAGATCGTCAAGTAGTGACAATGAATCAACCCTTTTTAAGTGCCTACTCACGGCTACTCATTAAAACTTGTCACAAACGTGGTGCGTTAGCAATGGGCGGCATGGCGGCTTTTATTCCAGCTAAAGATGCAGAGGCGAATACGGCGGTTTTAAAGAAAGTGGTAGGCGATAAAACCTTAGAAGCTCAAAATGGTCACGATGGTACCTGGGTTGCCCACCCTGGCTTAGCCGATACCGCAATGGCTGTGTTTGATGAGTACATAGGTGAAGGAAACGCAAATCAAATGAACGTATCACGTGCCGATGATGCCGAGATAACAGCGGCTGATCTTTTGGAACCTTGTGACGGTGACAAAACAGAGGAGGGCATGCGTGCTAATTTGCGTATTGCTGTTCAGTATATCGAAGCATGGATTCAAGGTAACGGCTGCGTCCCGATTTACGGCTTGATGGAAGATGCGGCAACGGCTGAAATTTCACGCTCGTCAATCTGGCAATGGATTCACCACGGTAAAGATTTAAGCAATGGAAAAAAAGTGACTGTTGAGTTATTTCGCGAGTTAATGAGCGAAGAAATGGAAACGATAAAAAATGAAGTGGGTGATGAGCGATTTAACGCTGGACGTTTCGACGAGGCGGCAAAGATCATGGACCGTTTTACAACATCCGAAGAGCTGGTGGATTTCTTAACTGTACCTGCTTACGACTACCTGTAATTTTTAGAAACTTAACCGCAAGGAGATAACAATGTCATCTTATACAAATGATATCAACGCTGTTTCAGAACTTAAGGAAGAAAATGGTTCATCTTGGGACGCCATTGGCGCAGAAGCTGTTGCACGTATGCGTGCACAAAATAAATTTAAGCACGGTCTTGATATAGCCAAATATACGGCCGATATTATGCGTGCTGATATGGCTGCATATGATGCTGATAGTTCGCAATATACGCAATCTTTAGGTTGCTGGCATGGATTTATCGGCCAACAAAAAATGATTTCTATTAAGAAGCATTTTGAAGGTAAAACAGACCGTCGTTACCTTTATCTATCCGGTTGGATGGTGGCCGCGTTACGTTCAGAGTTCGGTCCTTTACCTGACCAGTCTATGCATGAAAAAACCTCTGTTGCTGCCTTAATTAAAGAGCTTTACACCTTTTTGCGCCAAGCAGATGCACGTGAATTAGGTGGCTTATTCCGCGAGTTAGATGCGGTTCGTGAAGCAGGCGATACGGCGGCTGAAAAACGCATTCAACATGATATTGATCATCACGTCACTCATGTTGTGCCCATCATTGCCGATATAGACGCAGGGTTTGGTAATGCAGAAGCGACATATCTGATGGCTAAACAAATGATTGAAGCAGGTGCCTGCTGTATTCAAATTGAAAACCAAGTATCAGACGAAAAACAATGTGGTCACCAAGATGGCAAAGTAACGGTTCCCCATGAGGATTTTTTAGCTAAAATTCGTGCTGTTCGTTATGCCTTCTTAGAGCTCGGCATAGATAATGGTGTGATCGTAGCGCGTACTGACTCTTTAGGTGCCGGTTTAACTAAGCAAATAGCAGTAACCAATGAACCAGGTGATTTAGGCGATCAATACAATGCGTTCCTAGATTGCGATGAAGTATCACCAAGTGATATGAACAATGGTGATATTGTACTAAATCGAGATGGCAAATTATTACGCCCAAAACGTCTGCCTAGTAACTTGTTTCAGTTTAAAGCAGGTACCGGGGAAGCACGCTGTGTGCTTGATTGTATTACATCACTTCAACATGGCGCCGACCTTATCTGGATTGAAACTGAAAAACCACATATTGGTCAAATCGCTGGCATGGTTAACGCCGTTCGGGAAGTCGTTCCTAATGCTAAATTGGTGTACAACAACAGCCCATCTTTCAACTGGACATTAAACTTCCGGCAACAGGTATTTGACGCGTGGTCTAAAGCAGGCAAAGACGTTACAGCCTACGATCGAGACGCCTTAATGAGTGCGGAGTATGATAAAACGGATTTAGCAAAAGAAGCTGACGAGAAAATACGTACTTTCCAAGCTGATTCATCACGTGAAGCGGGTATTTTCCATCACTTGATCACCTTACCCACTTACCACACAGCAGCGTTATCGACAGACAATTTAGCCAAAGAATATTTTGGCGATCAAGCTATGCTGGGGTATGTAAAGGGTGTGCAACGTAAAGAGATTCGTCAAGGCATTGCCTGTGTTAAACATCAAAATATGTCCGGATCAGACATAGGAGATGATCACAAGGAATACTTTGCCGGTGCAGCCGCACTGAAAGCTGGCGGTAAAGACAATACAATGAATCAATTTTCATAATATCTATTCGTTTGCTAGTTCAAGCTAGCTTGAAAAACTAAACCCGAGACTCCATATATTGGAGCTTGGGTTTTTTTATATGTATTAAAAGCCCTTTTACATGAATGACTGGTTTGAGCTAAAAGGTGAGTCATAAGTTAGATTTTTTATATCAACACAGCAATCACTTTTCTGTCAAAATAACTATTAGACAACTTATTAAATTATTTAACCGTATGGCCGACTTACCTTTTGATGACAACAATGATGATGGCAGCCTAGCCGTACAAGATGCCAAGCCTCAGTTACAGAAACCACCGATGTATCAGGTGTTATTGCTAAACGATGACTTTACACCGATGGATTTTGTCGTCTCCATTCTACAAAGTATCTTTTATAAAGATAAGGAAGAGGCGGTGAGAATCACGATGAACGTCCATACTAATGGTATTGGTGTCTGTGGGGTTTACACTAAAGACATAGCAGAAACAAAAGTCCAACAGGTTTTAGCGTATTCCCAAGAAAATCAACACCCCTTGCAATGCACCTTAGAAGAAGTGGAGTAAATAATGCTTAACAAAGAATTAGAACAATCTTTAAATGATGCATTCAAAAATGCACACGAAAAGCGCCACGAATTTATCACGGTAGAACACTTATTATTAGCGATGATGAGTAATAAATCAGCGTGCGAGGTGTTTCAAGCCTCAGGTGGTAACGTTGAAAAAATGATAGCTGAGCTAGATGCTTATCTAGAAGAATCAACGCCTCTTATACCCAATGATATTGAGCGTGAAACACAGCCTACACTTGGTTTTCAGCGCGTATTACAACGTGCTGTATTTCATGTGCAATCGTCGGGTAAAAAAGAAGTCACGGGGGCCAATGTATTAGTGGCCATTTTTAGTGAGCAGGACTCTCAAGCCGTTTATCTTATGAACCGCCAAGATGTTACGCGCCTTGATGTAGTTAATTTTATCTCTCACGGTATTGCCAGAATCGACGATGATGATATGGGTAACTTTGAAGAAATACCTGCATCTGATAGCGAAGAACCAGCGAATGACCCGTTGAGCAAGTATACGGTTAATTTAAATGAACAAGCAAAATTAGGGAAAATTGACCCTTTGATCGGTCGAGAGAAAGAATTAGAGCGTACCATCCAAACGCTTTGTCGCCGCCGTAAAAACAATCCCTTATTAGTAGGCGAGGCGGGCGTCGGTAAAACAGCTATTGCAGAAGGTTTAGCGTTGCGAATTGTCGACGGCAATGTGCCCGAGATTTTAGAGGATACGACTGTTTACTCATTAGATATGGGTAACTTGGTCGCGGGTACTAAGTACCGTGGTGATTTCGAAAAAAGACTAAAGGGCTTAGTCAGCCAGTTAAAAACGCAGGAAAAAAGCATTTTGTTTATTGATGAAATTCATACCATTATCGGTGCAGGCTCTGCATCAGGTAGCGTGATGGATGCCTCAAACATGATTAAACCAGCGTTAGCTTCAGGTGATCTTCGCTGTATCGGCTCGACTACTTATAAAGAATTTAGAGGCGTTTTTGAGAAAGACCATGCATTAGCAAGACGTTTCCAAAAAATTGATATCAATGAACCCTCAGTCGATGACACCGTTCGTATTTTAAAAGGTTTAAAACCACGATACGAAGCGCATCACGGTATTGAATACAGTACCGATAGTTTGGAAGTTGCAGCAAAACTATCAGACCGTTACATTAATGATAAATTCTTACCGGACAAAGCGATCGATGTCATAGATGAAGCAGGCGCAAAACAACGCTTATTACCTGATGACGAGCGTCAGCCTATTATTCAAGCAGATGACATTGAAAAAATTATTGCTCAAATTGCTCGTATACCTGAAAAAAGTATTTCCTCTCAGGATAAAGACAAGCTTAAAGATTTAGCACGTAATTTAAAATTAGTTGTATTTGGTCAAGATGAAGCAATAGAAAAGTTATCCGATGCCGTTATTCTAAGTCGTGCTGGCTTAGGCCAAGAAGAACGAACCATTGGTTCCTTTTTATTCGCTGGCCCAACGGGTGTTGGTAAAACAGAAGTGACCAATCAATTAGCAAAAATAATGGGCGTGGATTTAATTCGTTTCGATATGTCTGAATATATGGAGCGCCATACCGTCTCTCGCTTAATTGGTTCGCCACCAGGCTATGTGGGTTATGACCAAGGTGGCCTGTTAACTGAAGAAGTGAATAAGCACCCGTATGCGATTTTATTATTAGATGAAATTGAAAAAGCACACCCAGATATCTTTAATTTGTTATTACAGATCATGGATCACGGAACATTGACCGATAATAATGGCAGAAAAGCAGACTTTAGAAATATTATGTTGGTGATGACGACAAATGCAGGGGCTCAAGAAGCCAGCCGTGCATCTATTGGGTTTACAGAGCAAGAACATTCATCCGATAGCATGCAAGTTATCGAAAAGTCATTTTCGCCTGAATTTAGAAATAGGTTGGATGCGGTTGTTCAATTTAAAGAATTGAGTGAAGAAACTATTATTCACGTCGTCGATAAATTCATTTTCCAGCTTGAGTCCCAGTTACATGAAAAAAATGTTTCATTAACATTAGAACCAGAAGCCAGAGCGTGGCTAGCTAAAAAAGGTTATGACCCCAAAATGGGGGCAAGACCGATGGATCGCACCGTTCAAGAGTTCATTAAAAAACCACTGGCTAACGAACTGCTATTTGGGCAGTTGATCAATGGTGGAACAGTTAACGTGTGTGTTAAGGATAATAAAATCGATTTTATTATCACTGAAACGCGAAAGGATTTGATCGAACAGAGTTAAAGCTTATTTAACTCGGTAGGTAATGCGGCCTTTGGTTAAGTCATAAGGCGTCATTTCCACCTTAACGCGGTCGCCAGTTAAGATACGAATGTAGTGCTTACGCATTTTTCCTGAAATATGTGCAGTAATGATGTGCCCGTTTTCTAACTCAACTCTAAACATTGTATTTGGAAGCGTGTCTTTTACAACGCCTTCCATTTCAATTTGATCTTCTTTTGCCATGTTTTCCTTTAAAATTTTAACTAACAGCGACGCTTTAACAAGCGAATGCGGCGCGATTTTACACTATTTGAGCGAGTTTAGTACGAATTGCCTTAAAAAGTTAAGGGGGAATCTAAAGAAGCACTTTGCTCAGGGAGTAGATCGTCCTTTTGATAAGCACGCCAATCTCCTTCAATCAACAACTCAATAGGTCTAAATTTTGACTTATAGCTCATCTTCACCGAGTTTTTTATGTAATAACCCAAATATAAATGCGTTTTTTTAGTCTCTTTTGCGACTTTTATTTGTTGTAAAACACTATATGTACCAAGGCTTCTAGATGAATAGTCTGGATCAAAAAAGGTGTATACAGCGGATAGAGCTTGAGAAAATATATCGGTAACAGAAAGAGCTATTAGTCTACCGCGCAAGCGCGTTTCATACATTAAGGTATTACCAAACGACTCACATAAAAATGTTTTATAATCTTTTTCAGTAAAATTTTCCATTGAACCAGCAGGGTGCTTAAACCGCTGATAACGCAAATATAATTCATAGTGCTCTTCTGAAAATTCCGCTTTAACAGCTGAGAATATAAGCTCTTTATTCTTATTGATAAGCCGTTTCTGACTTTTAGAGGCCTTGAAATGATGCACATTGATCCGGCAAGAAATACAAGCACGGCAAGTGGAACAATGAGGGCGGTATGCATAAGCACCACTTCTTCTAAAGCCCACGGCTATTAGGTATTCATAAATACCTGGCGTTACGGTGACATTAGGAGAAATAAAAACACTTTGCGACTGCTGGCCCTTTAAATAATCACAGTCATGCGCTGATGATATGTATAGCTCTAGCTGCCGAGAAGGCTGTGTGGTCTCTTTCATTAATCAATTAACCACGCATTTTTGTGTGTAACTTGAGAACAATATAACTCGAGCTGGCGGACAAAGACATCTCGTGAAATAGTTGCCGCTCCTAATGTTTCCAAATGCTCAGAATGTACTTGGCAATCAATCATTCGATAACCCCATTCGACAAGTTGTTGACATAAAAAAGCAAAACCAACCTTCGAAGCATTGCTCTGAAGACTAAACATGGATTCGCCAAAAAAAACTTGTCCAATAGCCACTCCATATAGGCCACCAACGAGTTTATCAGCCGACCAAACTTCAATTGAGTGAGCATGGCCCAATTTAAAAAGTGTTTCATAGGCATCAATCATCGAAGTCGTAATCCAAGTCCCTTCTTGGCCTTTTCTAGCAGCTGAACACGCTAAAATAATATCGCTAAAAGCTTTGTCGAACGTGCAATTAAATTGCTTGCTCTTGATTACTTTTTTAAGGCTACGAGACAGATGAACCTCTTTAGGCTTTAATACCATCCTCGGGTTTGGCGACCACCAAAGAATAGGCTGGTCTTCTTCAAACCATGGAAATATACCGCAGCGATACGCATTTAGTAAACGTTGGGGGCTTAATGAGCCCCCAGCCGCTAACAAGCCATCGGGTTCTTTTAATGCACTATCAAGTGTAGGAAAAGGCGCCGAATCATCATTTGGATCAAGCCAAGCTAACATGAGTCACTAGATAGAGATTAACTATCTGCCAAATGATCAAGATAGCGTTCGGCATCTAACGCTGCCATACAACCTGAACCTGCAGAGGTAATCGCTTGCCGATAAATTGAATCGGCGACATCACCGGCTGCAAAAACACCTGGAATACTGGTTTGAGTTGCATTACCAGAATTCCCACTTTCGGTTGTTAAATAGCCATGAGGCATATCTAATTGGCCTTCAAAAATTTGAGTATTAGGTGAGTGACCAATCGCCACAAAAACACCTTCTAAATCAATTTCTTTGGTCGTGTTATCTTGCGTGTTTTTAATACGAATACCCGTAACACCCATTTCATCGCCCAGCACTTCGTCCAATTGATTAAACCATTCGACCGAAATATTACCGTCAGCTACTTTTTTCATTAACTTATCAGACAGGATTTTTTCTGAGCGAAATGAGTCGCGGCGGTGAATAACCGTCACATGCTCGGCAATGTTTGACAGATAGAGCGCTTCTTCAACCGCAGTATTACCTCCACCAATAACGGCAACACGCTGTTTTTTATAGAAAAACCCGTCACATGTCGCACAAGCTGAAACGCCTTTACCCTTAAATGCCTCCTCAGAAGGTAAGCCCAAGTATTTAGCAGACGCACCAGTGGCAATAATTAATGCATCACATGTATAAGTACCCGCATCACCGATTAATTTAAATGGCCGCTGTTGTAACTCAGTAGTATGAATATGGTCGAATTGAATTTTAGTTTCAAACCGTTCAGCATGTTGCTTCATTCGTTCCATTAAGGCAGGGCCTTGCAAGCCTTCTACATCACCTGGCCAATTATCTACATCTGTGGTTGTCATCAACTGACCACCTTGTTCAATACCAGTTATTAATAGAGGGTTTAAATTAGCCCTAGCCGCATAAATAGCTGCGGTATAGCCAGCAGGCCCCGAGCCTAAAATAATTAATCGATGGTGTGAATTTTCGCTCATGAAAGGCTCCTCAAGTCAGTAATTTGTATAAATTTCATGCTGGCATTGTATGGTGACGAAAAAGAAACAACAGCATTCAATTCAACATTAAAGCGAGGTAGTATGGCGATAAGAATTACTTAGGTAAAGTGCTAAACATATGAATATAGGTATTCCAAAAGAGATTAAAGTTGCTGAAGGTCGCGTTGCATTAACGCCTAACAGCTGTGCAGAGCTGATTGCCAATGGCCATCAAATTTTTATGCAGCAAAATGCAGGTTTGATGAGCGGATTTAAGGACTCAGAATATCAGTTGGTTGGCGTAAGCGTTTGCTCATCCGTTGAAGAGTTATATCGCTCTAGCCAGCTAATTATTAAGGTTAAAGAACCTTTAGAAAGCGAGCTAAAATATTTAACAGCCAAGCATGTGCTTTTTTGCTTTCTTCACCTTGCAGCGAATGAAAAACTCGCTTACGAGTTATCTCGCATTGGTTTGACAGCCGTAGGGTTTGAGTCGGTGAGGGAAAATAATCAATTGCCGATTCTAAAGTTGATGAGTGAGATAGCTGGCAAGTTATCTGTTCAAATTGGCGTAACACTAATGCACCAATACCAAGGAGGTTCGGGACTATTATTAGGAGGTTTGCCCGAGTTGAGCATTGATAAAGGGCAAGTATTAGTTTTAGGTGCAGGCTCTGCTGGAAAACAAGCGGCCCTGTTAGCGCGAAACATGGGTGCTAATGTTCTAGTGTATGACCAATCGCACGTTGCATTGGCAGAACTGAAGCAATTAGACTCGCTCATCCATACCGTTAATAATGAAAGTGAGTGCTTGGCACTGCTGGGATCTACAAACTTACTAGTCGGTGCACTGCATGTAGCGGGTAAGAAAAGCCCTCATTTCATTAACCGTTCTGACTTAATGCTAATGATGGATGGATCGGTGATCGTTGATATTTCAGTTGACCAAGGTGGCTGCATTGAAACAACCCGTCCAACAACTTATGACCAGCCAACCTTTGTAGAGGAGGGTGTTACCCATTTTTGTGTAGCTAATATGCCTGGCGCTGTCCCCAGAACAGCAACACAAGCCTTATCTTCAGTATTACCAGCATATATTCATCGACTTACAAAAGAAGGTTGGGGTGAACAAGATACCGTTATGAAATCAGCCATTAATGTCAAAGCAGGAAAAGTATTAATTAATCTACTTTAGACACTAATGACGATAACATTTAACTTAAAGTGTACCTTCAAGCAGTTTTCTATTTAACTCAGCCCAACCTGTACCAGATTTAGCAGCACCTTCTAAATAGTCTGCTGGTGCTGATAGGTAAGGAGGACGACACGGCCCAGCATTCATCCATCCTGCTGCGTTAATACGTGCTTTTTCTAACTGAATATTATAACGAGAGAATTCAGCAAACCCTCCAGGAGGAAATAGGCTAGAAAGTGCTAGTGCCATTTGTGGGTAAAGCGCATCAGGTCTACTCCAGTCACCCGTCTTAACCGCTTCTTTAACGCTATCGCGCCAATGAATAGTTAGTTCTGGGCCTGTACAAGCAAGCGGTGACCAAAAAGCTGTGTGGAATTCTGGATCCATTTTAGCTGCATCTGCGTGGTCAACTTCTAATGTAAGGAACCTGATTTGTTTACGAGACACCAATGTGTGAACGTGTAGCTGTGCAATATTAATGTATTTGCAAGTAATGACTTGAGGAATGTTTGCAACCTGAGCCCAAAATGGAGCGGGGAAGTCAAACTTGAACGCCTCTGGGTTAGCATAAATAGCAATAGCCATTTCAGGTACAGCTTCAGCAACATCTTGGTAGAAACGAACAGCAGCAGGCACATCAATTTGCTGCCACATTGGTAAACCTAACATAGTGCCATCAGCACCAATATCTCTTGCATGCTTTAACTGGCGAATTGTTTCGCGAGTGTTCATTGTTGTTACACCAACAAAAATAGGTACACGTCCGGCTGCAGTCTCAACCATGACTTCCATCATTTTCTTCTTTTCTTCCCAAGTCAGGGTTGCACCTTCTCCAAATGTACCTTGACTCATGATAGCGTCAACACCTGATTCAATAAGACCTTCAACAGCTCTTGCCACTTCATCATAGTCTACAGTGTCTTCAGTTCTCCAGTCTTCAGCTGTTTCAATTGCTGGAGTAGGGATGATTGCCCAAGCACCATTTACGTCTTCTACCGTTAATCTATCTTGTCTTCTCGCCATAATTACATCCGCCTATTTGTTTATAAAATTAATAGTTACTAAAATTTAATATACCAATGATTACCATTAGTTTTTACTAATGTATCATTTTAACCTTATATTGATCTCAACATCAATCAAGTAAATCAGCTTCACTCAATGTATTTAGTTTAATCGCCTAAATTATCTTTCAAGCCAATAATTGCAACCGATAAAAATTTTGAAAACCTAGTAGCGGTTTAGTAATTAATCCACCCGTAGTAGTTGTTAAACTGCTTAACATTACATTCTAAAAAACGATTTATCGCATCTAGGTGATGATTGGATCGGCTTTTGATTTATAGATGGCCAACTGGTGACACCTGAAGATTACTTTGTAACACCGGGTAAAATTCGAGCTCATAAATATCTCAAGATGGCGATTGATTTTAGGGCTGACGAGAACACCAGGCTAAAACAAGAGATCGAGCGCTTAAACTCACCTAAAGCCTTTTTATACGACCGGAAAAGTTTTCCATAGAACCTAAAGACTACAAGCTGGTAAGCCTTAACCTACCTCATATGGTGTGATATCTTACTTCGTATAATGTATATTATGTTAAATTATAACTTAAGCAGGAACAATTCAGTAACCCTTTGTATATCGTTAATTAACCTCATTAATAAATTTACAGCCTTACACATCAACCTACAGTTACCCGAGTAACTCATTGAAATATTATTATTTAACGACGACTATTTCCAATTGATAACATCAAATTTAGGTGTTTATTAAACAAGGGTAAATTACCGTAAGGATTTATTATCTGCTCAGCCAACCACGTATAGGCCGATTCTAAAACAATATTAATTTGGCCAAATGCTTTCACCTAAGCTAAATATCTTTGTTACGTTTTAATTCTATGGCTTTCAAACATCTAGTCTTTGCGATAACTAATGTTATGTTGTATCATCACTTTTATTATGTGGGACGCGCTATTCAACTGCAAACATACACTGGAGCAATCTACTTCAATGATGTAAGCGGTATCAATACAGACACGACCATAGTTTGACGCGACATATCGCTATACCATTCTGGCGGCTTGAAGATAAAAAAACCTATAACCTAAAAGGTCACTAAGATGAATACTACATTACTAAAATTCATTAGCCTTAATCTTACTCTCGTAAGTTTTGCAATACATGCCGAGGAACCAAAAGCCAACCTAGATGCGCACGTTCATGGCGTATCTGAACTGATGATAGTAGCCGAAGATAATGCACTTGAAATTCAATTTAAATCACCCGCTATGAACCTGGTCGGTTTTGAGCATCAGGCAACATCATCAAAAGACCTTAAGGCGGTTGAAAAAGCCGCTTCAACGCTTCGTCAACACGATTCGCTTTTATTAATGTCTAATGCTAATTGCAAGTTGACCAATACGTCTGTCGACCTATCAAAAATTGTCGATACAGAGCATCACGATAATGATCATGACAGCAGTTCCAGTAACCACGAACATGCACACAACGACAATGATGATAGCCATCATAACCATGATGAGAATCACAGTGAAATAATGGTCACCTATAAATACCACTGTCAAGACAGCACCTCCCTGCCCTCAATAACCGTGAATTTATTTGAGTTCTTTACAGGTATTGAAGAAATCAACACCATGTGGGTTAACCAAACTGGGCAAGGCGCCATAACACTCCGACACAATAACCGTATTATTAACTTTTAGGCCGCACTTATGGATAACACAGATAGCATCATTCAATCTGCAGAACGTCATTGCAAAGATCACGGCACCCGACTAACGGAAAAAAGAAAACAAGTTTTAATGGGACTTATACAGTCTGACATGGCCCTTTCCGCTTATGAATTAATCGCTGAGGTAAAGAAAATATATAATCAAGACCTTGCCGCCATGTCGGTTTATCGCATTTTAGAGTTTCTAGAAAGTGAAAAACTGGTCCATAAGCTCAAATTAGCAAACAAATATGTCGCTTGTGAACATATCAGCTGCGACCATGCTCATGGCGTGTCGCAATTTTTGATTTGCGGACAATGTAATAAAGTTAAAGAAATCAACATTAAGCCAGCGACTATGGCGGAACTTCAAACGACCGTTGACAAAGCCGGATTCAAACTTATCAGCCCCCAATTTGAAATGAACTGCATTTGTGCTGATTGTCTAGCACATGCAGCCTAACAACCTAGGACAGTATTAAATGAAAACAACACAAGTGATGACAGACAAACTAGCGATTGGCCTATCAGTGTTATGCACCTTTCACTGCCTAGCCCTCCCCCTTCTATTGGTCTTACTGCCCAGTATGGCCGCATTGGGGTTAGATAACGAAAACTTCCATCTCTGGATGGTTGTAGCTGTCATCCCAAGCAGCCTTTATGCTTTAACCTTAGGGTGCAAACAACATAAACGCTATCAATTGCTTTATTTAGGCGCCATTGGATTAGGGTTGCTCATCCTAGCATTGGCGTTAGGCGAAGATCGAATCGGTGAGTTCGGTGAAAAAACATTGACCGTGTTAGGGGCTTGCTTTGTAGCGGCTGGCCATTGGTTTAATTACCGCCTTTGTTCTGCACTAGACCATGAAGATTGCGCCTGCCCTAACGATAAAGATTCAGGTGTCAATTGAAACGTGACTACTTTATCGCCTTAGAGCAAAAAAGTAATAACACTCTATTAGAATTACCTGAAGTTATAGAGCAGCTTGCCTTTAACGAGCAGGGTTTAATTCCTGTTATTACTCAAGATGCAAACACCCAGTCGGTATTAATGTTCG
>CAJXOJ010000020.1 GCA_913057515.1 uncultured Cycloclasticus sp. | reverse complement strand
ACGAGATAGCGTAGCGTCTCGTGGGCTCGGAGATGTGTATAAGAGACAGACTTAGGGCCATTCGACTAAACTTCTTGGGCGACCATTTAGCAAGTAGTTGTGTTATTTTGATCGTTTACATACAGTAAACAAAATGATAAAACATTTATGCATACAGGTTTAAAGTTCTTTTTCACGACCGGAAATAAAGCAAAAATCGATGTTTCCCTTGCCAGTAAACTGAAGGTTCGATTGCAAGCATTGCACACGGCTGAATCAGCTGATGATATGAATATCCCAGACTGAAGTTTTCAAGAATTAAAAGGGGGGAGAGGGTGTTTTTTCAATAACTGTTAATGGTAATTGGCGTGTTACTTTTGAATTTGTTGATGGTAATGCATTAATCTTAAATGATAGGGACTATCACTAATGACTATAGGGCAGCATGAACCCATGCACACAAGCGAGTTTATCAGAGAGGTTTACCTAGCCCCTTTTGGCATTGGGTCAAATTAATTAGCACGTGAATTAAAGCTTAGTAAAGGCTTAATAAGCCGCTTAATGAACAGTATTGCAAGTATTACACCTGATATTGCTTTAAGACTTTCAAGTGTACTTGGTATATCCCCAGAGAACTGACTAAGGATGTAAGATAACTATGAACTGTTGGAAGCTAAGCAGAATTTTATCTTTGATCAATTCAAGCTACTTCAGCTTGCATAGTTTTTTAGTCCCCGACGATCGTTTGAAAATCAATCTGGCTGACCCCCCATGATTTTATTAGATGAAGCGTGTAAATGTGGCGTGGATGTAATTCATAAGAAATAGTAGTTATTAAAGTTTATAAATTAAGGAATTAAAGTTGTTTAATAACCAAACAATACTTATTACTGGTGGGACTGGTTCATTTGGGAGAAAGTATGTGCAAATTCTTCTTGAAAAATATAAGCCGAAAAAAATAATTATTTTTTCTCGCGATGAACTTAAGCAGTTTGAAATGCAGCAGAAATTTAGCGAGTCTTGTATGCGCTATTTTATTGGTGATGTTCGTGATCAGGCTCGTTTATCAGAGGCTATGGAAGGTGTAGATTACGTCATACACGCTGCCGCTATGAAACAAGTTCCTGCAGCCGAATACAACCCCATGGAGTGTATTAAAACAAATATTTATGGTGCAGAAAACGTCATAAAGGCGGCGATTAAAAATAAGGTAAAAAAAATTATAGCCCTTTCTACAGACAAAGCTGCCAATCCAATAAGTTTGTACGGTGCAACTAAATTAGCTTCAGATAAGTTGTTTGTGGCAGCAAACAATATGGTGGGGGGGGGAGAAACGCGCTTTAGTGTCGTGCGTTATGGGAACGTGGTTTGCTCTCGTGGGTCAGTTGTACCTTATTTTAGAAATTTAATTGAGCAAGGTGCAACAGAGTTACCCATAACTCATGCAGATATGACGCGATTTATGATTACATTGCGCCAAGGCGTTGAGTTTGTGTTTAAGAATTTTGAGAGAATGCAAGGTGGGGAGATTTTTGTGCCTAAAATTGCATCTATGCGGATGCTCGAATTAGCTAAAGCGATAGCACCAACCTTACCTCAGAAGATTGTTGGTATCCGTCCTGGGGAAAAGCTGCATGAAATAATGTGTCCTTCAGATGACAGCCATTTGACCTTAGAATTTGAGGACCATTATGTTATTTGTCCAACTATTCAATTTTCTCATAACTCAGATTTCACCAGTAATTTATTTGACGAAGTAGGAGTGCCAGTTGCACAAGGGTTTGAGTATAACTCTGGAAATAACTTGCAGTGGCTGTCCCATCAAGAGTTGTTAGATATGGAGCTTGACTTCTGAGGTTGGTGGTTAAGCTGAGCAATATTAGTTGGATGATGAACTTAAAAAGACATTTAGGTATATATGGATGCATAAACTAATGATTTACAATCAGGCTTTGTTAAATTAAATATTGGTATGAAAAATGTTTAATAGTAACGAAAAATACTTTAGTGAACTGCTTCTTGCTCTGGATGACATGGCATTACAGAAAGAAATTTATGTGCCATCTTCATTTTGGCGTGAAGCTACATTGAAGATAGCAGAGGAAATTTGTAGGCTAGGCGTAGAGCATTTTCGGTCCTATCGGCTGCCATTAAGTTATTTTGTGCCCACTTATGGTTGTCCGGGAAATTTTTTTTCCAAAGAGCAAACAAATTATTTGATTCAAGGGCTTGAGGATAGTGCTCTTAAAATAAACAAACCAAAACTGGCGTTAGAAAATTTCTTGAATGGGCAGGCATCGGCAATGGCTGATTATCGGGTTCTAAAAGCATCAGATAATGAGAAGAGTCCGCCTTTCTTGCATTTGTTCTCTGAGAGCTCAGTTGGGAGTCCAGTTGAACGCTTTGAATTTGGTTCAAGATTTTTCAGCCGCTCTTCATTGAACTATCTGTTGGGCCTAGCCTTTTTGAAAAAACACCTTGGTGAGAGTGAGGTTGAAAATGTATTGGAAATTGGGGGGGGCTTTGGGAGTTTAGGCGAAGTTTTAAGCAGCACGAAAATACCAAATTTACGCTATATTGATATTGATATACCCCCTACTAGTTTTGTTGCGCAGTATTATTTGACGGGAGTTCTAGGTGAAGAAAATGTAGCAACGTATGCCCAAACAAAGGAGCTTGCGGAAATTGATATTGAGGCGCTACCAATGGCTTCTGTTTTATGTTCCTGGCAAATTGAGAGAGTTGTAGGTGAAGTTGATTTGTTCGTTAACTTTATTTCTTTTCAAGAGATGGAGCCACATATAGTAGAAAATTACTTAAAACATGTCTCTCGGCTTAAAACTAAGTGGGTCTTATTGCGTAATATGCGAGAAGGCAAGCAAATAAAAAAAGGGGCGGGCTCAGTTGGTGTGGAAGTGCCAATTCTTACGGATGACTATATAGCCATGTTGCCAGATTATGACTTGGTTGAGAGAAATGTGCTTCCATTTGGATTTACGACGGTTGATGGTTACCACTCAGAACTGTTGTTGTTGAAAAGAAAATCTACATGAGTCAAATGCTCTTAAATGTTAGTCAAAAAAAATATGGATTAAACTTTAAACCATGGTTAAAAAACTAAATAACAAACACATTGTAATTAGATGATTATTCCTTATGGAAAGCAGGATGTTAATCAGGTAGATATTGATGCGGTTATAAAAGTTTTAGAGTCTGATTTTTTGACTCAAGGGCCGCAAGTACCATTGTTTGAAAAAAACATTATGGATTACTGCAACGTGAACTATGCAGTGGCAACCAATAGTGCAACATCTGCTTTACATCTCGCTTGTAAGTCGCTTGGGCTAGGTGATGGGGATTGGCTTTGGACGAGCCCCAACACATTTGTCGCGTCGGCAAACTGCGCTCGTTATTGTGGGGCGCAGGTGGATTTTATTGATATCGACCTCCAAACATACAATCTTTGTGCAGATGCGTTAGAGCGCAAGTTGATAACTGCGAAGAAAGAAAACAAACTACCAAAAATTGTTATGCCGGTGCACTTTGCTGGGCAGTCGTGTGACATGAAGCGTATTCATGAATTAAGCCAACAATATAAATTTAAAATCGTTGAAGATGCGGCTCATGCAATTGGTGGAAAATATGACAATAACCCCATTGGCTGTTGTCAATATGCCGACATAACCGTTTTTAGCTTTCATCCTGTAAAAATCATTACGACAGCGGAAGGGGGTATAGCGACTACGAATGATGAAAAGCTGGCTGCTACAATGAAATTGTTAAGGAGTCATGGTGTGACAAGAGACCCTCGCCGGATGGAAAACATTCCTGATGGCGGTTGGTATTACGAACAAATTGAACTGGGTTACAATTACCGTATGACGGACGTGCAAGCGGCGTTAGGTAGTAGTCAAATGCAAAGGCTAGAAAAGTTTATAGAGATTCGACATCAGATAAAAAAACGCTACGATGTAGCGTTAAAAGCTTTGCCCGTTTTCTTACCTTATCAAGCAAAAGAGTGTGTTTCGTCGATGCATCTCTACCCTATTTTGCTTGATTTAGAGCGACTAAATAAAACACATGCCCAAGTCTTCAGTGAACTTAGAGAAAAAGAGTTGAGTGTTAATTTGCACTATATTCCCGTTTATAAGCACCCCTATTTTCGACGGTTAGGTGTAAAACAAACGACGTGTCCAAATGTTGAAGAGTATTATAAACGTGCGATCAGTATACCGATGTATTCGGGCTTAACTGAAACCCAGCAAGAACGTGTTGTCAGCGAGCTTTCCGCGGTTTTACAGTGAACGTTTGCATTATTCCAGCGCGCGGAGGGAGCAAAAGGATTCCGTCCAAGAACATTAAACCATTTCATGGGAAGCCTATTATTGCTTACTCAATTCAAGCGGCGTTAGACAGTGAATGTTTTGATTCAGTGATCGTATCGACAGATAATGAAGATATTGCCGATGTGGCAATAGAGTGTGGTGCGGATGTGCCTTTTATAAGGCCTAAAGCATTAGCTGATGATTACCAAGGAACAGATAACGTCGTTCGGCATGCTATACAATGGTGCCTTAATAACGATAAACGCATTGAGCGTGTCTGCTGTTTATATGCCACGGCACCTTTCGTCACCCCAAGCATGCTCCAAGATGGGTTGGCTTTACTCATAGACACTAAGAAGGATTATTGTTTTGCGGCGACGGCGTTTGATTTTCCAATTCAACGAGCGCTTAAGGTGACAGAAAATGGAGGAATTGAACCATTCGATAAAGAGTCAATTGAAAAACGCTCTCAAGATTTAGAGCTCGCATATCACGATGCAGGGTTGTTTTATTGGGGGCGAGCGGAGGCGTATCTTAAGAATAAAAATTTTTATTCTGATGCGACGATTCCTTTGTTTTTACCGACGTATTTGGTGCAAGATATTGATACGTTGGATGATTGGAAAAGAGCGGAATTAATGTACTCACTACTATTGGCAGGGGCTCAGTAGTGTTCGGAATATGTAGGGATGCTCGTTAGTACTATGGGGCGTTTGTGTGTGTATTGCGATGGTAATGTGCGGAGTGGTTTGGGGCATTTGTCAAGATGTATGGCGTTGGCGACCATTGTTCGAAAATTTGATTCAATGGTGCGTGTTGTCTTCATTGGTCATTATGAGCAGTACGCCCTAGATAGGATGCAAGCGTCGGCATTTGATTTTATCCAATTGCCGATAGACGTTTTTAATACGGCTTATGTTTTAGAGGTGCTTGGCTTCCAAGAAGCAGATTTTTTGCTTATGGATAGTTACACTTTGCCGCAGAGTTTTTATAACGAGTTATCAGCTAAAGCCCTTAAATGGGGCGTCTTAGATGACTTTGAGTTATTAGATTATTCAGACGCCCAGTTAGTGATTAATTTTAGGGTGGGTGCAACAGAAATGTTTAATTATGCCGCAAGAACGCGTGCGTTAGGCCCTCAATTTTTCCCCGTGAATTTAGAGTTCGAATCCATACGCCGGAAGAATCAAGGTCAACAGGTAGAACAAAAAGTTGAACATATATTGATATGTTTAGGGGGTAAAGACTTATTCGGGGTAAGTCTTGAATTACTCAAAACAGTCGCGTTAGTTTTTAATTTAGCACGCATTACGCTGTTGTCATCCGACGAATCATTGGTCGTCACGCTGAATGAACGCTATAAAGGTACAGAGTTAATAAATATTGAATGTTTGTGTACAGATGTTCACAAAAAAATGACCAATGTTGATTTGATTGTTTCAGGTGGAGGTTTGCTTAAGTACGAAGCAAGTTATTGCGCGATTCCCAATGCAACGCTTTCACAAACGAGAGAGCAACAGCAAGATACGTTAGTTTTAGAAAAAGAAGGGGTAACGTTGAGTCTTGGTTTGGCTTCTCAGTTCGACAAAGAAGAAGTAAAAGTATCGCTCAAGAGGCTTTCTCAAAAGAAAAGACAAATAATGCGTGAGCAGCAAGTGCTTGTATACCCTGTCGATGTGTTTCAACCATTAGCGCGTGTCGTCTTAGATCAGCTATAAGTTAAACGGTTATTGTGTTTTACGGGCGGCGTCAGCCCAACCTATGTTTGCAACCATATCAATGATAGAAAGATAAGGGACAAAAGGAGTGACATTTTTTTGTGGATAGGGCTGAGGAGAAAAATTTTGAAAGACAACGTCTATGGCTGATGGCGCAAAATCACCGTCTTGCTCAATATACTCTTTAGAACCCATTGGACTTAAGTAGTTATTACATTCAAGTTGGTGGCAAATTGAGACCAATCGCTGAGTGCGAGGTGCAGTGATGTTCAAGTTACTTGAAAAATGAAAAACCGGCTTGAATTCTAGTTTTTTTGCGATGGACATGATGATGCTAGTATTAAGGTTTACCAAGGTGATAATCTTCTTATCATTAATTAGAGGCAAAATAGTGTTCAACATATCTAAACCATGTTCATGTTTGCGATATAAATGAGTGATAAGTTTGCTATGTTTTTCTCTCCAGTTCTGGTTTTCATCAAGAGCGACCTGGTTTAATGCTTGATTTCTAGAGCCTAGAATGGGTAGCGTTATAAGATGTTCTTCACCTTGATTTAATACCTTATTTCTAACGTGCCACGACTGCTTTTCAATTTTAACGTCATCAAGAAACACAAAATGATCAGCTTGGGAGATAAGATTAAAGTATCCCATCCACGGTATATAGGTGGGTTGCATAATGACAGCGGTAGTCATTTATTTAAGTGCATAGTAAATTCAAAAGGAATAGAATTTTCTTTAACTAAGTAATCATGCCGTAAAGTAATGAAGGCAGATAATTCATTTTTACAAAAATGAAATAGCTTTAAGGGGTCGGTGTAATAAAGTCCTTTATCTTGATAATCCACATACGTAGATAACGCATTAAATGTAACCACACGGTTAGAAGCTGCGTGCATTTTTATTAAGCTATTTGTTATAAAATCCCAATTGTCTTCCATTTCATTATTAAAAACGCCACTTAAAAGTATGACATCGTAATTTTCAGGTAGGGGATCTTGTTGTATGTCGAAGAGACTAAAGGAGGAGTTCAAGTCATCTTGAAACGCAGTCTGAGCGTGATGGATAAAGTCAGGGACAAAATCAAGGCCTAAATAAGTGCCTTTAAACTCTTTTTTGTGCCTTAAAAAGGTAAGCATATCACCCAACCCACAACCTAAATCTAGGACTTTGTCGGTAGGGCGAATTAGCTCGCACAATATTTCAAAACGTTTATATTGGCTTTCTGCAGAGCTGTACTGTACAGCGTTATGGTTCGCTCCATTTTTTTGAAATAAATTTATATAGTGTTTTTTTAACGACATAATAAAAAGTAGCTAGAATTAAGAGTATTTAAATAATCATTATGCGTGTTCTTACAAAAATACTCTAATAATTTTAAGGAGATAAATTGGAAACAGCGGTAGTTGTTGGTGGAGGCATTGCAGGAATTTACAGTGCGCTTTTGTTAAGAAAAAGTTATGAGACTGTGTACTTGATTGAGCAAGACGATTCATTAGGTGGATTATTACGTTCAACTAAAAACGAACATGGGGATTGGTTTGATTACGGCACTCATTTTATTGTAGGTACAGGGGTTGAGGCGATTGACAATGTAATTTTAAGTGAAGATTTACGAGAAGACTGGCAGTTTTTTGCTAATGAAAAAGGGGGTAATTTCTTTAGAAATTCTTTAAGTGATGGCGTTTTTTATTAATGCCAAGGACATAGGGAATGCTTACTATCATGGATTAAGTGATTTTTTAGAAGTTGTGGATGACGATGTCAAGTTTAATAACGTCAAAGAAGAATTGAACGGGACATTTGGCGTTACTTTTGCGACTGAAATTTTCACTCCTGTCTTGCAAAAGTTACTTTGTGTGGACTCTTTAAATGAAATCGTTACGGGTGCCCATTTACGTTTTGGGTTAAAGAGATTGAAAGTCTTAAACGAAGCGTCGACTAAACTGATTAAAAACATCCCATCGTATGACGCCAGGATGAGTTATCACACGACCAAGGATGCTTTATCAACTTGTCCGCTATATTACCCTTCCAAGGGTGGTGTAGGTCAGTGGACATTGGCGCTTGAAAAGAAATTACGCGATGTAGGTGTTAAAATATTATGTGGCAGATCCATATTAGGTATGGATTCAAACGATAAGACGATTCAGTCACTTACTTTGGATGATGGGGTTAAGGTGAATTGTGATATTTTAGTATGGACGGTGCCTTTAATTTTCCTTTTTCGAGCTGCAGAAATTAAGTGTAAAACAGAGCGCCCCTCTTTCGTGCATACAACACTTTTCCATTATGTTATTGATCAGCCGCCTTTAAACCAAAATCACTATCTTTACTGTTATGAGCCGAACTTACTTCCATTTCGTGTTACGTTGTATTCTAACCTCCAATCGGTGATTTCCGCGAATACAGAGCGTCATAGAGTTACGGTTGAAGTTTTGAGTAAAGAAGCATTAGATTTAGAAAATTCAAAAAAGGATGTGTGGCAAGATTTAATAAAAATGAAATTGGTAGCAAAGAAATCAAATGTCTTGTTTCAACATACGGAATGTATTCAACAAGGGTTTCCTAAATTCACGCATGAGTTCGTAAAGTCTTCTAAGTATCAATATGATTTAGCGATGGATTCATTTTCTAACCTGTCAATTCAGGGTAAAAGCAATACGAAAGATTGGTTTATGAACGACATATTTAAGTCTATTTATGCCGAGTTTGGAAAATGATGGTAGGTATTAATATGCAAAAAACAGTACAAATAGGGCGTTATAAAGTGGGTAAAGGTGAGCCACCTTTTGTAATAGCTGAGATGTCAGGGAATCATAATCAGTCTTTAGAACGCGCATTGTTAATTGTAGAAGAGGTCGCAAAAGCGGGGGCTCATGCGTTAAAACTTCAAACATACACAGCAGATACAATGACATTGAACTTAAATAGTGACGATTTCACTATCAGAGATAAAAATAGTTTGTGGGATGGGGAGTCGCTTTATGATTTGTATGACAAGGCGCATACGCCGTGGAAGTGGCACAAAGAAATTTTTGCAAAAGCAAATAGCTTAGGGCTAGTTGCTTTTAGTTCACCGTTTGACACAACCGCTGTAGATTTCCTTGAAAAAATTAATGTGCCTTGTTATAAAATTGCCTCTTTTGAAATGGTTGATTTACCATTAATTAAATATGTTGCGCAAACAGGTAAACCGATCATTATGTCTACTGGGATGGGAAGTGCAGAAGAAATCCAAGAGGCTATTGATGCCGCTAAAGAAGGCGGTTGTGAAGCGTTGGTTTTATTGCACTGTGTAAGTGGGTATCCCGCACCTACCGAAGATTATAATTTAAGTACGCTGCAAGACATGCAAGCACGTTTTTCTCTGCCAGTGGGTCTATCAGACCACACAATCAGCAATATCACAGCAATTACAAGTGTTGCTCTGGGGGCGTGCGCTGTAGAAAAGCACGTCACCTTAGATCGAGAAGGCGGTGGCGTGGACGATAGCTTCTCTTTGGAGCCCATTGAACTGAAATCATTATGTTTAGATTTGAAGGAGGCGTGGGGTGCTATAGGGCACGCAAGCTACATTAAAAAGGCCAGTGAAATAAACAATGCAAAGTTTAGGCGTTCCTTATATGCGGTAAGAAACATCGATGCTGGCGAGCTTATAACAAAAGAAAATGTAAAAAGTATCCGGCCAGGGTTCGGGCTGCCTGTGAAGGACTATGAAAAGATTATAGGGCAAAAGGCAAAAGTGAATATTTCTAAAGGGACGGCTTTGGAATACAAATTTCTTGGCGAATGAAAGTACTGTGAAGCGAAAGGTTGTATTTCTAGATTTAAGAAAAAAAATCAAAGATGAAATCGTTTTCACAAAGCGACTGAGTGGCTTTGATGAGGTCATTTCTCTTACACCTTATTCGACATTTGTTTTAGAAAAGTTAAATATCAGGTTTAAACGTTTTTCATGTCTTGTTGATGATGCAGATCTTCATTCGGAGATTATAGATAAATACAAGAGAGTTGAGAATTCGATCCATTTTAAAAATTTGCAACATGGCTCGTATATTCTCAGTGAATTGGCTAAATATATATCGCTTGATAGCTTTATTAGCGCGCTCCAAAAACATATTAGTCAGTTTGACGCCATATATATTACGGATTCTCAAGGTAAGGCGCTATTTACCGTGGACACAATGCTAAGTGTATTCGTTAATTTTAAATCCGTTATTCAAGTTGAAAGAGATGAAAAGTTTTACCTCGTATCACTTCTGAGATTCATTGCTCGCAGACCGTTGGAAAGCGTTAAGAAATTCATAAGATTTTTCTTAAAGGATAATCAATACACGTACGATAATAAGTTTCTTAAAGATAAATATATAAAGAAAAAGATAAATATAAACGTCACGAACTCATCATTTAGCGATGCCGCTTATAAGGGATTTCTAAAAGAAAGTGCCAAGATTATTTCCAATCCTATTCTTCGGGGCATGCTCAAACATGATTTTTGTACGCCGGCAACTAAGTCAGTTGGGACAGCTTATAGGCCGTTTATTTTTTTACACGGAAAACAAATGTTTTTTCGTTATGAAAGCTATAAACGAAACAACATCCCTGTGATTATGATGCAGCATGGCGCCTACGTTAACGAAAATTATTTCTTAAAACATAATGAGGCCATTCCTGCAGATATAAATTTAACCTTTAATGATTTCTCAAAGGCTCTTATAGAGCAACAAGGCGGTAGTAATGTTCATAACGTGGGCTCAATATTTTTTGATAAAAAACTGAAAGAGAGAGCGTGTGAATATGAGTTTTTATATATAACGTATTGTTCTCGTTATAGTTACCCGGGCATCTTAAATGCTAGTGAGAAGTCGGTACTTTCTGCCACTGGAGAGAATATATTTTCACGTCATAAGGAAGTGATTGAGCTGTTTGGTGAGTGTTACCCGAGTGTGAAGTTATGTGTAAAAGTGAAACCAGGGTTGTTCTTGGGTGGACAAATGTATGTTCCATTGAAAGAAATGGCTAAAAAGTATCCGAACGTCTCAATTGATTATGTCTCAGATTTATTTCATTTGATTGAGAAATCAACATATATATTGGGTGACTATTTTTCCAGCGAATTTTCCAGCAAAGATATTTTAAAGAAAAAAAACATTATTTTGTTTGGCGATATACTGCGATTCGTTAATAAGGACGTTGAAAAAGATATGGCAGCGCTTTTAACGGTTATATCAAGCGTCCGTGAGCTGGATGACTTAATGCCCAACATATCGAGTCGTATGATTGAAAAAAAGGCGACCCAAAGTCCAAAATTAGTTGATTACTACTCGTCGAGTTGTTCGAATACTATAGAAAGGGTTAGTGCCATTATTGATGGCTTTTTGAAATGAGTTGCAGCAGTCAAAATCAATATGATATTTACTTTTTTAGATTATCAAATATTAAGTATTAAATGAATTCAATACCTGAGCGTTTCGGAATTAATTTGGCAGGAAATTTAATTAAAGCCTTTCTGGTTTTTGTTACGGGTTTGCTTATCGCGCGGACTTTAGGGCCAGAAGACTATGGTTACTTTGCTTTTTTGCTAGCGTCGTTTGTAGCTGTTCGAGCATTATTCGACATGGGCACTTCAAATGCTTTTTTTACTTTTGTATCAAAGGAGCCTAGAGAAAAAAAATTCTTCTTATATTATTTTTTGTGGATATGTGCTCAATTTTTAATTCCCATTATTTTGATTGTTAGTCTTTCTAATAATTGGTTGATCAGCGTATGGAAAGGGGGGGAATTAGAATTAATAATAGCAGCGTTTATTGCTTCATTTATGCAGTTCACCTTATGGGGATTTATAGCGCAATTGGGTGAGTCACAACGACTTACCAAAAAAGTTCAATTGATTAATATTACAGTAGCAATGAGTCACTTGCTTGCCGTGTTGGTTGTTATCTTATTAGGCTATAAAAGCCTTTTTATTTTATATACTCTTGTGGCATTAGAATTTTTATTGGCGTTCATATATGTACTGAGTACGTGGCGAAAAATCATTGTTTTTAATGTTGCAGATAGCCAATTATCGGCAAAAGGTTTTTTTAAAGAATTTTATAAATACTGCCGCCCTTTGTTTTTATATACATGGGTGATGTGCGGTTATATTTTTGCGGATGCTTGGATGCTTCAACATTATGCTGGCTCGGTTCAACAGGCCTACTTCTCTGTGGCGTTGCAAGTGGCTACTATTAGTTTACTTGCGACGACATCTATTCTTCGTGTCTTATGGAAAGAGATTGCGGAAGAAGCTCATAGAGGTAATTTGGAAAGAGTAAAGCGACTATATTTTAATACGTGCAGGTGGCTGTTTTTTTTCGCAGCAATGATTTCTGGGTTTTTAGTTCCCTGGGCTGCAGATATTATTGATGTTACCCTTGGTGAAGAATATATGATGGGTGTGACAGTATTAACAGTGATGTTTTTTTACCCTGTTCATCAAGCACTTGGTCAAGTCGTAAGCTCAATGTATTTAGCTCTCGAGATGACTATATCGTATGCACGATTAGGGGTTGTTAGCATGCTGGTAAGTGTAATTGTCACTTATTTTGTATTAGTACCTTCTGATAAAAGTATTATTGGCTTTGGTTTAGATTTAGGTGCGATTGGTTTAGCGCTTAAAATGGTTTTTTTACAGTTTTTGTCGGTTAATTTATACATTTGGTTTTTGTGTAAAAAACAAAACTGGCAGTATCAATTTAAGTATCAAATATATATTTTAATGCTGACAGTAATGGCCGGTTATTTTTCATTTTATGCTGTAACTTTTTTTTGGCAAACTGAAGGGTTACGTGTATTAATGTTCTTCTTGTCAGGCGGTGTTTATTTAGTTTGTATAGGGACGGGGGTATGGTTTATCTCGAAACCTTTATTAGGAGTTAGTCAATTTGAGCTTAGTCAACTTTGGCCACGTATATTTAAAAGTAGAAGGACACTTTGAGAAATAATTATTTACAACAAGTAATACCTGTCATTGTTACGTATAACCCGGATATTTTGAATTTTACGAAGTTGGTGGACTCTCTTGTATTGTTTGATGAAGTTACTTTGGTTGATAACGGGTCTGACAATGTTAGTTCGTTACAAGCATTATGTTCGACATATAATAATATTCTTGCCCAGTATTTGCCCTCTAATGTTGGGTTGGCTCAGGCACAGAATATTGCTATTGATTCGATAAAAAATGGAGAGATAGGTGTTTTTGTTTTATTGTTTGACCAGGATAGTGTGCCAGTTAATGACTGTATCGAAGTGCTTCATGGATATGCGAATGAATTAATCAATAATGGAGTAAATCTTGGCGTTATAGGGCCAGCATTAGAAGATGCTTTTTGTGAAAGCCGTTACGGCTTTATAAAGAATGGAAAACGTTTTTATAAAGAGGATGCAGGCAATAGCATGTTTCAATGTGATGGTATTAATAGTTCTGGCTCCCTAATTCCCTTAGAGGCTTGGCAAGAATTAGGAGGGAATAATAAAGAGCTGTTTATTGATCACGTAGAGACGGATTGGTGTTTTAGAGCTAGAGCAGCTGGTTATGTGTGTTATGGAACATTTGATGCTTTGTTATCTCATTCGATGGGTGAGTCGACTATAAAATATTGGTTTTTTGGTTGGCGAACCATGCCAGATAGAACCCCTGAAAGACATTATTACTTGTTTAGAAATAGCATTTTCTTGCAGCAGCAAAGCTATGTTCCCATAAGTTGGAAGTATAAGAATGTTCTAAAATTAATTTTAACGATAAGCTATTTCGGGGTTTTTCATCGGCATAGAGTTAAACATACTTCTAATATGTATGTTGGCCTTAAAGATGGAATCAACAAAAGGCTTGGTGTTAAGAAATAGCGAGTGCCTCAATTAGGCTGACTTATTGTTTAGATTTAGCGAGCTTCTCAAACTCATTTAACACGGAACTAAACCGCTGAGAAACCGCTCCCCATGAGTAGGTTTTATTTACTTCACTCCAGGCATTTTTTGTACAATCATCGATTAGTTTTTTATTGCTAAGCATGAGTAAAATTGAGTTCGATAACTCATTTGAGTTATTAGGTGGAACAAGTAAGCCTGTTTCCTTGTGAGAGATAACTTCGGGGATGCCGCCCACGGTAGTCGCGATGATAGGCGTTTTGCTGGCCATTGCCTCTAATAAAATAACCCCTTGGCCTTCGGTATCGCCTTTTGAATCAACGACCGAGGGGGCTACAAAAATGCTGGCAGCGGCATAAAAATCTGGCAGTTGTTTGTTTTGTACTTGCCCCCAAAACTTTATATTCTTAATACCTAAGCGTCGTGCTTGTTTTTCAAGCGCGGTCCGTTCATCGCCATCACCAATAATCCATAAAACCGAGGTTTTTTGAGCCTCTAATGGGAGCTTTGAAAATGCTTCAATAAGGTATTTAACGCCTTTCTTTTCAACTAAGCGGCCAACAAATAGAATGATTTTTCTATTTTCTTGGTTTAAAAGTTTAGCGCCATCACCTGATTGAAACCGATCAATATCCACCCCCATTGGGATGATAATAGGTGTTGATATATTGTTCGCCGTACCAAACGTTTCTGCAGTTGCTTTTGTATTAGATGTCCATGCATGGCAGTGCTTTAAGGTAAGTGCTTTTAAGCGGCTAAGGAGGCTTGTGTTGAGTGAAAAGGCATCACCCCCATGAGCAGTAGCAATAACGGGTATGTTTAATAGCTTGCCAACCATAATGGCTATAAGCCCTTGGGGAATAATCCAATGGGCATGAATAATATCGGGCCTTAGTCTTTTACATAAAAAGATTAATGAGAAAAACATGGTGGTTAGAAAAAAAGGTACTTGCAGGTAGAGGAGTTTGTTTCTTCTTAAATTTGGCAAAATGCCTGATCCGTAAGCAAGTTGTTGCCATTGTTTAGGAAAGTATTGGAACCAGTGGGTTTTTACACCTGAATCAAGTTTTGTATTACCAACCAGTGGGTGGTCGGGTGCTAAAACATGTACTTCCACCTGTTGCTGGGCTAAATTGCATGCAAGGTTACGCAAAAATACCGAGCTATTATCACTATCATTTCTTGGATAGCTTGATGTTAGCATCAATACTTTTAATGGGGCTGGCGTGCTCATCCGGGCTTAATAATTAGTAGAATAAACGCTTTTATTTATCTGTATTTCTATAATGCAATGATGATATTTGCTCAGACAATATGCCCATTAAGAAAATAAATACGGATGCGACGTACAAAAATAAACTGCCATTGCTGAATGTGCCTGAAGACATATAGCTATCAATGTGATTGATGACGCCGAAAAGAAAGCAGACGGCGCTGGTGGGTAAAAATAAACGCATCGGTGAGAAAAGTGCGCCAATTTTTAAGATAATAATAAAAAAGCGCAAGCCGTCTTTGAGTAATCTTATTTTACTTTTGCCTTCACGCTTGCCTGCCTTTATAGGAATGTAAGCGACTGGTAAGGCTGAGCGAAAAAAAGCCATAGTTGAGGTGGTGGGATATGAGAATCCATTGGGTAACAAATATAAGAATTTTTTAAAGTGTTGTGCTCTAACTGCTCTAAAACCGGAGGTGAGATCTTCTATTTTCTGGCCTGTCATAAACGAAGCCAGTTTGTTAAATACCGCATTGCCAAGCTGTCTTTTTGTTGAAGCGTGGGAGCTAGATTGCCTTGCTCCAACCACCATGTCGTAACCTTCTGCTAATTTATACAGTAGGCGCTCAATATCATCTGGATCATGTTGCCCATCAGCGTCCATAAATACAATAACATCGCCGGTTGCGTTGCGAGCGCCTGTTTTAATGGCTGCCCCGTTACCTAAAGGATGGGGGTGAGAAATAACATTTATACCATGTTGTTCGCAGATGGATTTAGATGCATCTGTTGAGCCATCATCAATAACTAAAATGTCTGCGTTTGGTTGGGTTGAGATGAGTTGCGGAAGTAATATTTCAAGATTTTCTGCTTCATTTAAGCAGGGCATAACAATGCTGAGGGAGGGTTTGTTTTTGGCCATGTTTGAACCACTAGACTTTAATTAATTAACTGTTGAATTAATTGTCTCACATTTTCTGGTTCAAAAGGCTTGTCGCAAATAGCGGATACACCCGCTTGTTGAACAGCCGCAAGGCGGTTTTCGTTATGCTCACTGGTAACCATGATAATGGGTACTGATGTTTGGTTACTTTGCTCTCTAATATAAGCTGATAATTCCCGTCCATCCATTTCAGGCATATTGTAGTCGGTAACGATTAAATCAAATAAACTAGTGTCCATTATCGCCACGGCTTCTCGTCCATTTTTAGCTTCTGTTATGTGCTCTAGCCCCATGGATTTGAGTGTTCTAATGATGTGTTTACGTGCTAGTGGGCTGTCATCAACCAGTAAAATCCTTAAGTCATCAATCTCCGTTTCATTGAGTGAAACTTCTTCTGGATTGAGGTGGCTGAGGGTGGATTTTAGGGCGAGTGCTAAATCTTCCGCTGCGAATGGTTTAGGAAGTATCGCAACAACGCCAGCTTGGCGAACGGCATCAAGTTGACGAATATCGGTCATACTGGAGACAAGAACAAAACAAATTTCATTGTTTTCGTCATCTTCGCGCAGGATGTGAAGTAGCTCGCTACCGGTCATATCACTAAGGTAATAAGCGCTAAGAATCAAATCAGGGGCAGCTGTTTGAATGTATTCTAAAGCTTCATGCGCGGTTTCAACGAAGTCAACTTTATCGATTGATAGGCTGTTTAATTCTCGTTCAATGATACGTTGCTGAGTACGTGAGGGTTCAATAATAAGTACATTTATATCATTTAAATAAATTTCCATTAAGCTCTCGTAAAGTTTTTCATTAGAGTAACTTTAGTCTAAATTTTGTAATTTGCGAAAAAATTCACGTATACAAGTCGATGATTTAAAAAAATAGTCACTTAAGGTCAGGATGATAAAAATAGAGCACCAAGGTTTTTTCAAGTTAAGGCGGGAACATATTATTTATTTAATGGTGTCTAAAGAATCGAACCGTCAATGAGGTTTTTAGTGAAATTTCCAACTATATGAGTTTTTTTATGCTTAGTGATGCCAGCTTGCCGGCTAAATAATACAAGCGTTTGATGGGTGCTAACTTAGTTTATTTGGGTTTAAAGAGAAGTATTAAAGCTCTAGCTGAAAACCATTTTTTAAATGGTAATGAATTCGGATGAGTATAAAGAGGAGAAGAGCTGTTTTTCCTCAAGGTTTAACTTAATGTTTTGGCAGTTAAGAAGGTTGATAGCTAGGGTATCTTAACCAAGCTGCTTATATGGGAGTTGCTTATTATAGTGAAATGGCAGCCGGATATAAGGTACCACCGGCTAACTTTAAATTAACCGGTGCTTTCTTATTTATTTTGCATACATGAGCAGTTAAACGACTGCCTGAGAGATTTGTTTATAGCGACGCAATTTTCTCTTTTTGCTCGTTTAGGTTTTTTAGCTTGGAAGAAATATCGCTTTGCTTTTCTTTTTCTTTTTCAACGACGGCAGCAGGGGCTTTGTCGACAAAAGAAGCATTCGATAACTTACCGCTGATTCGAGCATTCTCTTTTTCGAGTTTATCAATTTCCTTGTTTAGGCGCTCCAGTTCGGCTTCTTTATCAATCAGCCCTGCCATCGGGATGAGTACCTGCAAATCACCCACTAAAGCGATGGCTGATTGCGGTGCTTCTTCTTTGATGCCTAAGGTTGTAATCGAGTCTAAACGGGCCAGTTTTTTAACTAAAATCTCATTATTATCTAAACGAGTGAGGTCGTCTTCGGAGCAATTATTTAACAGCACCGGCAAAGGTTTGCTAGGTGCAATGTTCATCTCACCACGAATCTGGCGAATGCCCATCACAAAATCCATCACCCATTGCATATCACTTTCAGCAGTGGATGATATTTTACTGTCGTCAGGTTTTGGGTAGGGCTGTAGCATAATGGTATCGCCTGATTTACCTGCCAGCGGTGCGATTTGCTGCCAAATTTCTTCGGTAATAAACGGCATCAGTGGGTGTAGTAAACGCAGCACAGCTTCTAGCACGCGAATTAAGGTTTGGCGAGTGCCACGCTTTTGTTCGGCTGAACTATTGTCATCAAGCAATATAGGTTTTGATAGCTCTAAATACCAATCACAGTATTCATTCCAAAGGAACTCATACAGAGATTGTGCGGCTAAGTCGAAGCGGTATTTTTCGATAGAGGCAATAACGCTAGCTTCGGTTTTTTGTAAGCGTGACACAATCCATTTATCTGGCAAGCTGTAGATACAAGGCTCGTTGGTTAAACCGGTATCTTCGCCTTCGGTATTCATTAGCACGTAGCGAGTAGCGTTCCACAGTTTATTGCAGAAGTTACGGTTGCCCTCAATTCGGTTTAAGTCGAAGCGAATGTCGCGCCCCGTAGAGGCGAGTGAGGCAAAGGTAAAGCGTAGCGCATCGGTGCCAAAAGAAGGGATGCCATCGGGGAAGTGCTTACGGGTATCTTTCTCGATTTTAGCAGCCATTTTCGGTTGCATAAGGCCTTTTGTACGCTTTTCAAGTAAATCATCTAGCGTAATACCGTCGATTAAATTAATCGGGTCGAGTACGTTACCTTTGGATTTGGACATTTTTTGCCCTTCCGCATCGCGCACTAAGCCGTGAATGTATATTTCTTTAAATGGCACATCGTCCATAAACTTCAAGCCCATCATAATCATTCTAGCGACCCAGAAGAAGATGATGTCAAAACCGGTAACCAATACACTGGTGGGGTAGAAAGTATCAAGCTCAGGTGTTTTATCGGGCCAGCCAAGGGTGGAGAATGGCCATAATGCGGACGAGAACCAAGTGTCTAATACATCTTCATCTTGAGATAAGACAAGGCTATCGGCTAGATTATTTTTTTCACGTACTTCAGCCTCGTTGCGGCCAACATAAATATTGCCGTTTTCATCGTACCAAGCTGGAATACGGTGGCCCCACCAAATTTGGCGAGAAATACACCAGTCCTGAATATCGTTCATCCAGTTGTAATAGGTTTTGTCCCAGTTTTCGGGTACAAATTTAATTTTGCCGCTTTTAACCGCTTCAATAGCAGGTTCTGCCAGCGGTTTGGCCTTAACAAACCATTGGTCTGTTAATAAAGGTTCAATGATCACACCTGACCGATCGCCACGAGGCACCATGAGTTTATGGTCGTCAATTTTAGCTAATAAGCCTAAATCATCCAAATCTTGTACGATTTGTTTACGCGCTGCCACGCGATCCAAGCCACGGTATTTTTCTGGCATCTCATCATTGATGCTGGCGTCAACGGTGAAGATGTTGATTAACGGCATATCGTGGCGTTGGCCAACCTCATAATCATTAAAGTCATGCGCAGGGGTTATTTTGACACAACCCGTACCAAATTCAGGGTCTACATAATCATCGGCAATAACAGGGATTTCACGGTTAGATAAAGGCAGTGCGACCATTTTACCAATCAAGTGCTGGTAGCGTTCGTCGGATGGGTGAACAGCCACACAAGCATCGCCTAGCATGGTTTCTGGGCGAGTGGTTGCAACTATAAGCTCGCCGCTGCCATCGGCTAATGGATAGCGCATGTGCCACATGTGGCCTTGTTCTTCTTGTGAAATAACCTCTAAATCAGACACGGCTGTGTGCAGCTTAGGGTCCCAATTCACTAACCGTTTGCCACGATAGATTAAACCTTCTTCGTGGAGCTTAACAAACACTTCGTTAACCGCTTTTGATAAGCCTTCGTCCATGGTGAAGCGTTCGCGTGACCAGTCAAGTGATGTACCCATGCGGCGCAATTGCTTGGTAATCGTATTGCCGGACAATTCTTTCCAATCCCAAATACGTTCAACAAATTCGTCACGGCCTAAGTCGTGACGAGTTTTACCTTCCGCGTTTAATTGGCGTTCAACCACCATTTGGGTCGCAATACCGGCGTGATCGCTACCGGCTTGCCATAGAGTATTGTGGCCTTGCATACGGTGGTAACGCGTTAGCGAATCCATGATTGTGTCTTGGAAAGCGTGCCCCATGTGTAAGCTACCGGTAACATTGGGCGGCGGAATCATAATGCAATAAGCGCTGTCGCCACCTTTAGGTTCAAAGTAGCCTTGTTCTTCCCATTGGCGATACCAGCGAGATTCTATGTCATGTGGGGCGTATGTCTTATCCATCGTGTGTCTTCGGTGTTGATTTTGAAAGGCGGTATTATAGCTTTGTTGATGGGGTTGGAGTTGTTGGTAAGCAAGTTTTCTTACGTAATAATATTTCGCAAGAAAAAAATTGTTTGCAGTGAATTTTATTGCGGACATAGTATCTATGGTTTTTCGCTGTCGCGAGGACGTTCATTTCTTTTGTTCACCCAAAAGTAACGAACCAAAGAAAAGGGTGCCCTAATATCAGTAAATTAACAGTTTTCGGGCTCGCAGGTAAACTCGCTACGCTCAGACAACCTGCTTACTTATCCGAAAAAGGTTAATTTACTTGCGAGATAAAGGGACGGTAAATCTAAAGCCATATCTGAAGCGGTCTTGATTTTAATATCCCCTTTTGCTCTTACTGAAAAATAAGCATTAAAATAGAGAGTTCTACTGTGGCTGTTTGAGTCTGTTTTTTAGGCGAGTTCCATAGTAGCTATTTTAGTGATTGGTTTTGCAGGAACCCTTCAGGGTGAAAGCATTCGGGTGGCATTTTTCTGGTTACTCTTTTGTTGCTATTGACAAAAGAGTCACTCGACCTTTAGGGCGAAACCTTAACTAGAAATGAACACCCTAGCGGCAGCAATAATAAAAATTAAATTTTATGTGTATTCAACGGGTACCTTCTGCTCTTATAAAACTTAAACCGCTCTCGCCGGATTGAATTTTCTTTGATATACGCAGTATAAGGCGTGCTTCTAATGATCAGATTTTCAGTGTGGCAAGGCGAGTGGAGCAGAGCAGGTTTTGATTTTAACCACCATTTATCGCGCCCATAAAACTCATTTGGTATTGGATGAGTGAGCGCGTTGTCTGAGCATAGCGAGTTTAGCGCTCACACAATACCAAATGAGTTTTATGGGAAATAAGCGGTAGTTGGGTGCCTTTTTCTTTGGTTCGTTTTTAGTCTAATTTGGCAGATATTCGCTATCTGCTTAATGAGACTTATGCCTCAGGTGCTTTTGGGCATACAAAAGGAAATGAACGCCCAGCGGCAGCGATAATAAGAATCAAATTTTATGAGTCTGTAATGGGTATCCCCTGCTCTTATAAAACTTAAACCGCTCTCGCCCAGCTTGTTTAATTGATTCATCTTGATTAACAAGCTCAGCAAATCGTTCAAAGCGGGCAAAGCACTCTGGAGTTTGTTGAGAGAGGTTAATCAAAACATCGTGAATATCTAATGGGTCACCACTGTGATTGATATAGACAGGCATGTTGGCGCACTCATCGGCGTTCATCGTGTGAGGAACAAAGCTGGTGGCTGAAAATGACCATAGCAACTGATCTAGGGCTTTAGATTGACTGTTGGACTCGGTATGGATGTAGACGCGATGCCCTTGTTTGCTGGCTTTTTGAGCTAGTCGACAGGCGAAAAGCTGTTGCGCCTCAAGCTTGTCATCTGGCAGCACATAAAAGTCGATTCTGGTCATTTTGTAACGTCTCGTTTAGCAGCGATCTAAAATAAATTGACTTAGCATGTGAACAGGGCGGCCTGTTGCGCCTTTCTCGCTGCCTGATTTCCACGCAGTGCCGGCAATATCAAGATGCGCCCATTTGTAATCTTCGGTAAAGCGTGACAAGAAGCAAGCGGCGGTAATGGTGCCACCAGCGGGTCCGCCAATATTGGCAAGGTCAGCAAAGTTGCTTTTTAGTTGAGGTTTGTACTCATCCCATAACGGTAACTGCCAAGCTTTGTCGCCTGCTTTAATGCCAGCGCTCAACAGTTCATTAGCTAGCTCGTCATTATTGCCTAATAAGCCGGTGGCATGTTTGCCTAAGGCGACAACACAGGCACCGGTTAAGGTCGCAATATCAATCACAACATCGGGTTTGAATTTGGCGGCATAAGTGAGCGCATCGCATAAAATTAAGCGGCCTTCGGCATCGGTATTAAGGATTTCAATGGTTAAGCCCGCCATACTGGTGACAATATCACCCGGCTTGTTGGCATCACCATCGGGTAGGTTTTCTGATGAGGGAACAACGCCAACGACGTTGATGGGCAAGTTTAATTCGGCACACATTTGCATCACGCCGAAGACACTGGCGCCTCCGCACATATCGTATTTCATTTCATCCATACCAGATGAGGGTTTAATTGAAATACCGCCCGCATCAAAGGTAAGCCCTTTGCCAACAATAACGATGGGCTGTTGAGACTTAGAACCACCGTTATGTTCCATGGTGATCAATTTGGCAGGTTGGCGAGAGCCGCGAGATACCGATAATAATGACCCCATACCGAGTTTTTCCATTTTCGCTTCATCCAGCACTGTGACTTTAAGCGCAGGGTGTTTTTTACCCAGTTCTTTTGCCGTGTTTGCCAAGTAACTAGGTGTGCAAATGTTACCGGGTAAGTCGGCTAGTTTTTTGGCGCTCTCAATGCCGTTTGCAATACTGTTGGCAGTTTCTGCACCCTTGTTAATAGTTTTTGTCGTGCTGTCGGCAACCACAAGTAATTGATAAGTTTCTAACACATGAGCATCAGGTGCCGATGTAGTGAGTGTTTCTGTGTATTGATATAAAGTTTCACGTGATTTTAGAACGATTTGGCGTACTTTCCAGTCCGTGTCTTTTGCATCAACATCAACCGTTAACAAGGCTGAGCAAACGGCTTTAATTGGCAGGCTTTTAAGTGTATTGATGGAGGCAGTAATGGCTTTGTTAAAATCGTCAGCGGTTGTTTTGCCTTGTTCGCCAAATCCGACCAAGAGTACACGCTTGACTTTACTGCCTACAGGCATTTGTAATAACAGGGTGTTTCCTGCTTTACCTGTTGCATCGCCTTGCTTTAATACGGCTGCAATTTGTTTGTTGTGCGCGCTATCAAATAGATCAGTCAGCTCTGTTTGTTTACCTTTACTGAAAACGGGGAGGATGAGACAAGGGCTTGAAAGTTTATCGATTTGACCCGTTTTTGAAACAAATTGCATAGTGTAACCTCGGTGATTTTAATGTTTTTGTATGATTTTTCCGTTACGATAGGACAGCATAATCTATATAGAATTTAGAACCTAATACTCTACGTAAAGCGTATAAATGTACTCTATGAGCTGCTTATGTTTTTGTGCGAAAAGACATTTCCGATACAGCCGTCTCATAAAGGTATAACGTAGCCTTAACTATAAGCCAAATACACCATTGATGTCTGTGTTTAAATTAAAAATTATTGATCGATTATTTATTACTCAACTGAGTAAAATGATGCTGGGCGTGATGACGGTATTGATGGTTATTTTACTCAGTCAGCGTTTGGTACGCCTATTTTCTAAAGTAACAGCCGGTGAATTATCAACAGAAGCAGTATGGTCATTAATCACGTTTAACATGCTGTTGTTGATGATTAAAATTCTCCCTGTGGCCTTATTGTTGTCGATCTTATTGGTGTTGGGCCGAATGTATCGTGATCAGGAAATGACAGCTTTATTTTCTGCTGGTGTGGGGCTGTCGAGAATTTACCGAGCGGTTTTTCTTTTTGTGACGCCATTATTCGTGATAACACTTTACCTATCGCTGATGGTGACACCCATGCTCATGCAGGAAATAGAGCGGGTGAAGACGAGTGACGAATCAAGTCTAGATATTCGGGGGATTGCGGAAGGGCGTTTTAACGAATTCAGTCGTGGCGACTTGGTTTTTTATGTTGAAAAAATAACCGATGACGACAAAATGCATAATGTTTTTATTCAAAATCGTCAGCATGGGAAGCTGGGTATTACTGCCTCTAAAAGCGGTGAAATTAAGGTCGACCCAGAAACGGGTGATCGTTTTATTATTCTCAGTGATGGCCGCCGCTATGAAGGTGTGCCCGGCCAGGCGAATTACAAGGTGACTAAATTTAAGCAATACGGTGTTGTTGTTGCTGAAAAGTCTGACGCGGTATTAAATTTTGGTACAAAAGAGAAGTCGACACTTGAGTTGATGTCCATGGATTCACCACGAGCGGTCAGTGAGCTACAAAAACGTTGGTCATTGCCCCTTGCTTTGCTGACGTTTGCTATATTGGTGGTGCCTATTAGTCGTGTGTCACCTCGGGCGGGAATGTATGGCAATTTGTTAATGGCCTTATTAATCTATGTTATTTTTGAGAACTTTATGAATTTGTCGCATTCTTGGTTAGTGAAGGGAGTGATTCCTGCTTGGCTTGGTGTTTGGTGGGTACACCTTGCAATGATTGGGCTGGCGGCTGTGATGGTGGTTAGGATGTTGGGTTTTAGTTACATTAAAAAGACGTTGTTGTTAAAAAAATGAAGGTTATCAATAAGTACATTGCGTTAGAGATGCTTAAAAGCACAGGCATTGCGTTGTTGTTTTTGTTGTCGTTGGTGCTAGTTATTACCTTTGCAGATGAGCTAGATGATATTGGGGATGGCCAATATGGACTTGCCGAGGTTTTTAAGTATTTGTTACTCATTGCGCCTCGTAATTTTTATGAGCTACTTCCGTCAGCTGCTTTACTCGGCGCGCTTATCACGTTAGGTGGTATGGCGAATAATTATGAATTAACAGCGATGAGGGCAGCCGGTATTAGCCGTTGGCAGATTATTTTTGCATCACTTCGTGTCGGTGTGGTGCTAATGGTAGTGTCTTTACTCGTGAGTGAGTTTGTGGCACCGGTTAGTGAGCAAGCTGCGCAAATGCTAAAGTTCACTGCTAAAAATGAACAAATTGCCCTGAAAACAAAATATGGTTTTTGGACGCGAGATGCTGATACCTATTTAAATATTCGTGAAATTGCAAACTCATCAGAACTTAAAGGGGTCAGTATTTATGAGATGAGTGAGTCGAATGGGCTTGAATATGCCACACATGCTGAGGCAGCGAGTTTTGTTGATAGCCAGTGGGAACTTAAGGGTGTACAGCAAACCACCTTTGCCGAACAGGCTATAAATATAACGAATTCAGAGTCAGCACAATTAGAGTCATTATTAGACCCAGACCTGCTGGACGTTATTGTGGTGAAACCTGAGCGTTTATCTATTATGGGTTTGGCAAGCTATATTAAGTTTTTGGAGAATAATGGACAAGACGCTACGCGTTTTGTGGTGGCTATTACCAGTAAGTTAGTTCGCCCCTTTGTGATTTTAGTGATGCTATTGATCGCTATACCAATGGTACTAGGTGTTAATAGAGCGGGCAGTACGGGAACGCGAATATTGATTGGTGCGCTGATAGGGATAGGGTTTAATTTAGTGGATAGATTGTTTGGAAATGTAGGGGTGCTATATGGTTTGCACCCCGTGATCGCGGCCTCACTACCCTTCTTTTTAGCGTTATCAGCGGCTGTCTTTACTATTCGCCGTATGGGTTAGTTATTTAGCCCGCTTCCAATGTAGGCGACTCTGTGAGGCGATATCGTGCCAAGTAAGACGGTCTTTGTTGAATAGCACCCAAATAAAACCTAAGCCAAATACCCCCCAAGAAAAAATTGCGACGGTAAAACGTATTAATGCCTGTTGCCAACTGATATTGCGGCCATTTTCGTCAGCTACCTGGAGTTTCCACGCTAGAAGACCTAATGTTTGACCGCTTTTAGTCCAAAACCACGCATAAAAAAAGAAACTAACAGTTACAAGGTAAGCAGAATATTGCCATGAGTTAGGTTGGAATAAGTTGTTTTCTTGGAAAGGTAGTAATATTAACGTCGCTAAAAATAAAACAGCTATCAATAGTAGTGCGTCATACACAATAACGGCTAATCGTTTAACAAGCCCTGCGGGCGCTTTTATATCGTTCATTTGGATACTATAGTAATCGTGGAGCGTTCAGTTCGGCTCGAAACTGTTGGATACGGTTTTCAATTTGGCTGCTTAAGTAAAAGTTATTATTAGCAGCGCGTAGCGCTTGCTCCAGTTGGATAATGGCATCTTTGGTTAAACCAAGCGAGAAAAAATATTCGGCCCTATATTGGAAACCTCTGACTGGGTTATCAACCTGGCCGTAAGCGATTGACAGTAGGTCGTACACATTAGGCGTTGGTTCATAGCGCTGTAAATCATCATTTAAATATGTTAATGCTTGTTGGGGTTTGCCATTATGCAATAGGACTTTTGCATACAATAAATTAACAGCGCGGCTTTGAGGGAATTGTTGCCTTGCCTGGTCGAATAAAGCTAAGGATTGTCTGGGTTTATTATCACGGTATTCATTCAGTGCAAGGGCGGTTAAGTAGTGCAATTGATTTGGATTTTGCTCTCTTAATGCCGTTAAAATATCTCGCGCTTTTTCAAATTGCCTATCTTTCATTAAAGCGAGCGCAAGCCCATAACGAGCAGCATCTTTGATCGCTTGAATACCTTGTTTTGATTCATCGGTTAAGGCTTGTATAAGCTCGCTATTTGAAGTTTGTTGTTTGTTCACGCGAATTTTCATTCGAATTAAACGAAAATCTTGTGAGTCTTCAACTTGTTTATAAGGATACTTTTCTGCTCGCGCGGCGGTATCTGAAATTCGTGAAACAGGTGCGGGGTGGGTGAGTAATATTTCAGGAACTTTTTGGCCGTATTGAGTGGTGGCAGTTTGCAAACGGCCAAAGAAAATAGGCATGCTTCTTGGGTCAAAGCCAGCATCGGCCAGGTTTTGCACGCCAACTCGGTCGGCTTCAGCTTCGTGGCTGCGGGTAAAGTTAATTTGTTGTTGTACTTGCCCAGCTTGTACCGCCAAAATGGCAGCAGGACCAATGCCAGGAACAGCAACTCCTAAGACAACTGCAGCGAGCGTCGCAGCAGCACTTGGTAACGACATTTGACTGGCTGTTTCAATTGCACGTTGTAAATGTTGCTGGGTAACATGAGCTATTTCGTGAGCAACCACAGAGGCTAATTCGCTTTCAGATTCTGCTGCTAAGATAAGGCCGGTGTTGAGTCCAATATTAGCATCAGGACCAGCAAACGCATTGATTCGATAATCTCGGACGACAAAGAAATTAAACTGACGGTCAGGTTGGGCGCTGAATTTAGCCACTTTATCGCCCAGTTGTTGAGCGTAATCGTTTATTTCTTGGTCACTGCTGAGCGGGATACTTCGTCGGATGCTTCTAAGAAACGCTTTCCCGAGTTTTTTTTCCAGCTCCCCTGAGATGATGATGTTTGATGTATTGCCAATATCGGGCAGTTTAATTCGGTTGTTTGCAAGGCTTTCTTTAGACCAAACAAAGGCACTCGCCGCCATAGTGATAGTAAAAGCGCAGGTGAATAGTACGGTAAGAAAACGACGCATGATATTATGGTGAGTGTTCATATCTGTTTCAGTGTAATTGAGTTTAAAAGTAAGTTAAATGAAAATTTCTATTCAAATTAATGCGAGCCCTTACCAATACCAAGCTGCCGACACTGCGTGGCATTTTATCCAGGCGGCGATAGCGAAAGGGCATAAGGTTTACCGTATTTTTTTTTACCATGATGGTGTTTATAACGCGTATCGAGACTCAAGGCCGCCCGGGGATGAAAGAGATATTGTGAAAAGGTGGAGTGGTTTGCAGCTTGAGCATGATGTGGATTTAGTTGTGTGTGTATCATCAGCTCAGCGAAGAGGCCTGTTGGAGCAGTCAGTCGCCTTAAAAGTAGGTGGCTATGAGCAGGCATTGTCGGATGGGTTTCGAATAGCAGGCTTAGGCTTGTTGATGGAAGCGGTGATAGAATCAGACCGCCATATTACGTTTGGTGCATGACATGAAAACATTGTTTTTTATTATTAATAAAAGCCTTCAAGGAAATGTATGTGGCCAAGAGTTTTTAGATATGGCGTTAATGGCAGCTGCTTTTGATCAAAAGGTGGTGTTGCTATTTGAAGGTGAAGGGGTTAACGCCTTAGTGAAAAACCAGTGTCCTGATGGCTTGCAATTGAAAAACATAGTGCCGGTTTTAAATGCGCTGCCAATCTATGATATTAATGATGTGCTGGTTGAAGAGGAGTCTATGACTATGTGGGGTTTAGTTGAAGAAGAGCTGGAGATTAGTGTTCATGCTTTATCTCGTAGAGCGATAAAAGATCAACTAAATTTAGCAGATCACGTGTTTAGTTTCTAATGCTATATATTGTTAATAAAAAAGGTGATGTGTTAAGAAATTGTCTCGATACGGTGTCTACTGACGATGTGATTTTGTTGATTGAAAGTGCGGTGTATGCAGCAGTTAATAAGCCCCAGCCTTCAGTTTTGTCTGAGCGGATTAGCGGTGTTGCTATTTATGCCTTACTGCCTGATATGCGGGCCAGAGGCATTGATGTTGCACGTTGTTATGAGTATATTCAGTATGTCGATTATGCTGGCTTTGTTGACTTGGTTGAACAAAATAACCCAGTAAGATCGTGTTGTTGATGTTGCAACAGTTAGAGCGCGATGAATATGGCTTTCTCAGAAACAGGCAGCAGTGGAATAAAGCGGTGGCTGAAGCGTTGGCTAGTGAAGATGGCTTAGCATTAACAGTGTCTCACTGGGAAATCATTGATTTTATGCGAGCTTATTATGATGAGTTTAACCATCAACCTAATGCGCGCTTATTTGGCCAGGCGATAAAGAAAAAACTAGGTGCCGAGAAGGGAGCATCTATTTATTTATACCAATTGTTTCCAGATGGGCCGCTAAAATATGCAAATAAATATGCGGGGCTGCCGATTCCGCCCTCGTGCATTTAATGCAAACCGAGTTAATCCGCTTGCTTAAAGCGGTGAATTTGTCGCCTTTGTTTTTTCGTGGGACGCTCTGATTGGGGTGCTGAGGCATTTATATCTTTGTTAAGAGCAATCAACGCTTTTCTTCGCTGAATGCTATCGTCTTTTTCAAGATACAAAAGTTGGGCCTCTTTGGCAGGTCGGCGCTGTGCGTTTAAGTCGGTAATAGTGACCTCCCAACGATAGCCGGCTTTGTTGATTTGTAATTCATCCCTAAGGCGCACTTCCTTGCTAGGCTTGGCTCGCTGATTATTGAGATGAACTTTACCACCTGAAATGGCCTCTGTGGCTAAGCGCCGTGTTTTAAAAAAGCGAGCAGCCCACAACCAAGTGTCTAGACGTTGTTTTGTAAGCGTTAGCTTTTCTTTAGCCACGGTTGCTTAAGCAAGTAAGGCGTCAAGTTTTCCAGTGCTTTCAAGTCCATAAATTTCCGTGCAGTCACCTATATGTGTGTCACCATTAAAAATTTGTGGGACAGTTGTTCGCTGACTTTTTTGTATCATCTCAGCTCTTTTTTCAGGGTGTTCTGCGATGGAAATCTCTTCATAGGGTATATTTTTTTGATCCAGTAGGCGTTTAGCCTGAACGCAATAGGGGCAAAGTGAAGAAGTATAAATTATGATGTTAGCCATGGTCTTTTTTTAGGGTTTCTTAAACTAGTGATTCTAGCAGAATTGAAGGGTTAGTCAGTGAGATTAAAGGCTTAATGCTAGCGCTTCGTTTCTGTTTTCAATAGGATACGAAAATATAAGTGCTAAGCTAGCGGCTTATGTTAATAAAAACGCGCATTTTTTGTATGAGCAATGATAAAGGAACAGTGATGGGTGAAGAGGTAACACGTAAAGTTAAAAAAAATGATGAGGGTAAGCTGCTAGAGGAGTGCGACTACCTTGGTGAGCTAATGCATGGGAAGCGTATAATTTGGCATCCATCAGGCGTAAAAATATCAGAAACAGATTTTGTTCAAGGGGTGATGCAAGGTGAACATATTTCATGGTATTTAACGGGAAATATTGCGCTGAAAGCATCTGTTGTTGATGGTGATTATCACGGCTTACTCACGTCATACTGGCCGAATGGTGAAAAGCGTGAAGCAGGCCATCTAGATAAAGGAGAACGTGTCGGTATTTTCAAGTCCTGGTCTGACAATGGTGAACTTTTAGCAGAAAAAAATCATGATCAATAAGGACTAGGTTTTTGGCATTTCTAGCAAAAAGGGATAAAAAAGCCTACAATGCGGCATTGCAATATAAATTAAAATATTTTGAGGCGAAATTAAATGGACGATAAAACCCCGCAAGAGTTATTCGAGAAGATGGCCAGCAGAGGCCATACTATGTTTAAAGATTTTTCTGCAAATGAGTCCAAGGAAATGATGGCGCAGTTCGCGAATTCTTGGAATACGATTATCACGCGCGCTATGGAGAGCCCTGAAGAATGGGTTAAAACGATGACCGGTTTTTATCAAGATCAATTTAACCTGTGGGTTAATATGTTCAACCCTGGGAGCCCATCGCTTGTGCAACCAGAACGTGGAGACCGCCGTTTTGCGGGTGAGGAGTGGGAAGAAAGTCCGGTACATAATTATTTAAAGCAATCTTATTTATTATCTAGCCGTTGGTTGACAGGAATGGTTGAAGACTCAACTCTAGATGAGAAAACAAAGAAAAAATGTGATTTCTATACGCGTCAATTTATAGATGCGATGTCACCCTCAAACTTTGCTTTAACAAACCCTGAAGTACTGAAAGAAACGATCGAAAGTAAAGGTCAAAATTTAGTAGCAGGTTTGGAAAACTTAATCCAAGATATGGATAAGGGCAGCATTAGTATGACGGATGAGTCAAAATTCACCTTGGGTGAAAATTTGGCGACAACACCGGGCTCAGTGGTTTTTGAAAATAAATTAATTCAATTGATTCACTTCAAGCCGATGACTGAGAAGGTCAACGAGCGCCCGATTTTAATCGTTCCACCTTGTATTAATAAGTATTATGTATTGGATTTATCTGAGCATAACTCATATGTTCGTTATTGCTTAGAACAAGGGAATGATGTGTACATTGTTTCATGGCGTAACCCTGATGAAACCTTGGGTGATGTGACATGGGATGAGTATATTTCAGAAGGCACCATTCCAGCCATTAATGCAGTAAAAGAAATCTCCGGAGCGAAAAAAATTAACGGTGTTTCTTGGTGTATTGGCGGAACCATGCTAGCAACCACAATAGCAGTATTAGCGACGAAACGTAAAAAACCATTTGCCACAGTGACATTTTTTACAACATTATTAGATTTCTCTGACCCAGGTGAGTTAGGCGTCTTTATTGATGAGTCTCAAGTACAACAGTTTGAACATAAACTAAAAGAAGGCGGTGTCATGCCCGGTAAGCAATTGGCAACTACTTTTGCGATGCTGCGTGCGAATGACCTTATTTGGAGCTACGTTGTTAATAATTACCTAAAAGGTAAAACACCACCTCCATTCGACATTCTTTATTGGAATGCGGACTCAACTAATATGACGTCAGCCATGTATACATGGTATTTACGGAATATGTACCTAGAAAATAAACTCGCTGAACCTAAAGGCGTTCAACTATGCGGTGTGGATATCGATTTAGGCAAAATTGACTGTCCTGTTTATTTCTTGTCGGCTATAGAGGACCATATTGCGCCTTGGAAGACTACGTTTATTGGGTCAGAGTTGGTGAAAGGTGAGGTCGAGTTTGTATTATCGGCCAGCGGACATATTGCCGGTGTTATTAACCCAGCGAGTAAAAATAAACGTCATTTCTGGAAAGAGGGTGAGTTAGGGAAAGGGGCCGATCATTGGTTAGAAACGGCGGAAGAAGTGCCGGGAAGTTGGTGGAGTCATTGGGATGCCTGGCTAAAAAGTCATGGTAATAAAACTATTGATGCCCCAGCTGAATTAGGGACAGACAAATACCCTGAATTAGAAGCAGCGCCGGGCTCATTTGTATTGGCTAAATCGAGTTAGCCAATAAATGCTAATCAACGAGTAGCTGATATATTGGGTGATCTATAACTCGCCTTTAAGCCACCAGTAAAACGGTGGCTTTTTTATCTTCACGACTTTGTAGGAGAGTTTATGAAATCGCCATGTGTCAGATTATGTACTTTAAATAAAGAGGACTTGTGCCTTGGATGCGGGCGGTTAGTGAATGAAATTACTTCGTGGAGTGCTTATTCTGAAGAGCGTCGCGATGAGATAATGCAAGCGTGTGCTTGTCGCCTTCAGATGCTTGATGTACCTTCGTTAAATTTAACCAGTAAAAAAAGTAAACCGATGGGAAGCTCTTGAATTATTCATTAATAGGGTCTTGATTACGTTGGTCTTAGGGGTAAACTAGCCAAGATTAATATAATAAATTGGAGAGTTAGCATGAATGCCGAAAAAGTTGTTTTTAGTTTCTTTATTGTTTTGGCGTTGACTCTTAATTTTGGTTTTTTTATGGGTGAACTGGATGACTTCCGGCATCATAATATCTACGAACTGTTTGCCACAATCTTCGTTAATTTAGTGGCCATGGGGCTTAAGTTAGGTGATCGAACTCAAGTCGGTGCGGTCTTGTTATCCACCAGTATCGTCGCTAATTTGCAATTGATAGCCGGTGCATTAGTCTGGGGTTATGTCACGCAAATTTCTGGCACAGGATTAACAACCGATAACACATCGGTCATTGTGTCGTTATCGGGGGGGGCACTTATCGCCAATGTTATTTCTGTGGTGATGCTGGTCTCTGAAACACTGATGTCTCGTCGGTAGTATTTAAGTCTATGTCTGACTCATCACTGGGCAGAGTATCATTTATAGTGTTGCGGCATATGCGCACGCCGATTATCGTCTTCATAACGGTGTATGCAGTGTGCATTTTGGGCATGGTTTTAGTTCCAGGCTTACCGGATGCAAATGGCCAATCGACCTACATGTCATTTTTTCACGCCTATTACTTTTTAGCGTATACGGCAACAACAACGGGGTTTGGTGAATTACCCGTACCCTTTAGTAATGCACAAAGAGTTTGGGCGATTTGTTGTTTGTATATCAGCGTGATTACTTGGCTATATACGGTCGGTAAAATCATCTCATTATTAAAAAACCCTCATTTACACTCTGCTTTTGAAGAAGAAAGGTTCATAAGAGCGGTTAGCAAAAAAACCAGAGATTATTATTTAGTGTGTGGCTTTGGTGATACCGGTAGCCTTATCTTACGTAGTTTAACCGAATCGGGGTTTTCTGCGGTTGTGCTTGAATTAGACGATGAGCGAATTAAAGCACTAGAGCTGCGTGACTACCCAACTAAAGTGTTAGGGCTTTGCGCAGATGCAAGAGTGCCGCGTTATTTATTAGGGGCTGGTATAGAAACCGATAAATGCGTCGGTGTTTTAATTTTATCAAATGATGAAGAGGCGAACCTTAAAGTAGCGGTGTCGGCGAGGATATTAAGGCCGGATATTAAAATTATTTGTCGCTCAACCTCTGCTGATAACGAAAGTGAAATTCTTGCTATTGGTGGGGATACTCATGTTGTTGATCCCTTTCGAGTTTTTGCAAGTTACCTTAGTTTGGTTATTTACAATCCAACGATACAGACATTAAATGAGTGGATGTCTGGCGAATCTGGTGTGGCATTAGATCGAAACATTTGCCCCTTGAAAAACGGTAAGTGGATTTTGTGTGGGCATGGCCGAATGGGGACCGTTGTCTATAAAAAACTGTCTAAAAAGGGTATTGATATCACGGTGGTTGAGCCTCTGGTAGAGAAAATTGAGAATATTGCCGAGCATGCTGTATTAGGTCGGGCGAATTTAGAGAACTTAAAAAAAGCAGGCTTGTCGGATTGTGTTGGCTTAATTGCGGGCACAGATAACGATACGTTTAACTTGAGTATGGTGCATCAAGCTAATAGAGAAAATGGCTCATTGTTTTCTATTGTTCGACAAAACAAGCATTCTAATGAGGTGCTTTTTAAGAAAGCAGATGTAAACTATATTTTACAACCGAGCTTGGTGATAGCGCGGATGGTTTTATTTATGCTGACAGCGCCCTTATTAAAGTCATTTTTTGCGCACTTACGCTTACTCTATGAAAATGACCCAACCAGGCTAGCTGATATAATGAATAGGTTAGCACTTGAAGTCGGTGGTAACTTTCCCGCACTAAGGACATACACTATCAATAAGAAGAAAACACCGGCTGTGTATGCAAAATTATTCGAAAACGAATCAGTGGATTTGGGCGATATTTATCGAGACCCTGCTAATAGGGAGGGTTTTTTGAAGATGGTTCCACTGGTTCACCGGCGTGGGAAAGTTATCAAGGTGTTGCCAGCTGATAATTTGCCATTGAGAGAAGGCGATGAGCTGTTATTTTGCATGCGACCAAAACATCAAGTGTTGTTAGAGGCAAATTTGGCTAATAGGTACACCTTAGACTATCTGCTAACTGGGAAAGACTTAGTTCGCAGCGATTTCTTTAAATGGCTTAGAGCTAAAGCATAATCGTTAAGTTTTAAGGTAAAGGCCTTACTCAAACGATCAATCAGTTTGGTTCGGCTTTATACCCAAAGGGCATAAGTCTCA
>CAJXOJ010000019.1 GCA_913057515.1 uncultured Cycloclasticus sp. | reverse complement strand
TGCAGTTTGGCAAATGGTTACTGCCCCTTGCTAACGGGCAACTCAAATTGGGGGCTAGTTGGCAATGGCAACCACTGGACGAAAAACCTAACGAAAAGGCCGCCCTTGAGTTACTCGAGGCGTGTTACCTGTATTTTCCGCACTTAAGGCAAGCTCAACGGCTGGAGCACAACGTTGGTATTCGCCCTGGTACCCGCGACAAGCAACCCTTTTTAGGCCAGCATCCTGATCACCCTAAATTGCTCGTTTTTAACGGTTTCGGCTCAAAAGGCTCTCTCCTCATTCCGTGGCACGCTGAATGCTTTTTACGTTACTTAACTCACGCTGAGCCGTTACCAACATACGCTGATATTAATAGGTACACACATGACTATTTCACTCGTTGACCAAGCGCATAACAATATTACGAATTATCTTTCAGAGGGCAATATTGCCGTTGATGCCACAATGGGTAATGGTTTTGATACGCTCTTTTTAGCTAAGCAAATCGGAGAGTTCGGAAAAGTCTACTCGTTCGACTTACAAGCCTCCGCTTTGCAAACAACAGAACAACGGCTAAATAAGGAACAGCTAGTGCAGCGGGTTTGTCTGATACAAGATGATCACTCGCAATTATCAGATTACTTAACGAAAGACGGTGTTCATTCAATTCGTTGTGCGATGTTTAATTTAGGCTACTTGCCCGGCAGCGATAAAAGTATCCAGACAGGCGCCCTCTCAACCATTAAAGCACTGAATTCGGTTATTACTGTATTGGAAACTCCTGGCATCATTTCCATACTGGCCTACACTGGCCATGATGGCGGGAGAGAGGAGACAGAAGCCATTAAGGCGTGGGCACACACCCTATCTAAAACCGATTACCGTGTTAGCATTCAGGTACCTAAGCTGACCAAAAACAGCCCACCGGAGCTGATCTTGATAGAAACCATCGAGCAAGAGTTGCCTGCGTAGGCAGTACTCACAAAAAAATCAACTCAGCACTATGAACCGATCACTCATAGCTAGATTAAGTCGCTTTATTATTTAAGCCTTACTACAAGGTAGTACACCAAGCTCTATAGGCTTTATAGCCAAATAACATAACAGTCGCGCCAATACAATCAGCCAACCAATCGAGAACATCAGCCTCACGACCGTTAATAAAAGATTGGTGCCATTCGTCACTCGCACCATATATCGCACAAAACACAAAGGCTGCCAGCACCGCGTTGCGATATACAACAAACCGGTAGTTGAAATAAATAACTGACAAAAAAGCGAGCAGCGCATAGGCTACGGCGTGAAATAACTTATCTTGATGTAAAAATAAAGCCGGTACAGCAACTACTGCTTGATGCGATAAATAAAAAATAAATCCACTATAGCCAACTAACAATAATAACCAAACGTTTTTCAATTTTAAGCAAAAACGCTTGCCGCTTCAAACACCGGGCCATCCACACAGACACGTTTCATCGCTTCGCCCTCATCGGTTGAGACTTTAACAACGCAACCCGCGCACCCACCCACCGCACATGCCATATACTCTTCAAGCGATACTTGGCAGGGCAAACTAAATTCTGCTGCAAGTGCCGCAACGGCTTTGAGCATCGGCGTAGGCCCACATGAATAAATGGCCACTTGTTGCCGTTCTGCATCACTCAGAGCTTGTAACCAGTCACGCGCAAGGTCGGTAATATAGCCTTGATAAACACCATCATAATGTTGCAAACTGGCTAAACGGCTAGGAATATTCCAGCCCTCTAGCAGTGGCAGACAATCGCTGGTTTCGTTCGACAACCCTTGAACAGGCAAGGCGGACCTTTCTCGCTCAAACGGGAAAGGTACTTCCGAGCCCATAAACACCGTCGGCTTTATATCACCGAACTGTTCTTTTATTAGTTCAGACAGGCAAATCATTGGTGGAATACCCACGCCACCGCCCAATAAGAGCGCTTTTGGTTTATTCTCATCCAACTCAAAAGGCCGACCAATAGGACCCATAACACTCAGCATTTCGCCCACTAGGCGCTGAGACAGCAACTGAGTGCCTTCACCCACTGCTTTATATAAAAACTCAACCCAACCTTCTGTAGCCGATACGCGCATAATGGACAAAGGCCGGCGCATTAAACGCTGCGGATCGCATTGAATATGCGAGAATTGCCCGGGCTTTGCCGATGCTGCACATTTTGGCGCCAGTACTCTTAAAACAAATTGCTCTTCGGCGAACGCATGTTGCGCTAAAATTTCAGCCTCTTCTACAAAGATGGTATTTCGTGTATTTTCTTCCATTATTTCTCGACGATTATGCGGCCATTAACCAATGTATGCGTTACCTTGCCTTTCATTTGATGCCCTAAGTAAGGCGTATTCATACCACGGCTCAGCCAGTTTTCTGCATTAACTTGCCATGTTTTATTTGGATCTACGATACAAATATCTGCTGGTGCCTGTGCGGACAAGCAACCTGTTTCTAAACCCAACAATTGTGCAGGCGCATAAGCTAAGCAGTTAACCATTTGAGATAAGCTGAGCAAACCGTCATCCACCAATTCCAACATTAACGGTAATACCGTTTCTAGGCTTGATATGCCTGGCTCAGTGGATGGGAAAGGCGCTTGTTTAGCCTCTACATCATGTGGCTGGTGACCCGAACTCACCACAAAAACACCTTTGGCAACGCCCGCTATCAACGCATCTTTATCATCTGCTGAACGCAGTGGCGGCGAGGTATGATAATTAGCATCAAATGTCCCCACATCCAGTTCGGTTAAGTGTAATTGGTGGGCATGCACATCCGCCGTAATAGTCACATTATTCAGCTGGGCACGAGCAAGTAATGAAACTGCTCTTGCAGACGAAATGCCAGTCAAATGGACACGCGCCGCTGTTTCTTCAGCTAACTCAATAATTTGTGCAATCGCTATCGTTTCGGCTGCAACCGGTATGCCTGATAAACCCAACCTCGAACTCACCGAGCCATCATGTACACAGCCAGCATCTTTAACGAGCACATCTTCTGGTTTTAGGATAACCAATAAATCATGCGTACTGGCGTATTGCAACGCACGCCGTAATACTTGAGCATTGATATTGTTATTCGGCGCCTGGCTAAGTGCTACACAACCCGCTTTTTTTAAGGCATACATTTCACTCAATGTATGACCTTCTAAGGAGACTGTTAGCGCCCCCAATGGCAGCACTTTTGAGTAATCAGCCGACTCAGCCCTATCCAAAATAAGCTGTACAACCGATGCTGAGTCCAATACGGGCTGGGTATCGGGCAAGCAACACACCGATGTATAACCGGCTGACACAGCCGCCTTTGTTTCACTCGCAATAACTGCTTTATGTTCGTAACCGGGCTCTCTTAAACTCGCGTTTAAATCAATAAAACCGGGCATCACAAGTTGATTTGTGGCATCAATTGTTTGCTGCGCATCAAAGCCCACAGGTTGCTTGCCCACCGACTGGATTTTACTGTTGCTAATATAAACATCTAACACATCGTTGTATTCATTAGCCGGGTCAATAACATGGCCATTTTTAATCAATATATTCATTGCTCAGCACCTTTCGCTTGGCCTAGCGCCAAGGTCATCACGGCCATTCGAATAGCAATCCCATTCGTCACTTGTTGCAAAATAACAGAGTGAGGACCGTCTGCCACCGCTGCATCCATTTCAACGCCTCGATTGATCGGCCCAGGGTGCATCACCATTACATCGGGCTTGGCGTAGGCTAGCTTCTCCTCAGTTAAGCCAAAGCATTCAAAATATTCGTGTTCACTCGGTAATAAAGCAGAGCCCATTCTTTCCCGTTGCAGACGTAACATAATAATGACATCGACATCATCCAGTCCTGTTGCTAAATCATTATATACATGCACACCCAACGAATCTGTATCACTGGGGAGTAATGTTTTTGGTGCAATCACCCGTACTTCTTTTGCACCTAAGGTATTCAGCGCATGAATTTGCGAACGAGCCACTCTTGAGTGCAAGATATCACCAATAATCGCTACTTTCAGGCTTGAAAACACCTTCTTCTCCCGGCGAATGGTAAACATATCGAGCATCGCTTGGGTTGGGTGAGCATGGCTTCCATCCCCGGCATTAATAACGCTGACATGGGGCTCAACATTATTCGCAATAAAGTGCGCTGCGCCACTGGCTGAGTGCCGAACTACAAACATGTCTGCCTGCATCGCCTCCAGGTTTCGAATCGTATCTAAGATGCTCTCGCCTTTTGAGGTAGCTGAAGTGGCAATATTGAGGTTAATAACATCCGCCGATAGGCGTTTTGCAGCAAGGTCAAACGTTGTTCGTGTTCGCGTGCTGTTTTCAAAAAACAAGTTAACAATGGTTTTTCCGCGCAACACCGGTACTTTCTTAACGGCTTGCTGGCCAACGCTTGAAAAAGATTCTGCAACATCCATAATTTCAGTCAAGATGTCTTTTGATAAACCGTCTGTGGTTAAGAAATGGCGCAATCGGCCCTGTTCATCCAGCTGCAAACGGGAACTATCGGGTGCCTTGAAGGACGTACTAGCAGGTTGCTTGCTAGAGCTCATATCAGTCAACTCCGGTTAGTTTCTAGTGCTAAAGGTGTGGGTCCAGTCAATTTTACCTGTTTTTCGGGTGATAAATCCAGTTCCAAACCTACGATGTCGGCATGAAGCGGTAATTCACGAGCCCCTCTATCAACTAGAACCGCTAAGGTCACGCTATCTGGGCGACCATAATCAAAAATTTCATTTAATGCCGCACGAATGGTTCGACCGGTATATAACACGTCATCCACGAGGATAATGTGCTCACTTTCCACCTCACTCGGAATATGGCTGGGTTTGACCTGAGGGTTCAAACCAATCCGCGTAAAGTCATCGCGATAAAAGGAAATATCAATTTCACCCAATGGTTTCCTCAGCCCCAGTTTTTGGTGTAGTTTTGTCGCCACCCAAAGGCCGCCGGTATGTATACCAATCATTAACGGCTCAACGATGTTCTTTCGCTTCATCTGATCGGCTAACTTATTCGCCATTAGCTCTATAACGGCATCAATATCAATAGAAGTTAAGTCTGTATCCATGCTCACATGCCTTGCTGCTGTGTATTTAACCAGCTTTGTAAAATTAATTGTGCTGCCAGTTGATCCTGCACTTCCCACAATTTAGTTGCACTCACTTGAACCTCATCAAACAGCAACTGCTTGGCTTCAAAGGTAGTCAATGCTTCATCAAACAGCTCAACCGGGCATTGATACCTGCCTTCCAGTTGACGAGAAAACCTTTTCATCTTTGGCGTTACTTCATTGTCTTCGCCATCATCTCGGTGCGAAATTCCAACGATCATTTTTGTTGGCTTCCAAGTATCAATAATGGTTGTTATCTCAGCCCAGCCAGTTTTTTGATTAATCGCTCGAACCGTTGTTAAGGCATTGGCAATATTTGTTTCAGTATCACCCACTGCCACGCCAATTTTTTTCACGCCATAATCAAAACCTAGACATACTGCCATTAACAATGACCTGCATCGGTACTCATTAAACTGATATCAACACCTATTCTATGCCCCGCTAACTCCCATCGTTGCATAACTGGCTCTTCAAATATAATGTGTTGCTCAGCATCGCCATGTAGCCATGCATTACGTTGAATTTCCCCTTCCAACTGGCCAGCAGCCCACCCGGCATAACCGAGTGCAACCATCCATTTCTCGGGCCCTTTATCCTCGGCAATTGCTTCTAAAATATCCTTTGAGCTGGTTAACGCTAATTCATCATTGACCTGTAATGTAGAGTCCCAGCTACCCACGGGGGTATGCAACACAAACCCTCTTTCCGGTTGTACGGGCCCACCCATAAACAAGTGAGTATTGGCTACTTGCTCACTAACGGCTGTGATAGATAACTGATCGAAAATGGATTTCATCGTCATTGTATGGGGCTTATTGATAGTAATACCCAAAGCCCCTTCTTCATCATGCTGACATAAATAAGTGACCGATTTAGAGAAATCATCGCCCTGCATATTAGGCATTGCGATTAAAAAATTATTATTAAGATAGCCTTTCTTGCTCATAAATACTTTCAACTTTATTTGTAGTCCTTAACGAGTACGCAAAGACCCTTCATTTAAAAATTGCCACGTCCGGGTGATCACTAAAATATCGATATCTTTTTGCAAATCAATGGGGAGCGGTGCAAATGGTGCCGCTAGTTTAACAATATTGATCGCTGCATCATCAATAATTTTATGGCCTGAGCGACGGTTAATAGTGATTTTCTTTAAATTGCCATCAGCGAACAGCTCAACACTCAATACTAAGGTACCCGATAGATTTTTACGCCTTGCCTCACCGGGGTAATTTAAGTTGCCTACGCGCTCTATTTTACGCTTCCAAGCCGCTTCATAACTAGCCGCCTTGTATTTATGTGCGTTGATTGAGTTAATATGCAGTTTACGAGGACGCCTTGAATAGCCGGTTGATGCCTCATTAAGCTCTGCCTGGAGTTTTGCAATTTCCTCACTTTGACGTAACAAGTCTGCGGTCGTTAATACCTTGCTTTGCTTGTGCACTTGTTTATTACTCGCCTCAATCGCCACCTCCGCGTTAGCTTGTAACAACACCCTTTGCGCTTGGGCCTTCGCTTGCTGTTCTTTATCATGCTCAGAGGTCACCGAGTGTTTTGCTGGTTGAGGCGTTGCCTTTTGTTGATTTATCGCCTTTTCTTCTGCCTCGCCACTGCCCACTTGGTTTTCTTGCGCTAGAAAATCGGCCTTATCGGGGCGGTCATTATCGGGGGTTTTCACCAAAACCACTTCCAGCGTCTTGTTTATCGAGCGGGGAATATCGATATCAAAACTAATACCCAATATCAGCAAGGCGTGCACAACACCCGCCATAAATAACGTTAACCCCAGTTTATCTGCTGATGATATGATCGTAGGCGTCACTGCTATGCTATTTTTTCCTCAATACAATCCATCAATAAGGCGCTGATATTAAGCCCATATTGATTATCCAGTTCTTGCACGCAAGTAGGACTCGTCACATTAATTTCAGTCACATAATCGCCAATCACATCTAGGCCAACAAACATCAGGCCTTTTTCTACTAGCTTGGGGCCTATTTGTTCACATATCCAATATTCGCGCTCTGTCAGCTCCCGGCCCTCACCCGTACCACCTGCGGCCAAGTTCCCCCGTGTTTCCCCTTCTGCTGGAATACGTGCTAAACCATATGGCACGGGTTTCCCATTAATAATAAGAATGCGTTTATCGCCTTGCTTAATTGCTGGCAAATACTGCTGAACCATTGCCAGAGCTTTGCCGTGCTCCGTCATCGTTTCTAGCACCACGCCTAAATTATGATCCTCTTTTTTCAGCCGAAATATCGATGCTCCACCCATTCCATCCAATGGTTTGATAATAATATCTTCATATTTAGCTAAAAATTGCCGAATGCGGCTCGGCTGCGACGTCACTAAAGTGGGCGCGCAACAATCAGGGAACCAAGCCGTGAACAGTTTTTCATTAGCATCACGCAAACTTTGTGGTTTATTGACCACCAAAACACCCTCTGCTTCAGCCTGCTCAAGTAAATAAGTCGTGTAGATATAGTTCATATTAAACGGTGGATCAACACGCATTAAAATGACATCTAAATCCTTCAAGGGACTGTCTTGCTGCTGACCTAATTCAAACCACTTAGCTGAATTTCGCTCCACCGACAACGAACGGCTGGAAGCCATCGCCACCCCTTCATCAAGATACAAATCCGTTTGCTCTATATACACCAATTCCCAGCCTCGGCTTTGCGCCTCAAACAACATGGCAAATGTGGTATCTTTTTTGATATTAATTAACCCGATTGGGTCCATGACAACGCCTAAGCGCATGGTGCACTCCCTCTGTTTAATTCATCACTTAAGCATAGCATTCTAATAGAAAAAATGAGGCCAACCAAACACTTCATTCACTCAATCTTCTTTGATTGATATTTAAAATTTATGTTATATTCAAGCATAAAACTAACGAATGCATCTAAAGGACTATATGCACATTCTAATCGTCGACGACCTGACTCAAAATATTCAAGTAGCGATGAATATTCTTAGAGAGGACAGTTACACCTTTTCTTTTGCCACTCAAGGAAGCGAGGCACTGAAAATTATTGAGCGCGATGCAAAGCAGTTAGACTTGATTTTGCTGGATATTATGATGCCAGGAATTGATGGCTTTTCTGTTTGCAAAACGGTAAAGGAGAATCCTTTAACGGCATCCATTCCCATTATTTTTCTAACGGCAAAAACCGATATTGACGCTATTAGTAAAGGTTTCTTACTGGGCGCGGTCGATTACATTACCAAGCCTTTCCACGCTGAAGAGCTCATCGCAAGAGTCAGAACCCATACTGAACTATACACGGCTAAAAAACTGCTCCAACAAAACAACATCGCCCTACATCAAAAAATTAAATTTGAACATACGCGATTACTTACCGAGCTTGAAGACAGTCAAAAAGAAATGATTTGGATACTGACCGAGTTAATGGAGTCAAGCTCTGATGAAACAGGGCAGCATGTCAGGCGTGTTTCAGAGTTATCCGCATTACTTGCTCACCACCACCCCGCCTTAAGTGAAGACGATGTCGAAACCATTCGTTATGCCTCGCCCATGCATGATGTTGGCAAACTAACCGTCCCTCATGAAATTTTGCATAAACCAGGCCGATACACGGAAGACGAATTCAACGCCATGAAGCCTCACACTACCAATGCTTATAAACTACTGTGCGGTTCCGAACGAAAACTAATCAAAGCGTCAGCCATTATTGCTCACGAGCATCATGAAAAGTGGAATGGTAAGGGCTACCCACGTGGCTTAAAGGGGGCGGACATACACATTTACGGCCGAATTGTTGCCCTAGCCGATGTGTTTGATGCACTAACCCATGCAAGAAGTTACAAGGAAGCTTGGGATATCGACAAGGTACTTAGCTACATAGATGAGCATGATGGAACCCAGTTTGACCCTGAGTTAGTCGCTATTCTTAATGATCATATCGATGAGTTTATCGAGATTGTTAATATTCAATGAGCCATATTGAGAGTTAATTGAGATGCGAAAGCACCGGTTTAACTCGAAAAAGAATGCTCTCAAACTTATAATACTGGCTTGTCTTTTTTGGTTAACTTCTCAAATAACTATCGCTGCGGAGAAAGTGGTGCTGACCGCAGCCGAGCAGCAATGGATTCAACAGCACCCACACGTTCTCGTGGGCGGGGAGTCTGATTGGCCACCTTTTGACTTCGTCAATAAAGAAGGGGCCTACAGCGGCATTGCCAATGACTATTTAGCACTCATTTCACAAAAAACAGGTTTAAAATTCACCGTATCTATCGACAAATGGAGCTCACTCCTTAAGAAAATTAAAGCACGTGAAATTGATGTTTTAGGTGCCGCCTACCTAACCGAAGAACGACAACAATTTGTTAACTTTTCAAGCCCATACCTTCATATATTAGACTACTTTTTTATTCGCGATGATCTCGATGTTACAACACTCGAATCACTCAATGGAAAGCGCCTGGCTATACCAGAAGGTTATGCCAACATTGGACGTCTTAAAAAACATTTTCCCGGCATTAAAATCATCACCGTCTCCACCTTTAACGGAGCAATTGAAGCCGTTATAGAAAACAGGGCAGACATGCTCTTTGATGCCTACCCAACCGTTTCATATGTCTTAAAGAGCTTGGCTATTAATAGCATTATTCCTTTTAAACCTAGCCACAAATTAGGATCAAGCTCCCTGCACATTATTACTCGCAAAGGCGCTCCAGAACTGACTTCAATTATTCAAAAAGGCCTAGATGCGATTACCAAAGAAGAGCAACGCACAATATATAACCGTTGGATGAGCCCACCGCCAACGTTAAAGAAACAGCATGTCCAACTCACACCAGCAGAGCAAAAATGGTTAGCAAGCCACCCCACTGTTTCCGTCGGCGGTAGCCCCGATTGGACACCTTTTAACTTTGCCAATGAAAAAGGTCGATACAGTGGTATTGCAAATGATTACTTACAGTTAATTTCTGAAAAAACAGGGCTTTCTTTTGACGTCTCTATCGCTCCTTGGGCTGTTAATTTACAAAATACTAAAGAGGGTAAAATTGATTTACTTCCTGCTGCTTACTACACAGAGGAACGCAATCACTACCTCAACTTTTCAGCGCCCTACTTCGAGGTGCTGGATTTCTTCTTTATTCGAAAGGACGTGGCAGCAAAAACATTAGAGGACCTAAACGGTCTACGTGTCGCTATTCCAGAAGGTTATGCACACCTAAAATTCTTGCAAAAGCATTTCCCTAAGATTGATATTGTTGTCGTTAAGAGCTTTACTGGAGCCATTAATGCGGTATTAGAAAACCGAGCTGAATTACTTTACGACACCTATGGCTCGCTCATTTACGCTTTTTCCAAAAAAGGAATTAACACTATTGTTCCTTTTAAATCTACAGGGCATTTGGGAGAGCGGCATATTCATATTGCAAGTATTAAATCAAAACCAGAACTTGCCTCCATCATTCAAAAAGGCTTAAACGCCATATCTGAAGAAGAGAGAAATAAGATCAGCAGAAAATGGCTAGGCAAACAAGAATCGTTTAGCCCCTCTATACCGCTTAGCCTCAGTGAAAAACTATGGCTAAAAAACCATCCCAACCTTCGCTTCACCGGCGACCCAAATTGGCTCCCATACGAGGCTTTTGACAAGCAAGGAAATTATATCGGGATGGTCGCCGAGTATTTAAAAATTATTGAGCAAAAACTCGGCATAACACTCACTATTGTTCCCAGCAAAACATGGAGCGAGTCTCTCGACAAAGCTAAAAATAAAGAGGTTCAGCTACTCTCTGCAAGCAATACCATCCTGCCCACAGAGCTAAACTATACAGACAGCTACCTTTCAAGCCCCATTGTCATTATTATGGGTAAGGAACACACTTATGTAGAAAACCTTAACCAGATCAAAACACAGCGCATTGCGGTGATTGAGAATTATGGCAACCATAAAGAAATTGTAAAACAACATCCACACATTCACTTTAAAACGGTTAAAACACTCCGAGAAGGGCTTACAGCCGTCTCGACAGGGGAAATAGATGCGCTATTAGCCACACTCGCTCAGGCCAGTTATCAAATTTCTGACAAGGGCATCCACAATATCCGAGTAGTCGGTAAAACTGAATTTGATACAGCGCTCGCCTTTGGTGTACAAAAAGAACTTGCGCCACTTATTCCATTATTAAACCGTGCGCTAAAGAGTATTAGTTTTGATGAAAAACAGCAGATCGCCAACAAATGGAGCAGACAGGAATACATAGAAAGGGTTAATTATCAGCTCCTCATGCAAGCGGCTCTATTGTTCTTGTTGGTAATTTTAACTATCTTCTTCTGGAACAGAAAACTAGCAAAAGAGGTGACCCTCAGAAAGGCTGCAGAGCAGCAAACTCAAACCCTAATCGATAAAATTCCACTACAAATTATTGTTACTTCGCTTGACGGGCGTATTCTCTCTGCTAATCCAAAAACACTTAACGATCACGCCATTCCTAAAGAGCATATTGATCAATACAATATGCTTCAGTTTTACAAAAACACAGATGATCGAAAGGCCGTTCTTAATGAGATTCGTAAGAACGGGTTCGTTGAGCAAAAAATTGTTCCTATTCGGGCATTAAACGGAGAAGTTCGCTCAATGATGCTTTCCATTACCCCCATTACTTACCATGAGAACCCCGCTCTCTTGGCACTTGCAGTCGATATGAACGAGCGCCTTGAACTTGAACATGCACTCGGTGAAGCTAAAGAGCATGCTGAGGCCGCCAGCCATGCTAAGTCTAACTTTTTGGCCAATATGAGCCATGAAATCCGCACCCCTATGAACGCAATTCTTGGCTTTACAGAGTTACTGAATGAACAGGTTAAAGAACCTCAGCTAAAATCATTTATAACAACAATTCAGTCCGCTGGTAACAACCTATTAACTTTAATTAACGATATTCTTGATTTATCCAAAATTGAAGCAGGAAAACTGCACATCGAAAAGCAGCCCTGCAACCCCTCTAAGTTAATCCATGAGCTGGCGGATATTTTCCATTTAAAACTTGCTGAAAAAAGCCTCGACTTAATACTGAATTTCGACCCAAGCCCCCTCAGTCTACATTTGGATGAAACTCGACTGCGCCAAGTACTGCTTAACTTGATTGGAAATGCCATTAAATTTACTGAAAAAGGCATTATTGAAATAAAACTAGACACTCGTAATAAAGACGAGACTCTCCACACCTTGGATCTAGTCATTAGTGTTAAAGACACGGGTATTGGCATTCCAGAAGCACAACAGCAACTTATTTTTCAAGAGTTTAATCAATCAAGCGGTCAAGACAATCGTAAATATGCTGGTACCGGATTAGGCCTATCCATTAGTCAGCGGCTGGTCGAAATGATGGGAGGAACGCTCTCGCTCTCTAGCCAGCTGGAACAAGGCTCAACCTTCACAATAAAGCTGATAGGTGTTGAGACCGCTGCTGAAACGCCTATCGTCAAAAATTGCAAAAAGGATTCATCTGCACAAAACAGCCTCATTTTTTCCCCCGCCTCTATTTTAGTTGTTGATGATATAGACGATAATCGTGAGCTATTACTCGCTCATTTTGCAGACTCAAAACTACAGGTTAGCATTGCTAAAAATGGACTTGAAGCACTTAACCTAGCCAAACAAAAGCCTTTTGACTTAATCCTAATGGATATTCGCATGCCCGTTATGGATGGTTACGAAGCGGCTGAGAAAATTAAAAAATTTTCTAGTGTACCTATCATTGCCTTAACCGCTTCGATTATGGTCAATCAATTTGAGCGCCTTAAGTCTGAGCATTTTGACGGCTTCTTAAGAAAGCCTGTTCTTAAAAAAGATTTGATTGAAACACTATCAACATTCCTAGCCTTTGAGCACCTCCATATAGAAGATAAAGATAAAAGTGAAGGCGTGATTGAATTCTCTGACGAAGAATACAAAGTATTACCCATCGTTATTGATAAACTTGAGCTACTTGCTAACCAATTCAATGATGTCTCAGAGCATAATAACCTTTCAGAAATCAGCCTTTTTGCTGAAAATATCAAGGCTATCGCTGATCGTTACCCACTCAACGTAGTAGAAGAGTATGCTCATCAACTGATGAATCACGCAGCCAATTTTGATATTCCCGCGATCAAACGTTCGCTAAACAGCTACCCTGATCTTTTAGCTGCGCTCAAAAAAGCTGACCCGAACAGCAGCCAGCAGTAATAACTAACGCACAAAGCTAGCCATTTTAATAACAAACAGCTCGCCCCGATAAAGCCCTTAAGCCATATCTCCCCACAACACCTGCATAGCCGCTATAGAGGCTATCGCCGCAGTTTCATTTCGAACCACTCGCGGACCAAAGCCAAGCGCTGTAAAACCTGTTTGCTCAGCATCCTTTACCTCTTGTTCTGAAAACCCACCTTCGGGGCCAATCAATACAGCTACCGCCTTATTCGGTTGAGTAAAGGTTTTTAACGTATCGGCCTTACCTGGCTCAAAAATAATACGGCTTACCGCCAAGTCGTTATTAAACCATTGCGCCAAATCAGTTGTTATATTTAAGTGTGGTGGCGTATTTCGGCCACACTGCTCACAAGCCCGGTAAACAATATTTTGCCAATGTTGGTGGCGCTGTAGCCGACGCTCCTCGGTCAGCTTAACAACACAATGTTGCGTGAGGACCGGCGTGATGGTTGACACACCTAATTCGGTTGCTTTTTGAATCGCCACATCCATTCGCTCACCGCGCGACACACTTAAGCCAAGCTCAATGGATAACGGTGATTCAATGCTTACATCTTGCCAACTGCCTAAGTGAAGCACCACCGCCTTGCGATGAACTTCAGACACCGTTGCAGAATATTCACCACCTTCACCGTTAAAAACAATGAGCTGAAAACCTTTTTTTAATCTTAAAACATTGCGCAGGTAATGAGCCGCCTCTGGCTCAAGTGTTAGCATTGCACCTTCTGCTAACAACTGATCTACAAACAGGCGTGAAATACGCATCGCTAGCCGTGCAAACTATCCGGCAAACTGATCGTATCGATCGGGTCTTCATTTTTTGGTGGCATTTGTAAGTGAAACCCTTGCGAGTTTAAATTTTTTATCACCACCAACACATCTTCACGCGCTAACGGGCGGTCAGCCGATAGTTCCAAATCAAACACGTGCTCAGGTACGGGAAACTGCTGCATCACTTCAACCGGAACATCTGAAAAGTCACCCTGCTGCTTAACATACAAATACAAGCCGTCACGCTTAGCCGTTTTGTATATCGCACATGAGGTTTCTTTTACATCGCTCATGCCGACTCTATCCCTAAGTTACGACAAATAGCTAAACTCGCTTCGGTTTGGTTCATACTGTAAAAATGAAGCCCCGGACAGCCAAAATCTAGCAGAGTCTGACTCAATTCACTCACCACATCTGTACCAAACGCTTTAATAGACTCGCGATCATCAGCAAAGCCTTCTAAACGCTTACGAATCCATCGAGGGATTTCAGCACCGCACATATCAGAGAATCTAGCTAATTGGGAATAATTGGTAATAGGCATAATTCCCGGCACAATCGGAACATTTAACCCCACTTTATCGCAATCTTCTACGAAACGAACATAGGCATCAAAATTGAAAAAGTACTGTGTAATCGCACTGTTAGCACCCGCTTCGACTTTCTGTTTAAAATTTGCCAAGTCTGCTTGAGCATTAGCTGCTTGCGGATGAACTTCTGGGTAAGCGGCCACTTCAATATGAAAATGATCACCTGTTTCTTCACGAATAAAAGCCACTAGCTCATTGGCGTAGCGAAATTCACCAATATCTAAGGTACCTGATGGGATATCTCCTCGTAAAGCAACAATGCGGTCTACGCCATTATCCTTATAGTTTGATAAAATATTACGAATACTCTCCTTAGTAGAGCCCACACAAGACAAATGCGGCGCCGCCGAGAAACCTTGCTTTTTAATATCCAGCACGGTATCAATGGTGCCTTGTTGAGTACTGCCTCCCGCGCCAAAGGTGACAGAAAAATACGCTGGATCCAGTTGACCCAGCGCTTTACTGACATTCAACAGCTTAACTCGCCCTTCTTCTGTTTTAGGCGGAAAAAACTCAAAGCTAATTTTTTGATAAGACTCTAAACTCATAGTTAGTAACGATAGTGATGCGGTTTATATGGCCCTTCAACAGGCACATTAATATAATCAGCTTGTTCTTTCGACAGTTCGGTTAGCTGTACGCCAATTTTTTCTAAATGTAAACGAGCCACTTTTTCATCTAAGGTTTTAGGCAACACATATACTTCGTTGTTATATGCCTCTCCATTAGTAAAAAATTCGATTTGCGCCATCACTTGGTTAGTGAATGATGCTGACATCACAAAACTTGGATGGCCTGTTGCGCAACCTAGATTCACCAAACGACCTTTCGCCAATAGGGTGATTCGTTTTCCGTCTGGAAAGATGATGTGATCCACTTGTGGCTTCACTTCTTCCCATTCATATTGCTCAAGAGATGCAATATCAATTTCTGAATCAAAATGACCAATATTGCACACAATGGCCTCGTTTTTCATCGCTGCCATATGATCATGATTAATAACGCCTAGATTACCCGTGGTAGTGACAAAAATATCACCTTGGCCAGCAACCTCATCCATGCGCATAACGCGATAACCTTCCATTGCCGCTTGTAATGCACAAATAGGATCAATTTCCGTTACCCAAACACTCGCACCCATGCCTTTAAAGGCTTGCGCGCAACCTTTACCAACGTCACCATAACCCACCACAACGGCGATCTTACCGGCAATCATCACATCAGTAGCGCGCTTAATGCCATCTAATAATGACTCCCGACAACCATAGAGGTTATCGAATTTACTTTTCGTTACAGAATCATTCACGTTCATCGCCGGGAAAAGCAACTCACCGGCTTCTTGCATTTGGTACAAACGATGTACACCTGTGGTTGTTTCTTCTGTTACACCTTTAATACTGCTAGCCATGTTTTGCCATCTATTTGGTGCTAGCGGTAAATTGCGACGTAAGACCTCTAGAATGGCAACCCATTCTTCGTTATCACCTGCTTGTGCGGCTGGTACGGCACCCGCTTTTTCGAATTCAACGCCCTTGTGTAACAATAAGGTCGCATCACCACCATCATCAAGAATCATATTAGCTTCTTGCCCTTCTGGCCAAGTCATCATCTGCTCTGTACACCACCAATACTCTTCAATCGTTTCACCTTTCCAAGCAAAGACAGGCACGCCTAAGTCGGCAATCGCCGCTGCGGCATGATCTTGAGTCGAAAAGATATTACATGAACACCAACGAACTTCAGCGCCTAAGGCCAGCAAGGTTTTAATTAACACGGCTGTTTGAATCGTCATGTGCAAACTGCCTGCCACACGCGCACCTTGTAATGGCCTACGATCACCAAACTCATCCTGTAACGCCATCAAGCCAGGCATTTCACTTTCCGCAATGGCTATTTCTTTGTGGCCCCACGCCGCTAATGACATATCGGCTACTTTATAATCGGTAAAACTGTCTATCTTTGTCACGCTCATTTTTTACTCTCCAAATGCTTAAAGGCCTGCTGCATCACGCAGCACGTCTACTTTATCTGTTTGTTCCCAAGTGAAATTCGGCAACTCTCTACCGAAGTGTCCATACGCAGCTGTTGTTTGGTAGATGGGGCGCTTTAAATCCAATGCTGCTATTAATGCCTTTGGACGCAAATCAAAATGCTCACTAATCAGCGCGGCAATTTTGTCATTATCAATCACACCCGTGCCGAATGTTTCAACTGAAATAGAGGTTGGCTTGGCGACCCCAATCGCATAAGACACTTGAATTTCACAACGTGTCGCTAAACCCGCTGCAACAATGTTTTTAGCAACATATCGACACATATAGGCAGCAGATCGATCGACTTTACTTGGGTCTTTACCTGAAAATGCGCCACCACCATGACGCGCCATGCCACCATACGTATCGACAATGATCTTCCGGCCTGTTAAACCACAATCACCGACAGGGCCACCAATGATAAATTGGCCTGTTGGGTTAATATGAATATTTTCAGCCAAACAGCCGCTAAACCACTCCTCAGGCAAGACAGGCTTAATAATTTCATCAATCACCGCTTCACGTAAGTCTTTCAAACTAATGTCAGGTGCGTGCTGAGTCGATAAAACAACCGCCTCTACACCGACTGGTTTATTGTTCTCGTAACGCATCGTCAATTGACTTTTAGCATCTGGGCGAAGCCATGGCAGAATGCCTTTTTTACGCACCTCAGCCTGACGCTCAACTAATAAATGCGAATAAGTAATCGGCGCAGGCATGAATACATCTGTTTCATCACAGGCATAACCAAACATAAGCCCTTGATCACCCGCACCTTGCTCATGGTCGTCACTTTCATCCACACCGATTGCAATATCATGCGATTGCTTACCAATTGCGTTCAATACTGCACAACTTTGCCAATCAAAGCCAATTTCAGGCTTATCGTAGCCAATGTCCTTAACCACGTTACGAACAACTTCTTCGGTATCCACCCATGCGCTGGTTGTTACCTCACCGGCAAGAATAACCATACCGGTTTTTACCATCGTTTCACAGGCAACACGGGATGCAGGGTCCTGTGCTAGCAATGCATCTAGCATCGCGTCAGAAATTTGATCGGCTACTTTATCTGGATGCCCTTCGGACACCGATTCAGATGTAAAAATAAAGTTCTTGCTCATCGTAAAATCACCCCTTTGATTTAAAAAATGGGTACTAAAATTTGTGCAATATTGATGTTGCCAAAAAGGCAGGTGATAAAAATTAAACTGTTTTACCTAAACACCATGCTCATTATTTCAGTTTCCTGTTAATAATGAACGCAGTTAAAATTTGACGCTTGAATAAGCCTAGCAGGAAGATCCTGTCGCAGCGTTCCTTATTCAAGATAGGTATATTTTAGATCATATATCTAAAATTTCAAGGGCTTAGACAAGTTAACCTTTAAGCAACCCTTACTAATAAATCTTTGGAAGGATTCTAGCCGTTCTTTGTTGATAATCTGTGTAGGAGCGACCTAAGGTTCTAGCCAAGCCTTTTTCTTCGAAATAAATCCCAATAAGAACATAAATGGACATGCCGATTGAGAACACTAAATGTCCAACGGTCATTGTCGGTACCGACCAAAAAACCACTATTAAGCCCAGCATCATTGGGTGACGAACCCAGTAATAAAACAAACGCTCTTTAAATTCAACCTGAGTGTATGTTTTATTAACATAAAACAGCCACGTTTGGCGTAATCCAAACAAGTCAAAATGGTCTGTTAAGAATGTTGAAAGAAGAGCCAACACCCAGCCCAAAATAAATACCGACCACACCATTGTTACGACTGCTTTGTTTGTCAGTTGCCAGACGATGCCGTTCATCGGTTGCCAAAAAAACATGAGCGCTGCCAACACAAGGCTTGAAGCCAATACATAGGTGCTTCTTTCCACCTGATGCGGCACCACTGACGACACCATCTCTTTAAACCAGCCACGCGCCATAACACTGTGCTGCACTCCCCATATAAGTAATAAGCCAATATTTACCACTAAGGCATAAGAGGAATATTCTATCGATTGTGTTGAGAGCGCTTTCGGAACGCCCACGCCTGAAACAAATCCGATAAAATAGACAAAGACTGCACAAAATAGGGCATAACTAACCACCCCATATATCAACACCCACAATCTCATCACCTTCTCCCATTAATATTGAATTTTCTTGTTATATTACCTGCATTAGAAGTAAGAATACACGCCTGAGATCGGCGCCAACGCTAACCATCAATCCAACACACTATGACAACTAAATTACAACAAACCCTGCAACGTATTGACCTCGCTAATGCTAGCGACCCAACAAATGGCACAGAAGCGCTGTATTCACAACGCATGCTGGCAACCCTTCAGGCTTTTGAGCCAGACGCATCTGACCCTCTCACCTTGGCTTGCTATGCCCAGCATGTGTGTCGCTGGAAACTAGTTCGAAAAGATTACCCTGCTGGTTTAACAGGCTATTTAACCTGGCGTACCGAGCTGGCGAAATTACATGCAAAAATTCTAGTCAACGCGATGCAAGAAAGCGGCTATGACGACGCTGACATTGAACGAGCAAACAGCATTATTCAAAAAAAGAGGCTTAAATCTGACCCTGAGGCACAAACATTAGAGGATGTGTCTTGCCTAGTTTTCTTAAACCATTATTTCGATGCCTTTGCCGATAAGCATAATGAAGAAAAAATCATAGATATTGTCCAAAAAACCTGGGGGAAAATGTCAGATAAGGGCCACCAAACGGCGTTAGCCTTAACCTTACCGCCTCATTTAGAAAAATTAGTTACTAAGGCGCTCGCTTAATGCGTAAATCTGCAAGTGCCTTTACTATTCTAACGCTTGCCTTTTTAACCCTGCTAGCCAGTTGCGCCATGCCAACAAAAGAAGTGATATCGACACCCGCTGGCGCCTTTAAGGTCTGTTATGGCTATGGTTGCAAAACAGTTCAAACGGTAACCCTCGACAGCGCACAGTGGTTCGCTATTGAGGAACTTTTTTCACCGAAAGCAGCGTCAGCCAAAATAGAGCGCCAGCAATTATCACTGGCTATTGCTCAAATGGAAGCTTTTATTGGTGACCTAACACACACCCAAGGCGATTTGCCGGGTACGTTTGCAGCTTTTTTTCAAGACCGGAGCCATCAAATGGACTGTGTTGATGAGGCTACGAACACAACCTTATACCTAAGACTTTTTCGTGAGCGCGGGCTAATGCGTTTCCATAAAGAAGGCCACCGCATTAACCGTGGCTTCTTCCTAAACGGTTGGCCACATACGTCTGCGGTCATCGAACAACTAGAGTCTGGCAAGCGATTTGCTGTTGACTCATGGTTCCATAGAAATGGTATTAAGCCAGAGATAATCCCCATTAACTTATGGTATTCTGGTTGGCATCCAACACCGGATGAATCATAAAAAATAACCTCGGAGAAACCCAATGCACCTAGGCAACAAGATTTTTTTATTATTTTTTTCTTTATTCCTTTCCAGCCAATCTTATGCCGGATCTGCAGACGAAGGGTTTTCAAACATCACGCTCAAAACAACGCACGTACGCGGCAATATTTATATGCTTGAGGGCGTAGGTGGCTTTGCCGGCGGCAATATTGGTGTATCAGCTGGCTCAGATGGAATTTTGCTAGTAGATGACCAGCTCGGCCCAATGTCCAAAAAAATTGATGCCGCATTAAGCGATATCAGCAAAGGTCAACTGCGCTTTATACTTAATACTCACTGGCACGGTGATCACTCTGGTAACAACTCCTACTTCTCAAAAGAAGCGACCATTATTTCTCATACCAATACCAGAAAACGCTTAATGACTGACCAAGAAAACTTCTTTGGAAAGTCACCTGCCTCACCTAAAGAAGCTTGGCCCATCATTACCTTTGAACAAGCCATTAACATTCATTTTAATAATGAGGACATTCAATTTATCCACCATGCACATGGCCACACTGATAGTGATGCCGTCGTCTATTTCCCAAAAAGCAATGTTGTCCATTTAGGTGATCATTTCTTTAATGGTTTTTTTCCGTTTGTTGATTTAAATACTGGTGGTAATGCCTTTAGCCTAACGCATAATATCGGCGAAATAATTAAAACATTACCTAAGGACGCCTTAGTTATTCCGGGTCATGGCGAACTCTCAGATATAAAGGGGCTAAAAACCTATTACACAATGCTAACCGATACAACTCAGTTCGTTAAGCAAAAAGCCGCTTCAGGTAAAACACTTGATGAGATCCAAATGGCCGGCTTACCTAGTAAATGGGCAGCCTGGGGCGGTGGTTTTATCAACGAAGAGAACTGGATTAAAATAATCTTTAATAGCCTACCCAAACAGTAATAAATCACCCTTAGAATATAAAAAAAGCGGCTGACCTCTCTTCAGCTGCTTTTTTTATTACCAATAATTATGACTATGAAAAAGCTTCTTACCCTACTCGCTTTATTTTCCACTCCGCTATTTGCTGCTGAAGATAACCCCATGACAACGTGCTTATCTAATTTGCTAAACACCGCAGAAAACAACATTACTGTGGGTGAATTGAAACAACAATGCCAAAAAACAATGGCATCAGAGCAGGAGCATTATTCTGCATTAAAACGCCGGCAACTGCAGGAAAAAACTGCCAGCTGGAACGCTTTTTCTTTGCTACCACATAAACCTAACTACATTATTGCCAGCTATAACAATAGCGAGCCCAACAAAGCACCTTTTGAAGCCGCTTACCCAAGTGTTAAGCCAGATCTTCAGCACGTGGAAACCAAGTTTCAAATCAGCATGAAGCTACCCATTGCCCAGAACCTCATCTTTGGGCACGGTGATTTATATGCCGCATACACTAACCGGTCTTTCTGGCAGCAGTTCAATAAAACTCACTCTTCCCCCTTTCGTGATACCAACCATGAGGCTGAAACTTGGCTGTCGTTCGATACTGATTTTACTGTTTTAGGGTTCCGTAATTCTGCAATTTTGACCGGTTTCACCCATCAATCAAATGGCCAAGCAGGCTTATTATCAAGAAGCTGGAATCGCCTCTATACAGACTTTATCTTAGAAAAAGGCGACATCTACCTATCATTTAAACCGTGGTATCGCATTCCTGAAAGTGAATCACAGGATGACAACCATGACATTGACGACTTTTTAGGCAACTTTGAGTTAAGGGGAGTATACAAAAAGCAGGAGCACAACTTTTCACTTCTCTTCAGAAATAACCTCAATACAAGCAGTAACAAAGGTGCCATCGAACTGGGCTGGAGCTTCCCGATACATAATAACGTTCGTGGCTATGTGCAATGGTTCAATGGTTACGGTGAGAGCCTTCTCGACTACAACAACCACACCAATAGCCTCGGCTTTGGAATTCAGCTGAGTGATTGGTTATAAACCAGCACATTTTTGTCAGATATAATTTTTTCATCAAAAGCAAAGGGTCACCGCATGCAAACAGACAATGACAACGACTGGAAAGCTAAGTTAACCACAGAAGAATATAATATTTGCCGCCAAAAGGGCACCGAGCCCGCTTTTTCTGGCGTTTATGTCGACACTAAAACCGAGGGCGTCTATCTCTGCAAATGCTGTGATGCGCCTCTGTTTGAGTCCGACAGTAAATATAACTCGGGCAGTGGCTGGCCAAGTTTTTGGAAACCCATTCACTCAAATACTATTAAAGAAAACCGAGATAATAGCCACGGCATGGTCCGCATTGAAGTGGTCTGCGCTCAATGTGATAGCCACCTTGGGCACGTCTTTCCAGATGGCCCGCAACCAACAGGATTACGCTATTGTATTAATTCTGCATCACTTAATTTAGACGCCAAGAGATAACATGTTAACCGCTCAACAACACGCTCAAGCCTTACTGCAATATATCGATGCAAGCCCAAGCCCTTGGCATGCTGTTCATACAAGCGAGCAAATGCTGAATAACAAGGGGTTTCGTGAACTATTAGAAGGCGACACATGGGCATTACAGCCTAATGGGCGTTATTACGTTAAACGAGACGACTCCAGCATCATTGCCTTTAACGTAGGTTCCAATGAGCTGGCCCAAGAGGGGTTTAGACTGATTGGTGCCCACACCGACTCACCCGGACTGAGGATAAAACCTAAACCAGACCATCAACAAAGTGGCATTAATCGTTTAGGCGTAGAGGTCTATGGTAGTCCCTTGTTAGCCACCTTTACCGACCGCGATTTAAGTCTAGCAGGGCGCGTACATATCAACCAAAACGGCACCTTACTATCCAAATTAGTACATTTTAAAAAGCCTTTTCTACGCCTCCCGAACCTTGCTATACATATGAACCCACAGGTTAATACCGATGGTTTGACGCTTAATAAACAAACCGAGTTACCTTTATTACTGTCACTCGATAATGAGCAGCCTGCACTTATTGAGCTATTAGCAACGGAGTTGGGCATCAACAGCGATACCATTTCTGCTTGGGAATTACATGCTGTCGACACTCAGGCTGGCACTCTATACGGCCTAAATGATGAGTTTTATGCCAATAGTCAACTCGATAATTTAGCCTCGTGCCACGCTGGATTAGGCGCATTATTATCTGATGAATCACTCAATTCACAGCAATTTAATGTCTGTGCATTTTTTGACCATGAAGAGATTGGTAGTAACAGCCATAAAGGCGCCGATGGTAGCTTCTTACCCGATGTGCTTGAACGTATTGCCGGCGCCTTGAACTTGCCCACAGAGGACTATAAACGCGCCTTATCTAATAGCTTTATGATTAGCGCCGATATGGCACACGCTTATCAGCCCAACTTCCCTAATGCTTACGAACCTGACCACAAGGTATTCGTTAATCAGGGCCCTGTTATCAAGGTCAATGCGAATATTCGTTATGCCTCAAACAGCGCCTCTCAATCTCGATTTATCCATTTATGCGAACAGGCTAAGGTTCCTTATCAGCAATATTCTCACCGAACCGATCTAGGTTGTGGCAGTACTATTGGCCCTATGACATCGGCACAACTCGGCATCCAAACCGTCGATGTAGGTTGCCCAATGTGGGCAATGCATAGCATCCGCGAAAGCGCAGGAGTCGCTGATCATCACAACATCACTCGCGTATTTACTCAATTTTTTAGTTAAAAAACATGAAATTTAAATTCACAATATTAATATTTGCGGCCGCTCTTGTAACCATCTTTTTTATGCGTCAAGAAAACTTCGTGCCAAGGACCTCTCTTGATATCTATCATAACTTTATTGATAAAACAGAAGCCGACGCTATCCCTGGACTAACAGTCCAGTCCGCGTTAGAAATTCAAAAACACGTTGTTTATGCGCTCTCTGAAAACTGGGGCGGCATTGCCGGTTACAAAGCCGCAATAACGAACCCTAGCACTCAAGAAAAAATGGGCATCAAAGAGCCCTTATTAGGTATTTTTCTAAACAAAATGCTACTCGACAGCCCTGCCTCAATCAACATCTCAGATGCTACGCACCCGTTTGCTGAGGCCGACCTCTTGGTCCGCATAAAAGACAGCTCAATTAACGAAGCGCAAACTGATGAAGAAATTTTAGCTGCCATCGACCAAGTTATTCCTTTTATAGAAGTGCCTGATCGCCTTTTTTCAACCAAAAACCCGTTAAATGCTGACATGCTCACCGCTATTAATACTGGCGCTCGGTATGGAGTCATGGGCGACCCCATTCCAATGACTGCAATAGATACCCTTAATTTTTGTCAGGTAGGAATCGTGTACGAAGACCGTAGTCATTTGCAAACCGGTGCCTGCTCCTCACTGATGGGCAACCCAGTTAATGTTATTCGCTGGTTAAAAAATAAGCTCTTAGCCCTAAATTACCCTTTAAAACCAGGCTCCTATTTGTCACTCGGCAGCCTTACTTCGCCTATCCCCATTAAAAAAGGCCGTTTAACCGCAATTTACACAGGCTTGGGAACACAACCTCACGTCTCAGTCAATGTGACATTTAAATAGCTTCAAATGATAGCCACAGCAATGCTTTTGCTGAAGATTTAGACTCGACTCTAACCGAGTTAGACATCTCTAGTAATTAAATGACCTATAGATAACTGTTTTTAAAATAGCTCATAACGATTCTCTAGACTAATAACCCCCTTCTCAATGAGCTACCTTTATCGATAAAGATTAGAAGCACCTTAAATATTTCAATAGACCAATCTTGGTGATTGCATGGCATATCAAATCACTAAAGATTTACGAAAACACCCTCGCTACAATTCAATGGATTTGGTTGACCGCATCGTTGAAAAGTGTCCTTTTAGAATAATTGGGGCAGCTACTTATAATGGCCATGAGTTTCAAACAAATATCCATTGGCACATTAAAAACTTAAGAATGGGGCATGCTAATAGCCATCCAAGAACGCCGCGTTTAAATACTAAAGTTGAAGCGCCTACCTAAGCGGTAAACTCGAACTCTATCCAATCCTCATCGACGCCAATGAGCTAGACCTGCACAAGAAATCAGCTCTGTGACAAACCACCGCCAACGTAAAATACACAGGCTAACTTGCTTTAAATGAAAAATGCCTAAATTTAAAGACACCAAATTTTTACTACAACACCGTCTAATAACAGTAAAATTAATATAAGTTACTGATCAATCTATATATTTTAATTATTTTACTTGCTCTGAAATACAAAAAATTTATCTGGTAGGATCAACTTTACTCCCATACAATCACCACTTCTTTAAGCTAGCGTTAAAGGTGTTTTTATGAAACTTGCTATTTTATCTTGTGGGCCAAATGCCTACAGCACAAGACGTTTAAAAGAAGCGGCGCTTCAAAGAGGGCACACTGTAAAAGTCTTGAACACGCTCAAGTTTGCTATCGATTTACAACAAGGTAGCCCTGACCTCTATTATCGGCAAAAGGTCTTAAGCAGTTATGATGCTGTTTTACCAAGAATTGGTGCATCAATTACTTACTATGGCACGGCTGTTGTTCGACAATTCCAGGAAATGGGCGTTTTCTGTGCCAATACTGCACACGGCATTTCTAACTCGCGAGACAAACTACGTAGTTTGCAAATTTTAAGCCGTCATCATATTGGTATTCCTAGAACTACGTTTGTACGAGACAGAAAGGATGTCATTCCCGCCATCGAACGAGTTGGTGGTGCCCCTGTCGTTATTAAGTTAATTGAAGGCACCCAAGGCATTGGTGTACTCTTAGCTGAGTCAATGAAAGCAGCTGAGTCGATTATCGAACTACTACAAAGCCAAAAACAAAATGTACTCATTCAAAAGTTTGTGGCAGAAAGCAAAGGAAAGGATATTCGTGCTTTTGTTGTCGGTGACCGTGTTGTTGCCGCAATGCGCCGCGTCGCTCAAGGGCAAGAATTTCGCAGCAATGTCCACCGAGGCGGTATTGCCGAACCAGTAGAGCTTGATGAACAGTATAGAGAAACAGCTGTACGAGCCACTCAGATTTTAGGTTTAGAAGTAGCCGGCGTTGATATGCTGGAAGGTAAAAATGGCCCTCAAATAATGGAGGTCAATTCGTCGCCGGGACTTGAAGGCATTGAAACCGCCACCGGTTTAGATATTGCCGGCGCGGTAATTGACTACGTGTCTGCTCAAGTGGATTTTCCTGAAATTGATATACGCCAACGATTAACGGTAAGTAAAGGTTACGGCGTCAGTGAGATATATATTCCTGAAGGCTCAGAGTTTCTTGGGAAGACCATTCAAGAAGTGATGGATGAAGAAAAAGACATCAACGTGCTCACCTTATATCGAGGAGCGAAGGCCATCCCTAACCCACGTGCTGCACGCGAACTAGAAGCTGATGACAGGTTATTATGCTTCGGAAAATTAGACTCATTACGCGGCATGATTCCAAAGAAAACAAAGGCACGCCGAAGGCCAAAAGTTCAAGACCTACAGTCAGAAGAATTAAATCAGCCTCATGAAGATGATCCAGATCAATAAGTAGACCAGCTTGATCTTTAGCCAAACGCACCTACGCAATTAAAGGGGTGAGTAGCGAAAGATTAAATAAGAAATTATAGCTGACTGATCAGCTTGCTATTTTAAAGATACATACCAGTGGATAACTAACATGTCAGAACCTTTTATACTTGCAGGTCAAGAAATCTTACCAGGAACGAGCACCATCATTGATGTTCCCCTGCCAGATTTATACACACATTCTTCCTTATCAATGCCGGTACAAGTCATCCGAGGGAAGCGTCAAGGCCCAATACTTTTTGTTTCTGCAGCCGTGCACGGTGATGAAATTAATGGCGTTGAAATTATTCGTCGACTGGTAAAAAGCAAATCACTCTCAAGAATGAAAGGCACCTTAATTACGGTACCTATTGTTAATGTTTATGGTTTTCTCAACCAAAGCCGCTACTTGCCCGATCGCCGAGACTTAAATCGCTGCTTTCCAGGCTCAGTCAAGGGCTCTTTGGCTGCGCGCTTAGCTAAATTATTTATGACCGAAGTCGTGCAACAATGCACACATGGCATTGATTTACATACAGCTGCGATTCATAGGGACAATTTGCCGCAAATACGCGCCGACTTAAGTAACCCGGTGACCGAACAAATGGCCTTAGCCTTTAATGCGCCCGTGGTGGTTAATTCTGGCCTGATAGAAGGCTCTTTACGTTATGCTTGTAGCACAGAAAAAAACTTACCGGTCATCGTTTACGAAGCAGGGGAAGCGCTCCGTTTTGATGAGTTTTCGATTCGTGCAGGTGGTAAAGGCATTCTTGCTGTAATGCAATCAATCGACATGTTGACGGTCCCTAAACGTAAAACCAAAAAGAAAGCCGCAGAACCCTTTGTTGCGCGTTCTACTCTTTGGGTGCGCGCGCCTCAAAGTGGTATTTTTCGGATGACCGTTTCCATGGGCAAGCACGTTTTTGAGGGCGACTTGCTCGGTGCTGTCGCAACACCTTATGGTGAGGACGGCAAAGAAACCGACATTATCTCACCCATTTCAGGCATTATTATCGGCAGAACTAATTTACCCCTCGTCAGTGAAGGTGAAGCGTTATTTCATATTGCCCGTTTTACACGACCTAAGGATGTTGTCGACAACCTGGAGGCTTTTCAGCTTGATCTAGATCCTGCCAGCGATGAAGCGCCCCCTGACGACCTTCCGATCATCTAAATTTAAAGCCCCCTTACCCTTAATTGGACTAATAAAATGACTTCTAGCAATAATAAAATCATTGTAGGCAGTGAAGAATGGTGTTCTTTCCCTGCCCTAGGCATCCCTGCCATTAAAGCGCGCGTAGATTCAGGTGCTAAAACATCGTCTATTCATGCCTTTAACATACAAACCTTTAGACGCGACGGTATTTTATGGGCCAGTTTTGAAGTCCACCCACTACAAAAGGATCGCCGTACTGTGTTGCGCTGCGAGCGACCTGTGGTTGACAAACGTTCCGTTAAAAGCTCCTCTGGAATATCTGAAACGCGCTACGTTATTTCAACCTTAATTAAGGTTGAAGGTGAAACATGGGAAGTAGAGCTCACCTTAGCGAACCGTGATTCAATGGGCTACCGCATGCTATTAGGTCGTGAAGCGATGAAAGGACGAATCTTAGTAGACCCTGAGCTAAGCTTATGCCTAAACGAGCCGTCAAAAGAACAGCTTTACGAATGGTATGGTCAACCTCAAAAAAACAAAAGTGGGCTTAAAATAGGCTTGCTTGCCAGTAACCCAGACCTTTATAGCAACATGCGCTTAATGGAAGCCGCCGAGGAACGTGGTCACGAAATGGTGTTTTTAAACATTAAATACTGTTACATGAAAGTCGATGAACAAGCACCGGAAGTTCATTATCGAGGCGGCAAAATTTTAAATAATTTAGATGCCGTTGTCACACGTATACGACCAAGTATGACCTTTTATGGTTGTGCTTTGGCTCGCCAATTTGAAAGTATGGGCATTTATACGGTTAATTCATCCTCTGCTATCACCCAATCGCGAGACAAACTATTTTCACTCCAACTGATGTTAAAAAGTGGTATCGGTATTCCCACAACAGGTTTTGCACACTCGCCAATGGATACCAGCGACTTAATAGAAATGGTTGGTGGAGCGCCCTTAATTGTGAAATTACTAGAAGGCACACAAGGCCGGGGTGTTGTATTGGCTGAAACTAAAAAAGCCGCCGAAAGCGTTATCAATGCCTTCAAAGCACTGCATGCAAACTTGTTAGTTCAAGAATTTATTAAAGAAGCAGACGGGAAAGATTTACGCTGTTTTGTCATTGATGGCAAAGTGGTCGCTTCAATTCAGCGAACGGCTGCTCCTGGTGAATTTAGAGCCAACATTCATCAAGGTGGCAGCGCCTCTGTGGTTAAAATAACCCCCGAAGAACGGCGCTTAGCGACGCTTTCGGCAAAAGTGTTAGGCCTCAAGGTTGCTGGCGTTGATATTATACGTTCCAGTAAAGGCCCTCTGCTTTTAGAAGTTAATTCATCTCCGGGTTTAGAAGGTATTGAGTCTGCAACGGGTAAGGACATAGCGGGGCTGATTATTGCCTCTATTGAAAAGAGGTTGAAGTGGGAAAGACCCGTTAGCTCCAGCGTTTCAGAAACACTTTAAGCACTTGTAGCTATAAACCAAAAAGAGCTGATATTGTTCGTTTAGCCTAGTCTGCATCCATTGTGTAGAGACCGTCCTTATAAATGCCTAAGCGCTTTAAACAGCGCTTAGCAATACTCGCAACAGAGCGCCCCTATGGTTTGCTGGTTCCATTAAAACCAGCAAACTACCCGCTAAAAGCTTGTCTTTCAGACTCACTCCATTGAGGATTAAAAATGTACCCTAAAACCATTTTAGTTTTTTAAAAAACCAGACCTGAGCTAAAATAATCAGCGCCAATATTCCCATAAAGATCCAAAAAGCAGCTTCATTGTCTGCTCCAGGTATACCGCCAACATTAATCCCTAACAGCCCGGTTAAGAAGCCTAGGGGCAAAAATATAGCAGCCACTACCGAGAGCATATACATATTCTTATTTAGGCGATCAGAAAGGCCGGTGACCAGCTCATCTTTAACTATTTGAGCCCTCTCACGAATCGTATCTAAATCTTCCACATAGCGTATTACACGGTCTAATGATTCTTGCAAACGGCGTTTATGCATTTGGTCCAACCACGACTGATCAGAGACACGAAGGCTTGAAATCACATCTCTTTGAGGAGCAATATAACGCTTAAACATGATGGCATCTTTACGAATAGAGGTGATTTCCTGTCGCTCATTTGTATCCGGGTTTTCCATAACACTTTCTTCAACCTCGTCTAGCTTCTCATCTATTTCAGAAAAAACAGGTTCCATGCGCTCAAATAAACTGGCTATTAGCGTGGTCACAAAATCGCCACTATTTTTAGGTCCTCGCCCAACTTCCAGTCTTCCTTGGATCTCAAGAATGGCCTTTAATTTACGACGTCGTAAGCTGATAATATTATGTTTATCAACCCATAGGCGGATAGAGACCATATCATTCGGCTCTGCCCCAGGGTTTAAGTTTACCCCGCGTAAAATCAGTAGCGCACCATAGTCAAATTCAAGAATACGGGGTCTCGTCTCATCGGCGCATAAAGCATCAACCACAAGGCTATCTAAGTAAGGAAAGTCTCTTTCAAGCAATCGGCGACTTTCTGGGTGCTCTGCCTCTAAATGAATCCAAACTTTCGATTCATGACTAATCGCTTGTTGTATCTGGGCCTCTTCGAGCAAGGCGCTAGAGCCATCACCATTCAATTTACAAGCGTAAAGAATATGACTATTTTCCATCTAATATCCCCTCTAATCCCGGTGCCGTGCGAATGTGTAAATCTCTTTGGGGGAAAGAAATCTCAATTTCCGCGTCCTTAAATGCATCCCAAATTGAGAAACGCACCTTACTTGAAATTGAATACATATCCTGAATATTCCAAATAAAAAAGCGAACATCAAATATCAAAGCACTGTCTGCAAAATCCTTAAAATAAACCACAGGCTTAGGATTTTTTATGATGTCTACATCTTGATTAATCACGTCCATTAATATATCTCTCACTTGTTTAGGGTCCGAAGAGTAGGACACTCCAACATTAATAATGACACGGCCAATTTTATCGGAATGTGTCCAGTTTTTAACTGATGATGAAATGAGTTCAGCATTTGGCACAATAATCGATGTCCGGTCAAACGTTTCAACCACAGTAGCCCGCACGCTGATTTTCTTTACAATCCCCTCACCTGAATTGGTGATCAACCAATCACCTACTTTTATGGGCCGTTCAAACAACAAAATAAGACCCGAAACAAAGTTACTCACTATACTTTGCAAGCCAAAACCAATACCAACAGACAAGGCACCCGCTATCAATGCCAAATTGGTTAGATCAAAACCAACCGCTGATATACTGGCCATCAGGGCAATAATCAGCCCAACATAACCCAGCACCTGTGTTATTGACTGACGAACACTCGTATCCATGTTCGTTTTAGGCAGAATTTTTTGATCCAAAATACGCTGAATAACACGCGTGATGAACAGCAAAGTTAAAAAGACAAGCAAGCCAACACCAATATTGGCAATTGAGATTGTCATATTGCCAACCTCAAAGCCAAAAAACGCCTGCTTCATCGTATCCTGAATATATTGCCATTCAGTGCCAAAAATACCGGCTACAAAGGGTAAACATATAAAGAATAAAATGAGATCTAATGATAGGGATAACCAAAATAAAACAAGTTGCTCTGACTTTTTATCCGTTTTATTTTGCGCTAACCACTCATCTATTTGATAAAAATAAGGACGAATAATCGCTCTTATAACAAGGATTGAGGTGACTAAAGATAAGATGAGGACAAACCCTTCAAACAAATAACGACTGAGGGCTGCATAGCCAAATACATTAAATATAATAATAAAAATGCTAATCATTAGAAGAAGGATAAATGTCTTGCGTGGAAAGAAGTATTCTCCAGCATCTTTTGGCCCTATCAACACAAAAAAAGAAAACAGCCCTAATATCATTGCAAAGATTGACGTCACTATATAGCTTTGGGAAACCGCTAGTTCTATCGGCACCCCTAGAATTTCTCCACTTTCAAGCAGCAACGCGTCTACTGAAAATAACAACGCCACCACACAGATTAAATAACACAAATGTGAACGAATGAGTCTCGCTTTCAAAAACCGCCCAGTCATCAAATAAACAATGAGCAAGAACCCGGTGAGCATCAGCACCTTTTGTATTAACAAATGATTGATCTCAGTGACAATGTCTTGGGCAATAAATATTTGATAAATGATAAGAAGTCCAAGCCCTATCGCCAAAAACGGGAAAAATAAAGACGCTGAAACCAATGAGAAACTATGCTCCCACCCATCATTTTGCAATTTTATCGCTAACCTTTTTTTAGATAAAAAAGTGGTGATAAAAAAAACAGCTAAAAAAAGAAAACTCGATATGACAATCAGCTCTCGGAGATCTTTATCTTCAAAAATGTGTTTATAATTTGAAAATTGAGTATAAAAAGGCTCTTCTGCGGCTTTCCATAGATCAGCATTAAATACTGTCACTTGCCGCTCAAGAAGCCCCTCTAAAAATAGTGTACGCCTTAAAGAAGTGATTTTTTCTAACAGCCGCGATGATTTAGATGTTAGCGCTTCAGCTTGCGTCAATAAGCCCTCAATAACGAGCGACTCCTTCGTTAACTCAGCACGCAATTCCTGAATGTTATCTGGCTCTGGTGGCGCATTTTCTCCTTCTGGAGCCACCCCAAGGTCCGCTAGGTCGGCTTGAACACTGTCATTAACAGGCTGAATCACATCAACCGTATTTTGTAGCTCAGTGCGTATTGTGCTTAGCGTTTGACGTAACTCTAATAGGCGCGTTTTATCAAACGTGTTTTCCGCTAGCTGCTGAGAAATAAGCTCTATCGTCTTTTGTTTTTCTATAAGCCTCAATTCAGTGGCTTCGATATTTAGCGCTTCATTCGCAGCAACGTAAGTAGAATTGAATGCACATAAAGCTAACAAAAAAACACATATTAATAATCTCGATACATTCATATTTTATATTCCAAACTGTCGTTACACATTTAGCATTAATGAAAAATTAATTTTGCTCGGCCAGCATCATATTGCCTCACCTCAACTAGCACGACGCTGATTGAACAAACTCATAACCGAGAGCCATAGGTGTTTAGCCATCGATCATGACTAGCCAGTTGATATGGCCTATCATCCCGCTTACTCCTTATCAAAGCTGTCAACAATAATAGCTCCCATCGAGGCCGGCATGCTGATCACTATTAATCTTTTAAGGGCAATAAACGTATCTGTTAATAAAGGAAACTTATTCAATGAAAATAACACCAGCGCAACAATGATTACTGTAATCGTATAAGCAATCGCTATGCGCCATAAAAAGGTAGGGATTCTAGATTTAATATCACCTTGAAAAACACTTTGGTAGGCGAAAAAACCTAAAAACATCATGGAAAGAATAAACAACATTAATAAATTTATTCCAGGAAGTGTCTCGCCCAATTTCCAAGCCTCTTCTGAGAACGAAATAGGAACAGCCAAGGCAAAAGCACCAATCGCAACCTGACTTGCATCTTCTAAATTAAAACTTAATTTCATTTTATCTACCTAGTGCTAATCTTAATTTATAACAGTGAGCATGGCCGACAAAGTTTGAGCAGCCGTTTAGAAACAGTTTAGTTTATGCTCATTCTTCAACGTTATTTGACACTTTTTCAAGTAACTCAAGATCTGCCCGTTTCTTTTCAAGAATGTCCAATCGGTTTTTTTTATCTTCTTCGCTTGATGCTTTTTTTATGGTGTTTTTTAAGCGATCAATTTCTTTATTAAGTTTTAACTTTTCATTTTCTAGTTGTTCGGCTTGCTCAGCCTTATCAAAACCAAGCTCTTCCGCAGACGTTACTTCATCAGCTGCAGGAGCGGTTACACGAGTGGTGGCGGGTATAATACTTGCCCCTTCTTGCACCTGCCTCTGATTCATATACGAAGGCGACATAATTTCAATATTTTGTTGGTGCAATGTATCTAACACACAACCATACAACTTAGATTGCATTGATATGTGCCGTTTAGCCTCTTCTAAAAAACCAGACAGACGGTACGTGACCGCAAAATTACCTAGCTCTAATATATGCACAAAGGGTTCTGTAAGGCCGCAATCTTTCGCCGCTTCAATCAACAGTTCCTCTACGCGATGATGATTAATTTCATAGCCCAATGAAAGAGAGGCTGAAATAATGGTGCCTGAACTTTGAATAGTGGCTAATGGATTGCTAATACAATAGGTATTCGGTATTGAAATAAGCTCCCGCATTTCTGTTTGAATTTCTGTTTCAAACAAACCTCTCTCAGTCACGCGCCCTACATGACCACCAATACGCACAAAATCACCAACCTTGAATGGTTTAGTCATTCGGAGCAGCACACCAGCCATAAGGTTGGAAATAATCGCTGTTGATGAAAGCGCAATCACCGCCGATATGAGAATGCCGAACAAACTAATCAATTGGTTGCGAGAACTCTGGTTAATGGGCAACACAAAAATAATGAATAAAATCCCAAGCAGCGTCAAACCAAGCATGGCCAGTTGTCGTGAAAACATACGTTCACTGCCCAACTCTGACCACTTTTTAATAAGCAACATATGTGCTGCCCAGAGGATTAGCCCAACCGCAATAGAGGTTCCAATGAAAGGAGCAAACAATATAATTGATTCAAACATATTACTAACACATCCCTTTGTTGTTTTCTTTTTGCCATAATGGCAAATTATTAGCACGGCTTATCATAGCGTGTTAAATAACATCGAAATGCGTTTTCAGCTTACTTCTCTCGAACGTATAACAAATCTACGCCTGTTTCTCCACCCGATTCTGCTTTTAAAGACCACCACTTGCTCAATTCGTATCTCAGGTTAACCGTACTCACCGAGTCAAAAATCCCGATACCGTAACTTAAATATAAATTGGGTAACAAATACTTACCTACATGCAAAGCCGTATCATCGCCGCCACTTCCATCAAATGTAACCGTATCTAAGCCAAACGCATTGGCTATTTGTTCGCCAATCATATTACCGCCTTTAATGCCCAGGCCACTGGCAGCAGAGGCTAACAAAGCAGCATCTGTTGCACTTGCGTTCGACAAAGAGCGACCCAATAACAAATGTGCCAACACCTCATCATCACTCATCGCTGGTATAGAAAACAGAGAAGTTTGTAAATTATCTATCGTCCCAAACAAATGAAGCCCCGCTGTAAAGTCCTCCTCTGTTCTAACCGCTTTTATATCCAAATTTGGATTATCTAGCGCCCCACCAGAATATTGTATTTTGCCCTTATCAATGGCAAGTTGTTGTCCGTATGCCTTATATGTCCCTTTTTGTATAACTATATCGCCAGTTCCCAATAGCAGTTTATCAGTCTCACCGGTGATCAATAACCCGCCGCTTAACCCCCCTTCAAAGCCCAATCCTTTAAGCTGTACGTTATCGCCTAAATTAACGTTTAATTTAACCTGGGTTGAAATAGCGTTGCTTTCTTTTGTTAGCGTCTTATCAATAACAACCACATCTTTACTAGCCGATACAGGAATATTAAGCTCTATCGGCGCTAAGTCTGCGGTCGGTATATTAATGCTACCTTCAAGGTAAGCAGAATCAGCCGTCATCTTAAAAAATAAATTCGGTGATGCGATTACATGCATTTCGGGTAAATTCAAAATTTCAACATTCTCGCCTATCAGGGTAGACGAGGCATGCCAGCCCTTATCGGCAAAAACAAGCTCGCCATCACCATAAAAATCACCTTCACCAGAGGTCGCCTTATATTTTAAGTGAATAC
>CAJXOJ010000018.1 GCA_913057515.1 uncultured Cycloclasticus sp. | reverse complement strand
ATCGGTATTCAGAAAAGTTAGAACCTGCCATTGAGTTTTATAGTAATGAAAATGGTCAGGCGATAGGCCCTGTTGTGATGGGTGATATTCGCTTAGCTCATGCGAAAAAAATGCATTGGGAAGTAGGCTCCATATTTGGCTTAGGTTATAAAGGCCCTGATAGTACGTTGCGGCTGTTGGTAGAGTATGAGTATTAATTAACTCGTATAAATATCGCTGATGTGTGCTGCTGAGTTTAGGGTTAATAGGTTGCGGAATAGAGATATTAATTAACTTTAGGGGATTCATTACCTAATAAGGTGAGAATATCGATCTTTAATCCGAGTAAAGTTTTTATATTACGACAGAATCTTGTGTGTGCTTTTTTAATCTGTTGTTTATCGCTTGATGCTAACGCCTCTTCCAGTTGTTTGGCAGATAATTTTATTGAGGGGGTTCCACAATAGGCTGCAGATCCATGTGCTTTATGAACAATAGCCGCAGCTTCTTTAAAGTCACCCTGCATGATTAGTTTGGAAATGCTTGTTTCGTATTTGGGTAATTCAGAGAAAAATTTCTCAAGCATAATAGACATGAATAAAGGGTCTGCATTCATACTCTTTTTAGCCAGTTCATAAACAAAAGGTTTGTTCGATAGATTACTATTATTGTTTTTCTTGGGAGATATAAACGGCTGCGTATCGTAATCATGTTCGTTGATAAGCTGCTCAACTAACTGAAAAAACTTTTGTTGCTCAATAGGCTTAATTAGATAACCATCGAATGAGCTTATGTGGTGAGCCCTTTCCTCTCCCGATGTAATGTGAGCAGTAATGGCAATAGCGGGTGTTTTATAGTTGAGATTGTCGGCTTGGCTGCGAATTTCAAGCAGTGCTTCACTTCCCATTTTAATGGGCATTTTCAGGTCTAAGAGGATTAGATCAAACCGTTGTTGCTGGGCTAGGTCAACTGCCTGCTGACCGTCATTCACACAGCTGACTTTGGCGTGTTGCCTTTCTAGTAAGTGAGTTAATAACAAACGATTAATTTCATTATCATCGGCGACTAATATACTTAAGGGGCTTAAATTAGGTAGGGACGTTATATCCGGTGTTGCGGTGTCGCCACTAATATAATTATCTTTTACATGCGTGAACGGTAAGTTGACAGTAAATGTTGACCCTTTACCTAAGGAGCTCTCAACCATAATTGAGCCATGAAGTGCATCTATGATTTGTTTCGTAATGGCCAAGCCTAAGCCACTGCCTTGCTCACGAGTGTCATTGTCAAGTTGAGAATACTCTTTAAAGAGTTGTTTTATGTTATGTTTGCTAATGCCAATACCCTGATCAATGATGCTTATTTCAAGGGTGTTATTTTTTTGCGGGTTAAGGCTTAGCTTAACTGTAACACTGGCATGATGCGTGAACTTGATGGCATTGCCAAGAAGATTGATCAGTATTTGGCCAAATTTAACACGGTCTTGATGAATAATTTTGGGTAGGTTTTCTTGCTGCTGATACTCTAGTGTTACTCCATTGTCTTGTGCTTGGGAGGTTAATAATAGTAAAGCATCTTGAATGGTGTCTTTAGGGTTGAAATTAGTTTTATTGATGATAATTTTGCCAGCCTCAAGTTGGGCAAAATCAAGCACTTCATTGATGATAGTGTGTAAGTTTTTTGAGGATGAGTAGGAGGCGTTAACTAATTTAACTTGATTACTATCAAGCTGCGTTTGCTGAATGATTTCAAGAAAACCAATGATTCCATTTAAAGGAGTGCGTATTTCATGGCTGATGTGTGAAATAAACCGAAGTTTTGCTTCTGCGGATTTAACTATTTCAGCTTGAGCAGAAAAGAGCTTGTCGTTTTGTAACCTAAGCTCCTGTGTAGCCTCGAGAATTTTTTGCTCTTGTATTTGTTTGTGGTCATTAATTTGGTGTGCCATTTCATCAATACCGTGAGCAAGAGTAGAGACTTCATCCTTGTTATCAGGGTGAGTGCTATTAGCAGGGGGAGTGTAATTTCCTTGGCTAATATTTTTAACATCAGATGTTAATTGAAGAATTGGGCGACTGATGAGGCTGCTGATATATTTTGCGATAAAGCCAATAATAAATAATAGTAGCAAGGTGATAAAAATGGTGTTGAGTAATATATCTTGCTGGCGTTGTTGGATGCTGTTATAGGATAGAGTTAATATGACATAACCGATGACTTCATTGGTTTCTTGGTGGGGGCCAACGAGTAAATCATCAAAATCATCAGTTTGATTAATTGATTTAAGGTTGATGGCTTGAGTAATTCTTTTAGGCGGCAGTGTTAGTAGAGTTGGTGTGGCAATATGGTTGCTCGCTTGCGCAAGAACAGTTCCCCTTTTATTGGTAATTTGAATGGAAATAACATCGGGTTCGTTAATGGCAGATCTCACAATGTTATCTAATGAGTCTAAGTTACCGGAAAATACACTGTTAAGACTAGATTCAGCAATTGAATGGGATAAATTCTCATTTGTTTTATGTAATAGCTCATACATGTCGTTCAAACGAGTTGAAGTAAGGTAAGCTGCGAGTATGAAGGCGAGTGTAGCGGCTGGGAGTACCCCTAAAAGAAGTAATTTATTGCTTAACTGAAGCCTATTGAATAGATTCATAAGTCATCAACTGTTCTTTTAACTCATTATCATTAGGGAAGTGTAAGTGTAGGCTTTTCGCAACATTCCTATTACTAATAACACTAAAGTATTTCGGGTGAATAATACTGGTAGCTAAGGGTTTATGGCTGCTGCTTAACTCCACAATGGCTTCTGCGATATGTTGAGCGAGTTGCTCAATGGTGCTGACCGTGCCGGCAAGAGCTCCAGCCCTAATAAAACCCTTTGAGAAACCTATGACAGGGGTTCTATAGCGATAACTGGTCAATAAAATTTGAGAAAGAGAAGTAGCATTGTATATATTAGTATCGGCGATGGCTAAAATCACATCAGAGGATTTTGAGATAGCATCTATTTTGTAACGAACATTTTTTGAGTTGCCAACATCTTCGTGAATGCGTAGTTTTTTACGAGAGGCAATTTTTTGTAATGGCATCAATTGGTTTTTTGATTGCTCGGTTACTAAGACGCCAACATCCTTAAAGGTTGGGTTAATGAGTTGGATTAGATTGAGCTGTCTGTTGGGCGGTTGGTCTAAGATGAAAAAGTGATGATTAGGGAGTGCTTTTATACAGTCTGGTAGGCAGGGTGCGAAACTGATAGAGCGTGATAGGGTGGCTAAAGCATGAAAAACCGTTGTGGGTATATTGGATGCAATGAGTTTTTTTATCGTATCGTTATTGACGTTAACGATAATATCGCCAGGTTCTTTTTTTAGTGTTTCTATTGAGAGCAACGCCGTCGTTATTGTTGTTAAATTTACATGGGTGTTGGAAAGCAGCTGATTTGACAAGCTGTTAACGAAATGAGTTTGATAGCGACTATTATCGTCATAAATAAGCGTTACGTTTCGTGCTAACGAAGTGATGGGCATCAGTAATAGCACGATAAGCAGAGGGGTATAGGGTCGTTTTATTTGGAGTAAGCGGCTAATCCACATGATATTGAACCCTGAGATAAATTAAATTATCAGCCGTTGCCTGTTGGTGAAGGTCTATATTTTTATTAAGTGCGAGCTGTGCATCAAGAGTAATATCAATAGTTTGATTATCTGCTAACTTGATCAGCTTTCCAATGGATAGGTCGATTCGTTGGTAGGTACCTTGAGGGTCATTTTGGCCGCCTAAATATTGCATTTCGCTCATAAAATAATATTCGAGGCTGTTATGCCATCCATTGGTATAACGATGTGAGAGCAATAGGTTGAAATTATGTTTAGGAATAGAGGCTTCTAGCCGCTCACTTGATGAGTGATTAACACGTGTGTATGCGTACCCTAGATGAGCAATGTTATGACGGTTAAGGTGAAGGTTGATTTCTAATTCAGCGCCATAGGTTCTCGCATTATCTTGATTATCTAAAATTTTTAGACCTTTATTTAAATCGTTGTTAATTAGTTTTTCATAACGATTTTGAAAAAGTTTTAGGTCGGTGTTAAGCTTATTTTTCAGGTGAATACCATGATACCCCGCTGCTATTGAGCTGACTGTTTCAGGCTCTAAGTCACCGGCTGACTTTTGAATAATGCCGGTTGTTGGTAAAGATATTTCATATTTTTCTTCAGAAATAACGGGTGTTCTGTATGCTTGAGTAACGGTTAATCGATAGCTGTCTTGATGTGAGGCTAGGTAACTGAGGCTGAGACGAGGTGAGGTGTTAACGCCGAAGAGTTTGTCATGCTCAACTAAACCACCGACATTTAATATCAGGGCATTTGCTAAATATGACTCTATATTTCCAAAAAACCGCACACGAGCATTAGTGCGAGTCCGCTGAGAGTTGGTTCTAAAGGGCGCATAAACTGATTCGTGCGAAGCGCCAAGGCCCCAGACTAAACGTTGTGAATCGCTTAAGGTCTGAATATGTTCAAGATCAATATTCCAGCGTGTAGATTCGGTCGTTAAGTCCAAAGTGTTGGAAGCAAACTGGTACTTGTCCTTGCCATCATAATGATAGAAAGACAGGTTAGCATTTAATTGCTCAGCGTTAGGTTTTTGCTGTTCCCAAATGAGTTGGGCAAATTGAGTTGATTCGTTACGATCACGTTTCGGATCAATGGGTATATCAATGGCTAAGGGGTTGCGAGTTTCTCGCATTGAATCTAGAGCAGAAAAATTAAACTGTAAGGTATTGTTTGTATTTAAACGAAAATCTACGCGACTAGATAATTCATGCTTGTTAAAGTCATCAGCCAAATTTTTATAGCCTTCTTTTTTTTCTGAGGCAACGCTGATGCGATAATTTAGTCGGTCACTGACGGGTGAGTTGCTAAATCGTAAAAAAGCTCGTTCGGCTTGGTTGTTATTGAGCCTAAAGCTGCTCGTCAACTTAGGGACTTGAGAGGCATGAGCGGTTGTAATGTTTATAACGCCTTGGAAAGCATTAGCACCGAAAGACGTATTATTAGGGCCTCTGACCACCTCAATTCGTTCAATATCCTCTAAGAGTACGGGTAACAGGCTCCAAATAACGCCACCAAAGACGGGCGAGTAGACGGAACTGCCATCAATGATGACTTGGACTCCTTGTGGGAATTCAGAACTGAGCCCTTGGTAAGCAACGATGGGAAAATTCCCACGGGCGTTACCGATTTGCATACCCGGTACTAAACGGAATATCTCTGCAACCTGCGTAGCGCCTGATGCTTCAATAAGTGCGCGGTCAATAACAGTGATGTTTGCGGGTGCTTCAGTTTGCAGCTGAGGTAATTTGGTCGCCGATAGTACGACGGGAATGATCTGATGATCAAAAAAAATACTGTCGTGTACAGCGTAACTGGCGTTTGTTATGCTCAGTAAAAGCAAAGTTTTTAGTGCGTTCTTAAGCATTCTTAACATAACAGTCCATGTATGGTTTAGCTAATATCAACGTCCTTTTATTGATAGCTGTAATTAACCTCTATAAATGCTCGATTGTCGAGTACAAATTCATCGAGAAAATCTTTATTTTTATCAAGTGCTAATTGCAAACTTAGGTTGAGCTCTACGTTTTGCCCTTCAGCAACTTGAAAGGTTTTGCCGGTATTTAGGTCTAAGCGCCTCATTGGGCCTTGTGGTTGGCCAGAATCAAGGTTCTCGAGGCTGCCAGTATAATAAAAAGCTACGCTACCCCACAAGCCACTATCAAACGTATGCGCCAGTAGTACATTAAATACATCGCTAGGGAATGAGGCACGTATCGTTTCAAGATCACCTGATGTTATATGGCCAATTTTTGCATGGTTATAGGCATAGCCCATGTGTAATAAGTTTTGTTTATTAGGTTTGTAGTTGATTTCAATTTCATACCCATTAACGTTCACCTGATGTCGGTTTAATAGGGTTCTAACGTTGATAGGCGGGTCAATAGGCCCGCCTATGTTAGATGGGAATTGACTGAAGGGAATTCCAGCAAGGCTACCTTCTTCACAGCTAGGGCACTTAATATCGCTAATAAGCCGATCATACTCATTTCTATATAGTTTAAGGTCTAAGGTTAAGGCGTTGTCAATAAATAGCCCGTGATAACCCAATTCAAAAGAGTTAACGACTTCTGGCTTGATACCCTTTGTATATTCAAATATAGGTGTTACTAAGGGGCTCAATGATTGGAAGGGGCCACCGGTGATATGGGTTACCAATTCAGCATCAATGTCACTTTCAGTAATGGCAGGCGACCTAAATGATTCAGATGCGATAAAGCGCAAACTTTGATAAGGGGTTAATAAGTAATTTGCGGCCAAGCGAGGCGCAAAATCATCACCTATTCGTTGGCTATGTTCCAATAAAACACCTGTATTTATAATGAGGTCCTTTATGGGGCGCCATTCAAGATTACTAAACAGACGCTGTAGGGAATTATCGTGCTTACTACGAGTGCCTGTCCATAATGGTAGGTAGCTTCTGTCGCTTCTTAGCGATAGCCCCCAAGTAAGTCGAGTTTTTTCGCTGGGTTTAAGTTGGTGCTCAAACTCAAAGTCCCAGCGATCAAAAGCCGTTGTATAGTCAACGTTGATAAGTGCGGGGCCAAAGTTAGGGTCAGTGAAAGAAGATGAAAAAGCATCTTTTGTTTTAAAGCGTGCAAACGAAAGTTGAGTGATAAACTGTTGCTCGGTTTGAGTTAAATGCGTCCATTTTGAATGAAGTACAAAGTTTGATTCATCAAAATTACGTTGTGGGTCGCTTGGATCGAAACCAATCGTGCCAAAATCACTGGGATCTGGGTTAACAGTTTCTACTAATGTATTGGTGGCTGACGCATTGATCTGAAGGCTGTCAAAAGGGGTTATTTGGTAGTCAAGCCGAGCGCTAAGCATATCTTGTCGGCTATCATCTGGATTATTGTCGTAGCCGTTATTATCAGTGTGAGAAGCACTAAGGCGAAAATCCACATCAGAAAAAGAGTGTCCGAGTCTTAGGTAAGAGCGTTGGTAACCTCGTTCGCCAACGGTTGACTTAAGCTGTACACCATTTGTTTGGTTTGCATGAGTCGTTGTAATGCTAACAACACTTTGGAAGGCATTAGAACCAAACGAGGTGCTATTAGAGCCACGGATGACCTCAATACGTTCGATTTCATCAATACTGATGGGGAAAGAGCGCCAATTTACGCCACCAAACAAAGGGTTGTACATGGACCGACCATCAACAAGCACTTGTACGCCCTGAGGGAATTGACTGTTTAAGCCTTGGTAACCAACAGTAGGTGTGTTGCCGCGAAAATAATTTACGTGCATGCCAGGTACTAGTCTAAATAACTCAGGAATGGCTTTTGCTCCCGATAGTTTAATCATCTGACGGTCAATAAGCGTAATGGTTGCTGGCGCTTCTGTTTGAGGTTGGGCTAGACGGGTAGCGGACAAGATAATAGGGATGTCCGTGTTGAAATAAGATAAATCATCTATTTCATTTGCGATTACAGGTGGTGATAAACCACAAAAGAGGAGTGTGAAGAAGAGACAGTGCTTGCCAAAAGGCAGCTGTTTAGTGTTTTGCATGGCCAACCAAGTCCTATTTTTTTTTGAAAAATTTTAGCATATAAATATGGCACTAAGCACATAACCCAAAGCTATTAATCTGAGTGGTAAGGTGTGGTAGTCTTCCATGTTTATTGTGTTTTGAAGGGAACGAATGATATACCCCACGATTGAAGACTTTGTTGGCAATACGCCGCTGGTTAGATTACAGAGGATGGATTTAACAACGAACAATGTTTTACTTAAACTAGAAGGTAACAACCCAGCTGGTTCAGTGAAAGATAGGCCCGCCATTAATATGATTCAGCAGGCTGAACTACGAGGTGATATTAAACCCGGTGACCGCTTGATTGAAGCGACGAGTGGCAATACTGGTATTGCATTGGCGATGGCAGCGGCCATTAAAGGCTACAGGATGACATTGATTATGCCAGATAATATGAGCGAAGAACGGCGCTCATCAATGAAAGCATATGGTGCAGAGATTATACTAACGCCTGCTGCCGGCAGTATGGAAGCAGCGATAGATTTAGCTAGGGAAATGGAATCTAACGGTGAAGGCCGTATTCTAGATCAGTTTGCCAACCCAGATAACCCTTTATCCCACTATAAGGGCACGGGCCCTGAGATTTGGCGTGATACGGCTGGGGCGGTGACACACTTTGTCAGCTCAATGGGTACCACCGGTACGATTATGGGTACATCGATGTATCTTAAAGAGCAAAATAGCAATATTCGAATTGTTGGCGTTCAACCGCAAGGAGATTCAAAAATCCCGGGTATTCGTCGTTGGCCAGAAGAGTACTTACCAAAAATTTATGATCGCTCACGTGTTGATGAGATTCTTGAAGTTAACCAACAACAAGCTGAGACTACGATGAGGCGGTTAGCAGAGGAAGAAGGTATTTTTTGTGGTGTTTCATCGGGTGGGGCTACGCATGTTGCGCTAGAGCTTTCAAAACAGCTAAGTAATGCGACGATCGTTGTCATTATTTGTGATCGTGGAGACCGTTACATCTCAACCGGTGTCTTCCCAGGTTAAAGCTGAGCCAAACGGTAGTAACGTTTGAGCGAAACTTATGCCCCTTGGCTATGAAATTGAATTAAATAATAATTTAATTCAATGAAGCCGATGGTTTGTAACTATAAGCTTTGTTTAGCGTTTAAAATATCCGTTCCTTGAACAAAGACACGATGGTTTTAAAAGCAACATGGCGAGACGTAGAAACAGAAGAAAAAATTTACCTCCAGAAATTGCAAATGCAACGATAGAGTCAATGGCACACGATGGTCGTGGTGTGGCCCATGTGGATGAAAAAGTGGTTTTTATTGCCGGTGCTTTACCCGGTGAAGAGGTGACGTTTGAATATAGCAAAAAGAAAAAAGATTTTGCAGAAGGGCGAGTTACAGAGGTTTTAACAGCATCTGAAGACCGTGTTGAGCCAGGTTGTCAGCATTACTCGATTTGTGGGGGATGTAGTTTTCAACACCTTGAACCATCAAAGCAAATTCTCGCTAAGCAAAGCATCCTTATTGATCAATTCAAAAGCATTGCAAAACTAGAAAACATTGATTTATGGCCTGCCTTGAAAGGGCCTTTCTGGGGCTATCGACATCGTGCACGTTTAGGTGTGAAAGATGTGGCTAAAAAAGGACGTGTTCTTGTTGGCTTTAGAGAAAAGGCGAGTCCTTTTTTAGCAGAAATTGAACAATGTGAGGTGTTGCATCCATCAGTCGGTAAACGCCTAATGGCTTTATCGTCCTTGGTTGGCGATTTGTCGATTAAGGATAAAATCCCTCAGATTGAAGTGTCTATTTGCGATAATCGGACAGCCTTGGTATTTAGAATCTTAGAGCCTTTAACGACAGATGATGAGGCCGTTCTGAAACGTTTTGAAGAGTCCGCTGATGTGGATATCTATACCCAGTCTAAAGGTCCAGATACCATTGCGCCCTTGAGTGGTGTAAAGCCACCATTAAGTTACCAATTACCTAATGATGTGACCTTATATTTCGGCCCTAGTGATTTTGTTCAAGTTAACGTTGAACTGAATCGCTCTATGATTAATAGAGCGTTAGAAGCGCTTGACCTTAACGAAAACGATAACGTACTTGATTTGTTCTGTGGCTTGGGTAACTTTACGCTACCAATGGCACGTGTGGCCGGTCAGGTTACTGGGGTTGAAGGCAGTGAAGAGCTGATAATCAGGGCAAAAGAAAACGCCGATAGGAATGATTTAGAGAATGTAGACTTTTATACTGCAAACTTAATGGAAGATGTCGGTGATGAAGCGTGGACAAAGAAAAAATATAATAAAGTATTAATTGATCCGCCACGATTGGGTGCGAAAGAGATTTTGCATTATTTGCCTAAGTGGGGTGCGGAGCAGGTTTTGTATGTTTCATGTAATCCGTCCACATTGGCACGTGATTCCGCTATTTTGGTGAACGAATTAGGTTATAAGCTTGTTAAAGCGGGTGTGATGGATATGTTCCCTCATACTTCTCATGTTGAATCTATCGCGTTATTTGAAAAATAAATGAAAAGCGCTAATGCCAAGATTATTGTTAGCGTTAGCGAGCAGTTGTTGCGTTTATATGAGAATGAAAAGCTGATTAAATCGTATAGGGTGTGCACAGCAAAAAATGGGTTAGGTGAGCAATTTGGTAGTGAATGTACACCTAGAGGTGCGCATACTATTCGTGCAAAAATTGGTGATGGTAAGCCATTAGGTAGTGTGTTTGTAGGTCGTCGGTTAACAGGCGAAGTATACGATGATGAGCTGGCGAGGCATCAGCCGAATAGAGATTGGATTTTAACGCGAATTTTGTGGTTGTCGGGGTCAGAAAAAGGTAAAAACCGTTTAGGTCAGGTTGATACCATGAGACGTTATATCTATATTCATGGTGCACCAGACGAATTAGTGAGTAAAACGCCCTCATCACATGGCTGTATTCGAATGTTAAATGAAGACGTTGCTGAGCTCTTTGAGCGTATTGCTGTGGGTACGAATGTGCTTATTAATAAATAACTACTGAGAGACAAATTCAGTAAAAAATACAGCGTCTACACCACTTTTATTAGCGTGTTTTTTTAAGGTATTATTAAGCACTTCAACGGCTCTACGTTGAAGATCAAGTTTTCCGCTAGTGTTGGAGATATCTTCCACATTATTGTTACTTAACAATACAATAAGTGCGTGCCGAATGGCAGGGTTGTTTTCCTGAATAGCAGTCTTTGTTGCTTCATCAGTAAGTTGTAGTTGAATGCTTGCGCGTAAATATTGTTTATTGCCGAGCAAATTAACGGTAAATTGAGGCGTTAAGGCCAAATAAATGGTGTCTGGCATTTCTTCACTTTCTTCAGCAAATGCGATGGGGGGTAGCAGGGCCAGAACAAAAATCAAAAAAACTAAACGCATAGCACTCTCCAGAAACAGCGTGTTGGGTAAAATATTATGAATAAGGATAGACTATAAAAATGAAATCGCCTATGCCTATTGGGCCTTTAATGATTGATATCGATGGTGTTGAACTGTCGGCGGTTGATCGAGATATTTTACAGCACCCACTGGTAGGGGGAGTTATTCTGTTTTCCAGAAATTACGAATTAATAGAGCAAGTCTCGGTTCTTTGTGATGAGATTCATCGTTTAAGAAAAGAGCCCTTATTAATTGCGGTTGACCACGAAGGAGGGCGAGTGCAACGTTTCAGGGACAGTTTTACGCGCATTCCTTGTATGCAAACCTTGGGTGAAGTGTATGCCGATAATAAGCAACGTGGGGTTGATTATGCGCAAAGTGTCGCTTGGTTACTGGCTATGGAGCTTAGGAAAGTAGGCGTAGACTTTAGCTTTGCGCCAGTACTAGATCTTGATTATGGCTGTAGTGAGATTATTGGAGATAGGGCTTTTTCAGCAGATAAACAGGTGGTTGCTGAGGTGGCTGAGGCATTTCAGCAGGGGCTAACCGAGGCCGGTATGGCAAGTGTTGGAAAGCATTTTCCTGGTCATGGTGCAGTAGCACCTGATTCACATATTGCTATTCCCATTGATGATCGTTCGCTTGAAGAGATTATGCATAACGATGTGCAACCGTTTAAGCAGCTGATTAAATCAGGCATGAAAGGGGTGATGCCAGCGCATGTTATCTATCAACAAGTCGATCAGTTGCCAGCAGGGTTCTCTGAGTTTTGGTTGCAACGTGTTTTGCGTAAACAGCTTGCTTTTGATGGCGCTATTTTTAGTGATGATTTAAGTATGCACGGTGCAAGTGTTGTCGGTGATTTTGAACAGCGCGCTCGACAGGCTCTGAATGCCGGTGGGGATATGGCGTTGGTTTGCAATAATAGGACGGCGGCAGAAAAAATTATAGACAGTCTAAATGGGCTTGAAATTAATGCTAAGTCAGTTGAGCGCTTAAATAGAATGCGCCCAACGCGAGCAGCAATTACTGGAAATATTGAAGACTCAACGCGTTGGCAATATTGTCGGCGAGTAATTGACGAGTTGAACTAATGTCGGTTTCGTTGGCTGAAATAGAATGCGTTAAAGCAAATAGCACTTGCTTATTAGATGAGTATGCGACGAAAAAAATGGTGAGTAAATTAGCCGCAGATATCACCGAAGTGTGTCAGTATGAAAACCCAGTGATCCTTTGTGTTATGACCGGTGCGGTTGTTGCTATGGGCTTGTTACTGCCGCAATTAAATTTTCCGCTTGAAGTTGATTATATTCATGCGACACGTTACCAAGGTGACATGGTAGGTGGCGAGTTAGAATGGAAACAATTACCCAGCACGTCTCTGCAAAATAGAGCAGTGATTATTATTGATGACGTGTTGGACGAGGGTGTGACCATGGCCAAATTGGAAAACTATTGCAAAGAGCAAGGTGCTGCGCGTTGTTATACGGCTGTTTTGGTAAATAAGGAGATAAAAAAAGAAAAGCCAAGCAAGGCTGATTTTGTTGGTTTTCAAACAGGAGATCGGTACTTATTTGGTTTAGGTATGGACTACAAAGGGTATTTGCGTAATGTAAATGGTTTGTATGCATGCCCTGAGAATTTAGAGGAGCTGTTATGTCAAGACTAGCGATTATTGGCGGCACAGGGTTAAGCAAGCTGGTTAACCTAGAAAATGTTAGTAAACGGGTTGTTAAGACACCTTATGGAGAGCCCTCGTCAGCTGTTACATTAGGTCGATTAAATGGCGTGGATGTTGTCTTTATGGCGCGTCATGGCTATGGCCATACCATTCCACCGCATCGTATAAACTACCGAGCAAACATGTGGGCACTGAAAGAGGTGGGGATTACCGATGTAGTCGCTGTGGCTGCGGTAGGCAGTATTAATCATGCCATGTCACCTGCTAACCTCGTGCTGCCAGATCAGTTGATAGATTACACTTGGGGTAGAGCCTCAACGTATTTTGAAGATGACTTGGAGACAGTGACACATATCGATTTTACGAGCCCTTACTCGGCAAGCCTTAGAGATAAAATAAAGCGAGCGATGTCTCAGGCGGATATTCCTGTTTTGGATAAGGCAGTATATGGTTGTACGCAAGGGCCACGCTTAGAAACGGCAGCGGAAATTAGGCGATTAGAACGGGATGGCTGCGATCTAGTAGGTATGACCGGGATGCCGGAAGCTGCGCTGGCCCGAGAGTTAGGGTTAAGCTATGCTTGTTGTGCGCTTGTTGTCAATTGGGCAGCAGGGCTAGAAGGTGATGAAATTAGTATGCATGACATTGAGGGTTTTGCAAAAGAAGGTATGTGTAAAGTAGAGCAGTTACTTAAGGCTTTGGTTTACGAAATGGGCGTGACAGTGGATGTATAACGTATAATTTTGGTTTCTAGAGTGGGTAATAAAAAATGATGGATTTAAGTAAGTTTTATAAAGTGGAAGGGCAGTATGTTAGCTTTACACGAGAGCAGGCGAGCCTTTTTGCTAAATCGGTAGCGGGTGATTTTAATCCATTACATAATGTTGAAACCAAACGTTTTTGCGTACCAGGCGACTTGTTATTTGCGGTGGCCTTAACGGAGTTAGGTGTTTGTCAGTCGATGCGTTTTGACTTTGAAAGTATGGTGACTGAACAAACTAGAGTGCTGCTTCCTAAGGAATTATCAGGTGAGTTTAGTTTGCTGGATCAAAACGATAAATCCATGATGACGATTCATAGTTCAGGTGAAAAAAACAAAAATAGTCATTTTGTTGCTGCTTTAATTGAAAAGTATGTTCAATTTTCAGGCCGAACATTTCCAGAAATCATTATTGATTTGTTGAGGAAAAATAACGTAATGATTAACCCAACTAGGCCACTTATCATTTATAAAGATATGGTGGTGGAGATAGAGCAGTTTCCGGACGGCGAATTAGAGCTGGATTTTTCCGGCGCTGTTATGAACGTTGATGGCAAAAAAGGAACAGTAAAGCTTGAGTTTGACTTATTTGTCGATCGCCAGAAAATTGGCCATGGTACGAAAGATATGGTGGTCAGTGGATTAAGGCCCTATGAGCAAAGTGCGATTGATACGATTGTTAATGATTACAATGCGACAAAAGAGGCCTATTTGGCTTAGTGCTCATTAGTTTTTTTTTATTTCAATAGACTCGAGTTATTGTTGCTCTTTTATTTTTAAGGAGTTGACGTGTTGGGCGTCGGTGAATTTATTTTTTCCACAATCGCTAAGACGCCAAAACGAGGATGATCAAAATAATTTGATTGACTGGTTTTAATTCGGCGGCTTTCTGTTAGACGATATAAGGTTGAAGGAGGGGTTATCGTATCTGCAGCATAGTTATTATTGATGGCTAGTGGGAGCATTTCGTTGAGCTGTAAATCGACACTCAAGTGTAAAAATCGCCCACGATGAAAGGTGAGTGTACCCTCAAGCCGATCAGTGCCCATTTGATGGATGATGCTAACGCTTTTCCGTTTTTGTTTATTCCGTACGGGCTGAATCCAGCCTCCATGAGCAATGGGCGTGTACGATGATAGCTTTTCAAGCCGTCGATAAACACCGTGTAGTTGTTGTTGCTGGGTACTCAAAGAACTAAACGATTTATTTCCAGATGAAGGTTCTAAGGCAATGGCATCAGCAGGCATTTGAAAAGGTTCTTTATTCCAGACTTCTAATGGCTGGTTAATTAATGGGGTGTTTTCAAAAACAATGTATTCAATGCTATACCAACTAGCTTCGTTAGCTTCAGCTAAGGCGTAAGCACTATTTAGAAGAAAAACTGTAGCTGCAATACTGGAGAGGAACCTTGAATACGTCATCATGTTTTTTTACTCGTCTAATGCAATAGAATTAATGAGTTCGAGTATAAACGTTACCTTCTCATCAGTGCTATTAAGTTTTTTAGTGAAGCGTAATTTCTGTGGCCCATCGAGCTGAAAAACTTGTGGTTGAGTTTGAATAAGCTCAATGATTTTTGCCGGGTCAATATTCGGTTCAGATGAAAACTGTACTCTGCCACTAGCTTTAGCACAGTCTATCTTATCAACGCCAATACGTTGAGCGAGTTGCTTTATTTCGCTAATGCCAAATAAACATTTGGTGCTATCAGGCAGTAAACCAAAACGATCAATCATCTCAACTTGTAAGTCACGCAACTCATCTGTGTTTTCGGCGCTGGCGATACGCTTGTATAAAACCAATCGTGTATGGACGTCAGGCAGGTAGTCATCGGGTATCAATGCGCTGGCATGAAGGTCAATATCTGGGCCGCTATCAATACGTTGTTCTAATTCAGGTTGTTTACCGGATTTAATAGCATTAACTGCGTTATCAAGTAGCTCTGTGTACAGCGTGAAGCCAATCTCTTGGATTTCTCCACTTTGATTATCACCCAGTAATTCACCCGCGCCACGAATTTCCATATCGTGTGTTGATAAGCTGAAACCAGCACCTAAGTCGGCACTGCTTTGAATGGCATCTATCCGTTTTTTAGCATCGTTAGTCATAACGCCTTCAGGCGGCACGATCATGTACGCATAAGCACGGTGATGTGAGCGCCCAACGCGGCCTCTTAATTGATGTAATTGAGATAAGCCAAGCTTATCGGCACGGTTAATAATAATCGTGTTGGCATTTGGGAGGTCGATGCCATTTTCAATAATAGTGGTAGATACCAGAACATTGAATCGGGCGTGGTAGAAGTCGAGCATAATTTGCTCAAGTTCGCTCTCACGCATTTGTCCATGTGCTTTTTGTATTTGAGCATCTGGGACTAATTCAGCCAAATCTCGAATTAATCTATCCATTGTCGAAATATCATTATGTAAGACAAACAACTGTCCGCCACGACGTATTTCACGCTGGAAAGCCTCTTGAATAAGGCCGCTATTCCATTCCGATACAAAGGTTTCAATGGCATGTCGGTTAGGTGGTGGTGTTGCAATAATGGAAATATCGCGCAGCCCCGACATGGCTTGGTTGAGTGTTCGTGGAATAGGTGTTGCGGTGAGCGTTAGCATATCAACGTCAGAGCGCATCGATTTAAAATGCTCTTTATGGCGAACACCAAAACGTTGCTCTTCATCAATAATCACTAGCCCTAAGTTTTTGTATTTTATCGATTTTTGGAAAAGCTTATGCGTGCCAACTAAAATATCGACTTTACCCTCTGCTGTGTCGGCAATAATCTGAGCCTGTTGCTTTGCGCTAACGAAACGTGAGAGAACTTCAACGCGAATTGGCCAGTCGGCAAAACGGTCGGAGAAATTTTGGTAATGTTGTTGGGCGAGAAGCGTTGTTGGCACTAAAATAGCTGTTTGGTAATGATTGTTAACAGCGGTAAAAGCAGCGCGCATAGCAACTTCTGTTTTTCCAAAGCCGACATCACCGCAGATCACACGGTCCATGGGTTTAGCCAAGCTCATATCATGCAGCGTTTGTTCAATGGCAGTTGCTTGGTCATCAGTTTCTTCAAATGGAAATGCACGCGCAAAATTATCATAATCGGCTGATTCTACGACCATCGGCCGACCTGGTTTAGCGGCGCGCCTCGCATGAATATCCAGCAATTCAGCCGCGACATCTCGTGCTCTTTTAAGTGCTTTTTTTCGAGCTTTTTCCCATTGGTCACTACCCAGTCGATGTAAGGGGGCCGTATCCCCTTGTGTGCCCATATAACGGCCAATTAAATTGAGCGAAGACACGGGGACGTATAGCTTGTCGTTATTCGCGTATTCTAAGGTAAGGAATTCAGTTTCAATCTCATCAACAACTAGGTGTTTTAAACCAATGTATCGACCAACCCCATGTTCTTGATGGACGACCGGTGAGCCCACTTCAAGGTCGGCGAGGCTATTGAATACATTTTCAAGCCGTTGGCTAGATGAAGATCGTCTGCGCCTGCGTTGTTGAACACGTGTGCCGAATAGGTTGTTTTCTGTAATAAGGCTGATATTGGATGAGCTTAAGCCTTCATCAATAGGGGCGACCACAATACAGGGTGAATGCTCACTTTCAATAAAGTGCGCCCAGCTTTCTACCAGCGTGGGGCGAATATTTAATTTATGTAGCTGGTTAAGCATCGATTCGCGGTGCCCCGCAGACTCAGCCACAAATAAGGTTTTATGATCGGCTTGCTTAAGTATTTCTAATATGGGTTGGTGTTGATCTTTATCGCCGACGTTTATCAGTGCTTTTTTATCAGTTTCGTGAAGGCTGCTTTGGAGTGAAACCGAAGGGTACTGTGCGATGCGTTTGTTAAGGCTCTGAACATCATGAAATAACAACTCAGGGCGCAAGGCTGGGCGATCAATATCGGTTTGCCGGTGAGTGAAACGCTCAATGACCTGAGTGGCAAACTGTTCAGCAGCTAAGCTGGTGTCATTATGTAAAATGAGGGTAGCCGTTGGAATATAATCAAAAAATGACTCAGTATGTTCAACGAATAACGGTAAGTAGTTTTCTATTCCGTTTGGAATGTTTCCTTTTGAAACTTGTTGGTATAAGGTGTTTTTATCGGAGACATTAGGAAATTTTTCTCGAAATTGCTGGCGAAAAAGTTGAATACTTTTATCGTTAATCGGGAACTCTCGCGCAGGAAATAATTGAATGGAATCAACTTTATCGATGGAGCGTTGGGTTTCTGTGTCGAATGTTCTAATGGATTCTACTTCATCATCAAACAAGTCAATACGGTAGGGTTTTTTGCTGCCCATGGGGAATAAGTCCAAAATAGATCCACGGACTGAATACTCGCCGTACTCCTGAACAGAATGTACGTGTTGATAGCCTATTTTATCGAGGTTTAAACAGGTCTTTTCTATGTTCAATGTGTCGCTGGTTGATAATGAAAAGCATTCATTAAGCAACTGTTCGCGAGGTGCTAGCCGTTGGAGTACACAGGCAGCTGTTACGATCAAAATGCCACGATCCAAGGTTTGTAAGCGGTATAGGGTAGCTAGCCGATCAGAAATAATTTCACTCAACGGAGAAAAGCTATCGTAAGGAAGAACTTCCCAGTCGGGAAAGTGAATAACAGGCAGTGCTTCGGTTAGAAAAAACGGGATTTCACGTTCTAAACGCAGCGCTGATTGTGTATCAGAACAAATAACAACGAGTAGTTGTTCTGATGCTAAACCGGCTTTTGCAATAGTGAGTGCGTCTGCACAACCATCGAATTCGCCCCAAGAGACTGATTGCGTGGATTTTTTTGGAAGTTCTGGCATAACGGATGAAGGTATAAAGCTATTGAGAAGGATAAAGGCATTATTTTCTCATAAACAAAACTGAGGGTGTATTTCATTTAACTAAAAAGGGCCTGACGAAGAATGAGTCAGGCCCTTTAAAATAGAGCGTGTACCGGCTGAATATTGCTTTAATTGTCTATAAACCAAGTATCTGCCAAATTTGTATATCAAAAAGTTTATTGAGCCAGCTGGTTAATGGAGCACACCTCAGTGTTATGCAGCCAACTAAACAGTTTAATTAAGGCGCTTTTTTGGGCTTGTTAACAACACTATGAATCACTAGATTATGTTCAAAGTAAACAGAAAATTGGCTGTAATTCCAACGAGTAATAGGAGGCTCGCCAATGGTAGCGTAAACTTTAGTGGGTTCACCAAATTGAGATTTAACATGCTCCATTGTTTGTCCATTTTTTGGCCTTAGTAATCCACTAGCACTGTTAACGGGTTCTTTTTGTATTACATCAATAAGTAAAACGTCAGCACTACTTGTAAAAGTAACAATACAGAAAATGCTCGCTAAAATAATTTTTTGGAATGTCATGTTAATGTCCTTATTTATTGTCTAGCATCAATATATCACTTTCAGTTTAAATATTGATAATTCTGTATAGAGTAAATCGACTAAAAGCATCAATGTATGATCTAATTCGCCACTATGTTTAAACCCATCGAAATTTTTATTGGCCTACGCTATACACGAGCAAAACAACGCTCGGGTTTTATATCATTTATTAGTATGACTTCTATGCTGGGTGTCGCTTTAGGCGTGATGGCATTAATAACCGTTCTATCCGTGATGAATGGTTTTGAAGCGCAACTCCGTGAGAAAATTTTAGGAATGGCATCCCATGTCACTATTTCTGAATATCAAAATGCACTACATAATTGGAGTGAGCTAGGTCACGATTTAAGCGAGATTGGCGATGTGACTGGTTGGGCGCCCTTTGTTAATGCTGAGGTGATGTTAAGTGCGAATCAGCGCGTTAGTGGAAGCCTATTACGTGGAGTTCTTCCTGAAAAAGAAGGCGCGGTCTCTGATATCGCGGAGAAAATGATTGATGGTCGCCTAGATCAACTGCAGTCGTCGGGCTTTGGCGTTATTTTGGGAGCTGAGTTGGCTCGTTATCTTCGAGTCTCAGTAGGTGATAAAGTGACGGTTATAACACCACAGGTGACGCCAACTCCAGCGGGTATTTTGCCACGCTTACGCCGTTTTACGGTTATTGGTTTGTTTGAAGTTGGGATGTATGAATATGACCGAAATTTAGCACTTATTCACCTTGATGATGGCTCAAAGTTATTACGTTTGAATCAAGGTGTAACAGGGCTTAGAGTAAAATTGAAAGATATGTTTCAAGCGCCGTATGTGACCCATAAAATCGCACAGAAATTAACTCCCAATTACAATATTTCCAACTGGACGATGGAGCACAGTAATTTTTTCAAGGCTATCAAAACGGAAAAACGGGTAATGTTTATTATCTTGATGTTAATTGTTGCCGTTGCTGCGTTTAATATTGTGTCTACATTAGTGATGGTGGTAACAGATAAACAACCTGAAATTGCTATTTTAAGAACACTTGGTTTAACACCACGTTCTGTGATGGGTGTTTTTATGGTGCAAGGCACTTTAATTGGTTTAGTTGGAACGGTTTTTGGTGTGCTATCGGGTGTTGCTTTAGCATTAAATGTTGAAACCATAGTGCATACGATAGAGCAGTTCTTCCATGTGCAGTTTTTACCAGCTGATATCTATTACATTAGTGAGTTACCCTCAAAGTTAGTCTGGTCGGATGTGGTAACGATTGCGACGTATTCTTTCTTTTTGTCTTTTTTTTCAACCATTTACCCAGCCTGGAAAGCCTCGCGAGTGAATCCGGCGGAGGCGTTACGTTATGAGTGATAAGCCATTTTTAAGTTGTTCTGGGCTAACCAAAACGTTTGGTGAAAAACAGTTAGTTGTACCGGTGTTAAAAGGGATTGATATGCAACTTAACCAAGGGGAGCGCTTGGCTATTATGGGGACCTCCGGCTCAGGGAAAAGCACCTTATTGCATTTGCTAGGCGGCTTGGATCAACCGACTGCCGGTAGCGTGGTGATGGATGGAAAAAACCTAGCTGAGTTAACGGAAATTGAACGGTCATTAGTACGTAATAAGAGCTTGGGTTTTGTGTATCAGTTTCATCACTTATTAGCCGAGTTTAGTGCCTTGGAAAATGTCGCTATGCCGTTATTAATTGGCGGAGACTCTGTTGGCTTTGCTAAAGAGCAAGCATTCGATATGTTGAGCCAAGTTGGTTTGGAACACAGGGTGGAGCATCGATATGCTGAATTATCAGGTGGTGAAAGACAGCGAGTAGCCATTGCACGCGCTTTAGTCACAAAGCCCAAGTGTGTTCTAGCTGATGAGCCAACGGGTAACTTGGATAAAAAAACTGCTGAACAAATTTATGAATTAATGTTGGCGTTAAATCAACGTTTGAATATTAGTTTATTGCTGGTGACTCATGATTATGATTTGGCGAATAAAATGGATAAAGTGCTGACACTTGATGATGGCTTATTGACGGGCTAGCCACTTTCTTATTATCAACCACCTCCACACACCCCTTGCTATCACATACCCCACAGCGGATGCGGCTGAACCGAGTATAAAACAACCCAGTAAAAATGGTTTCCACCTAGTGCCCAAGGTGTCGAGAATAGAGTGAAGAGAAAATGCAAATTGTTGCGCGTCGGCGGGCACTTCCATCAGGCTTGCGCCGACTGAGTACGCGGCATAAAAAATAGGGGCCATCGTTACGGGGTTAGTGATCCAAACTGTCGCAACAGCAACAGGCAAGTTCACGTGTAAGACAATGGCCGCTGCTGCGGCAATCAGCATTTGCGTGGGAAGAGGTATAAAGGCGATAAATAGGCCGGTAGCAATAGCGCCTGCAAAGGAACGGCGGTTTAGGTGCCATAAGTTTTGGTTATGTAACAGGGTGCCAAATATCTTGAGGTGCTTATGCTCCTTAATTTTGCCTGTGTCAGGAAAATATTTTTTAATAAATCTTTTTGGCATGTTGATCGAATTAACGTTTTAATACTTTAAGGGTAGCTGAGGTACAACTATAAAAGGCTTTATCGGTTCACTAGATAACCGGGTTAAGTGTAGCAGAGCATGGATGCAGCTAAATGAATAATTTTCAAAAATTAACGCTATTTTTTTGTGCAGGGATCGTATCTGTTCAATGGTTAATAACGTTACCGTCTGTATTAACTTTAGGTATCATCGTGATAGCTGGCTCAGTTGTTTATAAGTGGGCTCGCTGGTTAAGCTTTTTTGTATTTGGGTTTGTGTGGGCAACAGCTTACGCTACTTTGATAGACAATAAGCAACTGAATAATAGTTTGGAATCTAAGGAGGTATTAATCAGTGGGCGTGTGATTGATTTGCCTGTTCAAGGTGTTCGCTCAATAAAGTTTTTATTTAAAATAGATGAGGTCATAACGCCAATAGAGGACCTGGCTTTCCCCAGTAAAGTGAGGTTAAGTTGGTATGATTTAAACAAACAAGTGCGTTCTGGTGAAAAGTGGCAGTTTTTAGTTAAGTTAAAAAAACCGCATGGCTTATCAAACCCTTATGGATTTGATTACGAAAAATGGCTGTTTCAGCATCAAATAGGTGCCACGGGTTATGTTCGAACAAGCGATAGTAATAAACGCCTTAGCACGGCTCCTGGGTGGGCTTTTGGTTATTGGCGTGAATCACTGAAAAATTATTTAGAAGTAACGCTTGCCGGTAATCAGCAGATGGGGGTTATTAAAGCACTAGTACTAGGTGATAGGAGTCATATAAGTGCTCAGCAATGGGATGTGTTTCGTAAAACAGGCACCTCACATTTGATTGCAATATCTGGCTTGCATATTGGCCTAATCAGCGCGTTGGTGTTTACCATTTTTCGTTGGCTTGGGCTTCGATTGCCTTTCTTAAGAAGAGATATAACAAGGTACGCAATACTAGCTAGTCTATCATCTGCTATTTTGTATGCAGCATTAGCGGGATTCTCTGTGCCAACTCAACGAGCATTAATAATGGTCTCCGTGGTATTAGGAGGTCTATTTTGGCGGCGGCACTACCAAGCTCTGCACATTATTTTACTGGCTTTATTGGTGGTGTTAATTGTTGACCCTTTGGCCGCGATGTCAGCGGGTTTTTGGCTATCGTTTGGAGCGGTTGGCATTATTTTATATGCTGGCGTTGGGAGAATAGAGAAACCAGCATTCATCGGGCAGTTATTTCAAATTCAATGGGCAGTCTTTATAGGCTTGAGTCCCTTGGTGTTGTATTTTTTTCAACAGACGTCGTTGCTTTCACCGTTCGCTAATGTGCTAGCTGTACCGCTTGTTAGTACTGTTATTGTGCCTTTGTTACTCGTGGCATTGATCTTGGCGTTATTCCAGGCTGATTTGGGTTTGATGGCTTTAAACTTAGTTGCTTACCTAATTGATGTTTTGTGGTATTTTTTAGAACTAATATCAAAAATCAGTTTCTCTTCGATGGGTTTGCCATCCGTTTCTTTAGTTGCATGTGTTATAGCGATGATTGGGGTGGTCTTGTTGCTGTTACCGAAGGGTTTATTTTATAAACCAGTCGCCTGTTTGCTTTTTCTGCCTTTATTGTTTCCAAATCAGCCTAATGAGTTGAGTCTGGGGGAGTTCAAACTCGTGTTGTTGGATGTTGGTCAAGGCTTGTCTGCAGTGATACAGACGGCTGAAAATACCTTAGTGTTTGATACGGGTGCTAAATATAGCGCAAAAAGTGATATAGCTTTACTGGTTATACTGCCTTACTTAAAAGGAGAAGGGATTAAGCGGATAGATAGGTTAATTATCAGTCACGGAGATAATGACCATGCTGGCGGTGCAAAAACCTTGCTAACGAATGTTCCTGTTAATCATTTAGTGACCAGTGTCCCCGAGCTTTTTCAAGGGTATAAGCCACTACCATGCGAAGAAGGTATTGATTGGAAATTGGACGGCGTTAAGTTTGAGTTTTTGAGCCCGGGTCAGAATACTTTATTTGAAGGTAATGAAGCCTCATGTGTATTAAAGGTTAGTTCAGCGAATGGTAGTGTTTTACTGCCTGGAGATATTGAAAAAGGTACCGAGCAGTCATTGCTACAGTATAAGAGGAAGCAACTTAAGGCGGACGTGTTAATTGCGCCACATCATGGAAGTAAAACGTCATCAACGATACAGTTTATTAAAGCAGTCAATCCTCGGTATGTGCTATTTCCAGTCGGCTATAGAAACCGCTTCGGGTTTCCAAAGCAACAAGTTGTCGGTAGGTATATAAGTCAACATATTAAGGGGTTTGATACGGCTACGCATGGCGCTTTAACTGTTCGTTTCTCTGATGGGTTAAATATTGAAGTGGGGAGTTATCGAGAAGATTCTGCTAGGTTTTGGAACTGGGTACCTTAAATATTATTTTAACTCAGATCGAAGGGTGATTAGGGTTTAAAAATAAAGTAGTATGACAATAGATTGTTAATTATTAGAAATAGAGGATGCTGTGCTTGAAATACTAGAACAAGGTGGTTGGTTAATGATTCCTATTGTTGCGTGTTCGATTGTTTCATTGGCAATCATTGGAGAGCGCTTTTGGTCATTAAATAGCAAAAAAATTCTACCCAAGGAGCTAGTTTCCTCGGTTTGGAAGCTGCATAAAGCTAAGCAGTTAGATAAAAGCAAAGTACAAAGTTTGTCGAATAGCTCGCCACTTGGCCGAGTTCTTGCGGCGGGTATTCTGAATGAATCTCATGGTCGTGAGATTATGAAAGAGAGTATTGAAGAGGTGGGGCGTCAAATTGCACACGAGCTTGAGAGGTACTTAAATTCATTAGGTACGATAGCATCGATTACGCCATTGTTGGGTTTACTAGGAACCGTTATCGGTATGATCAATGTCTTTTCTGCGATTATGGCAAGTGGTGTGGGTGATCCAGCTGTTTTAGCCGGTGGTATCTCTCAAGCATTGATAACAACAGCTTCGGGTATGTCAGTGGCTATTCCATCACTTATGTTTTATCGCTACTTTAGAGGTAAGGTGGATGAGTTGGTAATACAGATGGAAACTGAGGCGTTAAAGTTGGTTGAAATGATGCACGGGGATCGTGAGTAAGTTGTTATGAATTTCAAACGTAAAGCCCTTGATGATGTCGACCTGAATTTAACCCCATTGATCGATGTAGTCTTTTTACTGCTTATATTTTTTATGGTAACGACAACATTTGAGCAAGAGACGCAGTTAAAAATTGAGTTACCGCAAGCATCAGGTGAACATAAAAAGGCAGTTAAATCATTAACAGTCAGTATTGACTCGGAAAACCGTTTTTTTATTAATCAAAAAGAAGTGGTTAACTCGGGTTTGGAGACCATTAAAAAAGCCTTAAAGCAGGAAGCTGGCGATAAAGAAAACCCACCCTTATTAATTAGTGCAGATGCTCAAGCGACACATCAATCAGTGATGACTGTTTTGGATGCGGCGGGTCAACTGGGTTTTGTTAATATTACTTTTGCTGCGAATGAGCCGCCAACTAAAGAATAAGGCAGTTCCTAAGTTTAATGAGTCATAAAGTAAGTCGATTTTTCGATACTATGTGGTACGGGCAACGCTTGGTCGCATTATTGTTTGTTCCATTGTCATGGCTGTTTGGCTTGATTGTTAAGCTACGTGTTTTATCCTACAAAAAGGGTTGGATAAAATCTACACGGGTAAGTGTGCCGGTTATTGTTGTTGGTAATATTACGGTCGGTGGGACTGGCAAGACGCCTGTGGTGATATGGATGGCCGAACTGTTAAAATCTGCGGGTTATTCTCCGGGTATTATCAGTCGCGGATATGGTGGAATTGCTTCAAGTTGGCCGCAACAGGTGCGTGCAGATAGTGATTCGAGAGTAGTCGGTGATGAAGCAAAAGTGTTGGCCAGGCGCACAGGCTGCCCTGTTGCTGTTGGGCCAAACCGGGTCGATAGTGCACAAGCACTAATTGATCGCCATCAATGCGATATTATTATTTCAGATGATGGCCTTCAGCATTATGCTTTACAACGTGATATTGAAATAGCGTTAGTTGATGGAGAGCGTCGTTATGGTAATGGTTTTTTACTGCCTGCAGGAGCGTTACGTGAGCCGGTTGAACGATTGAAGTCTGTGGATTTTATTATCTGTAATGGTTTGGCTAATGCAGGTGAATACAGCCTAAGGGTAGAAGGTGATGAAGCGGTTAAATTGCTAGATGAAACTGAACGGCTTAATTTGGAAAGTTTTAGGTCAGCACCTTGTCATGCGATTGCAGGTTTAGGTAATCCCTCGCGCTTTTTTTCGCATTTAAAAAAATTCAAGTTGACGGTTGAGCCGCATATTTTTCCCGACCATTTTAAATATTCTGAGAAGGACATCAATTTTAATGATGAGAAACAGATATTAATGACTGAAAAAGATGCGGTTAAATGTACTTATATGGCAAAAGATAAGCACTGGTATGTACCGATTAAGGCGCAAATGACTGAGAAATTTGGGTTGGCGCTGTTATCACTGATTAAAGAGAAAACGAATGGATAAAAAACTGTTAGATATACTTGCTTGCCCTGCTTGTAAGTCGAGTTTGAAATATTTAAAAGAGCAGCAAGAGTTGGTTTGTGTTCCCTGTCGCCTTGCCTATGCCGTACGTGATGATATTCCAATTATGTTGATTGATGAGGCTAGACAGCTGAGCGCCGATGAGGCTAGTACGCTGAGATAACGTCATGAAAAATACCTTTAAAGTTGTCATACCTTCGCGGTACGCCTCGACCAGGCTGCCGGGTAAACCGCTACTTAAAATATCGGGAAAAGAAATGATTTTGCATGTGTGCGAGAAGGCCTCGTTAGCTGGTGCGCAGGAAGTTGTGGTGGCTACAGATGACGAGCGAATTTTAGATCGTGTAAAACAGGCTGGCTTTAATGCCGTGATGACCTCGGCTTCGCACACCAGTGGCACAGAGCGCCTTGCAGAAGTAGCGAACACTCTTCAATGGACTGATGATACTGTTATCGTAAATTGCCAAGGCGATGAGCCTTTAATACCTCCTGAGCTGATTAAAAAGGCGGCAACAGCTTTAATTGAACAAGATATTGCTCAGGTGGCTAGTTTATGTGCACCTATTGGTGACGCAGAAGAGGTGTTTAACCCGAATGCAGTCAAAGTAGTTCGAGATGCACAAGATTATGCGCTGTATTTTAGTCGTGCACCTATTCCTTGGAACCGTGATGTGTTTCCAGCTAGGACTATTGACCATCAGGCTGTGTACTATAGACATATTGGGATATACAGCTATACGGCAGCTTTTTTGAGACGCTATATTACATGGCCAGTGTGTGCGCTTGAGCACATTGAGTCGCTTGAGCAGCTAAGAATTCTGTATCAAGGTGAGAGGCTAATCGTACCCTCTGTGGATAAAGTGCCCGAAGCGGGCGTCGATACGCAGGATGATTTAGACAGAATTAATGCCTTATTCAGCCAGTAAAATCTCTATGTATTGTTACTTATTGAGCTGATTTTTGTTGTCGCATGTTAACGCATATGACTCAAATTCGTGTGCTGGTAAGGGCTTGCTGAAGTAAAATCCTTGAGCCTCATCGCAATCGTTATGCCGTAAAAAAGCTAATTGATCCGCTGTTTCTACCCCCTCGGCGATGGTTAGCATGCCCAAGCTTTTTGCTAAATTGATGATAGCTAAGACAATGGCTTTATCGTCAGGATCTTGTGTAATATCGGTTACAAAAGACCGATCAATTTTTAACTTGTAAGCTTTAAACTTTTTTAGGTAGCTTAGGCTGGAGTAGCCTGTTCCAAAGTCGTCAATAGACATATGTATGCCTAGATCATGGCAGTTATTCATAATCGTAATAGCTGTATCAGGGCTATCCATCATGACAGCCTCAGTGAGCTCTAATTCCAAATACTTATGTGGAAGCTGGGCTTCATTAAGAATCTGTGAGACCATTTCAGGTAAATTTGGGTGACGAAATTGAATCGCCGATAAGTTAACTGCAATGACAAAAGGAGGTAAGCCTTTGTCAATCCATTGCTTTAATTGATTAACAGCAGTACGTATCACCCACTCACCAATCTCTAAAATCTGGCCGCTAATTTCAGCAATATGTATGAACTCGACAGGTGGCACCATTCCCATTTCAGGGTGATGCCAACGAAGCAATGCTTCAGCGCCGATTATATGTTCATCATCTAAAGATAGTTGAGGTTGATAGTGAAGCGATAGTTCATTGTTTTTGAGTGCGTAATGTAGTGCATTTGTGAGCTTTAGTGATCGCGCTGAGAGTGCTTGCATCTGTTCGGTAAAAAAACAATAGCCATTACGTGAATCATTTTTGACCCGGTACATGGCTGTATCAGCATTGCTAGATAGTGTTTCAAAATCTCTGCCGTCGTCAGGGTACATGGCGATCCCAATTGAAAGGGTGCTTACCAATTCGTGTTGATCAATTTGGCAGGGGTGAGACATCAGTTGTAGTAGTTTTATCGCTACGTCTCTGGTGCCATCTTCATCAGTATCAGGTAAGAGTAGTATGAATTCATCACCTCCTGTACGTGATAAGGTGTCATTTTCCCGAAGAGCTGATTTAAGCCGATTAGCCGCTTCCATTAAAACCTTATCACCAATACTGTGGCCGAGTGTGTCGTTTATATTTTTGAAATGATCAAGATCGAGGAACATCAAACTAAATGGTGTGCCGTTACGTTCAGCAAGCCCAAGGGTATATTCAAAACGCTGGTTTAGCTGGCCTCGGTTGGGTAGACCGGTTAATTGGTCGAAGTAAGCTAATTGTTTGATGCGCTCCTCAGCTTGTCTTTTTTCGGTTACATTTTCCTTGATGGCTAAATAATTTGTTACTTTACCTGCGTTGTCGTATACAGGTGACATGAGTGATGCCTCGATATATTCATTACCAAACTTGTCCTTATTAATCAGTTCACCCCGCCATTCTTTTCCTTGTGAGAGTTGCGCCCACATTTCTTTATAAGTGGATGCTGGGTTTTTGCCAGAGTTTAGGATGCGTGGGTTTTTGCCTACCACTTCGTGAGCGGTGTAGCCGGTAATTTGCGTGAATGCCTTATTGATGTGTTCTATAGTTCCGTTAAGGTCTGTGATAAATATTGAGTTAGATGCTTGTTCAACGGCCATGGTGAGTTTGGATAGTCTTGTTTCAGCATGTTTTCTTTCAGTGATATCTTGTGCTGTTCCAAAACATTGGGTTGGCTTTCCATTATCATTAAACTCAGATTCTGCGGTTACCTCAATCCAGCGAATCTCCCCGTCTGGGCGGACTAGACGAAAAAGGGGGGAGCTCAAGTGGCTAGATTTTTTAGCTACAATAGAGTGTACTTCTTGTTGAAATGCGGTTAGCAAAGGTCGATCGTCAGGATGAATCCACGAGACAAGTGAATTAAATGTTATAGGTTCGAGCGTTTGATTGCGATCAAAAATTTTATAAATCTGATCAGAGCAGTCCATTTTGTTGTCTTTGAGCCGATAGGACCAGTTGCCTATATTAGCAATTTTTTGAGCTTTTACTAAGGTGTTTGCCATTTGCTGATAAGCAAATTCAGTTTTTTTAATCTTTGTTATATCTTCGGTAAACATAACAAGGCCGCCAATATTTCCTTCTAAATCTTGCCACGGCCTCACTTCCCATTTTATCCACAGTGTTGTGTCATTATTTAGTTTGAAATAGTCACCTTCGTGGGTGATGGTTTCACCATTAATTGCTCGGCGGTTTATACTTTTGTGTTCGTCTGAAATATTTGGAAAAACCTTATAGTGAGATTGTCCGATAATCTCTTGGTTTGTCAGATTGAAGTCTGATTGCCAGCGTGGGCTGATGGCTATGTAATTCATGTTAAGGTCAAGCATAGCAAGGGAAGCAGGCGCATTTTTGATAAAAAGCAGAAGTTTCTCTTCGCTATTGATTAATGCACTTTCCAAACGTTTTTGTTCACCAATTTTACGAATTAAGTTTAAAGAGTTTTTCGAAAGGTTTTGATAAATTGACAAGATGACATTAATTAATGTTTTGGTAGACCCTCTCATCTGTTGATCAGCGAGCTTTTTTGCCGCATCAATAGGGTGGCCGTTCTGCATGGCGCTGACCACCATGGCCATATGTCGATCCTTTTCTAAGATATGTATCGCTAACCAATGGGTGAGGAAGGTGATGGTTTCCTCAATAACGTGAGCTAAAGGTTTCTTGTGGATATTTTCTTTTAATTTGTTAACTTGATTAATAAAGCTATCATGCTCTTTATTATGGTCGATCTCTAAGGAGTCTTCTGGTAGGTATTGGTGCCATATTTCTTTTTCACTTTGAAAGTGCATGCTGGCATAGTCCAAGAGTTGCTGCAGAATATTATTAATTTCTTGGGGGTGAGTTTGAAAGGTAGCCTGGTTAGCGAGTTGGTTTACTAAACCAACCAGTACTCGATGTTGCGTATCTATTTTAAAAATGCCAGTATTGAAATTATCGTTCCATGGAAAGATGTCAATGGAGTCCGTTTGTTTAAGCATTTTAAAAAGGCTTCCTTTAGCTAAAATTATGAGTTACAGCATATAATTCAAGCTGTTTTATCGCATATCAAGTTGTGGCGCGGCAGTATAATATAAAAAGATTGATGTGCGGTTAGAAAGAATATTTTAAAGATTGCCTAGTTAAGAGGTGTGTTATTAGGTTATCTGTATGTATTTAATTGAATAATCAAATTTTTTGAGGTGATATGAAAGCAATAAAAGTACTCTTTATATGCATGGGTAATATTTGCAGATCCCCGACAGCCCATGGTGTTTTTCAACAAATGGTTAATGCTAAAGGTTTAAGCGGTTCAATCGAGGTAGACTCGGCGGGGACACATGCTTATCACGCGGGCAAAAGTCCAGACGCTAGATCGGTAAAAGCAGCGCTTTCTCGTGATATCGATATACGTGATTTAACTGCTAGGCAATTAGATGATTATGATTTCGAAGAGTTTGATTATTTGTTAGTAGCGGATAACGATAATTATCATCTGACACTTGAGTCGTGCCCGAAAGAGCATCGTCATAAAGTAAAATTTATGCTGGACTTTGCGCAACGCACGACTATAAAAGAGGTGCCTGATCCATATTATGGTGAAGGAAATGGCTTTGAGCGGGTGTTAGACCTGCTTGAAGATGCTTGCGAAGGCTTGATGTTTGAGTTGGAAAAAAAGCTGAAATCTTAACTTTGATTTAATACAAGCTGTAAAACGAATTTGCTACCAAAATACGCCAACATAAGTGCAAAATAGCCACCATAAGTCCACTTAACAGCTTTTTGCCCGCGCCAACCTAAAAAGTGTCGGCCACACAATAACGTGGTAAATAAAATCCAAGCCAATATAGATAATATTGTTTTGTGGACAAGGTGCTGGGCAAAAATATCATCAAGATAAATAAAGCCACTGGTTAGCGCAAAAGTCAGTAAAAGAAGTCCTAAAAATATCACCCGAAATAACAAGGCTTCCATTAGCTGCATGGGGGGGAGGCAGCTAATAAGTCGGCTAGTTTTTCGGTTATGAAGTTGTTTTTCCTGAAATGAGAGGAAAATAGCTTGGAAGGCTGCGACAGTTAATAAGCTATATGACAAGACGGATAAAATAATATGGATTTGTAAGTTTTCATCAACGTTGACTGACGGTGCAAGTGGTGCGACATTATTTGTATTAAGGAGAACAGCGATGGCAGAAAAAGGGAAAATCAACATCGCCAAAGTATCAATGGGCTGGTTGATGGCTGAAATGATAAACAGTAGGCTAATAACAAAGAAAATTAAGGACAGCATGCTAAAGAAGTCATTCGCAATAATCTGATGAACGTTATAGCTATGGATAACCAGTAGGGCATGCACAATAATAGCGGTCAGGGCGCTTAACATAGTCAAGTGGCGTTTGTTTCTTTGGCTTGAGTCCTTGTTTACATTAATAGCAACCAAAGAAGCGCTAATGATGTACATAACAGTACAAACAATGGTTAATATATTAAATAGTGTGATTGAGAAAAGCATGGACAGTAGTTTGTCACAAAGGACTGTAGTGTAGAAGAGCTGACGGGCAAAATTATTAACTAAGCCTCGTTTTAAACCAAAAATTCAACTGCAACTCGCGGAAAGACGTGCGAAAATATAAGTGATAATTTTTTAGGATAATAGCTATGTTTGACAATTTAACAGATCGCTTAAATGCCACCTTTAAAAACATTAGAGGTCAGGGGCGGTTAACAGAAAGCAATATTAAAGACACGATGCGCGAAGTCAGAATGGCTTTGCTAGAAGCAGATGTTGCATTATCAGTGGTTAAAGACTTTACAGAGGTCGTGAAGGAAAGAGCGTTAGGCCAAGAGGTGATGCAAAGCTTGTCGCCGGGTCAGGCCATGCTCAAGATTGTTAATGATGAGTTAGTTAAAACAATGGGTGAAGCTAATGAATCGCTAGATTTGTCAGCAGCACCCCCGGTTGTTATTTTAATGGCAGGCCTACAGGGTTCTGGTAAAACAACAACTGTGGCAAAGTTGTCACGTTTATTAATTGAGCGTCATAAAAAATCGGTGATGGTCGTCAGCGCCGATGTATATCGCCCAGCAGCCATTGATCAACTGGAGACGCTAGCATCGGAAGTGGGCGCTAATTTTTTCCCAAGTTCAATAGAACAGAAGCCGGTAGATATTGTCAATAATGCTATTGCTCAAGCTACTAAGCAATTTAATGATGTATTAATTGTTGATACCGCAGGTCGTTTACATGTTGATGATGACATGATGAACGAAATACGTTTAGTACATGCGGCGGCAAAACCAGCTGAAACTTTATTTGTTGTTGACAGTATGACAGGGCAGGATGCTGCTAATACTGCAAAAGCTTTTAATGATGTATTGCCACTAACAGGGGTTGTGCTGACAAAAACAGATGGTGATGCGAGAGGTGGAGCAGCGTTATCTATTCGTCAGATTACCGGAAAGCCAATTAAGTTCTTAGGTGTTGGCGAGAAAACAGATGCCTTAGAGCCATTTCATCCAGACCGTGTTGCCTCTCGCTTATTAGGTATGGGCGATGCATTAAGCCTTGTAGAAGAAATTGAGCGCAAGGTTGATAAAGAGAAAGCTGAAAAATTAGCGAAAAAAATTCAAAAAGGTAAAGGCTTTGATTTAGATGACTATAAAGATCAACTAAGCCAAATGATGGAAATGGGCGGCATGAGCGCAATGATGGATAAAATCCCAGGGATGTCTAATGTGCCGCAAAATGTTAAAAGCCAAGTGAATGATAAGGATTTTACTCGGCAAATTGCATTAATTAACTCGATGACTCGTAAGGAAAAGATCTTTCCTAACCTCATTAATGGTTCTAGAAGAAAGCGGATAGCGGCGGGTGCTGGCTTGCAGGTTCAAGATGTTAATAAATTGATGAAACAATATAAGCAAGCACAAAAAATGATGAAAAAAATGTCCAAAGGGGGCATGGCTAAAATGATGCGTGGACTGAAAGGGCAGCTAGGGCAAGGACAAGGTTTTCCTTTTCAATAGACAAGCTTAATTGATTTTTAGCTAATTATTATTTGAAAAGTGAAAAAAACTTCACGAAATCATATAATTCGCGTAAAATTAACTGGTTAACTCAATCAAGATTTAAAAAAACAGAATTTAAGGAAAATAAATGGTAAAGATACGTCTTTCAAGAACTGGTGCTAAAAAACGCCCTTTCTATCACGTTGTTGTAGCAGATAGTCGCAGAAGTCGTGATGGTCGTTACATCGAAAGAGTGGGTTATTACAACCCAAGAGCAACCGGTGGTGAAGTTCGCTTAACACTAGACTCTGCTCGTGTTGATCACTGGGTTGCGCAAGGTGCGCAAGCAACAGAACGTGTTGCTAAGCTTGTCAAAGAGGCATCTGAAGCAGCTGCTTAACGGTGTCTGAAGCGATACAAGAAAAAGTAGAAGATAAAGAAAGCAAGTGGTTAAAGCTAGGTAATATATCAGGTGTGTTTGGCGTTAAAGGCTGGTTAAAGGTTTACGCAAATACGGATAAAAAAGAAAATATTCTTTCTTATCAGCCTTGGTATATAGAGCGCAATAAAGTTCGTCAGGCTGTTAAGTTAAAAGCCGGTAAGCCACATGGTAAAACGATTATTGTCCAGTTAGATGGTGTTGATGATCGAAATGAGGCTGAGCTGTGGGTTGGGTCTGATATCTATATGAAATCAGACCAGCTTCCTAAATTAGCTAAAGATGAGTATTACTGGTCTGATTTAATAGGGCTGCAGGTTGTTTCTACCGATGGTGTGGTATTTGGGGTTATTGACCAAATGCTAGAAACAGGTGCTAACGATGTGATTGTTGTTAAAGGGGATAGAGAGCGATTGATCCCTTATGTTACAGAGCAGGTCGTTAAATCTATTGATTTGGATAAGCAACAAATGCTGGTTGACTGGGATGCGGATTTTTAAACGCGATGCGTTTTGATGTTATAAGCTTATTTCCAGATGTGGTTGAAAAAACAGCATCAATGGGCGTCATCGGTCGAGCTATCTCGTCTGATAAAATCCAGTTAAAGACGTGGAATCCTAGGGATTTTACGGAAGATGTACATAAGACAGTAGATGATCGACCTTTCGGGGGTGGCCCTGGAATGGTAATGAAGATTGAGCCGTTAAAAAAAGCAGTTCAATCAGCAGTTGGTGTTGTTAAAGAACCAGCTAAGGTTATTTATTTGAGCCCGCAGGGGCGTAAGTTGGACCAGCAAGGCGTAAACTATTTATCTCAGTTTCCGCGTTTGGTATTGTTAGCGGGACGATATGAAGGTGTTGATGAGCGCTTGTTAGAGGGCTATATTGATGAAGAATGGTCCATAGGTGATTTTGTACTAAGTGGTGGCGAGTTACCTGCATTGGTATTAATGGATGCTGTAGCAAGAACATTGCCTGATATATTAGGCCATCAGTGTTCGGCAATCGAAGATTCGTTTGTTAATGGTCTATTAGATCACCCGCATTACACAAGGCCAGATGTGTTTGATGGGGTTGCGGTTCCAGATGTTTTATTAACTGGCAACCATAAAAAAATTGCCGTTTGGCGTGAAAAGCAAGCATTAGGTAAGACCTGGCAAAAACGACCTGATTTGCTAGAAAAGATTAAGCTAAGTCAGCATCAAAAATTGTTGCTTGATGAATATATAAAAGAGCAGAATAATTTAAAGAGATAAAATTAAGGAACTAAGATAATGAGTAATATAATTGCACAATTAGAAGCAGAACAAATGACAAACGAATTCCCCGCGTTTAGTGCTGGTGATACGGTTGTTGTTAAAGTAAAAGTTAAAGAAGGCACAACCGAGCGTATTCAGTCATTTGAAGGTGTTGTGATTGCAAAACGTAACCGTGGTCTTAATTCAGCGTTTACCGTTCGTAAAATTTCACATGGTGAAGGTGTTGAGCGTGTTTTCCAAACATACAGCAAATTGATTGCAGGTGTTGAAGTGAAGCGTCGTGGTTCAGTTCGACGCGCTAAGCTTTATTATCTTCGTGAACTTCGTGGTAAAGCAGCTCGTATTAAAGAAAAGCTATAAGTTCATATTGAAGGAGTTTTTTACTTCAATATAAGTAATGCCTTTTGGCGTCGCTGTTCTAAGTAGTATCTAAAAAAGGTCGATTTATTCGGCCTTTTTTTGTGCCTGAAATATATTGTGATTGATGAATAAACTGACTTTATTGATAAGATACCGTAATGCTAGGAACAAGAAAAAAAACTATTGAGTCATGTGATAACGAGGAAATTCGTTTGTTTCTCGACGGGTTATGGGTTGAGGACGGGCTGAGTGATAATACATTAGCGGCATATAAAACTGACTTAAAGTTATTCTCTAAATGGATTAATCAAAAGGACAAAACACTGCTCAGCTGCGAATCGTCAGACGTGTCTTCATACCTAGCGGACCGCTTGGTTAAAGGGATATCGGCACGATCATCAGCACGTTTTTTATCTAGCTTAAAGCGTTTTTATGTTTTTGCAGTTCGAGAAGGAAAGCTGATAAAAGACCCAGCAGCTAATATTGATGCACCTAAGTTAGGACAAAGTTTACCGTCAAGTCTCTCTGAAAGTGATGTGGAACGCTTACTAAGTGCACCGGATACTGCGACAGCCTTAGGTTTTAGAGACAGGGCGATGCTTGAGTTGATGTATGCCAGTGGTTTAAGGGTTAGTGAGTTAGTGGGTTTGAAGCTATCTGAAATAAATTTTCGGCAAGGTTTGGTGCGAATTACTGGTAAAGGCAATAAGGATCGTTTGGTGCCGGTAGGTGAGGATGCGCTCACCTGGATGAATGATTTTATTCATGATTGGCGACTAGATATATTAGGCGAAAGAAAAACAGATTTTGTATTCCCAACCAATCGTGGAACAGGAATGACTCGGCAGGCTTTTTGGTACATTATTAAGCGTTATGTTGCTAAAGTAGGCATCAAGGCAAAAATTTCCCCTCATACCTTACGGCATGCATTTGCGACACATTTGCTAAATCATGGTGCTGACTTAAGGGTGGTGCAGTTGTTGTTGGGCCATAGTGATTTGTCTACTACTCAAATTTACACACACATTGCAAAAGAACGATTAAAAGACATTCATGAGCAGTTTCACCCAAGAGGGTAAAAATAAATAGTCTGTATGATTTTTGTGATGAAACGTGTCTAATAGAACGAATTAAATGAAGGAAGATTAATAAATGAATAAGTTTTTGATTGTAGGTTTTTTCATGGTGACTTTTAGTTCGATGGCTTTAGCCGATGCTGCATCAGTTGCATCAGGTTTGTCTAAAGCAATTCCTAATATTACTAAAGAAAGTATTTCCAAAACTCCTATCAAAGGTTTGTATCAAGTAAACGTTGGTGCGCAGATTGTTTATGCGTCTGAGGATGGGCGGTACTTAATACAAGGTCAAATGGTTGATTTAGTGAATCGTCAAAATATGACCGAGAAGGCATTAAAACTAGCCCGATTGGAGGTGTTAGCTAAAGTTGATGAGAAAACAATGATTATTTACCCTGCGACCGATGAAAAGCATGTCGTCACTATATTCTCTGATATTGATTGTGGTTATTGCAGGAAGATGCATGCGCAAATTAGTGACTATACCAAGGCAGGGATGACGGTACGTTATTTGTTTTACCCTCGTTCCGGCCCGAATACAGAGTCTTACTTTAAAGCAGTATCGGTTTGGTGTGCGAAGGATCGAAATAAGGCCTTAACCGATGCTAAACTTCACGATAAGGTGGTTAATAAAACCTGTGAGAATCCGGTTGATGATCATATGAGATTAGCGCAAAGATTTGGGGTTACTGGTACACCAGCAATTATTGCTGATGATGGCACGATGGTACCTGGCTTTATGCCTGCTAAAGAACTTATTAAGCATTTAAACTGGTAATAAGTGCTAGCTACTTAATGACTTAAGGGTATATAAAGCTTCAAGTGCTTCCTTGGGGCTTAAATCATCAGGTGATAGCTGTGTTATAAAGTCTGAGACCTCTTGATCGATGGCAGAATTAAAAATATCAAACTGCGGGCTTGTCTGTGGTGTGGTTGCTGTATTTTGTTTTTTTTCTAAACTGCTTAGTTTTACACGTGCTTCATTTATAACGGCTTTCGGTACACCTGCTAATGCGGCTACTTGTAAGCCATAGCTTTGGTTTGCAGCACCGTCTTTAACCGCATGTAAGAACACAATGTGATCACCATGTTCAATAGCATCTAGGTGTACATTGGCAGCAGTTGAGGCATGCTCTGGCAACGATGTCATCTCAAAGTAATGTGTTGCGAATAAGGTCATCGGTTTAGTGTTGTTAGCAAGGTAGTTTGCAGATGCCCAGGCCAAAGAAAGACCATCAAAGGTGCTGGTTCCGCGACCAATCTCATCCATTAAAACTAAGCTTTTCTCACTTGCATTGTGAAGAATATTAGCGGTTTCAGACATTTCAACCATAAACGTTGAACGACCACTCGCTAGGTCGTCTGATGCGCCAATACGAGTGAATATTTGATCAATAGGGCCAAAGCTTGCACTCGAGGCTGGAATGTAACAACCAATGTGGGCCATTAAGGTTAATAGCGCTACCTGCCGCATATAAGTTGATTTTCCACCCATATTGGGGCCAGTAATAATCAGCATTTTACGTTCAGCATTTAGCTCAATATCGTTCGCTATAAACGGTGTGTCTATAACGCTTTCTACGATGGGGTGGCGGCCCTTTTGTATGCTTATTCCAGCGTTTTTATTTAAAGAGGGTTGAGTGAAATTTAATGTTAAGGCGCGTTCTGCAAAATTGCTTAGTACATCAAGTTCGGCCAGTGCTTCAGCACAGGCTTGAAGCTCACTAAGGTGGGGTGAGAAACTTGAGAGTAATTCGTTATAGAGCTCTTTTTCATAACTGAGTGCTTGCTCTTTAGCGTGTAGAACTTTGTCTTCAAATTCTTTCAGCTCAGGAGTTATGTAGCGTTCTACATTTTTTAAGGTTTGTTTTCTAATAAAATGTTCTGGAACTCTGTCTGCTTGAGAGCGAGGAAGCTCAATATAATAGCCATGTACTCGATTGTAATTAAGCTTTAGGCTGCCGATTTTACTCGCTTCACGCTCCTTTTCCTCCATATCGAGTAAAAATTGGTCAGCGTTAGCACTAATGCTTTTAAGCTCATCGAGCGTTTTGTTATAACCCTGAGCAATAACACCGCCATCTCTTATCAAAACGGGCGGGTTTTCAACAATGGCCTTGTCAAGCAGCGCGGCAAGTTGTTGATGGTCTCCTAGTTGCCTGTATAAACCGCTAAGGCGAGGAGCATCTAATTTGCTTAAGCTGGCTTTAATAGCGGGAAGCGCTTTAAGAGTGTCGCGCAACACAACAAGGTCTCGTGGGCGAGCGCTCAATAAGGCAATGCGGCTTGTTATGCGTTCAATATCGCCAGTTAACCTAAAGGATGCTTGTAACTCGTCTAATGTTATTGGGCTTTGTAATTGCTCGACTGCTAAATAGCGGTTTTTTATAATGTTATGGTCGCGTAATGGTAGATGAATCCAGCGTTTTAATAAACGCATGCCCATAGCGGTTTTACAGCGATTTAATAAACCAAATAATGTGTAATTCACATTGCCGCTTGGGTGGTAGTCCAGCTCAAGGTGCTGTCTTGTAGAGGCGTCGAGTAGTATAAAGTCAGTCTGTTGAATGACCTTGATGGCCTGTAGGTGAGGGAGTGCAGATTGATGTGTATCTTTAAGATACTGCATTAAGGCACCGGCAGCACAGATGGCTAAATGCATCGTGTGACAGCCAAAACCTTGTAAATCTTTTGTAGCAAATTGTTTATTAAGAAGCCGGGTAGCTGTTTGTAAATCAAAGTGCCAGTCAGATAGCAAGCCAAGCCCCTTTTGTGTTTTAAGGAGGCTGGATAGAGGACTGTTTTCGCTAATTAAAGTTTCTGCAGGGTTGATACGTGCTAGTTCAGTTTTTAAAGCGGCATCACCTTCTATTTCTTGCAATAAAAAGCGTCCACTCGCTAGGTCGACGGTTGCTAAGCCAAAGTGACTTTTTTGTGCAAAAATAGCACATAACAAACTATCACTAGCGGCATCTAATAGAGCATCTTCAGTTAATGTACCCGGAGTAATCACGCGTACAACTTTACGTTCAACAGGGCCTTTCGAGGTCGCTGGGTCGCCAACTTGCTCGCAAATAGCGACAGACTCACTATTTTTTAATAGTTTAGCTAAATAACCATCGGCCGCATGATGAGGGATGCCCGCCATTTGTACGGGCTTTCCATCAATTTTCCCCCGACTAGTTAAGGTGATGCCAAGTAGAGCAGATGCTTTAACAGCGTCTTCAAGAAAAAGTTCGTAGAAGTCACCCATACGGTAAAATAATAAAGTGTTTGGGTAGTCCTCTTTGATGCGTAAGAATTGCTGCATCATGGGGGTGATTGTGGATTTTAATTTTACGGTTTTCGGCATCTAGTTAGTTTAACAATCTTGGTGCTACTCGGTAAATTTTAATAAGAAAATTTGAGGTAAATTGAATGGCAGAATCAATTGATGATGACATTATCTTGTCGTTAAATAAATTAGCAGAAGGACTTATTAAACAGAATAAGACGGTAGCGGTTGGCGAGTCCTGTACTGGCGGCTGGCTTTCTAAAGTACTCACGGATTTATCGGGGAGTAGTGCTTGGTTTTTAGGTGGAGTTGTTAGTTATAGTAATGAAGCTAAACATGGTTTTCTTAATGTTAAGAAAGGTGATATTGAGGAGCATGGGGCCGTTAGTCAAATAGTAGCTGAACAGATGGTAAATGGAGTTGAGCAAGGCTTCAAATCATTTATTTCATTGTCCGTTACCGGTATTGCAGGGCCTTCTGGTGGCACGCTCGATAAGCCAGTTGGTTTAGTTTGGTTTGCTGTTAAAGCTCAAGGGCTTGAGCCTCATTCGGTTATGAAACAATTTACAGGTAATCGTGAACAGATTAGGCAGCAAGCAGTGTTGGCGGCACTAAAGTTATTACTTGAGCAACTGGGTACTTAGCCATATAAAACAGCTAATTTCATTATGTGCTTATCATACGGATGTGTGATAATTAAAAATTATTAACGATAACTAGCTTTTGCAGGGAGTAGAAGCGTTGAAGAGGATTTAAAATGGACGAGAATAAGAAAAAAGCATTAAGTGCAGCATTGCTTCAAATTGAAAAGCAATTTGGTAAGGGTTCTGTCATGCGTATGGGTGATGGTACAAGTATTCCTGATATAGAAGCTTATTCAACGGGTTCAATCGCGCTTGATGTTGCATTAGGCGTGGGCGGTTTGCCGCGTGGACGAATTGTTGAAATTTATGGTCCTGAGTCCTCTGGTAAAACAACGTTAACTTTAGAAACCATCGCGCAATGTCAAAAAGCCGGAGGTACGGCTGCATTTGTTGATGCTGAGCATGCACTAGACCCTATTTATGCCGATAAAATTGGCGTTAATATGGATGAATTACTGGTTTCTCAACCCGATACCGGTGAGCAAGCACTAGAAATTGTAGATATGTTGGTACGCTCTGGTGCGGTCGATATGGTCGTCGTTGACTCGGTGGCAGCATTAACGCCAAAAGCTGAAATTGAAGGAGACATGGGTGATCACCATGTTGGGCTGCAAGCACGTTTAATGTCGCAAGCACTAAGAAAGCTAACGGGTAATATCAAACGCTCTAATACATTGGTTGTTTTCATTAACCAAATTAGAATGAAAATCGGTGTGATGTTTGGTAACCCTGAAACCACAACAGGTGGTAATGCATTAAAATTTTACTCTTCAGTTCGTCTTGATATTCGTCGTATTGGTGCGATCAAGAAAGGTGATGAAATATTAGGAAATGACACGCGAGTAAAGGTGGTTAAAAACAAAGTGGCGCCGCCTTTTAAACAAGCGCTTTTTGAAATATTGTATGGTGAAGGGATTTCACGCGAGGGTGAGCTAGTTGATTTAGGTGTTAGCCTCGATTTGGTTGAAAAGGCTGGCTCTTGGTACAGCTACGATGGCGCTAAAATTGGTCAAGGTAAGGACAACGCGAAGAGTTTCTTTAGAGAGAACCCTGATAAATCAGCCGAGCTTGAGGGGAATATTCGAGAGGCTTTATTACCTAAGCAGGAAAAACTCGTCAGTAATAAAGATAAAACTAATGGTGAAGAAGACTGAGCGAAGAGAAGAAAAAAGAGCAATCACGCTTAAGAGCCAGTTGCCTTGCTATGCTGGCAAGGCGGGAACATAGTCAGCGAGAGCTCTTTCAAAAACTAAGCAGCAAAGGTTTTGAAACGAACGATATTAGGGCTTTACTGGAAGAGTTTGTTCAGTTGAACTGGCAAAGTGATCAGCGATTTGCCGAAAGCTATGGCCGCTCAAGGGTGTACAAAGGCTTTGGCCCTATTCGTATTCAGCAGGAACTAAAAGAAAAGGGCGTTGATACGCATATAAATGATGTGTTTGATGAGCAACCAGATTGGTCAGCACTGTTAAGTGACTTACACGTTAAAAAATATGGGCAACAGGCGCCAGATAGCATGAAAGAACGAGCAAAGCGTACAAGGTTTTTTCAACACAAAGGGTTTACACACGACATGATCAGGCAGTTATTTAATCAATTGTCTTAACGCAGGTTTTAAAGAAATGAAGAATTTAAGTAGTGCTGAGATTAGATCAGCTTTTTTGGCATATTTTGAAAAGCAAGGGCATACCATCGTACCGTCCAGTTCGTTAGTGCCCGGCACCGATCCAACGCTACTGTTCACTAACGCTGGAATGGTGCAGTTTAAAGATGTTTTTCTTGGTCAAGAAAAGCGCTCGTATACTAAAGCGACATCTTCTCAACGATGCGTAAGAGCTGGCGGTAAACACAACGACTTAGAAAATGTGGGCTATACGGCTCGTCACCATACGTTTTTTGAAATGTTGGGTAATTTTAGTTTCGGTGAATATTTTAAACGCGATGCGATTAACTATGCATGGGGCTTTTTAGTCGAAGAGATGGGCATACCTGCAGAAAAGCTCTGGGTTACCGTTTTTGATGAAGACCCTGAAGCGGCCGATATTTGGTTGAATGAAATAGGTGTAAGCCCGGAGCGTCTTTCACGCATTGGTGCAAAGGATAACTTTTGGTCTATGGGTGATACAGGTCCGTGCGGCCCGTGTTCGGAAATATTTTATGATCATGGTGAAGAGGTAGCGGGTGGACCGCCCGGAACACCTGAAGAAGATGGTGATCGTTATGTTGAAATATGGAATTTGGTTTTCATGCAGTATGACCGTAATGATAAAGGTGAATTAACAGCCCTGCCAAAACCATCAGTGGATACGGGAATGGGTTTAGAACGTATTGCCGCGGTTCTACAAGGCGTTCACAATAATTACGATATTGATCTATTTCAGGCCTTGATTAAAAGAGCGGCTGAATTAACTAACACGAAGGATACGCAAGATACTTCATTGCGAGTCTTGGTTGACCATATTCGATCATGTGCATTTTTAATCGTCGATGGTGTGCAGCCTTCTAATGAAGGAAGAGGTTATGTGCTGCGTCGTATTATTCGTCGGGCGATCCGTCATGGCTATAAACTAGAGACTAAAGAAGCCTTCTTTCATAAACTAGTTCAACCCTTGGTTGAGGAAATGGGTGAAGCTTACCCAGAGTTGAAGACTAAAGCTGAGATGGTCAGTAATATTTTGCTAAAAGAAGAGCAGCGTTTTGCAGAAACCTTAGAGCAAGGGATGAAGCTTCTGCAAGACGGCACAAAGTCGCTAAAAAACAATTTGATAACAGGTGAAACAGCCTTCAAACTATATGACACCTATGGTTTTCCAGTCGATTTGACAGCCGATTATGCGAGAGAAAATAACTTAACGGTTGATTTAGAAGGCTTTGAAAAAGCAATGGATGTACAGCGTGAACGGGCAAGGTCTTCTAGCTCATTTGCTGTGGGGCAGTCAGAATTGCCTGATTTAAACTTAAGCACAGAGTTTATCGGCTATGAGTTGCTTCAGGCAGATTCTACGATACAAGCTATTTATAAAGATGGTGTTGAGCTAGCGTCAATAAATGCAGGTGACGAGGCCTACTTGGTGCTTGATAAAACGCCTTTTTATGCGGAATCTGGAGGCCAAGCGGGCGATCGTGGTGTTATTTCAGTGCAAGATGCTAGCTTTGACGTTTTGGATGTTCAAAAAAGGGGGGAAACGTATTTTCACATTGGTAAGGTGTCCCAGGGTGAATTTAAAGTTCAACAGACTGTTAGTGCAGAAGTTGATGGTCAAAACCGATTAGCCACAGCTGCTAACCATTCAGCAACGCATTTATTACATGCGGCCTTACGTAAGGTATTGGGTGAACATGTCACTCAAAAAGGCTCATTGGTTAATGCGACACGGTTACGTTTTGATTTTAGCCATTTTGAGCCCATCACAAAGCCTCAATTGTTAGAAATTGAGCGTTTAGTGAACTCACAAATTAGATCAAATGTTAGTGTTGAAACCCAAATCACTGATCAAGAAACCGCCATTGCTAATGGTGCCATGGCTTTATTTGGTGAAAAATACGGAGACAAGGTTCGCGTGTTAAAGATGGGGGATTTCTCAACAGAACTTTGTGGAGGAACTCATGTGACGCGTATCGGCGATATGGGGTTAATGAAAATTCTATCGGAAACTGGAATTGCTTCAGGTGTAAGACGTATCGAAGCGGTAGCGGCTGAAGGTGCGCTGTCGTGGGTTGAAGAGAGTGATCAGCGTCTACAAGACATCAGTCATATCGTAAAGGGCAACCGTGATTCTGCGATTGATAAAATTGTACAGCTTCAAGAAAAAAATAAATTACTTGAAAAAGAGTTAGAGCAACTAAAAGGCCAGCTTGCAAAAGCGGCTAGTGGTGATCTAGTCAATCAGGCAGTACAAGTTGATGGTGTTAATGTGTTGGCCGCAAATATTGCCGGTAGCGATAGTAAAACACTTCGTGATTTAGTCGATCAACTAAAAGATAAACTGGGTGATGCAGCTATCGTATTATCAACCGTTCAAGATAATAAAGTGACTTTGATTGCCGGTGTTTCAAAAAGCCAAACCAGCCGTATTAAAGCAGGTGATATGGTCAACTCAGTGGCTCTACAAGTGGGTGGTAAAGGCGGTGGCCGACCTGATATGGCGCAAGCTGGAGGTGATAACCCTGGTGCGTTAGATGCGGCTTTAGAATCGGTACCTAGTTGGGTCGCGACTAAACTTAATGGTGGTAAAAACTAAGTTTAATAAGCTTTAGAACTACAGCACTGCCGCTATCATTAGAATTAAAAAAACATTTTTAATTCTATGTTTCATAGGCAATAACTAAATACAAAACAGTGAAATAATTATGAGTTTACATGTACATAAGTACGGTGGTACATCGGTCGGTACAGCTGAAAAAATTCAGAATGTGGCTAAAAAGTTAGTCGATGAGAAAAATGCAACAGGTCATGACCTTGTTGTAGTTGTATCGGCGATGAGTGGTGAAACAAATAGGATGACAGATTTAGCACAGTTAATGCAGTCTGCACCTTCCAAAAAACAAATGGATGTACTGCTATCTACCGGCGAGCAAGTGACCATTGCACTGTTATGTATGGCTTTGGAAGAGTTAGGCCAAGCGGCTTCATCGTTCACTGGTGGGCAAGTTAAAATTATTACTGATAACTCGCATAGCAAAGCACGTATCGAAGAGATTCAAACAGATAACATTCAAGCGGCATTAAACGACAATAAAATAGTCGTTGTGGCAGGCTTCCAAGGTGTTACGGCAGAGGGTGCCATTACAACGTTGGGTCGAGGTGGATCAGACACAACAGCGGTTGCATTGGCGGCAGCGTTAAAAGCAGATGAGTGTCGAATTTACACAGATGTAGATGGTGTATACACGACTGACCCACGAGTGGAGCCTAAGGCGCAAAGATTAGCTAAAATAACCTTTGAAGAAATGTTGGAAATGGCCAGTTTAGGCTCTAAAATTTTGCAAATTCGGTCCGTTGAATTTGCGGGGAAATACAATGTTCCATTACGCGTGTTATCTACATTTGTTGATGGTGAAGGCACGTTAATTACTTATGAGGACGATGAGATGGAAAAGGCACTAATTTCAGGTATTGCGTTTAATCGTGATGAAGCAAAAGTTACCTTAGCAGGTGTACCCGATATGCCAGGTGTAGCATCAGCGATATTAAAACCAATTTCAGAAGCTAATATTGAAATTGATATGATTGTTCAAAATGTTGCAGAAGATAAAACGACAGACTTTACATTTACCGTCCATAGAAATGATTATGATAAAACACTGCAAATTTTACAGAATATTTGTGCTGAATTAGGCGCCGAAAAAGTTGATGGGGATAATAAAATAGTCAAAGTATCCATCGTTGGCGTTGGAATGCGTTCGCATGCAGGCATTGCTAGCCAGATGTTTACAGCCTTGGCCGACGAGGGTATTAACATTCGAATGATATCAACATCAGAAATTAAAATTTCAGTCGTGGTCGATGAAAAATATTTAGAGTTAGCAGTTCGTACTTTGCACGAATCTTTTGGCCTTTCAGGTGAATAATCATCACTTGAAAGCTGTTTGAGTTTAATTAGCTATGGTATAATACTCCGAATAATAATAAAAAATATAATTGGTTGGCAACGCTTCAAAGAAGAAGCAATAAGGAGCTAATATGCTTA
>CAJXOJ010000017.1 GCA_913057515.1 uncultured Cycloclasticus sp. | reverse complement strand
ATTTTGAACAAGCAAATTTACAGCTATCACGTGATACTTTAGCGTTGCCTCAATTACAGATAGCAAGAAAGCCCGCCTCATTATTTGATTACCAATATGAGGATTTTGAGATCATTGGTTATCAATCCCATGCGGGGATTAAAGCAGCGGTCGCGATTTAATGATTTCTATGATCGCTGCAATGGCTGAAAACAGAGCCATTGGGAAAAATAATGAGCTGCTTTGGCATTTACCTAAAGATTTTCAGCATTTTAAATCGGTCACAATGGGGAAGCCTATTTTAATGGGGCGAAAAACGTTTGAATCGATAGGAAAGGCGTTACCGGGCAGAAAAAACATCGTTATTACCCGCGATAATCACTTTACGGCAGAGGATGTAGTTATTGTTCACTCCATTGCGGCAGCGTTAGAGGCGACGGAAGAATTTGATGATGTGATGGTAATTGGCGGCGCAAGTTTTTATGAGCAAATGTTACCGATGACGGAGACATTGTATTTAACGGTGGTCCATCAAGATTTTGAAGCGGATGTTTTTTTTCCTGAAATAAAAGCAGAAGAGTGGAATGTTGTTGAGCGAGTTAAGCATGAAGCGGACGAAAAGCACGCTTATCCATATTCATTTATAACCTATCGGCGGGTTTAATAAGGCTCTAGTGAGGTGTCGCAGTTTAATGAGATCACCTGCTCTGATCCATCCAGCTTGAGCGCGCTTAACTGGCCACCCCACAAGCAGCCAGTATCCAAACAAATAGCCTTATTCTTTTTGTTTAAGCCAAGTGTCGACCAATGACCAAAAACTATTTTTTTGTTAGCCGTTCGGCGGTTCGGTACCTCAAACCAAGGTATTAAGTTACCAGAGTGATGCGTAGGGGCGCTTTTTTCTTTTAGGTTTAGGCGACCTTCAGCATCGCAAAAACGTAATCGGGTAAAGCAGTTAATAATAAAGCGTAAACGATCATTACCGGTCAGTGTGTCAGACCATTGATCAGGCATGCTGCCATACATATGGGCTAAAAAGTCATCCAGTTGTTCACTCTGAAAAACTTTTTCTAATTCTTTTGCATGTTTTTTTGCTTGTTTAAGTGACCATTGAGGAGGAATTCCAGCGTGCACCATTGTGTAACCAAGGGATTTGTCTTGGTGTAAAAAGGGACGAGAACGCACCCAGTTGATCAGATCATCAGCATCGCTGGCATTTAAAAGGCTGGCAAATGTATCATTACGATGAGCTTTTTTATGCCCACGCGCAGATGCCAAAAAATGACATTCGTGGTTACCTAAGACGCTACGGGCACGGTCACCTAAGGAGATGATAAAACGTAAGGTCTCCAATGATTTTGGGCCTCGATTGATCAGGTCGCCGGCAAACCATAGTTGGTCGGCGCTGGGGTCAAACTTGATTTTATCTAATAAGCGACGCAGAGGGTCATAACACCCTTGTATATCGCCTATGGCGTAGGTTGCCATAACAGTTCTTTAATGCAGTGTTCTTGGGGTGGATAAAGAGAAGGATGGAATCGTAGTGGTGAATTTCTCGCCATCAGCATCTAGCATATGATAACTGCCTTGCATTGCCCCCACTGATGTTTCAATCACTGCGCCGCTAGTATATTGGAAGGATTCCCCGGGTTCTAAATGAGGTTTTTCACCGACAACACCTTCGCCATGAACTTCTTGAACTTTACCGTTCGCATCGGTGATGATCCAGTGACGACTGAGAAGCTGTGCTTCAATATTACCAATATTTTTAATCGTAATAGAATAGGCAAAGACGTAGCGTGCTGCTTCAGGTTCGGAGGAAGAGGCGATGTAGGTTGTGTCTACATCAACTTGAATATCTTGACGTTTAGAGTCGCTCATGAATGTGTTGTACAGTAAATTTTTCAGTAAAAGGGTTGCTGATAATAATAAAACGCCCTTTAACTTCAAATGCAAATGGCATCTGAAGTAAGATGGTGTTGAGTGATATTATCTAGGAAAACATGATTTGAGAGTACATATTTTAGGTATTTGTGGCACTTTTATGGGTGGGCTTGCGGTTATGGCGAAACGTTTGGGCCATACTGTAACGGGGTCAGATGCTGGCGTTTACCCGCCAATGAGTACTCAGCTAGAAGCAGAAGGTATTGAGTTGATGCAGGGTTATAGTGCGTCTAACTTAGCGATACAACCAGATATGGTTGTAATTGGTAATGCCCTGTCGCGCGGAAATGAAGAAGTGGAAGCCGTGCTCAATTCAGGCTTGCCTTATACATCGGGTGCGCAGTGGTTGGCAGAGCATGTTTTGCAGCATCGCTGGGTGTTAGCCGTAGCTGGTACTCATGGTAAAACCACTAGCAGCTCAATGTTAGCTTGGATACTAGAATACGCAGGCTTAAAGCCGGGGTTTTTAATTGGCGGTGTGCCATTGAATTTTGGCATTTCAGCGCGATTAGGTGAGTCGGACTTTTTTGTTATAGAGGCCGATGAATATGACACGGCGTTCTTTGATAAACGGTCTAAGTTTATACATTATCGGCCAAAAACGTGCGTGATAAATAACCTTGAGTTTGATCATGCGGATATTTTCGATGACCTGGATGCGATTAAGCGGCAATTTCATCACCTAGTGCGAACAGTGCCTAATAATGGTTTGTTAATTACGCCATTCGATGATGCTAATGTAGACGATGTTATAGAGCGTGGGTGTTGGACACCGGTTGAAAAAATTAGTAAAAAACTGTTAAGTGGCGCTGTTTGGTCTGCCGATAATATTGCCACAGGCGAGGGCGAATTTGATGTGTGTTATTTAGGAAATAATATTGGTCGTATTCGATGGTCATTAAGTGGGCAGCATAACGTGTCTAATGCACTCGGTGCGATTGCGGCAGCAGCCCATGCTGGGGTTGAGCCGGGGGTCGCGGTTAATGCATTGACCAGCTTTCAAAACGTTAAACGGCGTATGGAAGTTCGAGCGGTTATTAACAACATTACCTTGTACGATGATTTTGCCCATCACCCGACGGCTATTGCTAGTACATTAGCTGGCTTACGCGGAAAAGTGGGTGAACAGAGGATTATTGCAGTGCTTGAACCACGATCAAACACCATGAAAATGGGTGTGCATAAAGAGACGTTGCTACCATCGCTTGCTGATTCAGATACTACTTTTATCTATATGCCAGATGAAATAGATTGGCAAGTAGACATTGGGCGTTATTCTACGGTTAAAGTTTTTAAAACAATGGAGGAATTGGTTGGAGCTGTGATGGCAGAAATAAGGCCGAATGACCATGTTTTATTTATGAGTAATGGTGGGTTTGGTGGCATTCATAAGGCAATTGAAAACCTACTGAGTGACTAGCAAAAAATGCGAACTTACACAAACAATGTCGCGATTTTCCCCTTATCAACGGTGCTTTTTCCTGAAGGGGTTTTGTCCTTAAGAATATTTGAAACGCGCTATTTGGATATGGTGAGTCGTTGTTTAAAACACGACATTCCATTTGGCGTTAATATGATTATAGAGGGGCAGGAGGTTGGTAAAGCGGCACGTTGCTATGAAGTAGGCACGCTGGCTAAAATTGTTAATTGGGATCGATCTGCAGATGGTCTCTTGCAGATCGAAGCCGTAGGCTGCCAACGCTTTAGAATATTGGATGCCGAGGTGTCTAAGGGTGAGCTAATAACTGCAAGTATTAATGTACTGGATGATCTGCCAGCGGTGCCTGTGCCGGATGAACTGTGTAAATTAACAGATATTTTGCAGAAGGTACTTAAGAAAGAGCGAGTTAATATCTCATTTGATGCGCCAGTATTTAATGATGCAAATTGGGTGGGCTGTCGTCTAACGGAGGTGCTGCCAATGGAGGAGGCCATTCGGCAACGATTATTGGAAATTGATGACCCTATTGAAAGGCTGCACATGATTCTAGGTTTGTTTGCCGCACGTTAACATTTACTTTACTCGTTGCTTTGCTGGTTTGGTAAAGTGGTATCGCGTTAGTTATCCGCACAGTCAATACTTCTCAATGAAACTGAGGTGATGGGTGATAAGCCTTAACCGGCTTTCTACAATGATAATATATCTGTAAAATGTATAGACTGTTCTTGTTGTTATAAACCGCTTGTTTTTAAAAAAATTATGGTCGTAGAGGTAGCTTTTTGAAACACGCAAAAACGCGCTTATTCAGTTAATAGTAGAGTATCGCTCGGCTTAACAGTGTTTGTCCGGTGTTACAGAAGAAGAAATGAAGGAACTTATTGATGCAGGCAGTGAACAAGAATATAGTGGCACTTGATTATGAGTGGCGATGCCAGGTTGTCTCTATACGAGGTCAATATTCACTATGAAAAGAACGTAGCGAAAAATTATTTAAGTTTAAGTTGGTTAACAACAAGAAAAGTCGTTCTTTAAAAAAGGCTAGCTTATATTGAAGCAAGGCGGCAAGCTTGTAGGTAGGTCGGGGTGTGTGTCTAGTTGATGTAAAATAGGCGCTTAATATCCTCCCCTAGTTTGATTAGGGCTAGCATTGGGCCTACAAGTGAATGGTTAAATACAATGAGTCAGTTGAAAATTACTAAGTTTTCCCACCTTTCGGTCCGCTATCAATTTGTTATTATGATGATGGTGTTAGCGTCAGCGTTGATCAGTTTTTACTCGGCTGTGACTTATTATAATGAGAAAATAATATACGCTGAAGAATCAACCGATGAGCTGAAAAGAATATCTCAAGTACTGGAAAGTGAGTACTCGGCACTGATAAAGTCGAGCTTGCCAAGTGCAGGAATGGAATTAATTCGTAAATGGAAATTGTTTCCTGTTCTTGAACATGCAGAGCTCAAAGATATCGCGGGGAAATCTATTTTGAACTATTCAAAGTCAGGTGCCCCGTACCACAATACACAAGTGTTAGAGCCTAACACACTAAAAATAGTTGATGATCTATTTTTCTATGAAGGTATTGTTAAGTCTCAAGGACAAAAAGTTGGCACAGTGAGCTACGCTATTTCTAGTAAAAACTATGAGGAGCTGCTTGCCAATCTGACTCAATTAATAATCATCTCTATACCTATTGCTTTAACGTTTGCCATCTTTCTATCGTTCTGGTTGCAAAGTATTTTTGTTTTTCCGTTACAACGTTTAATAACTACGATTAAAGACATTGCGCAGGCTGAGGATTACTCAATAAAAGTTGCCATAGAGTCATCTGATAAGAGCGAGTTTGCTGTTTTAGGCCAGCACTTTAACTCGTTATTGCAGCGTATCAGTAAAACGTTAAAGGAGATCGAAAAATCAAATGCTAATGCGCAGGAGTTGGCCTACTACGATGAATTAACAGGCTTGGCTAATAGGCGATTGTTAATCGAGCATATCGAGTACATTCTCGATATTGCTAAACGAGAGAAACGACATGGCGCGTTGTTGTTTATTGATTTGGATAATTTTAAAACGCTGAATGACTCACGAGGGCACGCGGCTGGAGATGACTTGTTAAAACAAGTAGCCGAGAGTTTAAAGAGAGTTTTTCGCTCTGCCGATACGATTGCTAGACTCGGTGGCGATGAGTTTGTGATTTTATCAGGGCATTTAGAAGACTCTGAAGAGGATGTTATTAACCAAGTTCATTCTTTCATGTTGAGGTTAAAGCATGTTTTGGGTGAAAAATTTGTTGTTCAAGGGGAAAGCTATCACCTAACGGCAAGCGTTGGAATAACTACGTTCCCTGGTATGGCAGATATCCCCGAGGTTTTAATGAAGCAGGCCGATACCGCAATGTATCGTGCAAAAGAAGCAGGCCGAGACGGCTATCGTTTTTATCAACCAGAGATGCAAGCAGTAGCAGACGCTAGGTTGAAAATGGAGACAGATTTACGGCTTTCTTTAAATTCTGATGAGCTTGACTTGTTTTATCAGCCGCAGGTGGATGAATTTGGTCGTATTCTAGGGGCTGAGGCGTTATTACGTTGGTTTAAAAAAGATGGAACAGTTATTTCACCTGGCGACTTTATACCGGTTGCTGAAATGACTGGGCTTATTTTGCCAATTGGCGAATGGGTGATGAAAAAAGCCTTTGAGCAATTGAGCAAATGGGAAAAAGAAGGCGTAGCCGCAGACTTTAGGCTGTCAATTAATATTAGTCCTTATCAGTTTCATCAAGAAACCTTTGTTGAGCTTACCAAGAAAATGCTCAATGAATCGGGTGTGTCCGCGCATAATGTAACCTTAGAGGTCACCGAAGGCATTACGATTAGGGATATAAGCGCCACGATTAGTAAAATGGAAATACTAACGAGACTAGGCTTTAAAATCTCAATGGATGATTTTGGAACAGGTTATTCCTCATTAGCTTATTTGAAGAAACTGCCACTGAGTGAGTTAAAAGTTGATCAATCTTTTGTTAGAGATTTACATATTGATAAGTCAGATGCAGAAATTGCGGCAACGATCATTGCAATGGCGAAGAATTTAAACTTAGATGTGGTTGCAGAAGGTGTTGAGGAAGAGAGTCAGTTAACTTTTTTAAGTCGTCATGGTTGTCTTGTGTTCCAAGGGTATTATTTCTATAAACCCATGCCCGCTAAAGATTTTGATAAGTTACTGTTCGGGAATGTCGTTGTTTTGTAAGTTTTATTAACGATAGGTTATGTATTAGCGAAACTTATGTTCATTGGTATTCCCTATATATTCAAAACTCTTTTTTTGGTATAGGCAAAAGCACTTTTCAGCTTTTAATGATGCGAGCCTAAACGAGAATGAGCAACCTTATGGGCGCTTTAGGACTTTGTAGAGGGCCCAGGTAAGCACGGCAAAAAGAAGTATAAAAAGCCATTCTTTTTGAAGGTTAATGGGTATTAAAGCGCTTGATTTTCCGAAAAAAAAGCCAGGCATTAAGTACGCAGGAGCCCATAAAGCTGAAGCGATAAGGTTTGTGGGAATGTAGTGCTTAATGGGCATATCTAAAATGCCAGCAACCAATGGAATAACCGCACGAATGGGGCCAATAAAGCGACCAATTAAAATACTAATAGCGCCATACTTTTTAAAAAAATTATGCCCATTTTTTAAGACATGCGGGTTTTTTTTAAACCAAGTGACGTTATAGATTTTTTTATCATAGTGTTTGCCTAACGCAAAGCTTAAGCCATCGCCAAAGGAAGCACCAGCTGCTGCCCAGAGTATTGTGCTAACCATCTCTAATGTGCCAGTGCTGATTAGTGCGCCAATAGCAAACATAATGGCAACGCCTGGAACAATAACGCCGACGATGGCCAGTGACTCGATCATGGCGACAAGGCATACAATCATGCCTGCCCAAGTGGGGTGTTGGTCAATGAGCTGGGTTAGCGTATTTAGAAAGTCGGCAAACATTTCAATGAGGTGTTATTCAGATTGGTTGCGCATAAAGTCTGCAGTATTAAAGAACGCCTGCATTAGCTCATCGTGCATGGGCTTTTCAATAGTCATTTTACTTAAAGCTTGGCTCATGCAGTGTAGCCATTGGTCACGTTCTTTAACGCCAATAGAAAAAGGCAAATGGCGCGCGCGTAACCTTGGGTGGCCAAATTTTTCTATATATAAAGAAGGGCCACCAAGCCAGCCGCTAAGAAAAAGAAATAACTTGTCTTCGGCCTCAGTTAAATCTGGCGCGTGCATATCGCGAATAGTCTTAACGTCTTTGTTATTATCCATCTCCTCGTAAAAAAGCTTAACGAGTTGCCGAACCCCGGCTTCACCACCTAATTTTTCATATTGAGTGAGCTTATACTTTTGTCCGGGCTTAATGACCTCAATCATGCGAGTGCTTTAAACGCGATATTAGCCGCGGCCAATGTCTTATCTAGGTCTTGTTGGGTATGGGCAGCGGATACAAACCCCGCTTCAAAAGCAGAAGGCGCCAGGTAAATACCTTGTTTGAGCATCAAGTGGAAAAACTGTTTGAAGCGCTCCTGGTCACATTGCATAACTTGATTAAAGCGGCTGATATTCTCATCGTTAGAGAAAAATAAACCAAACATGCCTCCTACTTGATTTGTACTGAATGGGATGTTGGCCTCTTTAGCGAGTAGTTTGAGTCCATCCAGCAGGTAGCTGGTTTGCTTAGTCAGTTGTTCATAAAAATTGGCTTGGCTAATAAGTTCTAATGTTGCGAGACCTGCAGACATGGCTAGTGGGTTGCCCGATAATGTGCCGGCTTGATAGACAGGACCTTCGGGTGCGAGCTGCGCCATGATGTCAGCGCGGCCACCAAACGCCCCAACGGGCATGCCACCGCCAATAATTTTTCCTAGTGTGGTTAAGTCAGGCTTAACACCGTAGAGCTGTTGTGCACCACCAAGAGCAACACGGAAACCGCTCATCACCTCATCAAATATTAAGATGATGCCGTATTGGTCGCATAACTGCCTCAAACATTCAAGAAACCCTGCTTCAGGCGGAATACAGTTCATATTTCCCGCAACGGGCTCAACAATGATGCAAGCAATACTGCTGCCATTGTCTTTTAAGGCATTGCTCAGTGCTTCAGCATCGTTGAATGGGAGCGTGATAGTGTGGTCGGCTAATGACGCCGGTACGCCCGGTGAGCTGGGTACGCCAAACGTTAGGGCGCCAGAGCCTGCTTTAACGAGCAATGAGTCAGAGTGGCCATGATAACAACCTTCAAATTTAATGATGTTATCTCGGCCGGTAAAACCACGAGCTAAACGTATAGCGCTCATCGTTGCCTCGGTGCCAGAACTAACCATACGAACTTTTTCAATAGAGGGCACCAGAGCGCAGACTTTTTCAGCCATGGTGGTTTCGATCACTGTGGGTGCGCCAAAGCTTAGACCTTTTTCAGCTGCTTGTTGCACAGCTTTAACAACGTCAGGGTGGCTATGGCCAAGTACCATGGGCCCCCACGAACCAACATAATCGATGTATTGTTTGTTGTCAGTATCGACGATGTACGCGTCCTTGGCGTGATCGATGAAAATAGGGTCGCCACCTACACCTTTGAAGGCGCGAACGGGTGAATTTACACCGCCTGGAATAGCGAGTTGTGCTTGATTAAAAAGTGAAGAGTTGCTCATTTCAATATCGTGTTAATTTGAATAAGCAACATTATAAGCAATAAAGGAGAGTTCATTATAAAAATGAAGTATTAGCTGCTTAAAACACCAGCAAAAGATGAATGAGCCGCGTTTGAGGTGTAATGATAAAAAATTATGTTGTAGAAAGCAGTGATAAAAAGGCTCGATTGAATAAATCAAACGAAAGGCTTCAACGGGTGTAGAAAAGTCAGATTGCCCTAGTGAGATAGAATGAGTGAACTAATAGATGGTTTTGTCTTTAAACTCACATAGATCCTCAATAACACAAGAGCCGCAGCGAGGTTTGCGGGCAATGCATGTATATCGTCCATGTAGAATTAATAAGTGATGTGCATCTAGCATGTGTTCTTTTGGAACGTGTTTCTCTAGTTTTTTCTCAACCTCTAACACATTTTTACCTGGGGCAATTTTGGTGCGATTACTGACTCTAAAAATATGCGTATCAACAGCAATAGTGGGTACACCAAAGGCCGTGTTTAATACAACATTGGCTGTTTTTCGGCCAACACCGGGTAGGGCTTCTAACTCTTCGCGGGTTTGTGGCACAAGGCTGTTATGTTGTTCGATTAAAATTTTGCAGGTTTTGATGATATTACTGCCCTTTGTATTAAACAGCCCGATAGTTTTAATGTACTGTTTCAGTCCTTCATCACCGAGCTTAAAAATACTTTCAGGTGTATTAGCAATGGGGTAGAGCTTATCGGTTGCTTTATTAACGCCTTTATCGGTTGCTTGGGCAGATAGAATAACCGCTATGAGCAGTTCAAAAGGCGAGTTGTAGTTAAGTTCTGTTTCGGGCTCAGGAATTGCTTTACTGAGTCGATTAAAAATTTCTAGGCGTTTAGTTTTATTCATGTGGGTGGGTGTTCAACGTATTATTGTCCATTCCTTATTATTTAAAACCACGCTTGCTTGGGCCATTTGAGGAACATTGAGGGCGATTGTTTTTTCTAATTGAGGATTTGAAAAAGGGGTGTGCTGATGATAAACCCATGTGTAATTAATAATGGCATGTGTTGGGTCAATCAGCTCAATGGATTGAATTTCCTCGATTTGCTGGAGAACCGCTATTACTCGCGCATAGCGAAGGGTATTATCTCCCCACGAGCCGACTAATAGCTTTTTTCCCTCGTCAGTAAATTTTAGGTAGACGCCCGAGCGACCTGATTCTTTGCACAAGGCAAGCCCTGATGAAACAAGCGATTTCTTATCTGTGCAATTCCACCCTGTTGGTTTTTTCCCGCGTGCTTGTGGGTTGTTAGTGGCTATGCTAACGGTATAACCTGACGACTCGTAATAGGGAGCTAAAAGCTTTAAAGCCATTGCGTTATCAAGGGTTGGTGCTTTATGACAAGCCACCAGAAATAGGCAGGCAAGGAAAGTGCCCCAGATTTTAGTGGGATGGTTTAACATGACGATGCTCCAAAAGGAATGATTCGAAAATATAATTACATAATGATCAGGTTAACAGATGATTGATTGGTCGGAAATAGAAACTGTTTTATTAGACATGGACGGTACATTACTGGATTTGAGCTTTGATAATCATTTCTGGCAACGTGTTGTGCCAGATTCTTTTGCGAAAAGGCAAAACATTTCATTCGATGAGGCCGTTGAGCACTTAAAGCCTATTTTTAAAGCACAAGAAGGTTTGTTGAACTGGTATTGTTTGGATTATTGGAGCGAAACGCTAGGTATTGATATCGCTCAGTTGAAAACTGAGACACAAGAGCACATTAAGGAGTTGCCTCATACGCGCGATTTTTTAAAGGCGGTTAAAAGCTCGGGGAAACGCTGTGTGTTAGTGACGAATGCCCATGCGGATAGTTTGAGCCTAAAAATGCAAAAGACCGGATTGGTGGAGTTTTTTGATGCCATTGTGTCGGCACATGACGTTGGTTACCCGAAGGAGCAGCAGAGTTTTTGGCAGGCTTTTTATCGGCTAGAGCAGTTTGATAAAGCTAAAACAGTTATGGTAGATGATAGCTTAAGTGTTCTCAAAGCGGCGGATACATTCGGTATTAAATATATAGTGGCCATTACTATGCCAGATAGCGGCGAACCACCACGAATAGTGCATGAGTTTACAGCCGTTGAAAGCTTAGGCGAGCTTAAGCCAGAGTAATAACGTTGCTGCTATTTTTGCACACGTTTCTTTTGGTTGGCACGTGGTTTTGTATGTTTGTTAGCCGATGGTTTCGGCTTGTAAGTTTTTTTAGTAGCAGGTTTAATCTCAGGTAATGATGCACCATCAATTTGCTCAAAAGGAATTTTGTGCGAGATGTATGCTTCGATATCGGGTAATGAGTATGCGTACGTTTCACAAGCAAAGCTGATGGCTTTGCCGCTAGCGCCCGAACGAGCTGTTCTACCAATACGATGTACATAATCCTCAGCGTCTTGAGGTAAGTCGAAGTTAAAGACATGACTGACTGCTGGAATATGTAACCCGCGCGCGGCGACATCGGTAGCAATCAATAAAGGCAACTTGCCTTCTTGGAAACGATTAAGAATGGATTGGCGTTTTTTCTGTGGCACATCGCCGGACAGCACAGCATTATCAAAATCGTTGCCTTCTAAGTACCGATGTAAGCGTTCTGCATTGTGTTTTGTATTGATGAAAATAATGCCTCGTTCAGGTTTTTCATCCATTAACACCTTAATAAGTAGAGGAATTTTTTCATTGTCAGCAGGGTAATAAACAGACTCAATCACTTGCTTGGCCGTGATTTGTTCAGGTTCAATGCGAACCATTTCCGGGTTATTCATGTGCTCATAAGCAAGCTCGGTCACTTTAAATGAAAGTGTTGCTGAAAATAGTAAATTTAAACGCTTGTCCGGCTGAGGGAGCCTGCGTAATAAATAGCGAATATCATTTATAAACCCAAGGTCAAACATTCTGTCTGCCTCATCAAGCACTAAGACTTCAGTGTTTCTCAGGTTAAAGACTTTTTGTTTGAAGAAATCAATAGTGCGGCCTGGTGTGCCGATTAAGATATCAACGCCTTCTTCAAGAGTTTTGCGTTGCTTTTCATAGTCTGTGCCACCGTATGCTAGGCCTACCTTAATGTCTGTATGTTTACCTATGATTTTTGCATCGTTGGCAATTTGTATGGCGAGTTCACGAGTGGGAGCAAGAATAAGCGCTCTGACACCTGTTTTATTATCAGCGGCCGTTTTAGTGAGTAATGTGTGGTACGTAGCCAGCAAGAAGGCGATAGTTTTACCGGTCCCGGTTTGTGCCTGTCCAGCAACGTCTTTACCTAATAAGCTGATTGGCAATGTTTGTTCTTGGATCGGAGTACAATTAAGAAAATTTGCTTCATTTAGGCCCTTAATTAAAGGCTCTGTTAAACCTAAAGAGGAAAATTTAGTATCGGTTAAATGGGTTTCTGACATAGGTTCAGTAGTACTTGTGTGAGCTGAGGCTTTAATAATAGAGGTGAATGACTGCTTAATTAATTATGATAATCTTTGCAGCCGATATCGTACTCTATTATGATGTAACAATGCATAGTATTAACCGAACGGAGATAAATAGTGAGTGAAAATGTAGTTCATACCAGCGATGATAGCTTTGAACAGGATGTATTGGCCTCAGACCAGCCAGTTTTAGTCGATTTTTGGGCTGAATGGTGTGGCCCTTGTAAAATGATTGCCCCCATCCTTGACGAAATTGCAGATGAGTATGCGGGTAAGCTTAAAGTTGTTAAGCTAGATATAGACTCAAACCCTGCCATGCCAAGACGTTTTGGTGTTCGCGGTATTCCAACATTAATGGTCTATAAAGCGGGTGAAGTTGAAGCCACTAAAGTAGGCGCAGTGACTAAATCGCAATTATCGGCGTTTATCGATAGCAACATATAAAAACACCGCCTCCGTCTAAAAGCTAGACGGGGGCGTTTTTTAATGCTACCTTGTATTTTTAAGTAACAACTCCTACGCACGCGAATTGCCGTGCAAGTACTATCATAAAAAATCTATTTAAAATCTCTGTGCCGCGTGTGCACGTGTATACCTTCTTTTATTCCAACTATAAATTCATATGAACCTAACTGAGCTGAAGCGCAAACCTGCAACTGAAATTCTTCAAATTGCAAAAGAACTTGGTGTTGATAACACTGGACGATCATTAAAACAAACCACGGTATTTCAAATTCTGAAAAAAGTTGCCAAAAGAGGCGATGATGTTTATGGCGATGGTGTTCTTGAAGTTTTATCCGATGGTTTTGGCTTTTTAAGATCTGCAGATGGTTCATTTTTAGCGGGGCCAGATGATATCTATGTATCACCGAGTCAGATTCGACGGTTCGGCTTAAGAACTGGGGACACGATATCAGGAAAAATTCGCCCCCCTAAAGACAGTGAGCGGTATTTTGCGTTATTAAAAGTTGATAAGCTTAATTACGAGAAGCCAGAACACGCAAAAAATAAAATTGCCTTTAAAGATTTAACGCCACTATTTCCTAATGAGCGTTTAACGCTTGAAATGGGTAATGGCACAACCGAAGATTTAACATCACGAGTAATTGACTTAGTATCCCCCATTGGTAAAGGTCAACGTGGTTTGATTGTTTCGCCGCCTAAAGCCGGTAAAACAATGATTATGCAAAATTTGGCACATTCTATTGCTCACAATAACCCTGAGAGCCATTTGATTGTTCTGCTGATAGATGAGCGCCCTGAAGAGGTGACTGAAATGTCACGGACTGTTAAGGGCGAAGTGATTTCTAGTACCTTTGATGAACCAGCAACTCGTCACGTTCAAGTTGCTGAAATGGTTATTGAAAAAGCGAAGAGAATGGTTGAGCATAAGCAAGATGTGATTATTTTGTTAGACTCCATTACACGTTTGGGTCGTGCATACAATACAGTGGCACCCTCATCCGGCAAGATTCTGACAGGGGGCGTAGATGCTAATGCGCTTGAACGTCCTAAGCGTTTCTTTGGTGCAGCTCGAAACATTGAGGAAGGAGGCAGTCTGACTATTATTGCTACGGCGCTGGTGGAAACAGGCTCACGTATGGATGATGTTATTTACGAGGAGTTTAAGGGAACCGGTAATATGGAGTTACACCTTGAACGTAAAATTGCAGAAAAACGCATTTACCCAGCGATTAATGTTAATCGCTCAGGTACTCGTCGAGAAGAATATATAGTGGATGCGGATGTTCTTCAGAAGACATGGATTTTACGAAAAATTCTTAACCCGATGGATGAGATGGGGGCGATTGAGTTTTTATTAGAACGCTTTAAGAAAACAAAAACAAATGGTGAGTTTTTTGACTCAATGAAGCGCTAGCACTGACTTAAATACACAATAAAAAAGAGCTTCATTTGAAGCTCTTTTTTATTGTCCGGCTGTTTTTTTAAAAGCAGCTAAGCGTTTTTCTCTCGTGTGATAGCCCGATGACCGATATCTGTCCGAAAGTAGACCTTATCCCATTGAATTGAGTGGACACTCTTGTAGGCTTTTTGTTGTGCGTCTTCAACGCTGTCGCCCAGTGCACAGGCACATAGCACGCGGCCACCATTGGTTATGATGTTGCCATCTTGCATTTTCGTGCCCGCATGAAAAGTTTTAGTATCACTGGTTTCATTTGGAATGCCGCTAATAACGTCACCTTTGTTATAGTCAAACGGATACCCACCGGCGGCAAGTACAACACCAATGGAGGTACGAGGGTCCCATTGGGCTGTTATGGTATCCAACTGGTTATCAATAGCCGCATTACATAGTTCGGTCAGGTCACTGTTTAAACGCATCATGATGGGCTGGGTTTCAGGGTCGCCAAAGCGACAGTTATATTCAAGCACTTTCGGCATACCTTGAGCGTCAATCATCACCCCAGCATAAAGAAAGCCAGTGTATGGAATACCATCTTCTATCATGCCATCAAGTGTCGGCTGAATAATAGTTTGCATGATAGTTTTATGCATTTCATCGGTCACAATCGGTGCGGGTGAATAAGCCCCCATACCGCCTGTGTTGGGCCCTAAGTCGCCATTATCTCGGGCTTTATGGTCTTGTGAGGAGGCCATTGCTAAGGCTTGATGACCATTAGCGATCACGATAAAGCTGGCTTCTTCGCCAAGCAAAAACTCTTCAATAACAACACGATGGCCAGCTTCACCAAATGCATTGCCGGCTAACATATCATTAACTGCCTCAATGGCTTGTTGCTCGGTTTGAGCGAGAATAACGCCTTTTCCAGCCGCTAAGCCATCGGCTTTAACAACGATTGGCGCGCCTTTTAAACGAATGTAATCGCTCGCTAGTTGAATATCAGTAAAGCTTTGGTATTGCGCTGTGGGAATCTGGTGGCGTGCTAGAAAATCTTTGCAATAAGCTTTCGAGCCTTCTAATTGTGCTGCTAATTTCGTAGGGCCAAAACAGCGTAAGTTATTGGCTGTAAATTGGTCAACGATACCTGCTACTAACGGTGCTTCAGGACCAACGATAGTGAGGTCGATATTTTCTTTGATAGCAAAAGCTAATAAGGCATCAATATCTTCTGCATTAATATTGATATTTTTAATACCGGGCTCTTGCTCAGTACCTGCATTACCGGGTGCTACGAAGACAGTTTGCACATCTGGAGATTGTTTTGCTTTCCAAGCTAGCGCGTGTTCACGTCCGCCGCCACCTACAATCAGTACATTCATTATTAAGCTCCTTTATTAGTGTCTAAAGTGGCGCATGCCAGTAAATACCATGGCAATATCGTGTTCATTAGCGGCTTGAATAACTTCTTCATCACGCATTGATCCACCGGGCTGAATGACCGCGCGAATACCCACTTGTGCGGCGTTATCTAAGCCATCTCTAAAGGGGAAGAAGGCATCAGAAGCCATTACCGAGCCAGCGACTTCAAGCCCTGCATGCTCAGCTTTAATAGCGGCAATTCTTGCAGAGTTGACTCGGCTCATTTGACCTGCACCAACGCCAACAGTCATGTTATTTTTAGCGTAAATAATTGCATTAGATTTAACGAATTTAGCAACATTCCAACTAAACAGTAAGTCTTGAAGTTCTTGTTCAGTCGGTTGGCGTTTAGTCACCACATTGAGTTCGCTATAAATTTCATTATCAACAGTTTGGACCAGTAGGCCACCGTTGACACGTTTGAAATCAAAACGGGCTGGTGAGTTGGTATCCCATGTGCCACTATCCAGAAGGCGGAGGTTTTTCTTAGCGGCGATAATGGCGAGCGCATCATCGTTTATTCCCGGTGCAATAATCACTTCAACAAATTGACGCTCAGTAATGGCTTCGGCAATTGCACGATCAAGGGGACGGTTAAAGGCGATGATGCCGCCAAAAGCTGATTCGGGGTCGGTTTGGTAAGCACGGTTGTATGCGTCAAGAAGATTGTCGCCTAAGGCAACACCGCATGGGTTTGCGTGTTTAACAATCACGCATGCAGGCGAATCATTAAATTGTTTAACACACTCTAAAGCAGCATCAGTATCGGCAATGTTATTGTAAGAAAGCTCTTTCCCTTGATGTTGAACCGCTGAAGAAATGGTGCCTGCTTGGGGGGCTTCTTCGGTAAAAAAAGCGGCTTTTTGGTGAGGGTTTTCACCATAACGCATGACTTGCTTTTGTTTGAATTGAAGGTTGATGGTGCGAGCAAAATCAGCTTTCTCGCCATCTTTTTTAATGCTGCCCAAATAGTTTGCGATTGCGCCATCGTATTGTGCAGTATGTTCAAATGTTTTGACGGCGAAATTAAATCGATCAGCATCACTCATGCCGCCGGTAGCCTTAATAGACTCGATCGTGTGCTGGTAATCATTTGGGTCAACAATAATGGTAACATCTTTGTGGTTTTTAGCTGCCGCACGGATCATGGTTGGCCCACCAATATCAATATTTTCTATTGCTGTTGCTAGGTCGCAGTCTGGCTTGGCAACAGTTTGCTGGAAAGGATAGAGGTTGACCACGACGAGATCGATAGGCTTGATGTTGTTGTCTTGCATGACCGCTTGATCAATGGCACGGCGTCCTAAAATGCCGCCATGTACTTTAGGGTGCAATGTTTTTACACGTCCATCCATCATTTCAGGAAAGCCGGTGTAATCACTAATCTCAATAACTGGAATGTTGTTTTCTTGCAGGAGCTTTGCAGTACCACCAGTTGAAATAATTTCAACTTGTAAGTCATTCAGTTGTTGGCAAAACTCAATAATGCCAGATTTATCGGAAACGCTGACTAAAGCGCGAGTGATTTTATTGCTCATGTGATGACCTGTTTATCTAATGTGATGAAGCCAGAGTTTGGCCTACCTGAAAACTAGGTATTTTATAGAAAACTGTGTTTTTTTGCTGAGCTTTTTGGTGCGGGGTTGAATGTAACGATTGATTAAATATCGAGTTGATAGGTTGCTAGTTTCTTTCTTAAGGTGCCACGACTTAAGCCCAGCATTTTGGCGGCCTTAGACTGATTAGATTTTGTGTGATTGAGCACAGCTTCAAGTAATGGTTTTTCAACTTCACTGATCACGAAGGCGTGTAAGTCGACTACGTCTTCTCCATCAAGTTGAGCAAAGTAACTTTCCAACGATTGAGCCACTTGCTGGCATAAAGGCTGTTTCGCTTTATCTAAACTCATGCAGCTTGGTCTTTTGTTTTTGTATGGGCATGAAAAATCTTATCTATACAGTCTAATTGTTGCTGAGGCTCTTGAATAACAAAGGATTCCTTCACAAGAGGCAAAAGCGATGGATTTATGTGGTTAAAATACCAAGCAATGTGTTTTCTGGCAATCCTGACGCCCATAATATCACCATAAAACTGATGAAGTTGAATAATATGGCGGTTAAGAATAGACTTTATTTCTGCGGTATTGGGTGCGGCTAAGTTCTCGCCTGTTTTGATAAAGTGGTCGATTTCCCTGAAAATCCAAGGCCGACCTTGAGCGCCTCGCCCTATCAGTAGACCATCTGCATCGGTGTGATCCAATACTTCTAGAGCTCGCTGCGGTGATGTTATGTCACCGTTGGCAAGTACTGGAATGCCGATAGATTTTTTGACTAATTTTATGGTGTCGAATTCAGCGCTGCCATTGTATTTACATGCCCGGGTTCGGCCATGAATTGCTAGCGCTTGAATGCCTGCTTGCTCGGCAATTTTAGCAATGGTGGGTGCGTTTTTATTCAGTGTGTCCCAGCCGGTTCTTATTTTTAGGGTCACAGGGATATCAACGGCTGAAACAACAGCCTCTAAAATTTCTTTAACTAAGGGCTCATCTCTTAATAAAGCTGATCCAGCAGCAACATGGCAGACTTTTTTTGCTGGACAGCCCATATTAATATCGATGATTTGTGCGCCATTAGACTGGTTGAACAAAGCAGCCTCAGCCATTTGTTGTGCATTAGTTCCTACAATTTGTACAGACCTGGGTTCGTCTTCACCAGAGTGATCTAGTTTCAACAAGGTGCGTTTATGATGTCTTAACTTGGGGTTTGAGGCGGTCATTTCTGAGACCGCTAAGCCGGCGCCTAAGTCACGGCAAATTTGGCGAAAAGGGCGATCAGTAATGCCTGCCATTGGAGACAAAACTAAATTGTTTTTTAATGTGTAAGGCCCTATTTTCATCGTGCGATTGACTTAATCAAAGCGTTAGTTTGGCTCGTGTGACTCGTTGAGTCAATATTTGTAACGATTAGAGCTCTTTTTTACTGAAAGGCTATTTCAAAGCCAGAGGCCTCTTGGTGGGGTTTATTAAAGGCCAGATTGACCTCTTGAAATTCTTGAGCAGCAAAGTAATTATTTGTTTCGCTGGGCTTGAGATAATCATATTTAGTGAAAACACCTTGAGCGATTTTATCGCCGCTGTGAGACGTTAAGGTGATACTGATTGCTGGAAAGGCTTGTTCGGCCAATGCCGAGTTTTTAATCGTGAGTTGTAGAACAAGTACATCAGCAACATCTGGGTGCTTGCTTATTTGGCGCTGAATGACGTGGATTTGATCGAGGTTTTTGTAAAGGGGGATGTGTAAGTTATACGCATGGTTGAACTTTTTTAAGAAGGGTTGTAATTTTTCGTTTTGAGTAAATAACTCTGCTTCAAAATAGGTGAACTGAGCGATTAGTAGTAATAAGGAGAGAAATGACAATAAAGCAAAAGGGCGCTTGTGCTGTGGCTGGGCTTTTGGAGTTTCCCAGCTAGCTATGATTGGTATGCTATTATTTTTGGGCGGCTGCTCAGTTTTTAAGGGTATTGATTGATTGGTTTGCTGTACGGTTTCGTTTAGTACGGCAGGTTCAGAAGAAGAACTCAGCTTGTGTTCGTTGGCATTAAAAACATCTTGGCAATGGCCGCAACGAATAAGCCCGCCTTTAGCTGCTAGCTGCTCTTCAGTGACTTGAAGGGTGCTTAAGCAGAAAGGGCAGAGTGCATACTGCATGGTTTAAGGTTTTTTAACGGCATGCAGGCAGACCCAGTTATCCTTAACAACGGAGGGGCTAAATATAAATTTATCAACGTATGCGCTGATAACGTGTTCAGCTTGTTCGCTTAAAATGCCTGATAGTAGTAAGTGGCCGTTAGGCTTTACTAAGGCAGAAATAGTATCCGACAATGAGATTAATGGTTCAGCAAGAATGTTTGCAATAACAATATCTTGAGGGCTTTTAGGGTATTGCTCGGTGCCATAAACGTGTACTTTATCGAGCACATGATTTTGTTCTGCGTTGTTTTTAGTGGCGGTAAGAGCTTGCGGGTCTATATCAATACAGGTTGCACTATTGGCGCCTAATAGCAAGCTGGCTATGGCGAGTATGCCAGAGCCACAGCCAAAGTCGATAATGTCTGTGTTTTCAAGCGTATGATTGGCTAGCCAATCAAGGCACAAAGCGGTTGTCGGGTGGGTCCCTGTACCAAAGGCTAGCCCCGGGTCTAGTCTTAATAGCGTTGCATTAGGCTCGTCTATTTCATGTTCGGTTGAGCAAACCCAAAAATTTTCACCAAATTTGATGGGCTGAAAATTTTCAAGCCATACGCGCTCCCATACTTGATCTTCCAGTCGTTGTATTGATATAGACCAGGTGTTTTGATCGTCGAGATGTTGATTGAAGTATGCTTTGGCCTGGCTCAGGTCGTGATGCTCATCGAATAAGCCGGTCACTGAGACGTGTTGCCATAAGGGTGTGCTATTTAATGGGGGCTCGTAAATAGGTTGGTCTGCGCTATCGGTCAACGTGACCGATAGCGCACCAAGGTTTTCAATTAAAGATTCAACAGTAGGCGCTAATGCTCGTGTGGTTGCTATGGTCAACTGTTGCCATGCCATGTGAGCTATGCCTCTAGCTTCTTTTCAAGATAGTGAATATTGTAGATGCCAGAAGAAAATTCCTTATCGAGAGTGATATCTTTTAATAGCGGGATGTTGCTATGAATACCATCAATAACGGTTTCATTTAGCGCTGTTTTTGTACGAGCAAGAGCTGATTCGCGTGAGGGGCCAGAAGCAATCAGCTTGCCAATCATGGAGTCATAGTATTGCGGAACTGTGTAGCCGTTATAAATATGACTATCAAAGCGAATGCCAGGACCACCTGGAATATGCAGTTGAGTGATTTTACCCGGTGATGGCATGAAGGTTTCAGGGTGCTCCGCATTCAGCCGGCACTCAATAGCGTGACCGGTAATCTTAATGTCATCTTGCGTATAGCTCAACGGTTCGCCTGCAGCGATTTTAAGTTGTTCAGCAACGATGTCTACGCCGGTGACGATTTCTGTAATCGGGTGTTCTACTTGTACACGTGTGTTCATTTCAATAAAGTAGAATTCGCCTTTTTCGTATAAGAACTCAAAGGTTCCTGCACCATAATAGCCAATTTCTGCACAGGCTTTTGCACAACGCGTACCGATTTCTTGACGAACTTCTTCGGTGATACCAATAGCAGGGGCTTCCTCAATAACTTTCTGGTGTTTGCGTTGAGTAGAGCAATCGCGTTCACCTAAGTGAATAGCATTACCATGCTTGTCGGCTAGAATTTGGAATTCAATATGTCGCGGTGTTTCAAGGAATTTTTCCATATACACCATATCATTGCCAAAGAAGGTGTTCGCTTCTGTTTTGGTGAGTGAAATAGCATTCAGTAGAGCAGACTCAGTGTGAACAACGCGCATCCCTCGGCCACCACCACCGCCGGCGGCTTTAATAATAATGGGGAAGCCAATCTCACGAGCGAGCCTCATGTTACGATCGTTATCATCATTAAGGGGGCCATCGGAACCTGGAACGCAAGGAACACCGGCTTTAACCATCGCTTCAATGGCAGACACTTTATCGCCCATTAAACGAATGGTTTCTGAACGTGGCCCAATGAAGGTGAAGCCACTTTGTTCAACGCGTTCAGCGAAATCTGCATTTTCAGATAAAAAACCATAACCCGGGTGAATGGCTTCAGCATCGGTGATTTCTGCCGCACTGATGATAGCGGGTACGTTAAGGTAACTATCAGTGGAGGAAGGTCCGCCGATGCAAACAGATTCATCTGCTAAGCGTACATGTTTTAAATCGCGGTCAGCAGTTGAGTGAACGGCCACAGTTTGAATGCCCATTTCACGGCAAGCGCGCAAGATACGTAAAGCAATTTCGCCGCGGTTGGCTATAAGAATTTTATCGAACATATTTCTCTCGTCGATGTGTTAAAAGTAAAAAGGTGTTTTATTCAATAATGAATAAAGGCTGGTCAAATTCTACAGCGTGACCATTGTCGGCTAAGATAGATGCAACAACACCTGATTTATCGGCTTCAATTTGATTAAGAATTTTCATCGCCTCAATAATGCATAGCGTGTCACCTTTTTGTACCGCTTGACCTATTTTGACAAAGGCCGGTGCGCCAGGTGCGGGGGCATCATAATAAGTGCCAACCATGGGTGATGTAATAATGTGACCGGATAACTCTTCCGTTGGGGCGGCAGGCGCTTGTGGTGCAGCACTTGCTGTAGTGACAGGCGTTGGTGCAGGCGCTTGGGTAACCGTTACCGGTTGAGTTGATGAGTAACGGTTGATGCGTACTGAATCTTCACCTTCATGAATTTCGATTTCTGCAATGTCGGATTCTTCAATAAGCTCGATAAGTTTTTTAACTTTTCTAATATCCATAATTAATCTCTTGATGATTGTTCTAATAAGGGAATGGCTGCGTGCAGCGCTAATTCATAACTTTTGGGGCCAAAGCCGCAGATAACACCGTTGGCAATATCTGAAAAATAAGAGTGTTGGCGAAAGGGTTCACGAGCGTGTACATTTGATAAATGCAGTTCAATAAACGGTGTGCCGCTTGCTAGTAAAGCATCGCGCAAGGCAATGCTGGTATGGGTAAAGGCAGCAGGGTTTAATAAAATAACAGACACGTTATCTTGTTGGCTTTGTTGCACCTTGTTGATCAAATCATGCTCTGCATTGCTTTGATAAAAAACGAGTTCATGCCCAAGTTCTTTAGCAAGCTGAGTTAAGTTTATTTCAATGTCGGCCAATGTTTGAGCGCCATAAATGCCAGGCTCTCGAGTACCTAGCATATTTAGGTTTGGACCATTGATTACTGAAATTATTGCCATAAAAATACTAACTCAACATAATGTTGTACGGAGTATGCGGATTTTGCCAAACCTTTTGTTGAAAGTCTATAAAAATCGTTAGTTAGCGAAAGATAGGGACAAATATATGCAAGTTAGCGGGAGTTAGTCTTTAGGAAGTTGGGCTGTTGCCAGTATTTTTGAGCGCTCTAAAAGACCTATTTGCTGAGCCACAATGCGCCCCTCTGGGTTCACAATAACTGAGAAGGGTAGAGCGCCCATTGAATTCCCGTACTGTTTGGCCAGTTCGACCCCTGGCATGCCCGCAATTAAGCTTGGGTAATTCATTCCCATTTCTAAAGCAAATTGCTGAACGGCGGCTTCATTATCAATGGCGACACCAATAAATTGTAGATTAGAGGCTTGATACTCTTTTTGCAGTGTGATGAACTCGGGTATTTCCTCACGACAAGGTGGGCACCAGGTGGCCCAAAAATTAATAACGAGATAATGGTTGTCCCACTCTTTTATGTTCCTCATTTTTCCATGGAGATCAGGCAAAGAGAACTCGGGTCTTATTTTGTGGGCGGTCTGTTGTGTAGGTTCTGCTGATGTTGTGTCCTTTTCAGTATTCAGTGTGTTGAAGAACGAGATGTAGGTCAGTGTTGCAATGATGATGGTGGCAACGATTAAAACGTTTTTTTTATGCATTTAATTCAGTGTTTTTAGCCGAGTTAAAAAATCATCAGGTCCCATATAGCCAATCACACGGTTGTGTCTTAACTCGGCTGAGTTTAGGTCAAAAAATAAAATTGCTGGCGGGCCAATAAGCGAAAACTTATTAAGTAACAACTTGTCTTCTTTATCATTCTGAGTCACGTCGGCTTGTAGTAACACGACATCCCTAAGCGCATCTTGCACGGAAGCATCGGTAAAGGTAAATGCCTCCATTTCTTTGCATGAAATGCACCAGTCAGCATAAAAATCGAGCATGACAAATTGCTTGTTTTTTGCAGCCAGTTGTAACGCGCGAGTTAAGTCGTCTGTGTTTTTTATTTTCTTAAATGAAAGAGCGTGTAACTGCGTGTTGATTTTTGGGTTGATACTGAGGTGTGCTAAAGGCTTTAGCGCGTTGCTACCACCTGAAGCAGCACCGACCATTAAAATGATGCCGTAAATTAACAAAATAGCACCAATGCCTTTGGATAACTTGTACCAGCCTTTTGCATTGTCTGGCAGACGTTCAAAAACCTTAAGGTAAACAGCTGAAACTATCAGTAACCCAGCCCATAAAACAAGAATGATGCTAGCCGGTAGAATGCGCTCTAGGAGCCAAATAGCAACGGCGAGCAGCATCACACCAAAGAAGTATTTGATCGGCTCCATCCAATGGCCTGCTTTGGGCAATAGTTTGCCTGCCGATACGCCGATGATCAGTAGCGGCACACCCATTCCCATACCTAATGAGAAGAGGGCAAAGCCGCCGAGTACCGCATCAGCTGTTTGACCAATGTAAATGAGTACGCCAGCTAAGGGGGCGGCGACGCAGGGCCCGACAATCAAAGTTGATAAAGCGCCCATGATGGCACTGCCCCACAAAGAGCCATGTTTTTGGTGCTGGGAGAGTTGTGAGAGCTTGCTTTGGATGACGGTTGGTAATTGTATTTGATAAAGCCCAAACATTGATAACGCGAGTAGGACAAACAGGCCACTAAAAAAGCTGAGTATCCACGGGTTTTGGAATGTGGCTTGTAGGTTGCTGCCGAACAGTCCAGCTAACACGCCAAATAAGGCGTAAGTAAGGGCCGATGCAAATACGTAGCTAAACGATAAATAGAAGGCTTTACGTGTTGTGAGGTCTTTGCCGTGGCCAATGATAATGCCGGATAATATTGGAATCATTGGAAAAACGCAGGGTGTAAAGGAGAGTAGAATCCCAAATCCTAAAAAGGTTAAAGACGTTAGCCAAACGGTGTTACTAAAAAGTGAGTTAGCGATTTGATCGTGCTCTGAAAGCGTGTTACTTGTCGAGGAAAGCCCACTTGAGATAGTGTCTTCTTCGCTTGCCTGAAATGATAACGTCACTTGTTTTTTCATGGGTGGGTAGCAGACACCAATGTCGGCGCAACCTTGGAACGACACCTCTATAGTGACATTTGCCTGTTGTTTTAGTGATGTGGAAAAAGGCGCGATGAGTGTTACATCGTTATAGTAAACAAGGGTTTCGCCAAATATTTCATCGGTTTTCTGTTGCCCTTCTGGAAAGTTAATCGTGCCGATGCTTAGAGTATTCGGCTCAATAATAGTGGCAGCAATTTTTTCTTGGTATAGGTAATAGCCTTTTGCAATACGCCAATTTAAAGCAAGCTGTTGGTGTTTATTGATGCTGGCAGAAAAATTAAAGGCCTCATCCGGTTCAAGTAATTCGTTTGATGGGGCGTTGAAAAGCCCACTAAATAAGCTTCCTATAGTGCTGCTTTGCGTGTTTAGAGTGGGGTTGTTTTCTGCCAAGGTAGTGCTAATAGACAGCAGAAATAAAGCACAAAAATAGATAAAGGTAGAGGCTAAACGTGTTTTATACATAAGTGCTCGATTAAGTAATGACGCTAAGTGGAATATGTAGAGACATCCAACCATCTGCATAGTTCATTATGATTCGCCGGTATTATAACGTGCTAGCTTAGCTGTGCTCTTTTAATGGGCTAAACAGCAAGGCCTCACAAGGCGGTTAAATCTTTCCTCGTATTATTATTTAGAAGGCTCTAGTCGTTTCGTTTTTTACAAAAGCAATGTTCATGTGTAAGCTATTCTAATATGAACCCTTTTTCTATCTTCTTACTGCTTTTAATTATTGTACCTGTTGTTGAAATTTATTTTCTTATTCAGGTGGGTACAGTGATCGGCGCATTTTCAACAGTGGTGTTAATTTTAGCGACCGCTGTTTTAGGGGCTTATCTGTTTAGAGCGCAGGGGCTGAAGACAGTGCAGCGAATACAGGCTGTTTTGTCACGAGGCGAAATACCCGCAGTAGAAATGATGGAAGGGGCGATGCTGCTAGTGAGTGGAGCATTGTTGCTGACGCCAGGTTTTGTCACCGATGTTGTTGGCTTTTTTTGTTTGATTCCTGGCTTGCGACGAAGGTTTGCCGAATTCGTTCTTGCTAGTCAATTTATGCCTCAATCGCCCTTTCAGGCAAATGACCCATTTCAACGAAGAGGTAGAGGGGGTAATGGTTTGGACGATAATGTTATTGAGGGTGAGTTTAAGCGAGAGGATGAGCCCGATTCAAGAAAAAATAATGAATAGAAGCGGCTGTTAAAGAACAACTTCAAATCCTTCAAAGTTCGGGTGCCCCAAATAGAGCCCTTTAGTTTGTCCGGCTTGTGCGTGTGCTTGTTTAAATGCGTCAGAATGAGTCCATGCGTCAAACGTTGCTTTATCTTGCCATGTAGTATGCGATGCAAATAGCGTGTAGTCATCAAGCTGCGGGCCACGTAGCAGGTGGAATGATTTAAAGCCAGGTACTTCGCTTAGACGAGACTCACGTTTTCTCCACACCTCTTCAAAATCGCCTTCTTTTCCGAGAGTCACTTTAAACCGGTTCATCGCAATAAACATATATACCCCTGCTAGTTAATGAGTTAATGAGTTGGTGGGCTTATTATGATGAAGTGAAGAAATTTCACAAGGGTTGGTATCAGTCACTCTATTTTTAAGTGAAAATTATTGATGATTTTGTGGGTAGGAAGAAGGGGAATTACTTAGTTGAAAAAAAGTGTTGCGGCGCAATAAATAAATCAATATAATGCACTGCAACAAAGCTGGTAGTGTAATGTGGCGTAGTATAAATTAAACTAATAAAAAGGATATTAAATGTTAAATAATCTAGAAACTTTATTTGCTCCTGCTAAAAAATTAGCTGAATTAAACAAAGCGCAATTCGAAAAAGTGGTTGCTGCACAGCAAGCGGCCGCCAAAGAATATGTAGCCTTAACTGAAGCACGTATTAAAGCGGCGGCAGCGATCAAAGATATTGAGGGCTTAAATACTTTTGTTAAAGAGCAGGTTGAACTCGCTCAAAGTGGTTTTGAAAAAGTACAGGCTGAGAGCAAAGTATTGATCGAAGATGCTAAAAGTTATAATGATGAGGTGATTAAACTTGTTCAAGAAGGTAATGCAGTGATGACGGAAGAAGTTAAAGAAACCGTTAAAAAAGCGGCTAAAAAAGCAGCCTAAAGTCGAAACAAACGGCTCAGTCGTTTGAATGACATTCGTTCTCTTTGAGGATGTTTAACCGTGACGTTTAAAAAACCGCTACCTATTAGGTAGCGGTTTTTTTGCGTTACTAAGGCTGTCTAGTTAAGTAACTATTTATCAGTTCGATGAGCTGGTTAATAATCGCTACAAAAAAGCTTGAAGGGCTGGATGGTTTGTTCGAAGTTGCTCTTTAAATGCGCTGACTTGGTTTTCTGAACGTTCAGCTCTTGGCAGGGTTATTTTGATATCATCAATAATGCGAGTAGGCGCATTGGATAAAAATAAGATTCGATCGGCCAGTGTATAGGCTTCGTCTAAATCATGGGTCACAAACAAGATGTTTCGAGGCTGTTCTCGCCATAAACTCAATAGCAACTCTCTGGCTTTCCTAGCGATAGCTTGATCTAGCGAAACAAAGGGTTCGTCCATGAGTAATAAGTTGCTGGGCGTGCAAAAAGCTCTGGCGAGTGAGACCCGCCTTTGCATCCCAAGTGATAAATGATTGGGGTAGCTATGTAAGTTATTGCCCAAGCCAAGTTGTTGAAGAATATGGGTGATTAAGGGTAGTGAATCATGGTCATTAATGGCTAATTGAATATTTTCTAATACGGTTCGCCAGGGTAGTAATCGAGGTGATTGAAAAACATAACTGGGCGGAACAGCGTGGTGACCGCTGTTAATGTTAATAGATCCATTAAAGTCGTCATCAAGCCCAGCGATGATGTTGAGTAAAGTTGTTTTGCCACAACCGGATGGCCCGATTAGACAAACAAACTCAGTGTCTGAAAGTTCAAATGAAAGGTTTTTAAGCACCGTCAGCTCTTGGCTATCCGCGCCGGTAGAGAAGCTTTTCTTTTTAATATCGACAATAAGTTGGTTCATAGCTCAGTTATTTCCAGCGTTGAGATCGTTGATCTAGGGGTTTTAAAATAGCCACTTCGATGAGCTGAATAATAATAATGAAAGAAACGGTATAAGCCAGGATACTGGTGATATCAAAGAGTTGAAAAAACAAATGAATTTGAAAACCCATGCCATCACTTCTGCCGAGCATTTCTACGACTAAAATAATCTTCCAGATGAGAGCGAGCCCTGTTCTGGCAGAAGCCATGATATATGGGTACAGCTGGGGCAAAATGACGTGAAACAAAGTGCTGGCGGGACTAAATCGGTAAGCGCTTGCCATCTCTAATAGCTGAGTATCAAGATTGCGAGCACCTTCTCTTATTGTCACAATCACATTAGGGAGTTTATTGATGACAACGGCAACAATAGCGGCTGTTTCAACTAAACCAAACCAGATATAGCATAGGATAATGGTGACCAGTGCAGGCACATTTAGCAAAATAATTAACCAGCTATCAAAAAAAAGATTAAGTTCTTTATGCCGTCCAAGAATAAGTCCTATCGCGGTTCCAAGAAACATGGCAAGGAAAAAACTGATCGTTAATCGATATAAAGTTATTCCAAGGTGCCGTGGTAATTCACCGGTTTGAATAGCATTTAATAGATTGTTGAAAACCAATAGGGGCGAGGGCAAAACAGGGCTGTTTATTGTTGAGGCGGTTAACTGCCAAATTAAAAGCATTAGCCCTAGTGAAAGTGTAGAGTTTAAAAATGAAGAACGTGGCATTAGAAGGAGAAACCTACGTTAGTGAGTTATTGAGGAGCATGCCAAAACATCTGGGGGTCTAATTGCTTGACAGAGCCGACTAGCTTTTCGCCACCAGTAACAGCCAATATCGAATAAATATCAGCGATGGCTTGTTTTTCTTCTTCGGTAAAGGCCGTTATTCGCCCCTTGCAATAATGTGTTCGTAATAACTGTTGTGTTTGTTCATCATCTGTTCTAGTTAAAGGCGCGATGGCGTTCCAATGTTTATCTGATGAGCACAGTAAGATTGCGGCATCAGCGCTGGCAATTAAAAACTGATTCAAACTTTTAGTATTTGAAATAGCCCATTGCTCTTTGAAAACATAGCCTAGTATTGGGACGGTTTGATCGATACCCAACTGGCGTATGATTTCATGAGTATTGATAAGCTCTCGGTAACCTTCTGCTTTTAGCCGAGCACTGTAATGCCAATAATTGATTAGAGCATCTAACTGATCTTGTTTTATAAGGTTGTTTAGGAGTGGAGGCGCGCCAAAAACTTTATTATTATCTGATGGCAGGTGTATGTTTTCTTGTACTGCTAAAGCCTGTAGCAATAGCCAATTTTTATCAAGTACACCGCCTGCAATACCGAGCCTTTTATTGGAGAGGTCTTGCAGTGATCTAATAGGCGAATGGGGAGGCACCATTAATGAGCCAGCAGAACTAGAATAAGGTGCAAATAAATAATCAGTGGAAAACCCACGCTGACGTGCCACCCATGTCCAATCCGAAACGATGATATCAGCGGCATTAGCCTGTAATGCGATTTTTCCAGCCTGACTATTGGCCAAGGGTTGAATAATAAGCTCAAACCCATATTTGTGGTCTAAGCCATTTTTTTTGATTGTCTCTAAGGTCCAGTTAACGGTGCCAAACTTAAGGGCCGCAATTTTAATGGGTGGTTTACCTTCAGCAATGCCGTCACTAAAAACAAGAAAGAGAGCGATAAGGGTGAGAAAAGTTGTTAAGCACTTTTTGTGTAATCGTTGCATATATTTGAAAGAGGCATCAGGTTTAGTTAGCGCATTGCTTGTGCTTAAGTTTACCTCAAATTTTATTAATATAAGCAACTGTCAGTTAGATATGAAATGATAGGGCTTAGTGAGTCAGCGAACTAATCGTTGACCTAGAAAATTAATGTGCGGTAAGGTGTGTTATTAATGGGTAAAGCTTTAGAGTTTCAAATGTTTTGCCTTAAGCCAGCTAGTTTTTTGAGAAACCAGCGCTAAATAGGACTGTAATTTATTCGCATGAGTGTCACATCACCTACTATCAATACCAATAAGTTAATCGATAAATTCGGTCGACAAGTAACCTATGTCCGGATTTCAGTCACGGATCGTTGTGATTTTCGTTGTGTTTATTGCATGAGCGAAGACATGGAGTTCTTGCCGCGTGAACAAGTGCTGACCTTAGAGGAAATAACTCGCCTCTCAAAAGCATTTGTTGAGTTAGGGGTAACGAAAATTCGTATTACAGGCGGAGAGCCGTTGGTACGAAAAGATATCGTCAATATGTTAGCCGATGTTGCTAAATTAGAAGGGCTAGATGAGCTTGTTATTACGACAAATGGTTCGCAATTAGTAAAGTTGGCGCAGCCGTTAAAAGAAGCGGGTGTTAAAAGGATTAATATTAGCCTAGATAGCTTGGATGCAGAAAAATTCAAAAAAGTAACACGCGTGGGTGACTTGAATGCAGTGCTTGAAGGAATACAAGCTGCGAAGAAAGCAGGGTTTGAAAAAATTAAGTTAAATGCCGTGATTTTAAAAAATAGAAATCATGATGAAGTCAACAACCTAGTCCAATATGCCATGCAGGAAGGGCTTGATATCAGCTTTATTGAAGAAATGCCATTAGGCGCTATCGATAGTCACTCACGAGAAGAGGCTTATTATTCAAGTGACGACATTAAAAATGATATAGAAACACAGTTTGACCTAGTGTCGAGCACTAAAGATACAGGTGGGCCGGCACGCTATTACAGCGTTAAGGGTTACGATAATTCGGTAGGTTTTATTTCACCGCATAGCCATAATTTTTGTGATACCTGCAACCGAGTACGTGTAACAGCATCAGGCTTGTTATTATTATGCTTAGGTCAGGAGCACTCGATGGATTTAAAGCGAGTCTTAAGGTCAAACCCTACGGATTTAAATAAAGTAAAACAAGCTCTTATTGAGTCGATGGAGATAAAACCGAAAGGGCACGATTTTGATATTACTGAACAACCTGTTATCTTTCGTCATATGAGTGTAACAGGTGGTTAAAGTTGAGTTAAACTATAGGCTGAAATTATCAGTCTAAACAAAGCTTATGCACACTGTGTAAAAGTTTTTGTTAGCCTTATTAAAAATAAATAGAACCCACAGGAGGGTGTTATGCAAATGTCTTTAGTTATTGATGCAAATAAATGTACAGGTTGTTTGCAATGTGAAATGGCCTGTTCTTATGAGGCTGAAGGGGTTTTTAACCCAGCTAAGTCAAGAATTAAAATCTTCCCATTTCATGAAGAAGGTATCTTTGTGCCTTATACCTGTACTCAGTGTGATGAAGCTTGGTGTATGCACGCTTGCCCTGTGGAGGCGATCCAACTAAATAAAACGACTGGCGCAAAAGAAATCGTCAATGACCTTTGTGTGGGTTGTAAAGTTTGTACGATTGCCTGCCCATTTGGAACAGTTAATTACAATGCCGATAGTGGAAAAGTTATCAAATGTGACCTTTGTGGAGGAGACCCTGAGTGTTCAAAAGCCTGTCCAACGAGCGCAATTACTTTTCAAGATTCAAACTGGACGGGTTATGACAAAATGAAAGACTACGCTGCGAAGGCGATACCTGCAAAATAAAAACAGTGTACAGATAAGTAGATGAGCATTTAAGAGCTATCTGTTTTACAAATAAAGTGAATTAAGCACCCTCCTGTTTACCTGAACTACAAGTAGTTCAGGTAAAAACGTCTTGAGAGATGGATGCCTTATATTTTGAGTGCAAGAATGGGCCTATCTATTATTAATAGATAGGCCGTTGTTCATCAGTAGTGGTGAAGTTTAATTTTTTTTGTGATGACGTTATTTAAAGCAAAACAATTTTCATTAGAGATGGGTTTTTCCCGTCAAGACTTCCTTACTCTCCTAGAAAGTCAAGATAAGCTGCAGTATTCGCACGAAGGTAATCTAGTTGCATTTTTCTATTTTAATCAATCGGTTAATGTTTCTATGGGTGATGAAAGCATGCGCCGTTTTGGTTCAGTAAAATTACCGATATTACCGCTTAGTTTTGACTTTTCTAACATGGGTGATGATGAGCAAGAAAAATTTATGACATTATTCTTGCTCAAGTTTCAACGTGGTGGTGGCTAGTTCGTTCCATACGTTTTTTGATAATTTATAATTGCACTTAAGTGCGCTGCATTATCAGATTTTTCAAGATAGCTAACGATATCTTCTAAGCAAATAATAGAGGCCACCTTAAAGCCATAGCTTTCCTCCACGTCATCAATCGCAGAGGTTTCACCGCGGCCTTTTTCTTGTCGGTTAAGTGCTATTAGAACGCCAGATGCAATCGCATTCTCAGCGCGAATAATGTCGACAGATTCTCTAACAGAGGTGCCAGCGCTAATGACATCATCTACAATAACAGCGTTGCCTTTGAGTTCTGATCCTACTAATAAGCCGCCTTCACCGTGGTCTTTTACTTCTTTGCGGTTAAAAACATAGGGAATGTCTTTGTTAGATATTTCAGATAAGCCAATAGAAACAGCGCAAACAAGAGGGATGCCCTTATAGGCAGGGCCATATAAAATATCGCAGTCCATGCCGGAATCGGCCAATGCCTGCGCGTAAAAATGGCCTAATTTGCGTAAACGATAGCCGGTGTTAAATAAGCCGGTGTTAAAAAAGTAAGGGCTTACTCGACCAGATTTTAGAGTGAATTCTCCGAATTTTAGTGCGTCGCATTGCAGTGCAAATTCAATAAACTCGTGTTTGTAATTTTTCATGGATGGATGTCCGGGTTAATGTGTGGTTATTTTATACTCAAAAGCTACAGGGTTCGTTTAAACGAAATAAAATCGTTAGTTTCATTTTATTCAGAGTCGGAGCGAGCTGTTAGTTTTACTTTTTGGTCGATATCGCCTAGCTCTATGTTTAATTCAATAGGGCAGCAACAAACAGAGCAGTCTTCAACAGTCTGATGGTTACCTTGGGAGGTGTCGATTAACGTGTCGATTACTTCACCGCAGTACGGGCATTGGTAAGTTTGATTAATTAATAGCTCGCTCATTACGCGGGTAGAAAGTGTTCTACGGTATCATTTAAGAAATTCCAGCCTTGTTCAGTACAGCGATAGCTGGAGTCATTAAGCTGCAGTAAGTTTTTATCAATTAACGAATCTAATGTCATTTGTACACTAGCAGCTTCCAGCTGGGTCCGGCGTTGATACTGGTCGAGTGTAAAGCCCTTTTTTAAGCGTAGTGCGTTCATCATAAACTCAAACGGTAACTCGGTGGCTTTGACGGTGCTATAGCCACCTATGACAGAGGGCGTACCGGCAAAGCTTGTATATTCTCGCGGTTGTTTTTTCTTCCAATAACGAGAAATGTCGCCTTGCTTATGGCTGATTTTTCCATGGGCGCCAGCACCAATGCCAATATAATCACCAAATTGCCAGTAATTAAGGTTATGCCGAGACTGTTGCCCTGCCGCCGCATAGGCAGATACTTCATATTGACTGAGTGATTTTTCGATTTGGCTTTGACAGGCTGTTTGCATATCCCAGATTAGTTCATCATGCGGCAAGATGGGTGGGTGCTTATAAAATAAAGTATTTTTCTCGAGGGTTAATTGATAGTGAGAAAGGTGACCTGTTTGATAGGCTAAGGCCAAATCAACATCGTTAACTGCTTGTTCAAGGCTTTGCTGAGGTAAGCCAAACATCAAATCGAGGTTAATGCGTTCAAAGCCTGCTTTTTGCGCTAATTGGATAGATCGATGTGCTTGTTTAGCATCGTGAATACGCCCTAGTCGTTGTAGCTGATGATCATTAAAGCTTTGAACGCCAATCGATAGACGATTAATGCCAAGGCTATAGAAAGCCGAAAATTTCTCCGCTTCGGCGGTACCAGGGTTCGCCTCTAAGGTAATTTCAATGTCATCACCAATAGTTAGTGTTTGCTGAACTGCGCTAAGAATCCGCTCAATACTACTGGCAGAGAAGAGGCTAGGTGTGCCACCGCCAATGAAAATGCTTTTTAGTGTTCGGTTGGTAACTTTTTGGGCCTCCTTGGAAAGGTCCTTAATAAGCGCATCTACATAGCCCTCTTCACTATCACCCGCATTTTTTTCGTGTGAGTTAAAGTCGCAATAGGGGCACTTCTTTACGCACCAAGGAATATGAATGTAGAGGCTATAGTCGAGCGAATCAGTGTCCATACAACTTGCTAAAGTATTCGGAAATTTGCGGCAGCAGCTGGTTAAGTGCCTGAGCGCGATGACTGATGTTATTTTTGACTGATGAATCAAGTTCAGCCGACATGCATTGATAATCAGGGACATAAAAGACGGGGTCGTAACCAAAGCCGTTTTTACCAGACGCTTGATCCGCAATACACCCCTCCCAAACTCCATGAGTTATTAATGGTGAGGGGTCATCGGCGTGAGCCATAAAAACCATCACACAGTGAAATCGTGCAGAACGTTTCTCGGCAGGCATGTTTTCTAATGCCTGTAGTAATTTAAGTGTGTTTTTTTTATCGTCAGATGGTAGACCAGCATACCTTGCAGAATACACGCCAGGCTTGCCATTAAGTGCATCTACCTCTAAGCCTGAGTCGTCTGCAATAGCGGGTAGACCAGAGATTTTTGCAGCATGTCTTGCCTTAATGATGGCATTTTCAATAAACGTGCTGCCGGTTTCATCAGCCTCCGGCACATCAAAGCGCGATTGAGGAAGTACCTCAATCGCTTGTTGGCTGAGAATAGCCTGAATTTCTGCTATTTTGCCTTTGTTGCCACTGGCAAGAACGATCTGTTGGCTCATGTTGCTAATGCGTCACGCTGTTTCTGCATTAATTCACTGATACCTGATGCGGCAAGGTTTAACATGTCATCCAGTTCTTCACGACGGAATGCGTGTCCTTCAGCTGTGCCTTGAACTTCGATGAATGCACCGGCTTCATTCATGATAACGTTCATATCAGTTTCCGCTTCTGAATCTTCAGGGTAGTCCAAATCCAGCACAGGTACGCCGTTATAGATGCCCACAGAGACGGCGGCAATTTGACCATGAATGGGGTTTTTCTTGATTTTTTTATCAGCAATTAACTTTTCAACGGCCAAAGAGAGTGCAATAAAACTACCGGTTATAGAGGCAGTACGTGTTCCACCATCGGCTTGTAGAACATCGCAGTCGATCGTTATTGTATAGCCATCAAGTGCGTTTAGGTTCACGGCGGCTCGTAAGGAGCGGCCAATTAAGCGTTGAATTTCTTGCGTACGACCACTTTGTTTGCCGCGAGCGGCTTCGCGACCCATACGGCTGTGAGTGGAACGTGGAAGCATGCCGTACTCTGCGGTGACCCAGCCTTGTTTTTTGTCTTTTAAAAACCTTGGGACACGGTTTTCCACCGATGCTGTGCATAGTACTTGTGTATCGCCACAGGCAATTAATACGGATCCTTCTGCGTGAATTGTAAAGTTGGTGGTTATTTTTACGTCACGGAGTTGGTCGGGTTTGCGTCCACTGGGTCTCATGTTTTTTCCTAAAGCTATTAAAGATGTTTGATGAAATGGAATACGAAGTATTGCACATTTGAGGGTATGCGCATTATAGGCCAAGAAGGGTTGTATTGGATGGCTGTATTAATGAATTTTAACGATAATGAGTCGCGTTCAGTAGGTCATCAACAGTTTGTGGTCTTTTAGCCGGCGATGTTTGCATTGCCCAATCAATGGCATAGAGAATTTTTGCATCGATGCGCTTTTTGTAGAGCTGGTGAGTAGAGGGTCTATCACTAAGCGCTGTGATGTCGGTTGAGAGTATTGGCGGAGATCGGTCTAAACATGCACGCATACTGGCGCCTATTGCGTAACAATCACTCCATGGACCTAATTTATAGTGCTTATCATGTTGTTCGGGTGAGGCGTAACCCTTGGTCATGCTATGTGAGCTGGGGTTTTGTAGGTTCTTGTAGGACAGAGCAGAGCCAAAATCAAGAATCAGAGGGTTATTCGGGGGCCGTAGTAGAATATTATCTGGCTTAATATCAAGGTGTAACAGCCCTCTATGATGCATGTTTTTAATGCACCTCATTACCGGCTGGAAAACAGCCAGCAAAAACTCAGTTGTTACTAAATGATCGGAGTTCTTCAGCCAATTACCAAGGGTATGCCCATAGTCATAATTCATCACTAAGTAAGCGGTGTTGTTGCTAAGAAAGAAATTCAGAACACTCACAATATTAGGGTGCTTTATGGTCGTTAATAAGGTTGCTTCATTTAGGAATAACTGGCGTCCACGCTGGAATAATTTTGCTGATGTGGCGTCAATCGGTACTACATTCAAGCCATCACGTTTCGTTAGCCGTTCGGGTTTGTATTCTTTGATAGCTACCTGTTGCTGATCTTTGAGTTGGCGAGCAAGATACACGGTGCTGAAACCACCTTGAGCTATAACACGCTCAATAATGTAGTCATCCACTACTAGGCCTGAGCTTAGCGATTGGCTGTCTGTTGTTGTGATGCGTGCGCTTGATGAAAGAGAGTTTTTTATCATCAGGGTATTAATCTTTTTAAAAACAGCCTAATATTTATCGTTTAAAGTTTGAGTATAGGCGACAAAATGATAAATAGTATGACGGCTTTTGCTAGTTGTGAGGTGGATGTTGAAGGGTATACCTTAATTTGGGAAGTTAGGTCTGTGAATCACCGTTATTTAGACGTTTCACCTCGCTTGCCTGAAATATTTCGTAGTATTGAACCCTCTGTGCGCGAAGCGGTAGGAAAATACCTTAAACGTGGGAAGGTAGACTGCAACCTTTTTTATAGAAAGCAAAAGCAGGGTGAAGAAGCGATAGAAATCAATGAAGCGCGATTGAATCAATTACTGATGGCCGCCTCCAAAATTGAAAATAATATGGATCAGGCTCAATCGTTATCAGCGTTAGATATTTTGCGTTGGCCAGGTGTGCAATCTGAAGTGAGAGAGGACTTGGAACCGATCAATGAAGGCGCTATAGCTTTATTGAATGAAACATTAGAGCAGTTAGTTGAGTCGCGTGAACGAGAGGGCGGCGATATCCTCGAGATGGTTGAGTCGCGGTGTAAACTGATTCAAGAACAAATGAGCATTGCTAAAACACGCCTGCCAGAGGTGCAAGCGCAGTTACGTGAAAAATTAGAAAAGAAAATAAATGACTTATTAGATGAGCCAGAACAAGCTAGGCTTGAACAAGAGTTGGTCTATTTTTTACAAAAAATGGATGTAGAGGAAGAGTTAGATAGGCTTGAATCTCACGTAAAAGAAGTTCGTAGAGTGTTGAATCAAGCAGAGCCCGTTGGCCGCCGATTAGACTTTCTTATGCAAGAGCTTAATCGAGAGGCAAATACGTTAGGCTCGAAATCAGCAGATATACAAACCACTAATGTTTCGGTTGAGTTGAAAGTGTTGATAGAGCAAATGCGCGAGCAAATTCAAAATATTGAGTAAAGGTAAAACGTGAAGGTAACAACAGGACAATTATTTATCGTATCAGCACCATCAGGTGCGGGTAAAACGAGTTTGGTGAATGCGTTGTTAGAAACGCTTTCAGGCATAGAGGTATCGGTTTCGCATACGACAAGAGCGCCTCGGGTAGGCGAGCAAACGGGCATTGATTATAATTTTATTGATCAGGAAGGATTTCAGCAACTTATTGATCAAAAAGGGTTTTTAGAGCATGCCACTGTTTTTGGGAATTCCTATGGGACATCAAAAGCCTTGGTTGAAGAGAGGCTGGCTCAAGGCGTCGATGTTATTCTTGAAATTGATTGGCAAGGCGCCCAGCAAGTTCGAAAAATAATGAAAAATTGCTGTTCGATATTTATTTTACCGCCATCCAAACAGGTGCTTGATGAGAGGTTGCGCAACCGGGGTCAAGATAGTGAAGAGGTTATCAGTAAACGTATGCGTACGGCGGTTGATGAAATGATGCATTATAGTGAATACGACTTTTTAGTCGTTAACGATGATTTTAAAGTGGCATTAAATGAATTGGAGGCGGTTGTTCAATCCCAACGGTTGGTCATGCAAAGAGGAAAGCAGGCATATTCGACATTGATAAATCAGTTGCTTAATTAATAGCTAAAAATAGGGTATAATTTCTGGCTATTCAACATTATTTAAATTAAGGGGTTCCAATGGCACGTGTAACAGTTTCTGATTGTCTCGAAAAATTAGACAATCGTTTTGAGTTGGTCCTATTAGCTTCAAGACGCGCACGCCAAATTATGGATGGTGCTGAGCCAAGTCTTGAGTTAGAAAATGATAAACCTACGGTTGTTGCGTTAAGAGAAATTGCAGCAGGTAATATTACTGAAGAGGTCTTAGATTTAGTGGATAACCCACCGATTGAAGAATTGTTTATTGAAGAAGCTGACTTGGCTGAAAAATCAATTGATGAAGAAGGTTAGGCTATAGAACTAATTTAATTTAGGCCTACTGTCTATTCGCCAATAGAGCTTTGGTGATAGACTCAAATGCTCATGATGTTGTCATGGGCATTTTTTATGCGCATTAGAAAATAAGAGTAGATGGAAGCAGATAAACAAAACGAAATTGAATTACCACAAGAGGTGTTGTTGGCAGAATTAATGTCAACGTTAAAGGAGTACCTGACTGCTAGTCAGCTACAACAAGTTGAGCAAGCGTATCAGCTGGCAAGTGATGCTCATCAAGGGCAATACCGTTTGAGCGGGGAAGATTACATTTGCCACCCTGTTTCAGTGGCGCTGATTTTGGCTCGAATGAAATTAGATGTGGACTGTATTATGGCGGCCATCATGCATGACTTGCTGGAAGATACAGAGACGACATTTGATGACTTAGCGCGGTTATTTAATGATGATGTGGCAGGCCTTGTTGATGCGGTAAGCAAGCTAACAAAAATAAACTTTAAGACGCGTGAAGAAGCTCAAGCTGAAAATATGCGCAAGATGTTTTTGGCAATGGCAAAAGATTTAAGGGTGATTATTATTAAGCTAGCTGACCGTTTACATAATATGCGCACAATTAGTGTGATGAAACCGGCAAGCAGGCGACGTATTGCGAAGGAAACGCTGGATATTTATGCACCCATTGCGCATCGGTTGGGGATGCACGAGTTTCGACTTGAGTTAGAAGATTTAAGCTTCGAAGCCATGTTTCCTTATCGTAAATCAATTATTACTAAGAGCATAAAAGCAGCCCGAGGAAATAGAAAAGAGGTTGTCGATAAAGTTGAAAAGTTACTCATAGAGGGTTTTTTAAACACTAAATTCCCGGGTTTGATTAGTGGCCGCGAGAAGAACCTCTATAGCATTTACTTGAAAATGAAGCGGCAAGGGATAGCATTTAACGAAGTGTTTGATGTGTATGCCTTTAGAGTCATCGTGGAAACTACTGAGCAATGTTATCAAGCATTGGGTATATTGCATAACCTGTTTAAACCTGTGCCTGGTAAATTTAAGGATTACATCGCTTTACCTAAAAGTAATGGTTATCAATCGTTACACACAGTTTTGGTGGGGCCATTTGGGGTGCCGATTGAGCTGCAGATAAGAACGGTGGAAATGGATAGGGTGGCTGAATCAGGTATTGCGGCACATTGGCTTTATAAAACAACAGATGTTGCGCATGATGCGCAAGTGAGGGCGCACGAATGGTTGAGAAATCTACTCGAAACACAAAAGGGCTCTGACGACTCGTTTGAGTTTATTGATACACTAAAAGTAGACCTGTTCCCAACAGAGATTTTTGTATTTTCTCCAAAAGGAAAAATTGTTAAATTGCCTAAGGGTTCTACAGCAGTTGATTTTGCCTTTGCGGTCCATACGGATATTGGCATGGCGTGCGCAGGCGTGAAGATAAACAGAATAATGGAGCCGCTGCACACGGTACTGAGAAATGGTCAAACGGTTGAAATCATGACCAGTGATTTTGCCGTATGTAACCCAAATTGGTTAAATTTTGTGGTGACCAATAAAGCAAGGCACGCTATTCGGAATCACCTTAAAGAGTTTAAAGAACGAGACGCTATCACCCTTGGTGGTCAACTACTGAATGCAGAGTTTAAAAGCATTGGTTTAAATTTTGATGATGTTGCCCCTGAACAGTTACAGACTTTTTTGGATGAGCAACAAATTGGTTCGCTTGATGCCTTATTAATGGACTTGGGTTTTGGCAACCGAATGCCTTTGTTAGTAGCGCAGCATTTGATTATGTCGGCCGGGGATGAGGACTCTTCCATCGATATCGCTAAGGGAAAACAGTCTACTGCGACGCTTAATATACACGGGGCAGATGGGATGCTCATCAATTTGGGTACCTGCTGTAGGCCCATTCCAGGCGATAAAATTATTGGTTTCTTTAGCCCTGGGCGAGGGGTGGTAGTGCATCGGGTGCATTGCAAAAATACCCGAGAGTACAAACGAAAGCATAAAAATTGGCTAAATGTTCAATGGGCGAATATTGTTGAGGGTGAGTTTAGTTCTGATATTGGACTAGAGCTAAAGAATGAACGGGGTGTTTTAGCAGAGATTGCATCCATATTTTCATCGTACGACTGTAATATTGAAAACATTAAAATTGCCTCACGTTCTGAGGATGCTTCCAGTGACATTTTTACCATTACAGTACGTGATAGGAAACATTTAGCGCGTGTTATGCGTCGCTTGCGTGGTCTTGCATCCGTTATAAAAATATTTCGTATTAGAAACTAGGGGGAGCTTTGAAAAAAACAGTTATTCATACGGCTTTAGCACCAGAAGCTATCGGTACTTATTCGCAGGCTATCAAGGTAGATCAAACCGTTTATTTATCCGGTCAAATTCCATTGGTGTCAGAGACAATGGTGCTTATTAGCGATGATATTGGGGAGCAAATTGAGCAAGTATTAAAAAACTTAACCGCTGTAGCCCAAGCAGCAGGTGGTGAGCTGAAAGATATTGTAAAACTTAATATTTTTCTAACGGATATGGCAGATTTTCCTGTGGTTAATGAAAAAATGGACCGCTTTTTTTCGCAGCCATATCCAGCAAGAGCCGCAATCGGTGTGGCGGCATTACCCAAAAATAGTCGTGTTGAAATGGATGCTGTTATGGTGCTAGGTGACGATTAATATGAGCATTTTTGGTTAGAAGGTGCTCATGGCGGTGGATAGTTGTTTAGATGATTTGCCGATAACTTACCTTAAAGGCGTTGGTGAAAAAGTAGCAGAAAAACTGCAACGTCTCGGTATAGTGACGGTGGCAGATATGTTATTTCATTTGCCGTTTCGCTATGAAGATAGAACTCAAGTGGTGCCGATAGGCTCGTTGAAACCGGGTGACTCTTGTCTGTTTGAAGGGCAAGTTGAACTGGCTGAGGTGGTCTATAGAGGGCGGCGTTCGATGCTCGTTCGATTAAGTGATCATACTGGGTTTATTACCTTGCGGTTTTTTCACTTCTCAAATAGCCAAAAAGAAGCGATGCAACGTGGCCAATGGTTACGTTGTTTTGGCGATATTAAATCATATAGTAAACAGGGTGTTGCCGATGTTGTTCATCCTGAGTATCAGCTCATTAGCGAAGCGCAGCGTGGTCAAATTGAGCAAGGCTTATTAGCAGTTTATCCTGTCACAGATGGCTTGCATCAAGCGTCTTTTAGAAAACTCATCAAACAAGCATTTTTATTACTGCAACAGGGCGCGACTGTTCGCGATTGCCTACCGCAACAAGTTTTGCAGGCAAGCGGTTTTCCGAGCTTAGTTGATAGTTTGCAACAGTTACACTTTCCGGAAACCTTGCCGGCACTAGAGGTTAGTAAAACCCCCTCATTTAAACGATTGATATTTGAGGAGTTATTGGCTAATCACTTAAGTTTAAGCCGACTTAAAGAAGGGGTTCAGCGTAACGCCGCGCCGAGCTTTAGATCAGCAGGTAATAGCCAAGCGCGCTTTTTAGCCTCATTAGGTTTTGAGTTAACTACGGCGCAAAGTCGCGTGAGCCAAGAGATAATGTCAGATTTATCGCAAACTATACCGATGCAACGGTTGTTACAAGGCGATGTTGGTTCAGGTAAAACCGTTGTCGCTGCTTGTGCTGCCTTAGCGGCAACTGAAGCGGGGTATCAAGTCGCTATTATGGCGCCAACAGAGTTGTTAGCAGAGCAACACTTTAAGAACTTTAAAGGCTGGCTGGACGATATGGATGTTCAAGTCGATTGGCTAGTTGGGCAGCACAAAGGTAAGGTTTATGATGCGATTACCGCGGATATTAGAGAGGGTCGTTCTAACATTGTGATCGGCACGCAAGCATTGTTCCAAGATAAAGTCAGTTTTGCACAACTCGGCCTGGTTATTATTGATGAACAGCATCGGTTTGGTGTGCATCAGCGGCTCGCTCTTCGAGATAAAGGCGTGGTAGGTGGTTTGTATCCTCATCAACTGGTGATGACAGCGACACCGATTCCCAGAACCTTAGCGATGTTGGGCTATGCAGATTTGGATTTATCGGTGATCGATGAGTTGCCGCCAGGTCGAACGCCGGTAACGACAACGGTTGTTCCCATCTCAAAAAGGGCGCGGATTATTGAACGCATCAATAAGGGCGTTGAAGAAGGGCGGCAAGTGTATTGGGTTTGTACGCTAATAGAAGAATCTGAAGCACTACAGTGCCAAGCGGCTGAAGTGGCGGCTGAGCTACTTAAAGAGTGCTTGCCGAGTCTTGCCATAGGCTTAGTGCATGGGCGAATGAAGGCAGATGAAAAGCAGGCTGTTATGCAGCAGTTTAAAAATAAAAAATTACAAATATTGGTCGCGACCACTGTGATTGAAGTGGGTGTTGATGTGCCCAATGCCAGTTTGATGGTGATTGAGAATGCTGAACGTTTAGGTTTGGCACAGCTACATCAATTGCGCGGCAGAGTAGGTCGCGGAACACGAGATAGTCATTGTGTATTAATGTATAAATCACCGTTATCGAAAAATGGTAATGAGCGTTTGTCGATTATGCGCGAAACAACCGATGGCTTTAAAATAGCAGAAAAGGATTTGCAGTTGCGCGGAGCAGGTGAGTTGCTAGGAAAACGTCAGGCTGGGTTTATGCGATTTAAAGTTGCGGATATTGAACGCGATGCAGAGATGCTGGAACAGGTGGCTGAGTGTGCAGAGGAAATTCTTCATAAGCAAGCTGACTTGGTGGGGCCATTAGTTCACCGATGGATAGCCAATTCAGTAGAATATGCGCAAGTCTGATGGAGTGAAATGTCGTTGAAGCCGATTAATAATTTCTTTGTTCAAGAACCTGCTTGGCGTGAACTAAGCCAATGGCCGTTGCGCAGCATGCCATCACAGGTAGTAAATTGGTTGCTTGAACCGAATTCGTTAACCAAGCGAATTAAAAACACATTCTCTGAACCCTTTGCTGTTGAGGTGCAGGGGCAGGGTTTCGCTGCACCGCATTTACTCGATGCGCAATGCCTAAAGCAACCACGTCATCACTATGCACTTGTTAGAGAGGTGTTGTTGACGCTATCTAACCAGCCGGTTGTTTTTGCTCGAACGACATTGCCACGAAAAGTAGCGCATCAACTGCAAAATCTGACGCATTTAGGAAATAGGCCACTGGGTGAGGTAATTTTTAGTTACCCTGAACTAAAAAGAGTCCGCTTAGACCTTGCTAAAATAAGTGTTACAGAATTAAATCAGCAGGCGCAGAAGATGTTAGAAGGGGAAAGGTTTATTTGGGCGCGCCGTAATACCTATCAAATGAACAAACATGCCTTCCTCGTGAGTGAGTTTTTTTTACCGGCCTTGTTTAATAAATAATGAAATTACAGTTAAAAATATCAAATATAAGGACGTACTGGTTATTAACAAGAATGCATAAGCCAATTGGTAGCTTGCTGTTGCTTTGGCCGATGTACTGGGCGCTTTGGATTGCCAGTCATGGGCGGCCAGATATATTAGTGTTTATCGTTTTTACACTCGGTGTTGTATTGATGCGGTCAGCCGGTTGCGTGATAAATGATTATGCCGACAGGAAAATTGACCCGCATGTATCGCGAACAAAAGAGCGCCCTCTTGCCACTGGCCAGGTGAGTTCTACAGAGGCATTACAGCTGTTCTTTGTATTACTCTTAATTTCGTTGTTGCTGGTTTTGTTGATGAACACGCTAACCCTTTACTTATCATTAGGTGCTGTATTGTTGGCAGCGTTATATCCTTTTACCAAGCGTCATACACATTTACCACAAATATTTTTAGGAATGGCATTTGGCTGGGCAGTGCCTATGGCTTTTGCAGCGCAAACAAATTCAGTACCACCACTAGCGTGGTTGATATTTGTTGCTGCGGTAATATGGGCGGTGGTATACGACACAATGTATGCAATGGTGGATCGTGACGATGACTTAAAAATAGGTGTTAAGTCAACGGCCATTTTGTTTGGAGACTTAGATAAGGTATTGATTGGTTTTTTTCAGTTATTATTTTTTATTGCGCTCATCATGATTGGGCAAAAAGCCGAGTTGGGCACACCCTATTTTGTTAGTGTTTTTGTCGCATTGATGTTTGCGGCTTATCATCAAATGTTAATTAAAGGCAGAGAACCAGCAAAGTGCATGGTGGCTTTTTTGAATAATAATTGGCTTGGATTTACTGTTTTTCTTGGTATAACGATAGATTATGCCACTAAAGGTATTATTGATTAAGCGCGGGCAAACGCCCAAATTTCAACCCGTTGTACACCTTGTCTTTTTAGCGTTTTGGCAATTTCATTGGCTGTCGACCCAGTTGTTACGACATCGTCAATAATGGCAACAGACTGTATGTTTTGTGTTGACGTATAGCTAAAAGCATTCCTCAAATTTTTACGCCGTTCGTTTGCCTTAAGTGTTGCTTGGCTAGTCGTGTTAACAATTCGCTTTAAAGAATGCTGAATAAGAGGCACGCCGATGGCTTTTTGTATGTATTGCGCGATAAGTTCAGACTGGTTAAAACCTCTCTCATTCAAGCGTTTTGCATGTAAAGGGACAGGCATCAGAGCATCAGCTTGTTTATTCAGCGCTTTAATGTGTTGAGCCATCAACAGGCCCATGGTTCTAGCACAGCTGTGCTTGGCTTGAAATTTGAGTGATTGAATTAAAAATTGAGCGATACCTTCATATTGGTATAGCGAGGTGATGCTGTCAAATGAAGGTGGGTTTTTTAGACAACGCCCACAAATGGATGACTCTGTTGTTAACGCTATATCGCAGATAGCACACGAGCGCGTTGCAGCGTTTAGATCCTGCAAGCATTGCTGGCATAAATCCAGTTCATTATAGCCAGGCTGATCGCATATGAAGCAGGTCGTCGGGTACAGCCTAGAATGGATAATATTTGACCAGTTGTTCATATTTTTGTAAATTAATTTTGACAACTTTTCCGCCTGATGTACCATTGTCGACTTTATATAAACTTGAAATAGGTAATTCCCGAATGAGCATACCATCTGAAGCGATTAGCGAGCAAAAAAGAGCGACCGTTAATATAGTGAGAAACACATGGCCACTAAAAAAAATCCAAGCGCTTTTTGATCTGCCATTCAATGACTTGCTTTTTAAGGCGCACACTATTCATCGTGAAAACTTTGACCCAAATGCAGTTCAAATCAGTACCTTGCTAAGTATTAAGACGGGTGCATGCCCTGAAGATTGTTCATATTGTCCGCAAAGTGTTCGCTATGACACGGGGCTGGAAAAAGAAGCATTAATGGAAATTAGAGCAGTTGTTGATGCGGCGAAAGAAGCGAAAGCGAATGGAGCAAGCCGTTTTTGTATGGGAGCAGCGTGGCGGAGTCCTAAAGATCGTGATTTAAATAAAGTGACGAAAATGGTCGAAGAGGTTAAAGCCTTGGGAATGGAAACCTGCGTTACCTTGGGAATGTTGGAAGATGGCCAAGCACAACAGTTAAAAGAGGCGGGCTTGGATTACTACAACCATAATATTGATACCTCAGAAGAGTACTATAAAGAAGTGATTACGACGCGAACCTATCAGGATCGCTTAGATACGATTGATACGGTTCGAAATGCCGGCATTAACGTGTGTAGCG
>CAJXOJ010000016.1 GCA_913057515.1 uncultured Cycloclasticus sp. | reverse complement strand
TAAATTAGGAGTTAACTATGGGAATGGATGACAAAGATGGCGTCATCTGGATGGATGGTAAATGGGTTGATTGGCGCGACGCCAAAGTCCATGTGCTAACGCATACCTTGCATTATGGTATGGGTGTTTTTGAAGGCACACGTGCCTATGAAACAAATGACGGTACCGCTATTTTCAGACTACAAGATCATACAGATCGTTTGTTCCGCTCGGCTCATATTTTGAATATGAAAATTCCGTTCGACAAAGCCACGTTGAACCAAGTTCAGCGCGAAGCGGTGTCTAAAAATAAACTAAAGTCAGCCTACCTGCGGCCAATGTGTTTTTATGGCTCAGAAGGAATGGGCATTCGTGCTGATAGCCTGAAAGTTCACGTCATGGTTGCTGCATGGGAATGGGGGAAATACCTCGGCGAAGATGGCATAGAAAAAGGTATTCGGATTCGTACGTCTTCCTATATCAGAAACCATGTTAATAGTGTGATGTGTAAAGCCAAAGCGAATGGCAATTACATGAATTCTATTTTGGCGTTGCAAGAAGCTATTTCATGCGGTTACGATGAAGCGATGTTGCTCGATCACGAAGGCTATGTGGCCGAAGGTAGTGGCGAAAACATATTCCTTGTGCGTAATGGTAAATTAATTACGCCCGACCTAACCTCTGCACTAGAAGGGATTACGCGCGAAACAATTTTCCAGCTTGCTGAAGAATGTAATTTAGAAGTTGTTGAGAAAAGAATTACTCGTGATGAAGTTTATGTGGCCGATGAAGCGTTTTTTACCGGAACAGCGGCTGAAGTAACCCCTATTCGTGAAGTGGATGACCGAACCATTGGCAATGGCGGCCGTGGCCCCATTACCGAGCGCCTACAAACAATGTATTTTGATGCCGTTCAAGGTCGCTCCGCTCAGCATAGTGATTGGTTAACTTACGTATAAATAGAGGTGAGTAACCCTTATCGTATACTAATCGTGGGCCCTTCGTGGGTTGGCGATATGGTAATGGCGCAGAGCCTATTTATGGCATTAAAAGAACGGCATAAGAACTGCTTGATTGATGTGCTAGCACCTCAATGGTCGTTAGCGTTGATGGAGCGGATGCCTGAAGTACGTAAAGCGATTGTTATGCCATTGGGGCATGGGCAGTTTGACTTCAAAGGCCGTAAAAAATTGGGTGTATCGTTACGTGATGAGGCTTATGACGAAGCGATTGTATTGCCAAACTCATGGAAATCGGCCTTAGTTCCTTATTTTGCCAATATACCTAAGCGTACTGGTTTTTGGGGTGAGTTACGTTGGGGCTTACTGAATAATGCACGGAAACTTAATAAAGAATTTTTGACTAAAACAGTGCAACGGTTTGTGGCGTTAGCCACCGAACCATGTGCTATTTTGCCAGCTATCCCTCAGCCGCGTTTATTGGTTGATCCGGCGAGTGTTACAAAAACAGCCGAAACGTTTTCATTGCCTACAAAGGTAGGGAAAATACTAGGACTTTGTCCGGGCGCAGAATATGGCCCAGCTAAACGTTGGCCAGAAACCCGCTATGCTGAGGTGGCAAAGAAAGCACTGGAAAATGGCTGGCAGGTATACCTGTTTGGTTCGACAAAAGACGAAGCAGTGGCAACAACCATTAATGAGTTAAGTGACGGGGGTTGTCGCGATTTTGCTGGAAAAACAAGCCTAACAGAAGCGTTAGACTTGATGTCACTGTGTGATGCAGTCGTCAGCAATGATTCTGGCTTAATGCATGTTGCCGCCGCTCTTAATATTAAAACCATTGCGCTTTATGGTTCATCCGATCCAAATTTTACTCCACCTTTACACCCAGAGGCAGATGTTATTAGTTTGAACTTAGCTTGCTCGCCCTGCTTTAAGCGAGAATGCCCACTGGGGCATTTAGATTGCCTAACTAAAATATCAGCTGATCGGGTGACCACTTTACTGGGTATTTCCTCATTGATGACAAATGAAAGCATTAGTCGTTAAGACGTCATCGTTGGGCGATGTTATTCATACATTGCCCGCCTTAAGCGATGCAGCAAAAGCTATTCCAGGTATTTCATTTGATTGGGTGGTCGAAGACTCGTTTCAAGACATTCCTCGTTTACATCCGAGTGTTGACCGCGTTATTCCAGTCTCAATACGTCGTTGGCGCAAGAGCCTATGGGCAGCTCGTGCGGAAATTCGGGCCAGTATTAAGGCTCTTCAACAGCAGCATTATGATTTGGTGATTGATGCGCAGGGATTAATTAAAAGCGCTGTCTTAAGCCGTTTTGCAAAAGGCAAGCGCTACGGTTTATCAAAAAGCAGTTGCCGAGAACCATTGGCTGCCCTCGCTTATCAGCAAGCTATAGAGGTAAAAAAAGGTCAACACGCCATTACACGAGTTAGACAGTTATTTGCCAAAAGTCTGGCTTATGCTGAACCAACAGACCCGCCTGACTATGGCCTAGGGAAGGAGCGACTCCCTTCGTCTAAAAAGCTAATAAAGCCTTATTTGGTGTTTCTTCATGGTACGACGTGGGCGAGTAAACACTGGCCTATTGAATATTGGCAGAGACTGATTAAGCTGGCTGAAAAGCAAGATTTTACAATCTATTTACCTTGGGGGGATGAGCATGAGAAGCAACGCGCTGAAGTCTTGGCTGCTTCATCAAGGACTGCACAGGTGTTGGCTCGTTCATCAATTAAAGAATTAGCTTCAGTGTTACTGCATGCTGATGGCGTGGTGGGCGTGGACAGTGGATTGGCTCACTTAACAGCGGCCTGTGGTGTGCCGGCTGTTACTATTTATGGTTCAACGAGTGCCGCATTAACAGGCAGTATGGGGGCAAGAAATATAAGCTTACAAGCTGATTTCAGTTGTTCACCTTGTTTAAAAAAAGCCTGTGAATATAAGCATCCAGCTGAGGTGGTACCGGCTTGTTACCAAACCTTACCTGCGGAACTGGTTTGGCAAAAATTGCAGGACCTAATGATATGAATACAGATACGTTAATCAGCGTTAGTGCGCTTGATGAGTGGGCAAAAAAACCTGATGAAGCATTTGAGCTAACAAGTAAGCATGGGGTGTTGCAACTAGATACATGTTTAAGACACTTGCCGACAAGACGTTTAACTTGTCGAGCGATGTGGCAGGGAAAACCCGTAATAGCGAAGCTTTTCTATGGGCCTGGTTTTAATGCAAAGTTGATGAAGGAAGCGCTAACGTTACAGGCTTTGAAAAAGTCGTCTATTAGCGCACCTGAGGTGCTTTATAGTGAAAAACAAGCTGACTATGGGCTGTTGATTATTCAATATATTGAGGATGCTGAAACATTATCATCTTTTTTTTGGGCGCAGCCTGAGCCAGTAGAGTTTGAAGCTAGGTTACTGGCAATCACCGAGCTAATGTTGGCCTGTCAGCAAGCAGGGTTTGAAATAAAAGATGCTCATTTAGATAACTTCTTATACCGTCAAGCTGATGTGTACCTGATTGATGCAGGTGATATCAGTAAAAAAAATGATCCTCTCCGTCAGTCAACTGCCGTTAAAAATTTGGCGTTACTGTATGCTCAGCTACCGGTTACGCTGGATCAGCAGGCGTATCATTTGTTAACAAGAGTGTTGAAAGATTTACCTCAATGGCAGCACTTGAATCAGAGCTCTTGGCAGCAAGCATTAATTGAGCAACGACGCTGGCGGCAAAAAAAGTTTATCAATAAAAAGGTATTTCGTTCCTGTACGGACTATATTAGCGAACATAATACGTCACGATTTTTAATGGCTAAAAGAGATATTTATTCTAAGGAAATGGCCTTAGCACTGACGGATTTAGACGGCTTAATCGATAACGGCCAGCTGTTGAAAGACGGTGGTACAGCCACCGTTGCTCTAGTAAAGATTGCTGGGCAGGCCTATGTATTAAAACGTTATAACATTAAAAAGCCGATACACAGCCTCATCAGAGGTTTGAAATGGTCTAGAGCAGCGGTATCGTGGAGAAATGGGCTTTTATTAGAAATGCTGGGTATACCAACCGCGCAATCGTACGTGATGATTGAGCAACGTTGGGGGCCGCTAAGGCGACGTTCTTATTTATTATCAGAATATATTGATGCGCCTCAGGCATGGGATATATATGACAGTGATCAATATGATGATGAGACTAAAAAGCACTGGGCAAGAAAAATAGTGGACTTGTTTTTACTATTAAAGCGCAGTCAGATTAGTCATGGGGATTTAAAAGCGCAAAATATTTTATGCCCTGAAGGTGGGCCTTTATTTATTGATCTAGATGGCTTGAATGCTGAACAATCGATTGCCAATTTTTGGCGACAATTTAAGAAAGATGTGGCGCGATTTCAAATTAGTTGGCCAGACCAGTGGAAGGTAAACCCTTATTTTTCAGATCCTACTGACAAATTGCTGGCTGACGACTAACACCTTTATAAACAGTAGATTGATTATAATTGAAAAGAGAACAAGGTATGCAGAATGAGCAGGTAGATAAATCAAGAGAGACTGATTTACAACGCTTTTTATTAAAAACTATTCCTTATATGCTACTGGCGTTTATTTTCTTTATGTATGCAGCGCCGACTTCTAAATTAGCCAATATTGGATTTTATCTGTTAGTTTTGCTGCCGATGTTATTGATGGTTCCATCATTGATTAAAGATAAGGGATATGGGCGTTATATTCGCCCTTTTATTATCATTATTAATGCTTGGTTATTATTAATGGTAGTAGGATTAGATGCCGAGTGGGGCACGTTTGGTAAAAAGGTCAGGCACGCTTTTTATGTGCTGGTTTTTATCTCGACTATTTACTACGCACTATCATCAAAGCAGATAACAGTAAATAAAATTATTGCTTATATGTTTTGGCTAACGGTCGCTTATAGCGTCGTTTCAATGGCGGTTTATTATGGCTGGTATGGGCGAAGTTTGAGTGCTCGCCTAGTACCCGTGTTACGCTTAGATTCCCCTATTTTTGTTGCAGATATTTTGAGTGTATATGGTGTCTCATTGATTTATTTAATGCTACAAAAAAATAAATATTTACAGGTGTTTTTGGTATTCAGCGTTATTTTATTGCTACAGTATTTTTATAACGCACGCTCAGCACTAGTGGCTTTATGTTTCGGCCTTTTTGCAATGCTTATGATGTCCCGTATGCAGTATAAAAAAACACTTTTTCTAATAATTTTTGTATTGTTAGGCGGTTATCTATTTTTGTCGGCCTATTACGGTAATTTATTGCATCGCGGAGGCTCCTACCGAATAGATATTTGGGTGAGTGGCATTGAAAAAGCGCTGGGTTGTAGCCTATGGTTTGGCTGTGGTTTGGGCGGGGAGCAAGGGATTATTATAGCCGATAGGAATGTGTTCCAACACGCGCATAATATTTTCATTGTCCACTTAATCAATACCGGTACAGTTGGACTTTTGACCCTGTTAGTGCCACTTGCTTATATTTTTGCTAAAAGTTGGAAGGGTGAGCCTGCAATAGCCTTTGGTTTGCTAACAGGAATCGTTGCCTTATTTTTTGATGGTAAAGAATTAATAACAAACCCGAACAGCTTGTGGTTTATCTTTTGGTTGCCTTTGGCACAAGTATACTGGCAACTTAAAACTAGCAAAATATTGTAGTATGCAATTCAGAAAATTCAGACTAACTCCTAAATCAATAGTTTAAGTCAAATGAAAATTCTTCAAATATCACATGGGTATAACGCCCCATTTTTAGGCGTGAGTAACCAATATGAGTCAATGTTAAATAAAACTAATGAAGTTGTTACGTTGTACTTGACAGGTAAGGAATCGGGTGAGGTAAAGCAAGCGACAAAGGCATCTAGGGTGATATTTTGGGGTTGTGATTCAAAACAATTAAAAGGGATGAAGTTGGGACTGATAGTTAGGCTTTATAAACTTATAAAACATGAGAAGTTTGACCTTGTCATTTGCCATCGGTATAAGGCCATTTATTTAGCAACAATGGTGTGCTTGTTAGGTTTAAAGTTTAAACGAGTGGGGGTTATACATGCTTTTGGCGCATTTCAAAGTTTGGGCCGGAGGTTACTTCTTTCCCTAGTTGCTAGGCGTTTAATAATACTAGGTGTTTCTAATGCTGTTAGAGATGATATTAGGGACTCAATGCCATTGCTTCCAAGGAATAAAGTGCAAACGCTATATAACGCGATAGATGTAGCCGCAGTAACATCTAAGCAATTGGATAAGGAAAAAGCACGAGCCTTTTTAGGCTTAAATGACCAAGCATTTATAATTGGCAATGTTGGGCGGTTACACCCAGATAAAGACCAAGCGACGTTGATACGTGCGTTCAGCGAATTTCATAAACAGTACGCCAATAGCCAGCTCGTTATTCTCGGTACTGGTCGCTTAGAGCAACAATTAAAAGATTTAGCTCGGGAACTAGGGGTTGAGCAGCAAGTATTATTCTTAGGCCACGTACCAGATGCGGTTAACTATTATAAAGCTTTCGACTTGTTTGCCTTATCATCCGATAAGGAGCCTTTTGGCTTGGTTTTATTAGAAGCAATGGTTGCTAAAGTCCCTGTCGTTGCGAGTGACTGTGGTGGGGCAAGCGAAGTGGTTTCTGATGCGGGTTATTTGTTTGAGTTTGCGGATTCAGCTGCTTTGACTAAGTTATTTATTAGGGTTATAGCGCGAGTTGATGACAGTATCGTAGTGGAAAAAGGCTTTAGTCGTGTACATAAGAATTTTTCTATTGAGGCTGTGGCTAAGAGCTTTAATCGTTTGATATCAGTTTAGTCCTTTTGTTAAAGGAGCGGTAGAAGTTCTGCTACACGCTTATCCCAGCTAAACTTTTCATGAAATAGCCGTAGACCGTTACGCGCTATTTTCTCTCTTTTGTCGGAGTTTTTAAGATAGTAATCAACTTTGTCAATCATTTCTTCTGATGAGTTGAATGCTTCAATATGCTGGCCAATTGTAAATAGATCGGCTAACTCGTCACAGTAGTCGGTTAATAGAAATGCACCTGCTGCTAGTGTTTCAAATATTCTTAAATTTAACCCAGTTTCAACGCCATAAAAACCTGATCGGGTTATATTTAGGATGATTTTACTTTGGTGAAGGTGTTGGTGGAGCTCCTTGCCCCATAAGTTTTTTTCAATAATTTTCTTTTGCAACTGTGAGGAAATAACTGACCAGTTTTTTCCCCAGCGGCTCCCATAAATAACGGTGTTATGTTTAGTGAGTTTTTCAAGCAGAAATATTCGTCTTAAGTCTGCACTGCCAATAAAAAAGACATCGTGTTCTTTTTGCTTGTTTGTTGGCGGCGGGATGTCTTTTGAACCAAAAGGGAAGTAATAAGCTTCAGTTTTATTCAGCTTGTTGCTGAAGTTTGCCATTACTGATGAAAAAGAGAATACACGGTCATAGATGGGGAACTCTTGGTTGATAAAATACAGTAACTCTCTTCTTCTGGAAAATAGGTTGCAGCTGTCTGTATCGTATAAATATAAGGAAAATCCCTGTTTTTCTTTTAGATGAATAATGTATTCGATATCAATAAAACGGTATAAAAAGCCGACTACAAAAACAATGTTAGCTTGGCTGGCTTCAATCGCTTGAGCGAAAATTTGAGAGGGTATTTTTGGCGTATAGTAAAACTCTTGGGCAAAGCAGGATTTCTGAATGATCTTATTGACAGCCTGCCTTGGCTTGTAAAACTTTTTTATCTTAAGTTGAGCGCAATCAATATATTCGCAATTTATGCCAGCAGATATAATTGACTCTGATATGTCTTTAGCCAAGGAAACACCGCTAATTCCATCAAGAATCAAAATTTTTTTATGATGTTTTTTTTTCATGCTTTCCCGATTAGGGTTGTAACTTTTTTGAGTTATTGGTTAGACGGGTATGTGTAAATCACTTTCTATTTATTAATGGTTTTCTTTTAATTGCTTATTAATGAGATTTCGCCATGCCTGTTGAAAATAAGATATATCAAACTGTTCATAAAGACGTCTATTCAATAATTCAGCTTCGTTTAGAGTAATAGATGGTGCCTTTGAGAACTGTTCTAACATTGCATCTGCATAGGCTTGCGGTTCATCGATGGGCGTAACTAGTTGGCCTAAGTTGCCAAGAACATAAGGAACCCCTCCGGTATTACTGGCAATAATTGGTAATTTTGCCGCCATTGCTTCTAATAATACAAGACCAAAGCCTTCTTTCAGTGAAGGTAGAACGAAGACATTTAAGGCTTTTAATAATGAAGCGGCATCGTCAATGTGGCCCGATAGCTTAATAGATCGGTTTAGCTTGTGATCCTTAATATATTGTTTAAGAGTAGCTTCTTCACGACCAGCACCAATAATTAGCAGTTGAGCGTGAGGGTGTTGTGGAAGTGTTATTTGAAAGGCTTTTATCAAAGTTATATGGCCTTTAAGTGGGACGAGTCGGCCAATGGTGCCATAAACGAAGGCATTTTTATTAAGGCCTAGTAACGCTCTACTTTGCTCTTTTGTCTTAAATGAAGTGATTAGTTTTTGTACATCAACGGCGTTACGAATGGTGCTAATACAGCTAGCTTCAAGCTTCAGTGCTCGTTTGATGTAGGAGGTCACTGGTTCTGACACGCCTACAAAATGCCAATGCTTAGTCAAACCTAAGGCAACACATCTTTTGCGGTATCGGCGCTTAAATTCATCAAACCCATGAATAACAGAAATACAAACTGGTATATTTAAAAATTTATTTAAAGTCAGCATAAGGTGCAGAGGCTTGAAACGATGAGTGATGACCACATCGAATTTTTCATGGCTACAATATTGGTAAAGCCGCCACAAGGCTTTCAAGCGTAGTCCTTTAAGATCGGATTTTTTTAAATTAAAGCTAATAGCATGGTTGTAGCCTGCTAGGTGTTGTGTCGGGTGCAAAAAAGCTGTCGTAATTTCATACGGATGATCTTTAAAGGTTTCGGCAATTTCGCGTGTTAAATCCAAAATGCCGGGGTCATCAGAAATAACTAATTGCAATATCCTTATTTTTTTGGTGATTGGCAAAAGATGTCCTTTTATTTGCTTTTTTTAATTGTTATTTACTTGGTTTTTTAATAACTTTGCGTAAAGCCCGCTGTTTTCTAATAGGCTGCTATGCGTTCCAGATTCAATAATTTCACCTTGGTCCATCACTAAAATCTCATCAGCATTTTGAATGGTTGAGAGTCTATGGGCTATGACAATAGTGGTACGGTTCTTCATGGCTTTTTCAAGCGCGCTTTGAATGAGTTGTTCTGACTCGGTGTCCAAGGCTGATGTCGCTTCATCTAAGATGAGAATAGGCGCATCTTTTAGTAAAGCTCTTGCAATTGCAAGACGTTGCCGCTGTCCACCGGACAGTTTTAAACCATTTTCTCCCACTAATGTATCCCAACCGTCAGGCAGTTGTTCAATGAACTCATAGGCATTGGCTTCTTTGGCGGCTTGCTTGATCAACTCAAGAGGTTTTTTTTGTAGAGTGCCATAGGCGATATTGTTGGCAATCGTGTCATTAAACAACGTAACATTTTGGGTGACCAATGATATATGTTCACGCAAATTAGCAAGTTTATAATCGTTAACGTCCACATCATCAATAAGAATCTCCCCTTGTTGATGATTATAAAATCGTGGTATTAAATTTGATAAGGTTGTTTTTCCACTGCCTGAGCGACCTATTAAGGCAATAGTTGTCCCAGGTTTAATTGAGATATTGATATTCCTTAATATGTTTTTTTGCCCGGCTGAATAACAAAAGCTCAAGTTTTTGATGTCAATTTTTCCCTCTATATGTCTGGGTTGGTATTGACCATGATCCTGCTCCTGGGTTTCATCTAGCACGTTAAAGACGCTTTCGGCACCGGCAATGCCTTTTTGAATTTTAGCGTTTACTTCGCTCAGTTGCCTAATGGGTTTTGGTATTAAACCGGCCGCTGTGATGTAGGCTACAAACTCGCCAGGGGAGGCGTCGGTCATTAAAAGCAGAGCTAGGTAAATCATTAATGCTAGCGCGCAAGCGACAATGAGTTGAAGCACCGGTGTGTTGATAGCAGCAGTTTGTACCATTTTCATGGTTTGTTTAAAATTTGACAGGCTGGATTTAGTAAAACGTTCTTTTTCGTAATCCTCACCACCAAAACTACGAACAACGCGATAATTTTTGATGAGTTCTGACGAGACGTGAGTAATGTCTCCCATTGTTGTTTGAATGTTTTTGCTAATCGCTTTAAAGCGCTTACTGGCGTAATTAACGAGAAGCCCTATGATGGGCGCTATCGCTAAGAAAATAAGAGAAAGCATCCAGTTCATATACATTAAATAGCCAAGAAGACCAATGACAGTAAGCCCTTCTCGAACAATAATCTTGACGGCATCCGTGGCTGCGGCAGTCACTTGTTGAACGTCATAAGTCACTCGAGAAAGAAGGTGTCCCGAGTTTTGATCGTCAAAAAATCCGTGCGGTAAGTGGGTATATTTGTTAAATATTTTGCAACGTAAGGTATGTACAACGTTATTAGCAACTTTAGCAATATAATAACTGCCTAGGAATGAACCAATGCCCCTAAAAAAAATAATACCGACTGTTGCGATCGGAACCCAGTATATTTCATCACGTTGTTCAGCTTGCAGTGAATCAACTAAGTACTCCATTAAGGCAGCTAGGGCAGGTTGGGTCGATGCGAAAATGAGAAAGCCGAACAGGCTAATAGCAAATGCTTTCCAATGCGGTAAAACATATTCTAGAAGTCGTAAATAAATTTTAAGGCTAGTCGTTGTTTGATCGCTGCCGTTTGGGTTAATTTTTTTGCTCACGACGAATGTATGTTAATTAATTGTTTGGCATTTTAACGCATACTTAGCTTATGAGTAGGAAGAATAGAGGTAAAATAATTCACCCTGAATAGCCTTTAATAATGTTCTATGCGATTAGCTTTTGCTCTTTATAAGTATTTCCCATATGGTGGCTTAGCACGAGATTTTGTGCGTGTTGCAAAACTGTGCTTAGCAAAAGGTCATCGCGTTGATGTATACGTAATGGACTGGCAGGGTGAGATTCCCAATGGTGTTAATGTGCATCTAATAAAAATTAAAGGCTGGACCAACCATGCACGAGTAGCTAGTTTTCATCGTCAATTAGCGAGCACTTTGGTTAATAGCGAATTTGATGTGACGATTGGCTTTAATAAAATCCCTGGGGTGGATGTCTATTATGCTGCAGACCCTTGCTATATAGATCGTTTTGTTGATAAGACATGCTTAGCTAAATTGAATCCACGTTATCGGACCTATGCAGCGGCAGAAAAAGCGGTATTTGGGCAACACAGTCAAACTATCTGTTTAATGATTTCAGAACCGCAAACAGCATTATTTAAAAAGCATTATCAAATAGGCGATGAGCGGTTGGTTATGCTGCCACCGGGCATAGATCCTAATCGACGCAGGCCAGAGGGAGCGGACGGAAAAAGACGAAATTTTCGGCAGCAATTTCAATTAAAAGATAACGATATAATGCTACTGATGCTCGGCTCTGCCTTTAAAACAAAAGGGGTTGATCGGGCGATTGATGCGCTGGCATCATTACCTGAAATAGTATTGGAAAGAACTCAATTAATGATCGTTGGTGAGGGTGATATTAAGGCTTACGAACGATATGCTAAGCAGAAAGGTGTTGCTAATTACTGCCATTTTATGGGGGGGCGAAGTGATGTGCCTGACTTTTTACTAGCCGCTGATTTATTATTACACCCCGCTCGTAAGGAAAATACCGGAACGGTGATTTTAGAAGCAATGATCTCAGGCTTGCCTCAATTGGTGACGGAAGTGTGTGGCTATGCTAAACACGTACAAAGAGCAAACTCGGGGCGGGTTATTGAAGAACCCTTTCAGCAACAGCATTTAAACAAGGTACTACTTGAGATGTTAACGAGTGATGAATGCTCATACTGGGCAAAACAGGCGCTACAGTATGCAGAGCATGAGGATTTATATAGCATGCCTGAAAAAGTGGTGGATGTGATTGAACGAGTAGCAAAAGGTCGGTTAAATGAAAATTGAGTGTTCTGATAAATTTAAAAAACACTGGAGGTCGGTGCCTACTTTTGATGAGTTCATGAGTTTGGATGGTCAAATGTACCGAGCCATTGCACGCCGTAAGACGTTCAAGTTTGAACGCAATGGACAGGCCTATTTTGCCAAAATTCATCAAGGTGTAGGCTGGGGTGAAATTATTAAGAACCTGGTTCGGTTCCGCTTGCCAGTATTGGGCGCAAAAAATGAGTATGATGCAATTGCAGCGCTGAGGGCTATTAATGTGAATACGATGACGCTGGCTGCTTATGGACAGCGCGGTTGGAACCCAGCGGAGTTAGAATCGTTTGTTATTACTGAATCATTAGAACCATCGATTAGTTTAGAAGATTACTGTGCGGATTGGCAAAGGGAAAAGCCGCCTTTTAAGCTTAAGCAGGCACTCATTAACGAAGTGGCTATGATGAGTAAACGAATGCATGAGCAAGGTATTAATCACCGTGATTTGTATATTTGTCATTTCTTAATGAAAGACGGCGCCTTAGATCAGTTTGCTAAGGGCATGGGTATTAATTTGTACCTGATTGATTTACATCGGGTGCAAATTAGAAAAGCAATCCCGCTTAGGTGGCAAGTTAAGGATTTGGCGGCGCTATATTTTTCCAGTATGGATATAGGCCTGACAAAAAGAGACCTGTACCGTTTCATTAGACGTTATTCAAATGAGACACTTAAAAATGAATTAACGCTCAATCGGCCTTTTTGGCAAAAAGTGGCAAAAAGAGCACTCGGCTTATATGCCAAGCACGTTAATCAATAAACTGTTCAATGAAGTGAGTTAAGACAATGGTAAAGCCCTATATTAATACTGCTTGGCAAACAATTTTAGCCTTTAACAAGCTTGAAACATTTGAGCAATTATGGGCATTGGATGCGCCGTGGTTTGAGGAAAAAAATCAACGAAGAGGTGGTTGGAGTGGTGTTTCACGAATTGACTTAGCGTTACCAAGAGGCGGTTCGGTTGGCGTTTTTTTAAAACGTCAAGAAAACCATCGGAAAAGGTCGTTGGCCTACCCACTGACTGGGCGGGCAACGTTCGCGGTAGAGTTTGAGAATATCCAACGTTTTGAACAGTTAGGCATTAATACCTTAGAACCTATCTTTTTTTCTGATAAGCGCCAGCAAGGTAAGCTGCAGGCAATTTTAATGACGCGAGAGTTAACAGGCTTTAAGGCCTTGTCCAGTGAGGGTTTTCATCCGGGGGGGCGTTATGCCAAGACGGCTGAGAAGAAATTAGCAATGTTTAAACAATTGGCAGCCTTGATGCACCAAATGCATAATAAGAATATTAAGCACGACTGTTTCTATTTGAAGCATGTGTTTGCCAAGCCTCTCGAGAAGGCAGGTATGGAATTAAAAGTCATTGACTTGGAAAAGGCTAAAAAAGTACCTTTTAGAGCGAATGCCACTTTTCGAGATATATATTCCTTGTTAAGGCATGCACAAGAATGGACTGATGAGGATAAATTAACGTTCTTTAAAATATACCAAGGTGAAGAGGTGTTGAGTGCTACATCGGGTAAACTGTGGAGAAAAATTAATCGGAAATTAGAAACACATAAAATGTAAGGCTTCTCATTCGTATCTGGTTTCCCTGCTTAATTTAAGAAGCATCTAGGCTATAAACAACAAGTCAACCAGCGGTTAGAGTAGAGGTGCAACCTAGGTGTAAACGTTGTTAACGATTTATACTCGCTATCTCGCCTAAACGACTAATGCACGGATTTCATTTTCTATTGCCAATGCCGCGGCTGAACTCAGTTTACTTTCGTTTACGTAACCCAACATAAAAGTATCAAGCTGAGAGCGAATTAACGCTTTGTCTTCTGGGTAACGAAGAATATGAGAAAAGTTTCTTAGACGTAATGATTGCTTTAGGGGCTGATGTTTAATTTGCATATCTGAAATATCAATCAGGCCAAATTCACCATTAGGTAAAGCTAAAATATTTTTTAAGTGGGCTGAACGAAAATACACTCCTTTTTGGTGCAAGTGGGCAATAAAACGGCCAAACTTTTCATACCGCTTTTCTGGGTGATCAACTGATTGGGTCAAGACTGTGCGTAATAACTCCCCTTCCAGTTTTTGGTAAATAACTAGGTGGCGTTTTATGCTAGGGCAGCAGAGTAACTTATTAATACTGACTGTTGGGATGCCCAGCTTCGTCAGCTTTTTTGCATTAGCAACAAAACGGTAGGCGTAAGGAAAAAATAACGCTGTTGATAGTAGTCGTTTACGGCGAAATAGCTTAATCATTTCACCTTTGCCAGTATCCAGTACTTTTACCCCAAAGGCATCTTCCTCAAGCAATAAGGCGCCCTCAATAAGTGCTTGGTATTGCTGTTGGCTAATTTTTTCCATTAGGCATCCATATCTGGAATTAATGTGCTTTTTAGTTGTTCGATTTGATCCTTTATGAAGAGCCGCCTTTTTTTTAATCGACGAATTCTTAATTGATCTGGTTGAATTTCTTCGGAGAGATGATCGATTATATAGTGCAGATCTTGATGTTCTTGGTTTAGCTCAATAATTCTGAGCTCTATTTGATCATTTTCACTTAATATCATCTCAATTTTCATAAAGCGGATTGAATAAGGACCTATGGTACAGCATACTTGCCGAATGAATAATGATTTTAAACGACTGCTCAGACTCTTTTTTGAACTTTGCTTAATGAAGAAAGGGCCAAAAGACGTGCCCGATTCAAGTGCCTTATTAATACTTGTTTTTTGTCTTTATTTTTTAGCTGGCACGGTACTTCTCTCAAGCTCATTAGTATTTACTGAGGCACTTATGCAGTCGCTTATGGAGACAATATTGCTAGGGGTATTTGTTTATTTACTGGTCAGTTTTTTTTCTATAAAAAATCGTTTTAATCAATCTGTAACAGCGATATACGGAAGTGGTGCTTTTATAACGATAGTTAGCATGCCCTTTATTTTTTGGATGCAAAGCCTAACGGATAATAATGGCTCAACTGGCGTTGTGGGGCTGATTGCTTTCATGCTTGTTTGTTGGAGCTTTATTGTGATGGCTAATATTATTCGTGAAACAATAGAAAAAAGCTTTAGTGTTAGTTTATTGCTTACTTTTTGCTATTTGTATGCCTCCTTTCAGCTCATTAAGTTAGTGTATCCTTCAGGAATCAGCTGAGTGAGTGAAGCGTTTAACTTTTCACCTTGCTGAGTTGATTACTGAGCCTGACAAAATCATCAATACTTAATGCTTCAGCTCGAGAACTTGGGTCAATTTGGGCTGCTTCAAACGTGAGGTCATTGCAAATATTTTTGAGTGTGTTTCTTATTGTTTTTCTGCGCTGCGAAAAAGCAGCTTTTACGATTTTTTCAAAAAGAACCAGGTCGTCAATATGGTATTTTTGTTGTGCATAGGGTGTTAAGCGAACAATACTTGACATGACTTTTGGGCGCGGATGAAAGCACTCCGGATCCACATCAAATAGCGCTTCGACACGGCAATAGAGCTGAATCATGATGCTTAAACGGCCGAATTGTTTGCTGCCGGGTTGAGCTTGCAAGCGATCAACAATCTCTTTTTGCAGCATAAAATGCATGTCTTGGATATGGGCTGCTTGGCTTAGTAAGTGGAACAGCAAGGGAGTGGATATATTGTAGGGTAAATTACCAATCACTCTTAATGCTTGGCCGTGCTCTAAAGCGGCAAAGTTGAACGTTAATGCATCTGCGCTATGCAGGGTAAATCGATCAATGTGAGAAAACTGGGTATTAAGGCGTTCGACTAAATCCCTATCTAATTCAACAACATCTAACTGGCAGTGTGTGTCTAACAGTGGCTGGGTAATAGCGCCTTGGCCGGGGCCAATTTCAACCACGTGATCATCTGCGGATGGGTTAATAGCCATGACTATTTGATGGATAATTCGGCTGTCTTGTAGAAAATTCTGACCGAAACGTTTACGAGCTTTATGTGGTTTATTCAAGTGATTATTGTGATGAAAGTTGTATGGCCATTTTTAAGGCAGATTCTAAACTTGTTGAATTAGCCTGGCCTGTACCAGCTAAATCAAGGGCTGTTCCATGGTCAACAGAAGTTCTAATGATTGGTAATCCTAGAGTGATATTCACAGCGTCACCAAAACCTGCGTATTTTAAGGTCGGTAAGCCTTGATCATGATACATGGCTAAAACAACGTCGTGTTCATTTAAAACAGCCTGTGTGAAGACTGTATCTGCTGGCAAGGGGCCTGTTAAACTGAGACCTTTAGCGCGCAATTTTTCAAGTGTCGGGATGATGGTGGTGATTTCTTCATCACCTAAATGTCCATTCTCACCCGCATGTGGGTTGAGTCCACAGACGGCTATCCGTGGTTTAGGTATGGCAAATTTAGTTTGTAGGTCGTGATTAAGAATAGCAATGGTTTTTTCCAGTAAGGCTGAGCTAATGGTCGAACTGACCTTTTTAAGTGGGAGGTGGGTTGTCACCAAGGCAACGCGTAAAGTGTCGGTTGCCAGCATCATGACAGGATAACCACTGCAGTATTCGGCAAAAAATTCAGTATGGCCAGAAAAGGGGATATTAGCCTCGTTAATAATACTTTTTTGCACCGGGCCCGTGACCAGAGACTGACAGCGGTTATACAGGCAGAGTTGAGCAGCTACTTCAAGTGTTTTGGTGACATAACGTGCATTATTGATATCTAGCACAGAAGGCTGTTCTTGCTTTGCAAGCTCAATAGGTAGTACCGTCATATTGCCAGGTACATGTTGTCTGACTGGTTGAGCTAAGTCGGCCAGTTGAATGTTAACGGTTTTATTCAGTTGTGCTGCTCTTCGGGCTAACAATTGAGGGTCAGCCACAAATATCAATTCACAGGGCCAATGCTTGTGGCAAATATCTAAGCATATATCAGGCCCAATGCCAGCAGGTTCTCCTGGCGTAATGGCTATTCTAGGCAACGACATACTCTGATATTAGCTTACTTAATAGTGAGTGTTAGATGCGGTATTCGATGTAAGCGTCATCTCTTAATTTTGTTAACCATGCCTCAATTGCCGCATCAGCTTTACGTTTTTGAAGTTGTGAACGGGCTTGGGCTTCGCGCATCAACTGCGTGTTGTCTTGTTGTTTGCGTCCGAGTACTTGAATAAGGTGCCAGCCAAATTGTGATTGAACAGGTGTGCTGATTTCATTGATAGCCAACTGGTTCATGGCGGTTTCAAATGCTGGAACTAGAGAACCAGGTTCGACCCATTTTAGATCACCACCAGCAATGGCCGAGCCTCTGTCTTCAGAATGAGCTCTAGCTAGAGCAGCAAAATCTTCGCCATTTTCAATTCGTTGTTTTAGGTTAAGTAATCGCTCTTGTGCAATTTGGTCGCTTATTAGCGCGTTGATTTTGATGAGAATGTGACGTACATGTGTTTTAGTTACCATAACTTTTTGTTGGCCACGGGTTTCAAATAACTGAATCACGTGAAAACCGCTGGGGCTTTGGATCGCATCAGAAAATTCATTTGCCTGCATTTTTTCAACATAAGGTGTTAGTAATGATGGCATTTGGGCTAGTTTCATCCATCCAAGATCACCTCCTTCTAGTGCATTGCTGGCATCAGAGTGAGTGATGGATAGAGTCGAAAACTTTTCACCCTTCTTTAGCCTTGCAATGATGTCAGCTGCCTTGTTACGTGCCTTGGTAATTTGTTGGGGCGATGCATTTTCAGGCGTAGCAATCAAAATATGACCCAGATGATATTCTGTGGCCTGATCACCTTCACTTTGCTCGAGGAGGTTTAGAAAGCTCTTAACTTCTTGTTCTGATATTTTAACTTCATGGTGAACGTAGCTTGATTGCACACGCCGTACTAGCATTTGGTCGCGAATAGAGTTTTTGAAAGATTTAAGGGTAACGCCATCATTTTTTAGTACCTCTAAAAACTCTTTCGGAGAGAGTTTATTAGCGCTTGCTATGTGGTTGATAGAGTCTTCAATTTCCTTATCCGAAATTTTTATAGAGCTACGTCTGCCAATTTGAAGCTGAAGCTCAGTCATGATCATTCTGTCGAGTACACGCTTTTCAATATCTGATCGCGTTATAGAGCTGCGCTGTTCGACGGGTAAACGTTGGTACGTTTGCTTGACCTGTTCGTCTAACTGGCTTTGTAAAATAACACCCTTATCTACGATTGCAACGATTCGATTGGTAGAGTTTTCGGCCAATGCATTGATAGAGATGAGGCTGACGAGCACCATTGTGCTAATTAGTATGGGATGTATAAATCTTTTCATATTTGCTAGGTCTACAGTTAAACAGGTTGTAAATTGACAGTTCATATTACAGTCTTCGTGTAATTATGAGCCGCCGAGTTAGTGTTTCAAAGAGTACTGCTTATTGCTCGGGTATTTGATAGCCTAAAATCCCTTCTTCTAGAAACGAACCAAGTTTTTCGCCAAAACTGGTGAGGCCTTTTAACTCGAACTGGAAGAAGATCCCCTCTTTTGGTTCTTCATCTAAGGCATCATTCACGTAGCGTCTGGCGATGACTCTAGCACGCCAGCAACAGGTATCTTTTTCTAAACCAAGGAAGGTATCAAGCGACAGGTTATGTTCTTCTGAATAATTCCAACGACCCACGGTACTCCATTGTTTACTGATAGGCCATTTGAAGGAGAGGTCGGTTTGCTCTATATCATTTGAGTTGCCATTACCATCGGTTGTTCCTTCATAGCGCGAACGGTATGTTGCATTAAACAAGCGATTGGCACCATCACGGTAGTGCAGGCCTAAGGTTGCTTTTTCTGTTCTGCTTGCATGTGGATCGTATTGCAATGCTGAACGTGCAGACCAGGTGCTGGTAATCTTTGTAGATAGTTCAGCCACTATATCTGATGTGTTTGTTGTAACGGGTGTGCTTGTTGTATGGAGTCCCACATCAAGGTCATCAAAGTAAACAATCGTACCAAGGCTGGCTCTTAATCGTTCGCTACCAGTATCAGACTCAATCAAGCGTGATGTTACGGCCAACGTTAGTTGGTTTGCGTCAGCGACTCTATCGGCACCTGAGAAACGATTTTCTCTAAATAATTGATTGAAGCTAAAATCATATTCTGAGGTGTCAAATAGTGGAATATCATTTTGATCTTCATGTGGGACGTACAAATAATAAGCGCGTGGCTCTAGCGTTTGTATCATACCAGCACCGGCAAAACTAAGATCTCTTTCAAAAAACAAACCAGAGTCTACAGATAGTATTGGAAGAGTTCTACTTTGGTGACTGTTAATACCTGATGCTTGATCAGTTAGGCGATAATCAGTATGCCTTACGCTAAGTCTTGGAGTAATAAAACTACCCGGCGTAGAAAAGGGAGCGCTGATGCCTGGGTGTAAGTCGACGCGTTTAGCATCAACGTCGGCACTGTGCTGAAAGTAAACAAATTCATTACGCATATCTATTTTGGCAATACCAAAAGCATCCGTTTGGTGTAAATTAAATAGCACTTGCGGTAAGCGTCGATGTGGTCTGTTAATGCTTGAAATAGACTCATCAATGGAATCATAGTTATCTATTTTGGTGAGTAAGTTCCAGCTGTCAGCACGATAGTTAAGGCTAGCCTGACTTTTTAAATATCGGTCGCTAGAGCTGCTTAGGGTATCGCCAAAATCCTCAAAGTATTCATCATCAGATATATAGTTCAAGTCGATGTTTGAGCTCAAACGAGGACTAATGCTTGATTGGTTTTGGAAAGAAAATTGCCCTCGGAGATCATCGGTTACCGTATCACTTAGGATCTCTGCCGCAACTTGTCCTTCACTTGTTTGGCTTAAATAGCGGAATTCTCCACCTAACATTAAACCGCGGTCACTCATCAGACGGGGTGTGATAGTGGCGTCGTAGTTTTCAGCAATATTCCAATAATACGGGATCGCTAAGTCAACGCCGGTGGTGTCCGAGCTACCGAAGGTCGGCGCTAATACACCGGATTGACGTCTGTCATCAATTGGAAAGCTAATATAGGGAGTGTAGAGTAAAGGGATGTCAAAAACTTCTACCCAAACATCACGCCCTGTGCCGCGGCCAGTGTTTTTGTTCAGCTCTAAGGTTCTTGCTTGCAGTTCCCAGTCATTAACACTCGGTGCGCAAGTGGTATAGCTGATGCCGGTTAATTGGGTGATATCACGGTCAATAATATTCGTTGCTCGTGATGTTCCACGGGCATGATTCCCTTCTAGAATGAATTGGTTGTTTTTGAATTGACCTGTATCGTTGGCGAGCTGTAATTGTGCTTGCTCACTGTACAAAGCAAAGCCACTTTCTTGGTAAAAAACGTCTCCCGAGGCCGACGCAGCATCTTTGCTGCTGTTGTAAATAACTTGGTCGGCGGTTATTGACTGATCAGCACGTTTAACTTGTACGTCTCCGCTAAATTGCGCATCATTTTTATTGAGAATTTCCGCATAGTCGGACTGAATATGTACGTCAGCATTTAAGCGATTTTGCTGAATAGTTTGTCGGCTAGTCACTGTTGCCTCAGGCGTTACCTCACAGGTATCCCAAGGGTCGGCTTTAAGCTGTTTAACCATTTGCTTAAATAAGGCGTTATTTCTAATCCGTGTAGCATCGTTATCGATGTGGCTTGCTTCTTCACCTTGTGTAGCTATGTTAATGTGAGTGGGTGCGCTGATTTGAGCGCAATCCCATGTATTTTCGGCATTAGCTTGACAGTCCCATGTGCCCGTATTATTTAAGGCTGACACCTGGTTCGTTTCTTTTTTAGCGACTTGAATGACAGGTTTATTCGCTAGTTGAACACGTGGAATAGATGGCTTTATTGGTTTGTCGACAGTGCTTTTAACGAATGTAGTTTCGTCTTCTGTTGTCGTGCTGTTAATGTTTGATTTAGCCGTTTTTTTAATAGGCTTTGAGGAAGCTGAGCAGTCCCATGTTTCGCCATCATCGGCTAATTTACAATCCCATTGAGAATCGCTAAAGCCCAAAGATTGCGATGCAGTAAATAATAGCGTTAATGCTAAAAGAAAATGTTTTAACGAACAGTTAATGGTGAAACCTTTTTTGTTTGTGTCTAACTTAAGTTGTATAAAATCGCATAGAATGACATTTTCTTCAAATGATTCATCGATAAATTTTCGATATATTAACACGCAACTTTCGGTCTGCGTAAATTTGGTCTGGCAGAGTTATTTTTATGGTAATAGATGAACGAAAACAGCTGTTAACTGAATGGTTAACGGGTGTATTTTCAACAAGCAAATTCAGTTGTGAACCGGCATCTAGTGACGCCAGTTTTAGGCGTTACTTTCGTGTTCAATTTGAGGGGCAGTCATTTGTTGTTATGGATGCGCCGCCGAGTCATGAAGACTGCACTTCTTTTCTTGATATTGCCTCGATTTTATCTAACAACGGCATCAATGCCCCTGTTATTTTTCATCAATCACTTGAAAAAGGTTTCTTAGTGTTGAGTGATTTTGGTTCGACAAGTTTTTTAGATCAATTGTCGGATTTAACGGCCGACCAGCTTTATGATGATGCTGTGCAAGTACTGCATGCGATGCATGAAATTTCCTTGATTGATATCTCGATTCCTCGATATGACTTGAATTTGCTATCACGAGAAATGGAGTTGTTTGAGAATTGGTTTGTTGATCAGTTATTAGGCGTAGACTTTTCGGGTGAGGATAAAAATGCATTACATGTCGTTAAAGAGCAGTTAGCCCAATCAGCACTCGAGCAACCCCAAGTATTTGTACATAGAGATTATCACTCTAGAAACCTCATGGTCACCAAAAATGATAACCCCGGCATTATTGACTTTCAGGATGCGGTGGTTGGACCAATGACTTACGATTTGGTGTCTCTATATAGGGACTGTTATATCGCTTGGCCAGATGTCAAAGTGTACGCTTGGCTCGATCAGTTCTGTCAGCAGCGTCAACAGCGAGGATGTTTGGATAGCTTTGATAAGGCTCAATTCCATCAATGGTTTGATTGGATGGGCGTTCAGAGGCACCTAAAAGCAATTGGGATTTTTTCTCGCTTATTATTAAGGGACAGTAAAGAGGGTTATTTAAAGGATATACCTCGAACATTAGCGTATATAACCGCTGTTTGTGCTCGATATGAAAAATTGAAACCATTGGCGAAACTGATTGAAGAGCATCAGTTGATGGCTAAATTTGAAGTTTTGCAATTGGAGCAATCAAGCTCATGAAGGTGATGATTTTAGCCGCTGGGCGTGGTGAGCGAATGGGACGCTTAACTAAGAATTGCCCTAAACCATTGCTAAAAGTAGCGGGGCGATCGTTGATTGAACACCATATTCTGGCGTTAAAGCAGCAAGGTTTTGATGACTTCGTTATTAATATTGCTTATTTAGGCGATCAAATTAAAGCACTGCTTGGGTCTGGTGAGCGCTGGGGTGTCCGTATTGAATATTCCGACGAAGGTGGTCAGGCACTAGAAACAGGGGGTGGTATTCTTAATGCATTACCTTTATTGGGCGAGCAGCCTTTTCTGTTAGTGAATGCAGATGTATGGACTGATTTTCCTTATGCGAGTTTAAAAAAGCAGGCAGCTAAGGGTGTCCATCTAGTATTGGTGAAGAACCCGCCGCATCATAAAGAAGGCGATTTTGGTTTACTGAATGGCAAGGCCCAATTAGAGGCGAGTGAACGCTACACTTATAGTGGTATCGGTGTTTTTAATGCAGCAATTTTTACACCGCAGATGGAAGGAGCTTTCCCTTTGGCGCCGCTTATTCGTCAGTTAATAGCGCACGATCAAGTGAGTGCGCAACTCTATCAAGGTGAGTGGGTCGATGTGGGGACCCCTGAGCGGTTAGCTAGTTTGCAATTGAAACTTCAGTCAGCTTAATTCTAGAGCACCTCCAACGTGTTGATAGCTGTTGCTCAGTCGATAACGCCTGAAGCTTGTTGGTCAGCATGATAAGACGAACGAACCATTGGTCCGCTGGCAACGTGGGAAAAGCCCATTTCTTGGCCGATTCTGCCTAGCTCATCAAATTCTTCCGGTGTGACATAACGCTCAACCGCTAAATGGTCTTGGCTAGGTTGTAAATACTGCCCTAACGTGAGCATATTGCAGCCATGATCACGCAAGTCTTGCATAACGGCGATGGTTTCTTCCATTGTTTCACCTAAACCTAACATGATGCCTGATTTGGTCGGGATGTTGGGATGGGCTTCTTTGTAACGTTTTAATAAGTTTAGTGACCATTGATAGTCAGAGCCGGGCCGGGCTTTTTTGTATAAGCGTGGAATTGTCTCTAAATTATGGTTAAAGACATCCGGTGGTGTTTCTACTAATACTTCAACGGCAAGATCCATCCGTCCCCTAAAATCGGGGACTAAGACTTCAATTTGGATGGTTGGGTTTTGCTCGCGGATGGCGTTTATGCATTGAGCAAAATGATCAGCACCGCCGTCACGTAAATCATCGCGATCAACAGAGGTGATAACGACGTAACGCAAGGCCATATCTTTAATTGTAAGGGCAAGTTTTTTAGGTTCGTCTTTATCTAATGGCTTGGGTCGCCCATGTGCTACATCACAAAACGGGCAGCGTCGTGTGCAAATGTCGCCCATGATCATAAAAGTGGCGGTGCCATTATTAAAGCACTCGCCTAAATTGGGGCAAGCGGCTTCTTCGCAGACAGAATAAAGCCCATGTTCACGAAGGCTTTTTTTGATCGCGCTAACACGCGGGCCACTGGGTACTTTGGCGCGAATCCAACGGGGTTTGCGTAAGATATCGGCTTTCTTTTCTACCTTAATTGGAATGCGTGCTAATTTTGCTTCACTACGTTGGTGTGTTTCAGGTGTAGCCCGAGACGGGGCTTTTAAGGAGTCGGTATCTTGTGACATAGTATTAAATGTAAAGTGTATTGGGGCCGAGTATTAATTTGGAATAATGAAGCTGGTCTTTTAATTCGTGCAATAAAACAGCGGCAAAATCAGATGTGTGGCATTTTACGCCATGTTCAGCCAATTGGGTAACCTCAAGGCCTTTATAACCGCATGGGTTAATGAAATTGAAGGGTGTTAAGTCCATGTCTATATTGACACTTAGGCCATGATAACTACAGCCTTTTTTCACTCGAAGACCTAATGAGGCAATTTTTTTATTGTTAAGGTAAACACCGGGTGCTTCTTTACGTGCCACAGCCTGTAGTCCATATTTCTTGAGTCCAGCAATGGTGATGTTTTCAAGAACATCAACGAGTGCGCGAACGCCAATACCTAAGCGGCGTAAGTCAAATAACACATACATAACCAGTTGACCAGGGCCGTGGTAGGTAACCTGCCCACCACGATCCGTTTCAACAATAGGGATCTCGCTGGGGCACAGAATGTGTTCGGGTTTGCCGCTAATACCTTGTGTGAAAACAGAGGGGTGTTCTACAAACCATACCTCATCATCTGAGTCAGCAGTTCGCTGCAGGCAAAATTCTTTCATCGATGCCCAAGTCGCTTGGTAGTCTTGCTGTCCCAGTTGGCGGATGGATAAAGTTGGCGCGATTGTTGTTTCTTCAGATTTCACAGCGACATTAAGACGTGCTCACAATCGGTTAAATCTTGATATATTGCATCCATTTGTTGTTTGCTTTGAGCGGTAATCGTAACGCTTAGAGAGACATATTTTTCTGACTTGCTGAATTTTGATTGCACTGCGTTTTCACCTATATCGGGTGCATGGCGCCGAATAATCTCGACAACAATTAAATCAAATTCGGTATTCGCCATCCCCATCGTTTTAATGGTGAATGGGCAGGGATAGTCCATTAATGCGTTATGTTGCTCGTCAGATTGATCAGTCATGTTGTTGATTTCTTAGTTGCGTTTTAAAGTTGCTGTAACGGCTAGAGATCTTTTTCCATAATGGACCGGGTTGCCCGTCAGCAACAGCTTGTCGGTTTAATTCGATCACAGGCATAATTTCTTTGGTTGAGCTGGTCAGCCAAATCTCATCGGCATCACATAATTGTTGCTCAGATATTTCTTGCTCAACACAACTGACGCCTGCTTGCATAGCCAGTTCTAAAACGAGGTCACGCGTAATCCCTGGCAATAGATTATGGCTCTTAGGCGGTGTAATAAGTTGCTGCTTATTCACAATAAATAAATTACTAGCAGAGCCTTCGGTGGCAAAACCGTCTCTTAATAATATCGCTTCTGTGCAATTTTGATCACTGGCTTGCTGTTTTAGCAAGATATTGCCCAGTAACGCAACGGATTTTATATGGCACCAATCCCAACGTATATCGTCTAGTGTGATGGCTTTAATTCCCTTGGCGATTGAGTCTAAACTATTCGTGGGGATTGTTTGGCACATGGCAAACGTGGTGGGTGTGTAATCAGTAGGCAACTGGTGGTCGCGATTTGAACCTGAACCACGTGTTACTTGTAGGTAAACTGATTGATCCAATTGTGCACGTGGCTCAACTAGTCTGTTGAGTACTTCCGCCCACTGTAAATCATCCATTACTGGCTTCATACGAATGGCGGCCAAGCTATTGTTGAGCCGATCTAAATGCTGTTGTAGACGAAAAAGCTTTCCACCGTACGCCGGTATAACTTCGTATACGCCATCGGCAAATAAGAATCCACGGTCTAAAACAGATACTTTTGCTTCGGCTAAGGGCAGAAATTCACCGTTAAGATAGACGTCGAGCTTAGATGGCATTGTTGGGTCTCCTTATTCAAGCATTAATAAAACTTCGTCCTTAAGGATGTCCATAAAAGAACCTTCCGGAATGGACTGCAGGGCCGTCAATGGGGTTTTGCTAATGACCTTAGCGTTTAGCTTGATAACTGCTGTACCGATGATTTGACCTTTTGTAATGGGAGCCACTAATTGTGGAGTTAGTTCTAGGCTAGCATCTAAGGATTTATACTCATTACGTGGAATGGTGAGGTATAAATCTTTTGATAAACCTGCTGCTAAGTTTTTTTGCGCACCTTTCCACACCCGAGCGCTGGTCAACGATTGGTGTGCTTTATAGAGTAAATGTGTTTTGTAAAAACGATAGCCATAATTAAGCAGGGTTTGGTTGGTATCATTTCGTGCCGAAACGCTATCAGTCCCCATAACCACCGATATTAAGCGCATATTGTCACGAACGGCAGAAGATACTAAGCAGTAACCTGCGTCTTCAGTGTGTCCCGTTTTAACGCCGTCAACGGTGCTGTCGCGCCATAAAAGTTTGTTTCTATTTTGCTGTGTAATGCCGTTAAAGGTGTATTCTTTGATGGCGTTTATTTTGTATAGCTCGGGGGATTCAATAATGAGTGCGCGGGTGAGAATGGATAGGTCTCTAGCTGTTGTATAGTGCTGCTCATCAGGTAAACCTGAGCTGTTAGTGAAGTGGCTGTTTTTCATGCCTAGGTCTTTCGCCACTTGATTCATCAGTTGTGCAAAGGTTGATTCGTCACCTGCAATGTGTTCGGCCAGAGCAACCGTCGCATCATTACCTGATTGTACAAGCATGCCGTGAATCAAATCATCGATAGTGACGAATTTGTTAACTTCAACAAACATCCGTGAACCAGGTGTTCTCCAGGCTTTTTCACTAATACGTACTTGATCGTTTAGCTTTAGATTCCCATGGTTAAGTTCACGAAAAACGATCAGTGCAGTCATGATTTTTGTCATGCTGGCGGGTGCTAATTTCAGGTCAGCGTCTTTGGAGGCTAAAACAGTGCCGCTGTGAAAATCGGTCAGGTGATAACTTCTAGCCTGCAAGTTAGGGGCTGAAGGAATAGGTAAAGCAAACGCTTGAAATGTTAAAAGCAAGCTAATTATTAGGATAATTCTTTTCATAGTTAATGCTATATGGGTATTAAAAGGCTGGATTTCAAGCTTGATTATAGCATGCTAAAGCTGCTCTTAAGAGGCTAGCCGTATGTTGCTTTTGTTGCTTCATTTGGCAGTATAAATTGCGTTTTTATAGCCCAATTGGTGAAGTTTTAGTCTAGCGGAGTCAGCATTATTTATGCTGATATAGGGGCCGACATGTACGAGATATAACGGCTTGGGTAAGTGAGTGCTGGGTTTGACAATTACCGGTGTTTTTAGTTGATCAGTTAAAGCGTATTTCAGTTTATTAGCATTGTCTACAGAGTCGAACGCGCCCACTTGAATGAATAAAAAACCGTCTCTAGGGGGAAGCGGTTTTTCAATAACATTTTTTAGAACAGCAGCTTGGTTTTGACTAAGCGCTGGTGTGGTTAATGACGTTGTTTGGTAAGTCAATGGGTTGATAGCCCTGATTTCTACTGATGAAGTGCCATTCTTCAAGGTGCCAAGTTTGGCGGCGGCGGCATAAGATAGGTCGATGATTCGATTGCCATGGAAAGGTCCACGATCATTGACTCGGACGATAATTTTTTTACCGGTCGAAACATTAGTGACTTCTACATAGGTTGGAATAGGCAAGGTTTTATGAGCGGCGGTCATTGCGTACATATTGTAGATTTCACCATTTGCTGTTCTGTTACCGTGAAACTTGGTGCCATACCATGAGGCGACGCCGCGTTGAACGAAGTTTTCACTAGTAGGTAGGACATAATACGTTTTGCCGAAAACTGCATAGGATGCCCGGTTGCCACCACGGCTTCTTGCTTCTACTTTAGGGATGGCGTCAGGCGTTTGTTCAATATTAGCGGGATGAACCGAGGGCGCACTGTCGGTAACGAAGGGTTTTTGATTGGCGCAAGCGACCAGTAGGCTGGTGATAATAAGTAGCGTAAAGAAGCGTATCGTCATCATAGTGTTTTTAGATAACCTTGTTTTATTTCTTGGCCAAGCTGATAAACCGCCATGGCATACAGGTGACTATGGTTATAACGAGTAATAACGTAGAAATTATGAAAGGTTAGCCAAAATTCAGCGTGGTCTTTTTGTTGTAGCTCTAATAATTTGACAACGGTGTCTTCTGCTAAGTCTGATGGTATGGCGACGTGTTTTTCAGCTAACTGTTTTAGGGTGTTCTTTGGTTTAAGAGAGCGATTTATTAACGCTTTATAAGCATCACCCTCAACCGTTGTTTGTTGAGTAATGAGTGGTGAGTTCTGCCAGCCATGTTTGGAAAAATAATGTGCGATACTGTTGATAATATCAGCATGGCTATTCCATAAGTCGCGTTTGTTGTCACCGTCACCATCAACAGCATAGGCTCTGTAACTACTGGAAATGAATTGTGATTTACCCATTGCACCAGCATATGAGCCTTTTGGCTCATATGGATCAAAGCCTTCTTCGCGACAGAGTAACAAGAAGTGTTCTAGTTCACTTTTGAAAAAATTGGCGCGTTTCGGAAAATGAAAGCCTAAGGTGGTTAAGGCATCTAATACTTTGTACGAACCAGTGTTTCCGCCATAGCGAGTTTCAACACCTATAATGGCAACGATGATTTCAGCTGGCACACCATACTTTTTTGAGGCGGCGTTTAATAAGGTTTTGTTTTCCTGCCAAAATTGTATGCCACCGTTGATACGGTTAGGTTTTAAAAATATTTTGCGATAACTATGCCACTGCAAACGTTTTTCAGCAGGCGACGACATGGCTTTTAAAATGCTCTCTTTAACCACTGCTTTATTGAGTAAAGCTTTAAGCTCTTCACGATTAAACTGGTGTTCGGTGACCATTTTCTCGATAAAGTCAGCATAAATACTTGGCTTAACAGGTGGTTTGGCAGCACACGCGGTGAGCGAAATAAAGCTGAATAGCAAGATGAGTAGAAGCTGAAAAGTATGGAGTTTTATATCATGCATAACTAAACCCTTAGGAAGAAAGTAATTTACGGTGAGTGTGAATGGACATTAATATGCCAAAACCAATTAATAAGGTAACCATTGAGGTGCCGCCATAACTCACTAGAGGTAAGGGTACACCAACGACGGGCAAAATACCTGTTACCATGCCGACGTTTACAAATAAATAGATAAAAAAAGTGAGTGATAAACTACCTGCGAGTAACCTTGAAAAGGTATCTTGAGCCTGTATAGCCATATAGATGGAACGTATAAATATCAGCAAATAAATACTTAGCAGAGCAATACATCCCACTAAACCGAACTCTTCAGAGAAAACAGCAAAAATAAAGTCAGTAGAGCTTTCAGGTAAAAACTCCAAGCGTGCTTGAGAGCCGTGCATCCAGCCTTTTCCATAGACGCCACCTGAGCCAATAGCAATTTTGGACTGAATAATGTGGTAGCCAGCACCTAATGGGTCTTCCTCTGGGCTTAAAAAGGTCAGCACGCGCTGTTTTTGGTAGTCCTTCATGAAGCTCCATAGCACTGGAGCGAGGCTAGCGCCAGCAGCGATAACCCACGCGATTATTTTCCATGAAATGCCGGCAAGAAAGAGGACCGTTAACCCTGAGCTGGCAATTAGAATTGAGGTGCCTAAATCAGGCTGTTTGGCAATCAATACAGTAGGGATGGCAATAAAAACGGTGGCAAGAGCGATATGTTTGTGACTTGGTGGCAGTCGCCTTTCTGCTAGATACCAAGCGACCATCATGGGTGTTGCAAGTTTTAATAACTCAGAGGGTTGGAATCGAAAGAAACCTAAATCTAACCAACGCTGAGCACCTTTGCCCATATCGCCCATAAACAATACCCCCAGTAATAAAAGGCTGCCCAAGAAAAACAACCAAGGGGCGAACATTTTTAATACATGCGGAGGTACTTGAGCGACGATAAACATCGCAATGAAAGCAACACCCAAGCGAGTAGCCTGCCTGTTTAGTAAGCCCATATTTTCATGCCCAGCACTCATTAAGATAAGAATGCCAATTGAAGATAACAGGGCAAGTAAAATAAGTAGCGTCAAATCGATATGCAATCGCTGAAAAATACTCCCTTTGCGTTGATGGTAGTGGCTGGTTTGTGGGTTTTTTTGGAATAACCAGTTCATGGGGCAGGGGTCATATATTGGTCAAAAACAGCACGAGCAATGGGGGCGGCAACGGAGCCTCCGTGGCCACCGTTTTCGACGATAACAGCAACGGCTAGCTGCGGATTTTTGGTCGGTGCAAATGCTATAAACAGAGCGTGATCCTTGAGGTGCTCTACCACGGAGTCTTCATCATATTCCTCATCTTGCTTAATAGTAAATACTTGGGCGGTACCCGTTTTGCCGGCAATTTTGTAAGGAGCCCCTTCTTTTATTTTGCGAGCCGTTCCTCGAGCACCATTAACGACATCGTACATGGCATCAATAATTAAATTCCAGTGTTGAGGTTTATTTAATTGAACCGGTATGGTTTTTGTTAATGGTTGAGTTTTATTGTTAATATTAGCGACTAATGACGGAGTATGTGCGGAACCTTTGTTCGCAAGAATAGCAGTAGCATGAGCTAATTGCAGCGGGGTGGTTAAATTGAAACCTTGCCCAATGCCAGCAATGAGTGTTTCGCCTGGGTACCAAACTTGATTTCGGGTACGCTTTTTCCATTCACGAGAGGGTAATAAGCCTGGCCTTTCACCGAGGATATCGATACCTGTTTTTTGGCCAAAGCCAAATTTATGTAAAAAATGGTGCATCCGGTCGACTTCTAATTCATGAGCCAAGACATAATAATACACATCGCATGATTGGACGATGGAGTCGTGAAGTGTGGTCATACCATGACCAGTTTTTTTCCAATCACGATACTTGTGGCTTTGTTTCGGTAGTTGGTAAAAGCCCGGGCAGTAAATTTTTTGATGTGGGTGAATGGCGTTGTAATCGAGGCCCGCTAGCCCTATAAAGGGTTTTAGCGTAGATCCCGGTGGATATTGTCCACGAAGAGATCGATTAAACAAAGGGCGCTTTGACGAGTTTTTTAACTGGTTATATGAAGTTTGATCAATGCCTTTGGCGAATAGATTGGCATTGAACCCTGGTTTGCTAACCAACGCACGAACAGCACCAGTACGGGTGTCTATCGCGACCACGCTACCGGTGTAATCGCCGAGCGCATCATAGGCGATTTTTTGTAGATCGATATCCAAATGTAAAGTTAGATTGCTGCCCGATAACGGAGGTGTGTAGCTCAGTACTTTTAATGACCTGCCTTGCGCGGTATTTTCTGTTTGTTGATACCCCACATATCCATGAAGTTCAGTTTCGTAGGTCCTTTCGATACCTGTTTTACCAATAAACCGCGAGCCTCGGTAATTCACCTGGTTGATGGTTTTAAGCTCTTTCTCATTGATAGCACCGACATAACCAACGACATGAGAGGTCAATTCTGGGAAGGGGTAGTGTCGTAACGGGCGGGCCTGAATATCGACACCTGGGAATAAGTGACGATTGGCAGAAAAAATAGCCACTTCGGTATCGCTGAGTCGGTTTCTTAGCGGCACGCTAGCAAATCGCTTGTTTTGTTTTCTACGTTTTTCGAAAAGCCTTTTTTCCTCATCAGTAATCGGTAGTAAAGCGCTTAACTGCTTGATTGTTTTTGCTATATCTTGAACCTGTTCTGGGACTAGCTCGAGGCTATAACTAGGGTTGTTTTCAGCCAGAACACGACCGTGCGTATCGAAAATTAAACCTCGTACAGGGCTAACAACAGAGAGTTTAACGCGATTGTTTTGGGCAAGGTTTGCGTATTTCTCGTGAGTTTCAATTTGTAAATAAGTCAATCGAGCAATGAGCGCAAAAAATAAGATAAGAACAAAAATGATGAGCGTGGTAGCACGTACGAGAAAAAGTCGGTTTTCTTGCAGTGAGCTTTTGAGGTCGAAATGGGTTTTCATCGTGTTCTATTGCACTCTAAAGCGTCTTCTGACATAACGTAAACTTGCAAAAACGATCGGCCAACTCATGGCACTTATAAACACTTGGATGCCGTGTTGATAGGTATATCCTGTGTGGAGAGTAAATCGCTCAATCCATAAAGATAATAGCTTTATAGAAACTAAAAATACCAAAATAGAAATAGACTGCTGCCAGATTCGATAGTTTCTAAAGCGTGAGTAAAAAGAGTGGCAAAAAAATGCTGCCATGCTGAATATGAGGGCCTGATGGCCTAGCAGGCTACCTGTTAATACATCAAATAGTAAGCCGACTATAAAGCCTGAAAAGATGCTGACTTTATGAGGTAAGGCGATGCTCCAATACATTAAGGTTAGCAAGGTCCAGTTTGGCATCAAAATAGCGACTTGATCAGGCCAAGGTGCAATACAGAGGCACATGGAAAAAAATATAGTTAAAGCAATAACGATCCCGCCGGATGAGTTAGCGTGCATCAGTTGTTAGCGGCTCAGGGTCTTCGACTGCACCCGGTAAAAGAGGAATGGGCTCCTGTTTGCTCCACACTAATAAGATGTTACGGGTACTATCTATCTTGGCAATGGTTTTAGCTTCAGCATGCATAAAGGCTTCACCAGGCATTGGGGTGAGCTTGGTCACAATGGCAACCGGATAACCCGTTGGAAAAACGCCACCTAGCCCAGATGTTGTGAGTAAATCACCTATCTTGATATCGGCATTATGCGGGAGGTATGGCAGTGTTAGTGTGTTTTGGGTTCCACTACCAGAGGCTATTGTTCTTAACCCAGTTCTGTTGATTTCTACCGGTATTGCGTGATTAGGGTCGGTAATGAGCATGATGGAGGAGGTGAGGGGGTGAACATTTATAATTTGGCCCAGCACACCGTTTTCGTTAAGAGCAGCTTGGCCTTTATATAAGTTGAAGCGACTGCCTTTATCGATGACGATATGGGTCGTATTTGGATTTTGGTTTACTTTAATTAGAGAGGCAGAGATAAATTGTTCACCTATTTTGAATGAGGACTCAAGTAGGCTATGTAAGCGAGTGTTTTCTTTTTCAAGTGCCTTAAATTTTTGTAGTTTGACTTTTAATAATAACAGGTCGGATTTGAGGCGATGATTTTCCTCAACTAAATCTGATAGTTCAGCTGTGCTTTCAGTGAGCCAGTTATATAGTCTGATGGGTAGGTCAACAGCAACCAATACGGGGTGTACGACAAACGAGAGACTATCTTTAAGGCGTGTGAGCTGATTAGTTTGCTGCGCTAAGAGCAGTAGCAAAATAGAAATAAGGACGACGGCAATAAAGCGAGAGCTTGTAGCGGGGCCTTTTGAGAAAATGGGTTTTATGGCGAATAACCTTTTTTCTTATTCTAAAGCAAAGGTGTTCGGTCCCTTTTCATTAATCAGTTCTAGTACTTTACCGCCCCCTCGGGCAACGCAAGTCAGAGGGTCATCGGCTGTACGTACGGGAACTCCCGTTTCTTCATGAATGAGCTGATCTAAGCCATAAAGGAGAGCGCCACCACCGGTTAACACAATGCCATTTTCAGCGACATCTGCACTGAGTTCAGGCGGGGTTTGTTCTAGTGCTTGTTTAACAGCGCTAACAATAGCAGTAACAGGCTCTTGTAAGGACTCTAGAATTTCATTGCTGTTGAGTGTAAAACTTCGAGGAATACCTTCGGCCAAATTACGACCTGTAACAGACATTTCTTTAACTTCATTAGCAGGGTAAGCAGAACCAATAGCATGTTTTATTTTTTCGGCCGTTGACTCGCCAACGATAGTACCGTAATTACGACGAACATAATTAATAATAGCCTCGTCGAAGCGGTCGCCACCGACGCGAATAGATTCAGAATAAACAATACCATTGAGTGATAGCACCGCAATTTCTGATGTGCCGCCGCCAATGTCTAATACCATAGAGCCAAGTGCTTCATCGATAGGTAATCCTGCACCTACCGCGGCAGACATAGGCTCTTCAATTAAATACACCTCACGTGCTCCAGCGCCTGACGCTGATTCTCTGATTGCTCGTCGTTCAACCTGTGTCGACCCACAAGGAACACAAATAAGGACTCGAGGGCTTGGGCGTAAAAACTTACCTTCATGTACTTTATGAATAAAATACTGAAGCATTTTTTCGGTAATGGTGAAGTCAGCGATAACACCATCTTTCATTGGGCGAATAGCAGTAATGTTCCCGGGTGTTCTGCCTAACATCGCTTTTGCTTCACTGCCCACAGCAGCAAAGCTCTTTTCACCACGAATTTTATCTTCACGAATGGCGACAACAGAAGGCTCATCAAGCACAATACCTTGACCAAGCGCATAAATTAAAGTGTTCGCTGTTCCCAAATCAATAGACAGATCGTTGGAAAACATGCCGCGTATTTTTTTAAACATGAAATTAATAAGTGTTAATGGTGAGTAATTTTCTACTTTAACAACCCTTTACCTCTTTGGGCAAGACGCGAATTGTGTTAATTTGCACGGTTTTAAAGATGGAATTAAATAAAGGAGTCATTTTATGTCAATTCAGTCAGAAGATGTACTGAAAATCGCACATTTGGCGAGGCTTGGTATTGAGCCAGAGCAAGTTGAATCATATGCGTCAGATTTATCCAACATCATGGTGCTTGTAGAACAGATGAATCAAGTTGACACCTCTGACATTGAACCGATGGCTCATCCATTAGATCAATCGCAACGTCTTAGAGCTGATGTTGTTTTGGAAACTAATCAGCGTGATGTTTTACAGGAAAATGCACCGGCGATAGAAGATGGTTTGTTCCTAGTGCCACGCGTGATCGATTAATAGAATGAATGAGTGTTGCTAAAAATGTATAACAAATCACTAAAAGAACTGTCTGCGAGTCTTCGCAGTAAAGAGGTATCAAGTGTTGAGCTGAGCCAATATTTTCTGGCGAGGATAAAGCATTTTGATGGCGAATTAAACAGCGTTATTACTTCAAATGAAGAGGTGGCGCTGTCTACCGCGCAGCAAGCAGATAAGATAATTGCATCAGGTGAGGGCGGCTTGTTAACAGGTATTCCTTTGCTGCATAAAGATATATTTTGTACACAAGGCTTGAGGACGAGTTGTGGTTCAAAAATGTTGGATAATTTTGTTGCGCCCTATACCGCTACTGCCGTTAACAAATTAGAGTTAGCCGGTGCCGTTATGTTGGGTAAAACCAATATGGATGAGTTTGCGATGGGCTCCTCTAATGAAACGAGTTTTTATGGCGGTGTAAAAAACCCTTGGGATTTAGAAACGGTTCCAGGTGGCTCTTCCGGTGGTTCTGCAGCAGCTGTAGCGGCTCGTTTAGCACCCTTGGCCAGTGGCACTGATACCGGCGGTTCTATTCGTCAGCCAGCGGCTTTTTGCGGTATTACAGGCATTAAGCCAACGTATGGGCGAGTGTCACGTTATGGAATGATTGCGTTTGCGTCTAGCCTAGATCAAGGCGGGGCGATGGCAAAAAGCGCTGAAGACGCTGCCATTATGTTGCAAGCTATGTCAGGTTTTGATGAAAAGGATTCGACTAGTGTCGATAAGCCTATGGATGATTTGCTAGCGGGTTTAGGTGACTCTATAAAAGGTTTGAGGGTCGGTTTACCGAAAGAGTTTTTTACCGAAGAGCTTGATGTTGATATACGCGAGAAAGTTGAAGCAGCGGTCGATGCGTTGAAATCAGCCGGGGCGATTATAAAAGAAATTAGTCTGCCGAATATTAACTTATCAGTGCCGGCATATTACGTGGTGGCGCCTGCTGAATGTTCTGCTAATTTGTCGCGTTTTGATGGTGTTCGTTTTGGCCATCGCTGTGAATCACCGAAAGATTTGGAAGACCTCTATAAGCGCTCGCGTGGAGAAGGCTTTGGTAATGAGGTAAAGCGTCGGGTTATGATGGGAGCCTATGTTTTATCGGCCGGTTATTACGACGCGTATTACAAAAAAGCGCAGCAGGTTCGTCGCTTAATTAAACAAGACTTTGTGGATGCGTTTAAAGAAGTGGATGTTATCGCCAGTGCAACAGCACCCTCAGTTGCTTTTACTTCAGGTGAGAAAAAAGATGACCCTGTTTCGATGTATCTGTCAGATATTTTTACTATTGGTGTCAACCTAGCAGGTTTACCAGCCATGTCGGTGCCTTGTGGCTTTGTGGATAAAAAACCAGTAGGGATGCAATTAATTGGTAACTATTTTGAGGAGTCTCGCTTGTTAAATGTAGGGCATCAATATCAACAATTAACCGATTGGCATCTTGCTGTGCCAACGGGTTACGAACAGGAGGCTTAATCATGCAATGGGAAACAGTTATTGGGCTTGAAATTCATGCTCAGTTAGCGACCAAATCTAAAATTTTTTCTAGTGCCTCAACAGCGTATGGAGCAGAACCTAACACTCAAGCCTGTGCAGTTGACTTAGGCTTGCCTGGTACTTTACCGGTATTAAATGAACAAGCAGTTCGTTTCGCGGTAAAGTTTGGTCTAGCCATTGGCGCGCATATTGCGCCCTTTTCAGTGTTTGCGCGTAAAAATTATTTTTATCCCGATTTGCCCAAGGGCTACCAAACGAGCCAGTTTGATAAACCTATTGTGGGTTTAGGGCAACTGGATATCGAAGTTGATGGTGATACTAAAACAATTGGTGTGACTCGGGCTCATCTAGAGGAAGATGCGGGCAAATCACTACACGAAGATTATCATGGTATGACAGGTATTGACCTTAACCGTGCCGGCACTCCTCTGCTTGAAATTGTTTCTGAACCTGATATGCGCTCAGCGGCAGAAGCAGTTGCCTATGTTAAAAAGTTGCATACATTGGTGCAATACTTGGGTATTTGTGATGGCAATATGCAGGAGGGTTCTTTTCGTTGTGATGTGAACGTGTCGGTTAGGCCGGTAGGGCAAGATGAGTTTGGCACACGTGCGGAGATTAAAAACTTAAACTCTTTTCGTTTTATTGAAAAAGCGATTGCGCATGAAGTTGAACGTCAGATTGATGTTATTGAGTCAGGTGCTAAGGTGGTTCAAGAAACTCGTTTGTATGATGCGAATAAAGATGAAACACGTTCGATGCGTTCTAAAGAAGAGGCAAACGATTACCGTTACTTCCCCTGCCCAGACTTGTTACCTGTAGCAATAACATCAGCGCTCTTAGATGAAATGCGAGATAGTTTGCCAGAATTACCGGCAGCTAAAAAGCAGCGCTTTAAGCAGCAATATGGTTTAAATGGCTACGACTCAGAGGTGCTCACAACGCAACGAGCAATGGCTGATTATTATGAAGATGCGGTTAATTTTTCTGATGGAGAGGCTAAGCTGGTTGCAAATTGGGTGATGGGTGAACTGAGTGCTGCCTTGAACCAACATAATATTGAGATTGTAAGTAGCCCCGTGAGTGCTGAACGTTTGGGTGGTTTGGTAAAGCGAATAGCGGATCAAACCATTTCTGGGAAAATAGCTAAGCAAGTGCTTGAGTTGATGTGGTCAAGTGAGCATTCTGCCGATGAGCTGATTGAGCGAGAAGGTTTAAAGCAGATTTCTGATACGGGTGAGCTTGAAAAAATGATCGATCAACTAATGGCTGACAATATCGATCAGGTGGAGCAATTTAGAGCCGGAAAAACGAAGATGATCGGCTTTTTTGTAGGCCAATTGATGAAGCAAACGCAAGGGAAAGCCAATCCTCAAGAGCTAAATAAATTACTGCAAAGTAAATTGAAAGGCTAATTTGTCTTAACGTGTTACGTTAATGTTTAGAATAAATGTCGAGGTTATTATGAGTGTATTGAAGGTGTTGAGTGTTTTTGTTGTCGCGCTATGCTTGGCTGCGTGTAGTCAAGCAACTAAAAATAGCGCGGAGTTGTCTCAAGGAGGGGGAGCGGCTAAGGCCGTAGCAACAGAAGAGGCGGCTGCGGTGAACGTTGAGCAAGAGATTGCTCGTATTACCGAAAAACTTAAAACTGAACCGACTGTAAAAGGCTGGTTGTTAGTCGGTGATGCGCATATGCACTTAAAAAAATACAATGACGCGGTAGAGGCCTATCGAGAAGCATATATATTAAGTAACTATGCAAATGAGCCTAGAAGTAAACTAAAACGCGCCATGTATTTCTCAAGCCTAGAGCCTGGTAACACAGACCTTGATAAGCAATAACTGGGTTTTATTCTTCACTCATCGTGAGGGTGATTTCGACAATGTTTTCGTCGTGCAATAACTGGAAACAGCGCATTTCTAGTACACCCTTGGTGTTTAGGGAGATAATCAGATAATAAGCATCTGGGTAAGAGGATAGCTCAATGTCGGTTGCTGATGGTCTAGCGGGTGCAGTTGGATGAGAGTGATAAATAGCGAAAAGACTTTCCTCCTTATCACGCATGGCTTTCATCGTGCTTATTTGTTCTTCAGGGGCCATTAAAAAGCGTTTAGAGGGTGTTTCGGCAATATTTTCCACTGGGTAGCAGGTATAGTTATCTGACTCGTCTTTGCCGACAAAGCCGCAGGCCTCTATCTCTTGTGATAACTGGGCGTGGTGTAAAAGTTTGTTAACCAGTTTCCTTGGTAGTTCGATTTCTTTTTGGTGCATTTTAAACCTTATTAGTTACGGCTTTTTGCCTAATGTGGCTCGAGTATGGCCTTGTATATCTTGAAATTGCTCGATTGATTTGAAACCGAGCAATTCTAACAAACTTTTGATCGGTTTGCCCTGTTGATAGCCATGCTCAAATAAAAGTATCCCGTTGGGCTTAAGGTATACAGGCGCATTTGAAATAATGTTTTTAATATCTAGTAAGCCTTGATCCATTGCGATGAGAGCTGAGTTTGGCTCAAAGCGAACGTCACCGTCTAAAAGATGCGGGTCGGTTTGACAAATATAAGGTGGGTTACTGACAATTAAGTCGAAGGCCTGGGTCGGGACTTGTTTAAACCAATCGCTGTGAATAAATCCAACCTTATGACTGTTAAGCCGCTGGCTATTTTTATTTGCGATAGCAAGGGCTTTAGCGCTTGAGTCTACTGCCGTAACCAATGCATTGGGAAATTCTAGAGCCAGTGTGATGGCTATTGCACCGCTGCCAGTACCTAGGTCTAAAATGGAGAAGGCTTGAGAGGGTGTGAATTTTTGTTGGGTGATGTCGATGAGTAGCTCGGTATCTGGCCGGGGTATTAAGACATCAGGTGACACAATAAAAGGTCGGGACCAAAATTCGCGCTCACCGGTTAAATAAGCGATAGGTTGGCCGCTTTTACGCTGCTCAATAAGTTGTTGGTAAGCATCTAACTCTTCAGTCGATAGATTGCGATCCGGCCAAGCCCTGAGATAACTACGATTTTTTTTAAGTAGATAGGCGAGTAACACCTCGCTATCAAGCTCACTGGTATCGCTATCATGCAAGCTATTAGACGCGTGTTTTAGCGCCTCTTTTATGGTTAAACTGGCCAAGAGTAGGGTGATTATTCGTCAGCACTTAATTGGGTCAGTTGCTCAGCCTGGTGTTCTTGAATCAACGGGTCAATTACTTGATCCAGTGAGCCTTGCATCACTTCATCCAGTTTATATAAGGTTAAGTTGATACGATGATCAGTAACGCGACCTTGTGGGTAATTGTATGTGCGGATGCGTTCAGAGCGATCCCCACTACCAACTTGTGAGCGACGAGACTCGGCTTGTTCTGCATCGGCCTTTTCTTGTTCAGCACTCATGATTCTTGCTTTTAAAAGTGACATCGCGCGTGCTCTGTTTTTATGTTGTGAACGCTCGTCTTGACACTCTACAACGGTACCTGTTGGCAGGTGAGTAAGGCGAATGGCAGAATCGGTTTTATTAACGTGTTGTCCGCCGGAGCCTGATGCGCGAAAGGTATCGACACGTAGATCACCGGAGTTGATTTCAATCTCATCTTTCTCATCGGCTTCGGGCATAATGGCTACGGTACAAGCTGAGGTATGTACGCGACCTTGCGATTCTGTTTCTGGAACACGCTGAACTCGATGGGCACCCGACTCAAACTTCAGTTGTGAATACACATCATTGCCTTCAATTCGCGCAATAATCTCTTTGTAGCCACCGTGGTCGCCTTGGTTTTCGCTCATGATTTCAAATTTCCAGCCTTTTTTCTCGGCAAAACGTAAGTACATACGATACAAGTCGCCTGAAAAAATAGCTGCTTCATCACCGCCTGTTCCAGCTCGGACTTCAAGGAACGCGTTTTTTCCATCGTTAGGGTCTTTTGGTAGCAAAAGAATTTGCAGCTCTTTTTCCTGTGCTTCTAAAGCGGCCTGAGTTTCTTTAAGTTCTTCTTTTGCCATTGCTTTGATATCAGGGTCGCTATCACTGAGCATGGCCTTCGCAGCTTTTTGATCTTCCAACGTCATTAAGTAATTTTGGTGGGTGCTGACAATCGGGTCTAGTTGGGCATATTCTTGACTTAAAGCGCGGAATTTATTTTGATCGCTTTGTATGCTGGGTTCAGACAAGAGGCTGGCAATTTCTTCAAAACGCTCAGAGAGGGTGTCTAGCTTTTGTAAAATAGTTATGTTCACGTTATTTTTCTAAGTTAAATAGTTGTTGAGCAGCTGATAATAATTCGATGTTACCTTCTGAAGCTGCTTGCTTTAAATTGCGGCTAGGTGCGTGTAATATTTTATTGGTGAGGTCGCTGGCTAAGCGCTGAAGAACAAGCTCAGCTGTTTGGCCATTGTTAAGTGAGTTGATGGCCTTGTTAAGTAATTCGTTGCGAGCCTTATCAGTCTGAGTTCTCAGCTGATAAATGGTTTTTGATGCGTCTTGCGCCTGTATCCAAGTTTGGAAGTGAGAGACCTGGATATCAATAATCTCTTCGGCTTGCTCGGCTGCTTCACGGCGAGACTGCAAACCATCATCTACAATGTTTTTAAGGTCGTCAACAGAGTATAGGTAGATATCGCTCAGCGAGCCGACTTCTTTTTCTATGTCGTGCGGAACTGCTAAGTCCATCATAAACATCGGTTTGTGTTTGCGCTTTGCAATGGCTGTTTCTACGCTGCCTTTGCCGAGTATAGGCAGTGGACTCGCGGTTGAAGAAATAATAATGTCTGCTTCATAAAGGTGATCAGGAATGTCTTTTATCTCAATTGCGTAACCATTACCTTGCGAGGCGATAGCATGTGCTTTTTCAAGTGTTCGGTTAGCCACAATTAAGCGACCAATGCCTTGTTCTTTTAGATGCTGCGCTGCTAACTCAATGGTTTCGCCAGCGCCAATGAGAAGTGCTGTTTGATCTTCTAAGTTTGCAAAGATTTGTTGTGCCAACTTAACGCCTGCAAAGGCAACTGAGACAGGGCTGGAGCCAATGGCTGTATCAGTACGTACTTTTTTTGCCACTTGAAATGTATGTTGAAATAAGCGTCCTAGGTATTTACCCAAGGTGCCTGCTTCGGATGCCTGTTGATAGGCTGTTTTCATTTGTCCTAGAATTTGCGGCTCACCTAAAACCATAGAGTCGAGACCGCAGGCTACTCGGGACATATGTTTTATTGATTGGTGGCCAGTATGACTGTATAGGTATTCTCTAATACTATTTTCATCAACGTGGTGAAAGCTTGCAAGCCACGCGATTAGCTCATTTGTTTGTTGGGCAGCTGTGTCACAATAAATCTCAGTGCGGTTACAGGTGGATAGAATGGCGGCTTCTTCGATAAAAGCAAGCTGGTTTAAAGACTGAAGTGACTGGCTCAGGCGATCAGGTGAGAAAGCGAGTTTCTCACGAATATCGATAGGCGCAGTATTGTGATTGAGTCCGAGCGTAAGCAGCATGCACTTTTTGGTGGTTTTACTTTAGTCTAATTGAGTTATTATAAGCTTTTTAAACTAATGAGTGTTCTCTATGTTTGAATGGATGGCGCTGAAGGTTTTCATTAGAGTTGAATGTCACGCATGCGTTGTTTAAATGAGTGAGTCACGTTGTATGAGATATTGGGTGAGATAAATATGCTTTTAAGGTTAATGTTGGTCGTTCTTGTTACCTCTATGTTGGGTTGTGCTCACAGAGTAAGTACTGATGCTGTTATAGCTAACGAGCCTGTTACGGTGCTGCCTACTGTAAAAAGTAAACAGCCGGAGGCGGCAGAAAGCCAACCATCTAAATTAGATGCAGCTTTGCTGTACAGTTTATTGGGGGGTGAGGTGGCCGGTCAGCGAGGAGACATTAATATGGCCTCAGCTTTTTATGTTGAGGCGGCTAAGCTCTCCAAGGATCCAGAAGTGGCGTTAAGGGCAGCTCAAATAGCCTTATACAGTAAAGATGTTGGGGCGGCTAAATCCGCTATAGATATAGCCGTTGACTCTGGGGGAGTGTCAGCCGAGTCGCACCGCCTAGCGTTGACGATTTATTTACGTTCTGGGGATATCAAGAAAAGCCTGAGTCAGATTGCCATGATGCTTGAAAAGAGCGATATTCCTCAGCGTAATGCCTTGCTTGCCATTGGGGACATTGTGGCGCGGCATGCGTCTAAGAATGTTGGAATTCAGGTGGTCAATGAGTTAGTGAAAACTTATCCAGATGAGGCAGGTATATATTTGGTTCGCTCAAAAATGATGTCTCAGCTCAAGCAATGGGATAATGCAGAGGACGATGCAACTATCGTGACAAAACTAGATCCAGTGTGGCCAGTGGGCTTTGCGCAGCTTTCGTTAGTACTTGAAAGCAAAGGAGAAACAGAGCGAGCTTTATCAACTTTAAAAAGTGCAGGTGAGCGACTTAAAGCAAGGCAGCTGATGATGGGGTATGGACAATTATTGGCTAAGAATGAACGCTATGAAGCTGCCAAAGTAGAGTTTTTAAAATTAGTATCTCAAGAAGAAGATTACCCTGAGGCGAACTTTGCGCTTGGCTTAGTTTATTTAAAATTAGGGGAGGCGGCTAAGGCGATAGCTGTGTTTAAAGACCTGTATGCGGTTAATGGGTTTTCTTCTCAGTCGGCTTTTTATTTGGGGCGAATCTATTATTTCCAAAAAGTATATCAAGATGCCTTGCTGTGGTTTGGTAGGGTAACAAAGGGTGTTCAATATATAGATTCTCAAGCAACAACTGCTCTGATTAAGTCAGAGATGGGTGATTTACAGGGTGCTAGAAGTATTTTGCAGACACTGCGTAATGAGTACCCAGAAAATGCAACTCGGTTTTATTTATTAGAGTCAGAGTTGTTAATGGTTGGGCAGCATAATAAGGTTTTATATGACTTGTTAAATGAAGCTATTAAGGAAGCACCCGACGACTTAGCGTTAAGGTATGCGCGTTCAATTGCGGCAACAGATTTGGATGAGGTGAAGGTTGCTGAGAAGGATTTATTGTTTGTGCTAGCAAAGGACCCGAACAATGTTAATGCTTTAAATGCGTTGGGGTATACCCTAGCGAGTAAGACCTTTCGTTTTAAAGAGGCACGTCAGTACTTAACGCAGGCGCTATCTTTACGGCCTAGTGACCCCGCTATTTTAGATAGTATGGGTTGGCTGAATTACCGTGAAGGACATTATGAAGAAGCATTAGTGTTATTGCAGAGAGCCTATCAGGGCTCACCTGAAGGTGAGATAGCGGCACATCTTGGTGAAGCGCTCTGGATGCTTGGGCGACAAAAAGAAGCGAGGCAACTCTGGGAAGAAGGACTGAAGCGAGATAGCGATAATAAACATCTAATAGAGGTTTTGAAGAGGCTCCAGTGAATCGTTATTTCCTGCTAATACTATTAGTGACGCAATTGTTTGCGTGCTCATCAGTGGGTTCTATTAAGCTGAACGCAAAAAATACTCAAAGCCAAGAGAATGCTGAAAAGATTTTAGCAATTCAGCAGTGGCAATTATTAGGTCGGCTATCTGTGCGTCATCAGAGTGAATCCTGGCTAACAAAGCTGGATTGGAAGCATGATTTTTCGATAGATGATTTAACGTTGAGTACGTCCTTAGGTGGCGTCGTTGCCAAGATAAAGCGCTCTAAAGCAGGTGTAGAAATGTTAGATGAGGGTGGTGTAATGCGACCTGTCTCTGAGCGTGAGTTAAGATCTGCGTTGGGTTACGTGCCTCCATGGGCGCATTTACCGTATTGGGTGAGAGGTGTCGCATCACCTAAGGCTCCGGTGTTAATTAATAACGAGCAGGTGTTAGGGGAGGACGTGTTTAGCCAAGATGGCTGGGAAGTAAGGTTGGGAAGATATGAAGAGGTGGGTGGTATAGTCTTGCCGGGTAAAGTTTACTTATCAAAAGATGGGTTGAAAATTAAATTAATAGTTGATGAATGGTTGATGTAATTGTGGAGCAGAGTGAATGGGCTGAGCATTGGTGGCCTGCGCCAGCAAAATTAAATTTAATGTTAAACATTATTGGGCAAAGAGAGGATGGTTATCACGAGCTACAAACTGTTTTTCAAATAATAGCGATGTCCGATTGGTTGAATATAATGCCAACAGACAATGCTGACATCTCACTTAGTTGCAGTTCGCCGGATATTCAAGTGAGCGATAATTTGGTGACAAAAGCGGCGCAATTACTGAAGCAACAAAGCGGCACAAAGTCAGGGGCGCATATTACATTAAAAAAGATACTGCCAATGGGTGCAGGCTTAGGTGGGGGGAGTTCAGATGCAGCAACGACACTGGTTGTACTGAATGAAGTGTGGAAACTAGGTTATTCGGTTGAGCAATTAGCGACTATAGGTCTTGAGTTAGGTGCGGATGTGCCAGTTTTTGTACATGGGTTCTCGGCGTGGGCAGAGGGTGTCGGAGAGAAAGTAACACCAATAACGTTGCCCGAAAAATGGTTTGTAGTGGTGAATTCTGCTTATCATTGCTCAACAAAGGAAGTTTTTGCACATAAGCATTTGACACGAGATAATTCAGCGATCACAATACGCGACTTTTTAGACGGGCAAGAAAATAATAGTTGCTTGCCGGTTGTTAGGGAAATGAGTCAAGAATTAGACGATGTATATCGGAAATTCTCTAAATTCTCTAACGTTTATTTAACAGGCACTGGCGCGAGTATGTTTGCAAAATGCGATACTCGACAAGAGGCAGTGTCGCTGTCAGATCGGTTACCGGTTGACTGGAGCAAGTGGATTGTAAAAGGTGTAAATAAATCACCGTTACAGAAGTCGCTTAAACAGTTTTTTAATCGAGTAAATCAGGTATAATCTGCAGCCATAAAGTTTGGGGCGTGGCCAAGTGGTTAAGGCACGGGGTTTTGATCTCCGCATCCCAGGTTCGAATCCTGGCGCCCCAGCCATTCTTTATACTAATATCATTCAATACTTTAGTGGGAGTTTATTGTGCTAGATAGTGGCATCATGGTGTTTACTGGTAACGCAAATATATCGTTGGCTAAAGATATCGTCCGTTATTTAAATATGAGGCTGGGTCGAGCCAGCGTGGAAATATTTAGTGATGGCGAAGTAATGGTTGAAATCGGTGAGAATGTTCGTGGTAAGGATGTTTTTATTATTCAGCCGACATGTGCGCCAACAAATAACAATGTTATGGAGTTGTTGGTGATGATCGACGCGTTGAAAAGAGCCTGTGCAAGTCGAATAACAGCAGTTATCCCCTATTATGGTTATGCCAGACAGGATCGTCGCCCTCGTTCTGCACGTGTGCCTATTACCTCAAAATTAGTTGCGAAGATGATTGATACCGCGGGTGCGGATCACGTTCTAACAGTTGATTTGCATGCTGATCAGATACAAGGATTTTTTGATATTCCTGTTGATAATGTTTATGCGTCGCCTTTATTGTTGAGCGATATTTGGAAGAGAAAAACTGAAAATTTGATGATCGTTTCCCCTGATGTTGGCGGTGTTGTGCGTGCTCGTGCAATCGCTAAGCGTTTGGATGATGCCGACTTGGCAATCATTGATAAGCGTCGGCCTAAGGCAAATGTTTCTCAGGTTATGAACATTATTGGTGATGTAAGTGGTAGAGAATGCGTTATCGTAGATGACCTTGTTGATACAGCTGGCACGTTATGTTTGGCTGCCAAGGCATTAAAAGAAAATGGTGCAATCAGTGTTAAAGCCTATTGTACCCATCCGGTGTTGTCAGGAAAGGCGATGGTTAATATATCAAGTTCTGTGTTAGATGAGTTGGTTGTGACAGATACTATCCCGCTAAGTGAAGAGGCATTGGCTTCTGATAAAATTCGGCAACTCAGTATTGCCGAGATGTTGGCAGAGACAATTCGGCGTATGGTGGAAGGTGATTCAGTGAGTTCGCTATACGTAGATTAAAAAGTGTGGCAAAATACGCTGTTTAGTGAAATTAAATATTATTTTGGAGAAGGTTAGATGAGTATCAGCTTTGAATTGGCGGCATCGATCCGTAAGGATTTAGGTAAAAGTGCAACACGTCGCTTACGTAGACAAGAAATGGTTCCGGCTGTAATTTATGGGGCTGGCAAAGAGCCTGTTTCAATAACCTTGGGCCATAATCAGTTATTACATAGTACGGAGAATGAGGCTTTTTTCTCTCATATCTTGTCAATTGATGTTGACGGCAAGAAGGAAAAGGTAATTATTAAAGCGTTGCAACGTCATCCTGCTAAAAGTATTTTAATGCACGCCGACTTTTTGCGCGTTAGTATGAAAGAGAAATTGAAAGTTCATGTGCCTTTGCATTTTATTGGTGCGGAAGAGGCGCCAGGTGCTAAACAAGGTGGTGTTGTGACACATGATTTGGTTGATATTGAAATTCAATGTTTACCAGGTGATCTACCAGAATATATTGAAGTGGATGTTTCAGCGCTAGAGATTGGTGATAGTTTACATTTGTCGGATATTAAATTACCTAAGGGTATGGAAATTGTTGCGCTAGCCCAGGGTGCTGATCATGATCTTCAAGTTGTGGCTATCCAAGCCAATAGAGCTGCATTAGCCGATACCGATGAGGGAGAAGCGGCTGAAGAAAAATCAGAAGATGAGGAATCTGGCGAATAGCTATGATCTCTTTAATTGTCGGTTTGGGTAATCCAGGCGATGAGTATAAAAAAACCCGGCATAATGCCGGGTTTTTACTGTTAGATGCATTAGCTAACAAGTATGCTGCCTCTTTTAGTTACGAGTCAAAGTTTAAGGCTGATGTGGCAAAGATAATGGTTGGTGGCAAAAGTGTGCGATTGATTAAACCGCAAACGTTTATGAATAAAAGTGGCTTGTCTGTTCGCGCGTGTGCAAACTACTTTGAGGTGCCAGTAGAGCAGATATTAGTTGCTCATGATGAATTAGATATAGACGTGGGTTTAGTGCGTTTGAAATTCGGTGGTGGCCATGGCGGTCATAATGGGCTAAGAGATATAATTGCGCAGATGTCTACAAAAGAATTTTATAGGCTGCGACTAGGTATTGGTCATCCCGGTGACCGTAATAAAGTGGTGTCTTATGTGCTAAAAGCGCCGAGTAAAATTGAAGCGCAATTGCTTGACGAAGTAATATGTCGAGTTACAGAAGAAATACCAGCAATTTGTCGTGGTGAATACCAGTCAGTGATGGGTCGTTTGCATGGAAAATAAAAAAATGAGTAGACTTGCGTTTTCTGTGTTGACAGCTAAATATAAATACAAGACAATAGTCGGCTAAATTCGGAGGGGTTCCCGAGCGGCCAAAGGGATCAGACTGTAAATCTGACGGCTCAG
>CAJXOJ010000015.1 GCA_913057515.1 uncultured Cycloclasticus sp. | reverse complement strand
AAACGCATCATAAAATTCACAGGCATCAATATCATCTACCGTGACACCTGCCATCCTAAACGCTCTTTGCGCAGCGGCTTTAGCGCCTGTTTCTATTTCTGGCTGATATCCACGACGGTTGGTATTACCTTTATGACCTTGTCCCATTCCATAGATATAAGCGGGGTACTCTTTGGCATCTTTTGCTGTTTCTACATCACTGACCACCACAGCAATTGAACCGTTCACAGGGTAGGCACAATCTAGCATTCTTAGCGGTTCAACTAACCACGGAGATGCATGGTGATCTTCAATCGTCATCGGTTTTTTGATTTTAGCCAATGGATTAAGCCTTGCCCACTCACGGTTTGCTATCGCTACTGCTGCTAGGTCATCGGTTGTTCGGTTATACACTGCTAGATACCGCTGTGCGGCCATCGCATACGCGGCTATCGCGCTGTAAAAACCATTTGCTACCTCAGTTCCCAATTTGCCCATCATCGGCATTGCGATTGCAAAGGACTCTGCGGCAGAACCACCTGGTTGCAAAGGGGTATCTGCAAATACACACACCACTTTTTTAGCCAATCCAGATTGAATAGCCATCGTTGCTTGTTGCAGTGTTTGAATCATTGAGCTGCCTTCTGCTTCAACAACATTCAGCAAACTTAAATCCCTAAGGCCGGCATAATCTTGAAGGTCCATCGGCATCGCCGATAAATCTTCAATGGGACTTTTATTAATCAGTAGTCCATCAATATCGTGATGCTTTAAGCCAGCATCGCTAATCGCCATGCCAATTGCTTCAACGGCTAATTCCCATGAAGACACCGTATAATCACGGCGCAACTCTGTCATCCCAAGGCCAGTAACGGCTGATAAGGGCTGCCTATCCATAAAGCTAAATCAAGAAAGATAAAGTTGATATAGGCTCTAGCCCATTCACTAAGACAATTTTCTTAGTGTGTATTTGAAAACTATCCTCTTTTCGGCTAACGATATAGGTATATCGGCCAGACCAGATTCTAAAATTATGTGTTGACTGAATGGAATATTCTGGTAAATAGAAATTTGCCTCCACCCTGAACTTGCCATCACTGTCATTAAAAAATTCGTAATTTGAAATGACTCGACGCATACCAGAAATTGGAACTTGGCTGAATCGATTTCCTGTATTAAGCTGCTTTACTCGAGTCGTTAGCCTTGAATAGTTATCATACAAATGTGACGCCTTCTGCGCAGGGTCATCCCCCTCTTTGAGTGGCACCCAATAAACGGCATCTTGTGCCCACAGCTCATACCATTTTTGATATTCGCCTTCATCGGCATACTTGGCCTCTTGAATAATAAATGCTTCAAGCTCTCTTGTTACCTCAAATGCTACTTGATTACTCATTCTAATTTTCTCCCAACATGACTGAACGGTAATGGTGCCAAAAGCCTCTATTTGAGGTCTCATCGCTCATACGGGATTCCCTAACTCCATCTTCTCTAACGATCTCTCGATCCACCCCTCTACTTAAGTCACACCAAGGAGTGCCTGCTTTAAGCGCCTTTTGAGCTCTTTCTGCAATCGTTGCATCATCTGCCAATAGAAAAGCTGCTGGGCCTAACGCTCCCTCACTTTGCCTTAATAACTTAAAGTTCAACTCTGGCACACCTTTTAAAAACATGGGTGTGCTCCATTGCACGCATGTATTGGTGCTTATTGGCTGGAATATGACGATATTCATTTCTGCTAAAAATAAGTTTGGAAAGATACATGAGTGTGGAGGCCCATCAAATAACCTTTTATCTCCTTCTTCTTCACCATAGGCTGCATGCATTTTTTCAACATACGATTTTGACTTTTCAACCGTTGAGCCTAACCAATCCAAGGTACTCACATAGCCTGCTGCAAAGTCAATTTCTGTGTGGCCATTGCCCCAATCCCTTATTACGCCTTTATTGGTATCTTCTCCACCGACAAACTCGTTATATTGAGAAGGTATAACTTGCACAAATGACTGATGAACGTAATTTACGTGGTAACCATCTGTATCATTCTCCGGCAACATTTTCCAATTAGCATCAAATTTTTGACGGACCCAACCACCCGTTAAATCAATTTCGCCCTCTGGAGAAAGATTGCATGCTCGGTCGATCAATTTTTTGGCATTGCCTAAATAATCATCAAAGCTAACCTTTGGTTCATCAAAATGAGCAAAAACAAAACCGCGATAACTATCTGTGACTAGCTTCTGCAAACCATGGTCTTTTTTATCCTTAGTAAAACCATCAGGGTAAGGAACATCCAATAATTCACCATTTAAGCCAAACACCCAACCATGATATAAACACGAAAAATTGCGTTTATTACCACTCATCTCATTACACAGGTTATTACCACGATGACTACAGCGGTTTACCATTACATTCACGGTAGCGTCCTTGTCACGAACCATAATCAAGGCTGATCGACCGACATCTCTTGCAACAAAATCTCCAGCTTCCTTTACTTCACTTTCGTGTCCGACATAAAACCAGCTATTTTGGAAAATCTTTTCCATTTCTTCTTCGAAAATAGCATCTTCCGTATATACCGATCCATGTACTTTATCAGCTTGTATTAGGTGGTTGTAATCAATACTTTTCGTCATATTCTTCTCCTTTTATTAGCCGGCTTAGCTTGTTTACCTACAGACAACCCTTTTGTATAAAAAAATTACTTCTGTGCGATAACAGCTCTGTCTAAAAACCTTTCTGGCAATGTATTTGGCATCGCATAAGGAATAATATCTGCCGTGTCATAAAACTTCTCAATGATGGGGTGCATCAGTTTTCTCCACAAAGCTGGAATCATCGCAATAAATAAAATATTGAGATAACCTAATGGTAGACGAGGTGCTTTATCCATTACTCGTAAAATTTGATATGGCCTTCCAACATTGGCATGGTGGTCTGAGTGCCTATCAATTTGACACATGAAAAAGCTGCTGATAATCATACTGTCATCCCAAGCATGCTCCGGGCGAATCTTCTCATAACTACCATCTTCTAATTTCTTACGCATTAAACCGTAATGCTCAGCAAAATCTGCAGACGCCAGCAATAAGCGCGGAAAGAAATACAGCAAGAATGCTAAAGGCACTGCAATCCAACCAAACAGATAAACCAATAGACCATACCAAGCGAATTGCGCAATAGTAATTTTGATCATTTTATTATCAAGATTAAACCAACTTGACCCTTTACGCCCTAAGCGTTCAGCTTCTACCTTCCACGCCAGCCCAGATTTCTTGATGGTACTAACAAGAGCAAATTTCCAAAAATTCTCACCATATGCCGAGGTAGCTGGATCCAAAGGTGTTGCCACATGAATATGATGGTGAAAATTATGATAAACATAAAAATCTGCCATACTAATAGGTGTCATAAGTGCTTGCCCCATGAAACGATCGAATTGATTTCCGTGGTGGCATAACTCATGGGCTGGTGTTGCACCTGTTCCGGCTAATAGCCCCGCTGTTAGCAATAGCGCTACTATATTGGAGGTACTTAACTGGTCGAAAGTTATTCCAAAATATGTGAATGCTCCGACCGAAGTGGACGTTATTAACGCCAAACAAAAAAGAATGGTTATGTACTGCATGGGAACAAAAATCCATAGCATAAACCTATAAAACAAACTATTTTCGAGCTCTTTTTCCATCTCCTCAGGTGCATTAATTGGGTCATCACCAACAATAGGATCAAGAATCATACAAAAGACAAAAATCCCAGGTGTTAGCCAATACCAATGGTTACCACCAAGAAAGTAGGCCATAAATGGTGTTAACCCAAACAGTAAAATTGGGATAGTTGTAAACTGGGTAACAATACTGACTTTCCGCTTAATGTTCTGCGGTAAATTCGCTCTGTGTAACATTCTTAATCCTCTGACTCCTAATTTATCTGTTTACTATACTTTTATTTAAACTCAAATGCTAACAAATGATTGTTAGTTTTTTTTAAATTTGGGAATTTTTTTGATTCAAATCAGACACCCTCATATTACGGTATGACACAGTTTTAAAAGCCGGTAACAATAATGACTACCCCCCATAAACTCGCCACGATGGCCATTTCATAGATAACCCCAAAAGAGGCCCTTAGAATTGTTAAAACCCACCACATCAATAGCCAAGGCAACGCTTCCAGGCATCAATTAACATCTAAAGGTTTTTGACGCCTCAAGCCCTGAGGCCCCATTCGTAATGATGCCCTGTAGGTACGGCAAGCCTCCCCAAACTATCTTCATCACCACCACATAACCCCTCATCCAGCCACTAATAATTTGCACACCATGACTCACACCAATAGGAAAAACTAAAAGTGGTACCTATTATACTCATAGGGTCTAATCCAAACCCTAGCATTGACAGCAAACCTAACTGCCATATAACGCCCACTGCTGTATTAGTAATAGGTAAAATCGTTAATGCTATAAAATTTGGAATAAATCCGCAACAATATAGCATTGAGAAGCATCTCCAGCTAGACTTTTCAAGTACTTAGCGATACTCTTTATTTTTCAAATAATTGAGGTTACTAATGCACACGTCAGCCGTACAAACAGGAACATTCACCACCTTCCTTAATGAAGATGGGGTTAATAATGACACCAGCATTTTATTGCTGCATGGTTCTGGTCCAGGTGCTAACGCCATGTCAAACTGGCAACATGCTCTGCCTTTTTTAGCTGAGAACTACCATTGCCTTGCCCCAGACATTGCTGGTTTTGGTCAAAGCCAACACGACTCTCCACCTAATGGAACCAGTCAATGGATTGACACATGGGTGCAGCAACAAATTGATCTACTAGATGCCAAAGGTATTGAGCAAGCACATATTGTTGGTAATTCCATGGGTGGTGGTGTCACCTTACACCTGCTAAACAGGCACCCCGAACGTTTTAAAAAAGCTGTTCTTATGGGCCCGGTAGGTGCTCCATTTGAACCCACTGAGGGCCTCAACAAGGGATGGCAATTTTATAAAGATCCATCCAAAGAAGCACTAGAGTACTTAATAACTAAATTCCTTTTTGACCCGAGTTTACTGGGCGATGATATTGCCAATATTGCTGCACAACGTTTTGATAATGTTATGAAGGATGAAGTCCGTGTTCAGTTTGAAGCGATGTTTAGCGGCGGCACGAAGAAGGGTATTGATGCCTTTGTTTTATCCGATAGTGAATTAAACAATATCTCGCACCCAATGCTCGTTACGCATGCTCGAGAAGACTTTTTTATTCCGCTGAATAATGCCTATCATTTGATTGAAAGAATTCCAAATGCACAGTTACATGTATTTGATCATTGCGGACACTGGATTCAAATTGAAAAGAAAAAAGCATTTAATAATTTAACCAAATTATTCTTTGATGGTGCTTTTGATGACTAGCCTTAGCTTGCAAAGAGCGCTTTAAAAGCATCTTGTTTTAACAACAAAGCCCATGTTACCTATGGGCTTTGTTGCTTACTTATTCAGCATACCTTGTCGTCGTAATAAGAGTTTCTTCACGCAGCTAACGTCTTTCGCACTCTATAACCAATAAGGGCTATTTTTATATTTTGTAAAACTGGTAGCGTTCTTAAAAACCCATTATTTCCCGATACCCTTGCCACATCGAGCGGATCATTCCTTCTGTGACTAAATGGTCAGCGCCCTCCGGTTCTTTACCAGCCATTTCGATAACGTTGGTATACTTGCCATCTCTAACCACCGCTTTTTGACATAACTCTGTTGACTCTCCATCTTCCATAGAAATCAAACCAGCGGGGCCAATGAGGTTGAATTGCTTTAAACGAATATTTCGAAGCTCTTCAGTATCGTCTTTATAACCAAAGTATGTCCAAACCAATTCAAACTCATCTTTGCCTTTCGGTAAAATTTGCCGAAAAGCCAGTGTGTTTTGAATTTGCTGTAACACTAATGATGGAAACATAGACAATATATCCAAGCTATGCCCATCTTCAAACTCTTGCTGACCGGCTAATAACGATTCATCTGCTAACGCATAACTTCCTTGCTGCATCGTTCTTAGGTTTTCTTTTTTTACATCATCTAGTGCACTTTTTTCTTCTTTAGAGCTTTTTACCCAAATTAAACAATGCACTTTATTGTTAACAATAGAGGCCCCTTCCTGCGACGAGCGATACAGCCCAAAGGTGGCATGAAAGAGGTGCAGCAGGCTTGCATGATAGGGATCTTTAGTATTTTCAGCGTAGAATTTCCAGTTCCCTTTGATGTGCTGCCGGGTCGTGCCAAGTATTTCAATGGGTCTATTCAAAATACGGCGCATATGATAACTCACATCATCACCCATATAGGTTTCAATATCGGGCGTGTCTTCGCTAAACGTTCCAAAAACTGCACCGTGATAATTCACGGTGCGTACCTTCCTTAGGCTATGCTTGGTTTTATCAAAGTCTTTAGGCATACCCCCTTTGCCGGCAAGCCCTCGTTGAAAGGGGACCCCCCTTAAATCACCTTTCGCATCAAACGCCCATTGATGATAAACGCAGGTGTAGGCTCCGTCTTCCACCCGCCCGTGCCGTTCACGACAAATTTCAGCACCTCTATGCGCACAGCGGTTTACCCATGCATATATTTCGTTATCCTGCCCTCGTGTGACAACTACCGGTGTATCCCCTATATACGTTGATTTAAAACTTCCTTTCTCAGGCAATTCTTCTTCAGCCGCTAAAAAACACCATGTTTTGCCATTGTAAATTTTCTCCTGCTCAAGATCATAAACTTCTTGGCTATTAAAAACCGAATAAGGGACGGCTGTACAATTTGCATCTGCAGGCCACTTTAAATGCTCAGGTGTATTAGCCATAAGAGAGCTCCATTATTAATTATCAAAAAAAGTAGCCTTGAGAGGCCTTATCCACACCGAGTTATCATTCAGGCTTCACCTTTTCCTTATTCCCATCATGCGGGTAAAGGAAGCTGGCTAATGCAGGTATCAAAATAATTGCACCCAACATGTTCACAAAGAACATATATGCCAACAAGATACCCATATCCGCCTGAAACTTAAGGTCTGAAAAATACCAAGTTAACACGCCAATAGTCATTGTCACCGACGTAAAAACAACTCCTGTTCCTACTTCTTTTAACGATTCATAGTATGACTTCTGTAATGGCTCACCAGCTGAATTATGTGCCACCATTCGAGCAAAAAGGTAAATACCATAATCAACACCAACACCAACACCCATTGCTAATACAGGCAAGGTAGATACTTTCAGGCCGATGCCTAAATAAACCATCACAGCATTAGCCAAATAAGCCACTAAGGCCAATGGAACAACAATACAAATGGTGGCTCGAATTGACATAAACGTTACAAAACAGAAGAGGCCGACCGCAGCAAACAAGATCAACTCAATTTTCGTCTGTGCTTCTGCCACAATCTCATTAGTCGCCGCCATAATGCCTGCATTCCCCATTGCAGGTACAAAACTGACATGCTCATTAGTATTATTTTCATTGAAGTCTGTCACTGCTGCCATCACTCTATCTAAGGTTCCAGCTCTATGGTCTGTTAGGTAAATTGTCACTGGCATAACCGTACAATCATTTGAAAATAGAGCTTGAGACATTTCCACCCTATAGATATTGGCAGAAATCATTTTCTCATTCCGAGGAATGCCTAGAAATTTAGGATTCGCTTCATAGTTACCAATATTACGCTCACGAATCACCTGTGAGAGAGCCTTTACAGATTGCACACCTTCTACATTTTTAATCTGCCAGACAAAGTCATCAATCGTTTGCATGATGTTAAAGTTGACACACGATCCTTTTTGATCAGCTTTTGCTAATATCACCAACTCATCCAAACCCACAGAAAAATTCGACTGTATGGCATCAGCATCCAAGTTATATTGAGCATCAGGCCAGAACTCAGGGGCGCCTGCCTCAACATCCCCCACAATCAATTGATCTTGTACTGATAGTGCATAAACTGCTAAACCAGCCGCAAGCAGCAATACAACCGTAGCGATTCTTCTATCCGTCAACTTTGAGATAAGTTGCCAAAAAGCATGGTCTGTACCTTTAATGTTAGATTGCGCTCTCTTAATTTCCTTATCATTCAATGTAATATATGACAACAGGATAGGTAGCATAATCTTGTTTGTTAACAACATCACTGCTACACCGATACTGGCAATAATTCCCAGTTCCCTAATAATCGGAATATCAATTAATACAATAACGCCAAACCCTACCGCATCTGATACCAACGCGGTCGCACCCGGTATAAATAGTTTATAAAATGCATTTCGTGCAGCACTAACAGGGCTATCTCCATTAACAACCCCAATTCTCCACACATTTGTCATCTGTATTGCGTGGCTCACCCCAATGGCTAAGATTAGAAAGGGCACCAAAATTGACATAGGGTCGACACCATAACCCAATATTTTAACTAGGCCTAACTGCCAGCTAACAGAAATTAGCGCCGTTGCAATAACTGCCAGCGCCAGCTTAGTTGAACCAGCAAAAAATACTAAAAGAATAAAAGTAATCACTAAGGTGATAATAAAAAAGCCAATAACCCCTTCAGCGCCCTCAATCACATCGCCAATAAAAGGTGCAAAACCAATAATATGTATGGCCGTCCCTTCAGATTGATAAGTTGTCCTCAGCTGCTCTAATTTTTCAGCAAATACTTCATAATCAATTTTTTCATTTGTGACGACATCTACTTCTACTAAATCTGCAATAATCAGGGCACCTGATAAGTCTTTCGCAACTGTTTTACCTATTTCTGACGATTTAAACAGGTTGCTTTTAACTTCTTCAATTCTCTCAGGTGTGGCAATAAAATCTGCCGCCACTATTCGTGAACCTGTAAAACCCTCCTCACTGACTGCCACATAATTAACATTTGGCGTAAATAAGGACGTTACTGTTCTTGCATCAACTCCGTCCATGACCAATACATCAGAAGTAATTTCCTCAAGAGTGGTAAAAAACTCAGGGGTAAACATGTCACCCTTTTCATTTTCAACAAAAATAGTGACTCGGTTAGCTCCACCAAACTCATTTCGATATTCGGTAAATGTTTTCATATAAGGGTGGGATAAAGGAATCGCCTTATCAAACCCAGGGGAAAGCTGCTGATTAAGTCCTTGATAACTTAGAACCGCAGTGATCAACAGCCCAACCACTAAAAATAATAAACGATGCTTTAATAATATATCCGCCATAAAATCTGAAATTCTATGGACTAAATTTGACTCATGTTTCATGGTTACTACCTTACTTCTCAATTAAGTCACTAAGTGACATCTGTGTAATGCCACCAGTCATTGATGACAAATAAACCGTCTTATCTTTAATCGTTACAGCTGTATAATCTGCACGACTTTTATTTTGGACTGTTTTAGTCAGTTTCCCCTTATCATTAACAACCAAAATAATACCTCCACGACCTACAACTAAAGCCCCTCCATTAGCGCCAATGGAAGCTGACTCAAGTAAAAATTGATCCGTGTTTGTGTTGATTTTTACCCACTCCAATGTTCGAGAGTTGAGCAGATACAAGTTCCCGCTCATGCCAAACACTAAAAAATCTTCTCCGACTTTATTAACGCCAAAAAAAGATCCTTCATAAGGAGAACTTATGGTCAGCCAGTCTTTTTGTTCAACGCCTTTTGTGAAGATTCCTCCCCGCTCACCGACCACTAAGGACGTATTAGAGACCTTCTCTATTGCAAACAGGTGATTTTGATACCATTCCTCAACTGATAATACCGTTAAACCCCAGCTTTTACCGCCATCCTCTGTTACCCAGAGCTCACCATCCGTTCCAAGCACATATCCTCTATCGGCCGTCATAAAATTAACGGACATATAAAAACGTTCATCTTCTGGCTGATATCGGCTTATTTCCCAACTATTCCCGCCATCGGTTGTTTTTAGAATGGTCGACTCATGGCCCACTATCCATCCCTTGTTTTTAGATGAAAAGGTTATACCTGTTAGGGTTACATCAACTGGCGACTTGACCTGTACCCAAGTTAGCCCATTATCATCCGATTTAAGGATTATCCCTCTTTCACCAACCGCTATTACGCTTTGATCATTACTGACTAAATCTAAAAAAACAGCTTTTTTAGCCAAAGGGAGCTCTAATGCAGACCGTGGTGACGTATCAGCAAAAGCGATATTACTGACCAATAAAACTAAACATAAAATTAATTTATACATCTCTAATCTCACTCATTTTAAAAAAAAACCGAGACTAGAAATCTCTAGTCTCGGTTTAAATTTATTTCTTTTCTATCAATTTATCTACGCCCAAATCTTCTTAAGCCTTGTGGTGTGAAAATATCGATGTTAAAGCCAATATCCGCTTCTTTTGATACCACTTTCTGACCACCAAAACCCATCTCTTTACCCGCTTGATACTGCCAGTAAGGGAAGGTTGTATATCGGCCATTAATCAAATCCACTTGCATATCCCCTAATGGACCAGCAACATTTGGCCCAGGAATAAAGGCATTGTATTGCTCACCAACACGCCATAAGCGGTCTTTAGCATCATATGCTTCAAACGCTACGCCTAACCAAGTATCTTCATCAAAGTAGGCTGTATGACGTTTGTAAAGATGACGCTGACCTTCTTTTAGCGTTGTGTCAATAACCCATACACGGTGCAATTCATAGCGAATAACCTCTGGATTGATGTGCTCTTGCCCAAAAATTTCATCAAAAGGAAGGTCTTGATTACCTAGCTTGTAATTATTGTATGCAACATAAATCTCTTTTTTAACAGGTTTCGCATAATCAAAACGAGTATGCTTACCACCAAAGTAATGCATCCAACGGCTCGCTACCGTACGCTGACCATCTGAAGCAAAAGATGGACTGTCGTGAAAGCCAATTTCAGGTGCTTTACGAACGCGGCGTTGCCCTGGTACATATAAGTAGGTTTGAAAATCAAAATCATTAACATAGTTACAGCCACCAAATACCAATCCTGATGAACGAGGTGGTTTTTCAACCTGCCAAGAGTCACACAGCATGGCTACCCCATCACGGTTATACCATTTAACACTTCTGATTTCTGAATCTGCTGGAAACCAATAAGGAGAAATCGTACGCTGCCTAATAATAACGTCAGTACGGTTTCCGTTTGAATCGGTTAAGGCACCATTAATCATTCGATCATTAGCAAGCCCTTTAAAAGCAAAAAAGTGGTTATATGCTACTTCTGCGCCTGTTTGAGGCACGGGGAAAGGAATTCCGCCACCGGCAATATTATTCTTTAAGCAAACTTTAGATTCCGTTGCATATTCGTCACACATCTCGACGTTTTTAGCTTGTGCCATGGTCGCATCATAGACCCATTTATCGTACGCACCGGTACGATGGGTAGGGTATACATGCATTTTATAGCTTTCCGGGTATTGCTTAAATAAACCAATCTGACCAGCGGTTAATTTATCCATATGCTCTGTGTAATTTTGAGCGGTAATGGTAAACAACGGCTTTTCATCCGCAAATGGGTCAGCCAAGCTATCAACGGTTCCCCCAGTAGGTATCGCCATCGGCTCACTATTCCATGCTGGTATTGTCCCTTCAGCATTACCGGCTCGTACAGCCCCCATTGGGGTTAGCTCTGTATCATTGATGCCCAGTCTTGCTGCATCTTCATCACTTAATTTTGCCATCGCCAAGCCTGGCAATAGTGCCGCTGATAGCGCAACACCTATTGTTTTTTTCATTTTTGATGTTAAAAATTTCATCTTTTCTCCTTAAAACTCTCTTAAATTATTCTAATAATTAATATTTAGAATGAGTAGCTAATATTTGCTTGTATAAAGTCGCGATCTGTGCGGCCATTTAAACGGCTGCCAGCTTGGTTAAGCATTGCATTAGCCCCATCAAACATTGTCCAGCTAACACCACCTGCCCATGTACCACCGCCATAGCCAAAGTTTGCACCAATGGTTAGTGCTTTGCGATCATCAACAAATAATGGAACAATTTCGTTAGATACCCCTTCAACATCGTATTTAAACGCGATAAAAGGTGAAACAGAAGCAACATTAAACAAAGCCGCTTCATACGTAATGCTTTGCTTGATTTGGAAGCCCCAGAAATGATCTGTTACTTGAGGTGTAAACACCGTTCTACCTCCTAGTACACCCAGTGCTTCATTTTTCTCTGGCAAATCATCAACCCATCCATAAGCAACCTCGAGTAAGGTGCTATTCGCATCCGCACCTAACCAGTCATTAACGCCCCAGATACGCTGAAATGTCATTTGCATTTGGTGGCGATCAACCAACTCATAGCCTTTTACTTCATCACCTGGCGCACAGCCTGCACAAAGCCCAAAACCTGGTGCTAACCCTGCAAATACAGGCCCTGTCATTTGTATAGGCGCATCTTTTCGGACGTGATATTCACCACCTATGGCCCAACCAGAAATATTGGTGTTAAAGGACATACCAATACGCTCGATATTCTCTACATAGTCAAAAAAGAACTCTCCGGTTTGGTAGTATGTAGAAAGCATCGGTGTGTGGTCATGTAAATTTTGGTAATACAGCGCTATTTCTGATCCACCAAACAAATTTGGAAAAAACTTGCGAAGTGCCAGACCATATTGACCGCCATCGGGGGCATTATCCGCCACCCTTACCAAAGAACCAGCTACTAGACCACAATCGTCTAATTGATCAATGGAAATACAAGCACCCGATGGCGCTCCAAAGGGCAAAGTACCTTTACCTGCTGGAACTCCTCCAATAACTCCATCGCCAGCATCGTCATAACCACCACCTGCACCTACGGCATCCAGTGTTGTAAAGAATGAGCCAGCAGGGTCCAATTGAATTTGGTCAAACTCAAATAGGTAAAAAGTCTCAATCGTCCATTCGTCATCAATATTCCAAGTGATGTACGCAGAGTTTGTTCCAATAAAGGCATCTTTTAGTGCCTTACCAGGCTGACGAAGCTTATTTAAATCAACCGTATTAATATCATTAAGGGAACCCTGAATAAATGTGTTTTCACCCCAACTGATCACCTGCTTACCTATTCGGATATTAACTTGATCATTATCGCCAAAATAGCCGTATACCATTAAATCAGTCAAAGTGAGATCTCTAACTAACTTATCATGTGCTTCATCCGCCAAATTTTCTTGATCATAAGCATTATCATAAAAATAGTTACCACGTGCCAGCATGCCTACATTTTTATAATCCAGTGCAAAAGTACTTGAGCCACGGATAGCGTTACTGAACACATCCCCTGCATCTTTAAAGATCCTATTACCATATGCACCAGAGTTATTGCTATCCATATCTTCAGTACGCATGGCGATACCATAGGTGATGTCAGTATCTAAAGATCCCTTTAGCTCTCCTTTATGGAAGCTAAACGCTTGTGCTGTCCCAATTTGGGACAATAGTAGTGCCGAGCCGAGTGCAATACCCGCGCTCGATTTTATAATCGATTTCTTCATGAAACTCCCCCTGTTTTATTTTTACTACACTTTAATTTAAGTGTTGCGTAAAACATACGCTTATAAACTAGCGCTTGTTAGGAATTTCAATTTAAAAAATGATTTAAGTCATTTTTTAAATATAACAAAAATACATTTCGTTATGCCTTATTCTACTGTCACTGATTTAGCAAGGTTACGCGGCTGATCGACATCAGTGCCTTTAATAACGGCTACGTGGTAGGCCAATAATTGCAGCGGCACTGTATATATAATGGGCGCCACAACCTCATCGATCTCAGATACTCGAATAATTTTTAGCCCTTCGACTTCTTCAAACGCTGCATGCACGTCGGCAAATACAAGCAACTCTCCACCACGTGCATGCACTTCTTGCAAATTAGATTTGAGCTTCTCTAGCAAGTCATTATTCGGTGCAACCGCTACGACTGGCATTTGATCATCCACCAATGCTAGCGGGCCATGTTTTAGCTCTCCAGCTGGGTATGCCTCTGCATGAATATAGGAAATTTCTTTAAGTTTTAAAGCCCCCTCCATTGCAACAGGGTATTGCTCGCCTCGACCTAAAAATAATGCATTATGTTTATCACTAAATTGATTAGCAAATTCGATAATCTCGGGTTCTAGTCGAAGTACTTCAGCCACTTGCTCTGGCAAAATTTCCAGTTGTTTAACAATTTCTATATGTTTTTTATCATCAATTTTATGGTGCTTGCCCAACGCTATAACCAGTAGCAAAAGTGCGGTTAATTGTGTGGTAAACGCTTTAGTTGAAGCAACCCCTATTTCTGGCCCCGCTTTGGTCATTAAAGCCCATTCAGATTCTCGTACTAATGAACTTTCCGGTACATTACAAATCGTTAAAGTATGGGCATAGCCGATATCAGCCGATGCTTGCAGAGCTGCCAAGGTATCTGCCGTTTCCCCAGACTGCGAAATCGTCACAAACAGTGTTTTATTTTTAACAATATGCGGCCTATACCTAAACTCACTTGCCACCTCAATATGGCACGGTAGCCCCGCGATAGATTCGAACCAGTATTTAGCTACTAAGCCTGCATGGAAGCTGGTTCCACAGGCAACAATTTGAACTTCTTCTATACTTTTGAATGCTTCTTCTGCATCAGTACCGAAGCAACTAGCAGCTAAACGGCCATTGACAATTCGACCCTCCAGTGTCTGCTTGAGCACGGCTGCTTGCTCGAAAATTTCTTTTTGCATGTAGTGATCATAATCACCAAGGCCTGTTTCACCTGCTTGTAGTTTTGTTTTGTTAAGTTTCCGCTTAACTTGCTCACCTTGTTCATTATATATAGTCACACCTGAACAACTAATGTCAGCCACATCTCCTTCTTCTAAATAGATGAAGTGTTCTGCCTCACCCAGCAATGCAAAAACATCAGACGCAATAAAATGCTCATTCTCCCCAACACCAATGACTAAAGGACTACCTTTACGCACAGCCACTAAGTGCTCGTTATTCCCTTTTTCTACAACACCCAATGCATACGCACCACTTAATGATGCAACTGTATCTTGAACAGCCATCACTAAGTTTTTAGTTTTTTTATAGGCATCTGAAATCGCATGGACAATTACCTCTGTATCAGTTTCAGAGTCAAACTCATGACCATTTTCTAACTGCTGTTTACGGAGTAGTTCATAGTTTTCAATAATACCGTTATGAACCAGTGCAATATCACCGCAGATATGCGGGTGTGCATTCGCTTCTGATGGCACACCATGAGTGGCCCAACGGGTATGAGCTATGCCACAGAACCCTGATAAGGGCTCTCTTTCAATAAGTTCGTGAAGGTTTTTAACCTTACCTTCTACACGCCGCCTCTCTATTTCACCACTGCCGCTAATAACAGCTACGCCAGATGAGTCATAACCTCTGTATTCAAGCCTTTGCAGGCCTTGTACCAGTACACCAGTTATATCTCTTTGTGCTACCGCACCAACTATTCCACACATATAAATCCTTTTACGTCTTAACCGGTTTTACCCAGCCCTTTAATGTTATTTGTTTTGCTCTTGTCACCGTTAGCGCATCACTAGGAGCGTCTTTAGAAAGCGTTGTGCCTGCACCTAAAGTCGCTTCTGCACCAACTGTAATGGGGGCGACTAGCTGTGTTCCAGAGCCTATAAAAGCTCCATCGTTAATTTCAGTTTTATGTTTATTAACACCATCATAATTACAAGTGATCGTCCCTGCACCAATATTAACACCTGTGCCAATCACAGCATCACCTATATAGCTTAAGTGATTAACCTTTGAGCCTTCGCCAACGACGGTTTTTTTAATTTCAACAAAATTACCAATACGTACATCGTTCGCTAATTCAGTCCCAGGGCGTAACCGTGCAAACGGACCAATGATTGAATTTTTCCCAACGCTACAATTTTCTAAAACAGAATTTGCCTTAATGACGACATCATCAGAAATTACTGCATTTTGTATGACACAGTTTGGCCCAATATGTACATTCTTTCCTAAGCTAACATTGCCCTCAAACACGTTATTAACATCAATATAAACATCACTTCCTGTTAAAGTGATGTCACCTCGAATATCTATTCTTGCTTTGTCGGCTAACGTTACCCCTAAGCTCATTAACTGCAGAGCTTTAAGCCGTTGGTATTCTCTTTCTAACTCATTCAACTGAACTTTAGAGTTAACACCTTGCACTTCATATTCATTATCGGGTTGAATCGTCTCAATCAGCACACCTTCATTCACAGCCATTTCGATGATATCAGTTAAATAATATTCACCTTGTGCATTTTTGTTGCCGAGGCGATCTAACCATTGAGTTAGCCGAACACCCTTTACCGCCATAATGCCTGTATTCACCTCATCAATCAATAACTCAGCCTCAGACGCATCTTTTTGTTCAACTATTTTGGTAACTTTATTATTAGCCCTGACAATTCGGCCGTACCCAGTTGGATTTCCCAGTTGTACCGTTAGTAATGACATCGATTGATCACTTACACTATCAACCATCTTTTTAAGGGTATCCGTTTTAATCAACGGTACATCACCATATAGAATTAACGCAATATCATCATCTTCTATAAAAGGTGACACTTGCTTAACAGCATGCCCTGTGCCTAATTGCTCTGTTTGCTCAACCCAAGAAATATTAAACATGGAATGAGATTGCTTCACCTGCTCACCATCATGTCCATAAACAACAAGTACCTTGCTATTAAGAGCTTCGGCTGATTCAATAACTCTTTGAAGCATCGGTTTGCCTGCAATTTTATGGAGCACCTTGGCTTTTTCAGACACCATCCGCGTACCCTTTCCCGCCGCGAGAATAACTGTTTTTATATTCATACTTAATATTTTTTGTGGTTAGTTTAACAGGTATAAAAAAACCCGCCTAATGACGGGTTTTAATTTACATATCTTTAAATTAAGCCTAGTCAGACTTGCTTATAAAGCGGCAAGGCCTTTTATCAACGTGCTTTCCTCAAACGACTAATGGCTTGTAATTGAGCCGCTGCTTCAGCCAATTCAGCTTGTGCTTTAACAAAATCAATTTCAGATGACTTATCCGCTAAAGCATCTTCTGCTTGTTTTTTCGCTTCCAGCGCCTTAGCTTCATCAAGGTCACCTGCTCTAATAGCTGTGTCTGCTAATACCGTTACAAGATGTGGCTGAACTTCTAATATACCGCCTGAAATGAAAAAGTCTAGCTCTTCTTTACCCGTATTCACCCTTACTTCACCAGGCTTTAAACGAGTCACTAGTGGTGCATGTCGAGGTGCAATACCTAACTCACCCAGTTCACCTGGTGCAAACACCATTTCTGCTAAACCAGAATAAATGGAGGCTTCTGCACTTACAATATCTACATGAATTGTCATGCTCATTTTAGACCCTTTTATTAAGCCGCTTCTTTTGCGTGTTTTTCAAGCACTTCGTCAATTGTTCCTGACATATAAAATGCTTGCTCAGGAATATGATCATACTCACCAGAAATAATACCTTTAAAACCAGCAATAGTATCTTTAAGTGATACATATTTACCTGGTGAACCCGTAAAGACTTCAGCAACAAAGAATGGTTGTGATAAGAAACGTTGAATTTTACGTGCTCTAGATACTGACAATTTATCTTCTTCTGATAACTCATCCATACCCAAAATAGCAATAATGTCACGTAACTCTTTATAACGCTGTAAAGTGCCCTGCACATCACGTGCAACATTATAATGCTCTTCACCAATTACTAAAGGATCTAACTGACGGCTTGTTGAGTCCAGTGGATCAATAGCTGGGTAAATACCTAACTCAGCAATTTGACGAGACAATACAACCGTTGCATCCAAGTGAGCAAATGTTGTCGCAGGAGATGGATCGGTCAAATCATCAGCCGGTACATATACCGCTTGAATAGACGTAATAGATCCTTCACGAGTTGAAGTAATACGTTCTTGGAATACACCCATTTCTTCCGCTAGATTAGGCTGGTAACCCACAGCAGAAGGCATACGACCTAATAACGCAGATACTTCAGTTCCAGCTAATGTATAGCGATAAATATTATCAATGAATAATAAAACATCACTGCCATCTGCACGAAATTTTTCAGCCATGGTTAAACCCGTTAATGCAACACGCAGTCTATTTCCTGGAGGCTCATTCATCTGCCCATAAACCAGCGACACTTTGTCGATAACATTTGAATCTGTCATTTCGTGATAGAAGTCATTCCCTTCACGAGTACGCTCACCAACACCAGCAAATACAGAGTAACCACTATGCTCAATAGCGATATTACGGATAAGCTCCATCATGTTCACTGTTTTACCAACACCAGCACCACCAAATAAACCCACCTTACCGCCTTTAGCGAATGGGCATACTAGGTCAATCACTTTAATACCGGTTTCTAAAATCTCATTCGATGCTGATTGTTCTTCATATGACGGCGCAGAACGGTGGATTCCCCAACGCTCTTCTTCGTTAATAGGCCCTTTTTCATCAATAGGCTCCCCTAGCACATTCATAATACGGCCGAGTGTTTTAGTTCCAACAGGAACTTGAATTGCTTCGCCTGTGTTGCTTACTTCTAAGCCTCTTTTAACGCCGTCGGTAGTCCCCATTGCAATAGTTCTAACAACTCCATCACCTATTTGCTGTTGTACCTCCAACGTTAAACCCGCTTCTTTTACAAGAAGTGCGTCATATACTTTCGGTATTGAATCACGTGGAAACTCCACATCAACAACCGCGCCAATAATTTGAACGATAACACCTGAGCTCATATCAGTTCCTCAATAGTCTTAATTTAAATTTTTTGTTATGACCAAAGGTCATAAGTCTCATTGAAGCAAAATGCTTCTCTACTGTTTTATTCAACCTTATGCATTTAACACATAAAAATTGTGCTGCCAGCGGAAGGGTTAACTTCCCGCAGATTGCAACGTTAAACTGCTGCTGCACCTGCCACAATTTCTGATAGTTCTTGTGTAATAGCTGCTTGCCTTGCTTTGTTATAGATAAGTTGCAACTCATCAATTAATGAACCGGCATTATCTGATGCACTTTTCATAGCAACCATTCGTGCAGCTTGTTCACATGCATTATTTTCTAGTACACCTTGATAAACTAAAGATTCAATATATCTAATCAATAATTGATCCAATACTTCTTTTGCATCAGGCTCATAAATATAGTCCCAGTGATGTGTCAGCTGATCATCTAACTCTTCGGTATGCACCGGTAATAACTGTGTTATTTCTGGTGATTGAGTCATCGTGTTTACATAATCATTATGAGCTATATAAAAGCGATCAATCTTTCCTTCGTTATATTCATTTAGCATTGTTTTAACAACACCAATAATATCTTCTACTGACGGCGTCTCACCCAAATGTGTAACAGAGCTTAGTACATTGCCTCCTAAACGACCTAAAAAGCTTTCGCCTTTTGAACCAATTGAGGCCATCACCACTTCTGTCTCTTCATCATTCCAGCGTTTGAGCTGAGAAACAAACTTACGGAATAAATTTGAGTTTAAGCCACCACATAAACCTCTGTCACTACTGACAAGAATAACTCCAACCCGTTGACACTCCCTCTCTACTAAATATGGGTGCTTATATTCAGACCTAGCTTGCGCTAAGTGACGAATAACCTGCCCCATTTTTTTAGCATAAGGACGTGCTGCAAGGACACGCTCTTGAGTTTTACGCATCTTACTTGCAGCGACCATTTCCATTGCGCGCGTTATTTTTTGTGTATTGGTAACACTCGCAATTTTGGTCTTAATTTCTTTTCCGACGGCCATAAAGAGCTCCCTTTAAAAGGCTTGAGTCTTTTTAAAGTCTTCGATTGAAGATCTCAACTCATTGATAATGTCGTCGTTGTAGTTGCCTTCATCACCAATTGCAGCAACTAAATCTGCCTTTTCTCTTTCCATATAGCTGTGTAAGGCCGCTTCAAAATTAAGCACTTTATCGACATCAACATCGTCAATAAAGCCTTCGTTAGCAGCAAATAATGAAATAGACATTTGTGGCACACTTAATGGCGCATATTGATTTTGCTTCATCAATTCAGTCACACGGATACCACGATCAATTTGTGCTTTTGTAGCTGCATCTAAATCTGATGCAAACTGTGCAAACGCAGCTAATTCACGATACTGAGCTAAATCTAAACGTGTACCACCACCTAATTTTTTAACTGATTTTGTTTGAGCCGCACCACCCACTCGAGATACAGATAAACCGGCATTAACAGCTGGGCGAATACCGGCATTAAATAAGTCTGTTTCAAGGAATATCTGGCCATCAGTAATAGAAATTACGTTAGTTGGAACAAAGGCAGACACATCACCCGCTTGAGTTTCAATAATGGGTAACGCAGTTAATGAACCCGTTTTGCCCTTTACTTTACCGCCTGTTAATTTTTCTACTTCATCAGCATTGATACGTGCTGCACGCTCTAAGAGGCGTGAATGAAGATAAAAAACGTCACCTGGGTAAGCTTCACGCCCTGGAGGACGACGTAATAACAATGAAATTTGACGATATGCCCAAGCTTGCTTTGTTAAGTCATCATAGATGATTAACGCATCTTCACCTTTATCTCGGAAGTATTCGCCCATTGCACAACCAGCGTAAGGTGCAATAAATTGTAAAGCTGGAGAATCAGCAGCGCCCGCATTCACCACAATTGTGTGATCCATTGCGCCATGCTCTTCTAGCTTTCTAACTACGTTAGCAATCGATGATTGCTTTTGGCCAATTGCTACATAGATACATTTAATTCCAGTGTCTTTTTGATTGATAATCGCATCAATCGCAATGGCTGTTTTACCTGTTTGTCTATCACCAATAATTAATTCACGTTGGCCACGACCTAATGGAATCATTGCATCGATAGATTTTAATCCTGTTTGCACGGGCTCATCTACTGATTGACGTGCGATAACACCTGGAGCAATCCGTTCAACTGGTGACGATGATTCTGCATCGATAGCACCTTTGCCATCAATAGGTGCACCCAGTGCATCCACCACACGGCCCAGCATTGCTTCGCCGGTTGGTACTTCTAAAATACGACCAGTGCATTTAACACTATCACCTTCAGTGAGGTGTGTGTAAGCACCCATAATAACAACACCAACAGAGTCTCTTTCTAAATTAAGCGCCATGCCATATGTTCCACCTGGGAACTCAAGCATTTCACCTTGCATAACATCAGACAGGCCATGTACACGGGCAATGCCATCTGTTAGTGATACAATGGTACCTTCTGTTTTTGCTTCTACATCTGTATCGAAATTTTCGATTTTTTTCTTGATAAGATCACTTATCTCGGATGGATTTAATTGCATGGTTTTTTACCTTTGCTATTTTAGCTGTTTAGCTAATTGTTGAATCTGTCCACTCAAAGAGCCGTCAATAACTTTATCGCCCGCACGTATTATCATGCCGCCAATTAAGCTTGCGTCCTCTTCAACGCTTATGGTTACTGTCTTACCGAATGAACCTGATAAAGAACTGGCTAATTCTGTTTTATCGCTATCTGACATTGGGAAAGCAGAGGTCACATTGATATCGAGTGCTCCACTTTTTTCAGCTTTTTTAATCTCATATTGGCTTGAGATTTCACCGGCTAAAGGCAAGCGGTTATTTTTAATTAACAGCTTTACCAGGTTGATACCCTGCGCATCCATTTGCTCATTGCAAATATCAGACATGAGGTTTTCTAAATCAGCCTTTGATAACTTAGGGTTGTCAGTTAGCTTTTTAACTTGCTCATTGTCTATGACTAGGTTTAAAAAACCCAACATATCTGACCACTGATCAAGCTGCCCTTTTTCTTCAGCCATTAAAAAAACAGCTTCTGCATAAGGTCTTGCCAGCGCTGCTACCTCAGCCATTAAGCTACACCCAGTTTGCCGCTTACATCATCAATAATTGCCTTGTGCTTAGACGCATCAATTTCACTCTTAATGATTTGTTCTGCTGCCGAAACTGCCAAAATTGATACTTGTTCACGTAGTACTTCACGTGCACTAGCAATCTCTTGTTCAATTTCAGCTTCAGCACCTTTCTTAACTTTCGCTGCTTCTTCTGTCGCCTTGCTTTTAGCTTCCTCTACCATCTCACCAGCACGTACATTGGCTAGATTAATAATATCTGATGCTTCGGCATGGGCTTCTTGTAACACTTCTTTAGCACGCTTTTCTGCTAATTCATGTTCTTTTTGACCACGTTCACCAGCCGCCAAACCTTCAGCGATTTTATTTTTTCGCTCTTCCATAGCAGCCATCAATGGCGGCCATACATACTTCATGCAGAACCAAACAAATATAAAAAACGCTATTGTTTGACCTATTAGGGTTGCATTAATATTCATTATTAAACCTTACGTTAGGGTTAATCTTCGTTTATTTCTAACTTAACCAACAACCGCAAATAAGATGTACATAGCGATACCTACAGCAATCATAGGGACAGCATCAATAAGACCCATAATGATAAAGAACTGTGTACGTAGCAAAGGAATCAATTCTGGTTGGCGTGCCGCGCCTTCCATAAAACGACCACCTAGCATGCCGATACCAATAGCCGCACCGATCGCACCCATACCCATTAATAATGCACCTGCTAAATAAATTAAACCTAAATCTTCCATTGTTCTCTCCTGTTGAGTTTACTAATTAATAAATTGTTAATGACTTTCTTCGTGTGCCATGCTGAGGTACACGATAGTAAGTGTCATGAATATAAAAGCTTGCAATATTACGATTAAGATATGAAATATGGCCCATGGCACAGACAAAGCCCACTGAGCACCTAATGGCAACAACGCTATAAGAATAAAGATCATTTCACCCGCATACATATTTCCAAATAAACGTAGCGCTAATGAAATTGGCTTAGAAATCAAACTAACCAATTCCAAGAATAAATTAAATGGCATCAAGAACTTAGGAAATGGATGAAAAGCCAATTCTGCAAAAAATCCACCAGGCCCTTTAACCTTAATGCTATAAAAAACAATTAAGAAAAACACCCCAATAGCCATTGCAAACGTCATGTTCGGGTCGGTTGTTGGCACTACTTTAAGGTATGGAATGCCAATTAATTGCCCTAGATGAGGAATATAATCCACAGGCACCAAGTCCATTGCGTTCATTAACACGATCCAAACAAAAATGGTCAACGATAGCGGTGCGATGAGTGGGTTTTTACCGTTAAAGCTGTCTTTAACACTATCATCGACAAACTCCACAACCATTTCGACGAAATTCTGCAGACCACTTGGTACGCCAACTGTTGGAGCGGTTGCTGCTTTCTTGAAAAAATATAAAAACAACGATCCTAAAATAATCGAAACGGCTAAGGTATCAATATTTAATGCCCAAAAACCCATTTCTTTAGCCGCTTCAGAGCCGTGCGCAATTCCCCAGCTACCGTCTGGATGCTGCCCATAAGTAAGATTGGTAAGATGATGCTTAATATATTCTGATGATGTTAGGTTTTCGCCTGACATAACTTCTCTCTTATTCTTTTACTCTAAATCCGCCAATCATAAATCCGATTTGGCCCGCAATTAGCCCCACAACTGTATAAGTCGCGCTTAACTTTAACCACATAAGCCCTATACCAAAAAGCGTGAGTGAGATTAATATCCGCTCAAGCGCGCCCAAATAAATATACAAACTTCCCCGCTGGTTCTTTTTTACTGCCTGACTCAATCTGCAAGCCATCACCAGCGATGCGGTTACCGATATAACCCCCCCAAACAATATAGCTTTTGATGCTTCATACCCCGATAGCAAAACAACTGATACCACAGCAACAATCAAAACCAATACAACTTGGTGATAAATAATAATGGATTCATCTCTGATCATACCAAGAACAACCCAATCAAGCCGCCCATTATAAATTTGCTGCACTGCACAGTCAAGCCTATTTGATATGCCCTAACACACCTTCTAGCTCATCTAACGAAGCGTATTGAATTACTATATTTCCGACACCTTTATTTGTATGGTTAATGCTCACCTTCGCCCCTAGTTTCTCTGAGATATTTTGTTGCAAGCGTTCAATATCAGGGTCTTTTATTCGTACTGCAGCCTTCTCATCCCCACTTTTTAGCAACTGCTTAACCAACGCCTCCGTTGCACGTACAGATAAGCCCCTTCTCACCACTTTACTTGCTGCTACTTTTTGCTGCTGTTCGTTCAAAGCTAATAGCGCCCGGCCATGACCCATTTCAAGCTGTCCCGTCCGAAGAAGCCCCTTAGCATCCCCCCCTAACTCCAATAATCTCAACAAGTTACTCACTGCCGCTCTTGAGCGACCTACTGCATCTGCTGCTTGCTGATGAGTCATATCAAACTCAACAATTAAACGCTGTAATGCTTCTGACTCATCTAACGTATTAAGATCTTCTCGCTGAATGTTTTCAATTAAGGAAATTGCTATTGCTGCACGATCATCAACGTCGTTTATGACCACGTCAACTTCTTGCAAACCCGCCAATTGCGCTGCTCTCCAACGTCGCTCACCCGCTAGTATTTCATAATTATTAGCACCAACAGAGCGCACAATAATTGGCTGAATAATTCCCTGTGCGCTGATCGAATCAGCTAACTCTTGTAGTTGATCAGGAGAAAACTCAGTTCTAGGTTGGTACTTGCCTCGTTGCAATAAGTCTATCGGCAACTTATTAACATTTTTTTTAACACCACTATCGGTAGATTGACTTAATAACGCATCTAAGCCTCTACCTAAGCCTCTTTTCTTTATTACCATCTTTTATCCTGATCATATTTTTCATCAAGCTCACGCGCTAAACTCATATATGCTTGCGCGCCACGTGAGCTCTTATCATAAAGAATAGCAGGCAATCCAAAACTCGGTGCCTCAGCGAGCCTCACATTTCGTGGTACAACCGTGTCAAATACCCTATCGGAGAAATGTGTCATGAGTTGTTCGCTTACATCCTGAGTTAATCGGCTACGTCCATCAAACATCGTTCTTAAAAGGCCTTCTAATGCCAATTTTTTATTCACACTTTCTTGTACCTGCTTCAAGGTATCCATCAAAGACGATAAACCCTCAAGGGCAAAATACTCACATTGCATTGGCACTAACACACTATCGGCAGCAACAAGTGCATTTATAGTTAACATATTCATTGATGGGGGGCAGTCGATGAAAACATAATCATAGTCCGCTAATAAACCAGATAGCGCTTTTTTTAAACGGCTTTCACGATAGGCAACATCTAATAAGTGCACCTCAGCACCGGCAAGGTCCATATTACTCGGTAATACATGATGCTTAATGCTGTCCAAACTAACAACGGCCAGAAACGGGTCACAATCATCCAGCAACACATCGTAGCAAGACCATTCAACCTCTTGTTTATTAACACCGCTCCCCATTGTGGCATTGCCTTGAGGGTCCATATCAACCAACAACACTCGTCGACCCAACTCAGCCATCGATGCTGCTAAATTAACACTGGTTGTCGTTTTACCCACACCACCTTTTTGATTAGCAACCGCTATTATTCTTGCCACTTAAGCTACTCTCCTTTTGTTATAGTGCGCTCAGCTATACAGCCGTATAAATAACCAAATTCCGCGTAGCATCGAGGTTAGGTATTACCAGCGATTCCACACTAGCGAACTGAAAATTATCACTCTCAAGAGCAGCCGTTTCTTTTGATTTCATTGCCAAAAGCTTCCCCCCAGTTGTTAATAGGTGACGTGTTTTCGATAACAAATCTGGCATGGCCGTAAATGCTCGAGCCGTTACCGTATCAAATTTTTGTTCTGGCCGATACTCCTCAACTCGCTCATGCAAAGTCAGCACATTCTCTAAACCTAATTCAATACACGCCTGCTGAATAAAACGTGTTTTTTTGGAGTTACTATCCAATAAAGCAAACCGCATATCGGTACGTGCTATTGCCAAGGGCACACCCGGCAAACCAGCGCCAGTCCCCACATCAATACAACTCTTACCGTGTAAAAAGGGTAACACCGCCAAGCTATCTAGTAAGTGCAAGCTCACCATTTCTTCTGGCTCTTTAATGGCCGACAAATTATAAACTCGATTCCACTTCACCATCATCCTGAGAAACTCAATAAGCTTTTCTCTCGCCTCTAACGGCAACATAATATGCATGTCTTCAAGGCCTTGCTCTAATTGCTTCAGATGTGATTCATTAAACATGACGATTACCCGCTTTTTTTCTTTAAATACACCAATAGCAAAGAGATAGCAGCCGGTGTTACCCCTTGTATTCTCCCTGCCTGTCCTAATGTTTCGGGTTTATGCCTATCTAGTTTTTCGATAACCTCTGACGACAAACCGGGAACATGCTGATAACTCATTGTTGATGACAGGGCAAATTCCTCATAACGTAATGCACGTGAAATTTCCGTTTGCTGGCGCTCAATATAGCCTGCATACTTAGCCTGAACTTCTACTTGATCACGCACCGAATTATCATCTACCGCACTCTCAACTCCCGTTAAATTAGCAATATGGGTGTACTTCACCTCAGGCCTGCGTAGCAAATCCAATAAATTAGCTTCTCGTTGTAACGGTGTTTTCAAAAATTTATCTGCGTCTTTAGAGGCTGGCGTTTTCGGTTGTAGCCAGGTTGACTTTAAACGCGCCTGCTCCACCTCTATCGCTTCTCTTTTTACACTAAACTGTTGCCATTGGGCTTCACTCACAAGGCCCATTTGGTAGCCTAACTCTGTCAATCTCAAATCAGCATTATCTTCTCGAAGTAACAATCGGTACTCTGCTCTACTCGTAAACATTCGGTAAGGTTCTAGCGTGCCGTTCGTTACTAAATCATCCACCATTACACCAATATAAGCCTCATCCCTACGTGGACACCACGCCTCTAGAGCTTGGGATTGCCGTGCCGCATTTAAACCAGCAATCAACCCTTGCGCTGCCGCTTCTTCATAACCTGTCGTCCCATTAATTTGTCCAGCAAAGAACAACCCCGGCATATGTTTCGTTTCTAAGGATGACTTCAAGTCTCTTGGATCAAAAAAGTCGTACTCAATGGCATAGCCTGGGCGCACAATATGTGCATTTTCAAACCCTTTAATTGTTTTAATGAAGGCATATTGAATATCAAATGGCAAACTCGTTGAAATACCATTCGGGTACACTTCTGTTGTTGTTAGCCCTTCTGGCTCTACAAATATTTGGTGCGAATCTTTATCCGCAAAGCGCATCACTTTATCTTCAATCGACGGACAATATCGTGGGCCAACCCCTTCAATAACACCGGTATACATAGGCGAGCGATCTAATCCTGAACGAATAATGTCATGCCCTTGTTCGTTTGTTCTTGTAATGTAACAAGATATTTGTTCTGGATGATCCTCAACCGAGCCCATAAAAGAAAAAACCGGTAACGGTGTATCACCCGGTTGCTCTTTCATCACGCTAAAATCAATACTTCTCCCATCTATTCTTGGCGGCGTGCCTGTTTTTAATCTATCGACATTAAAAGGCAGGGCACGTAATCTTTTAGACAATGCATTTGATGGCGCATCGCCCGCACGGCCTCCTTCATAATTTTCAAGGCCGATATGAATTCTCCCACCTAGAAATGTTCCAACCGTTAATACAACGGTTGAAGCAACAAACTTAAGGCCCATTTGAGTGACCACACCTTTAACACAGCCATTCTCTACAATAAGGTCCGACACGGTTTGCTGAAACAAACTTAAATTTTCTTGGTTTTCTAAGGTTTCTCTAACTGCATGTTTATACAGTAGACGATCTGCTTGGGCCCGTGTTGCACGTACAGCTGGGCCTTTACTTGAGTTCAATATACGGAACTGAATGCCTGCCTTATCGGTCGCTTTCGCCATAATCCCACCGAGCGCATCAATCTCCTTTACTAAGTGGCCTTTACCAATACCACCAATTGCCGGGTTACAGCTCATCTGCCCCAAGGTTTCAATGTTTTGAGTGAGCAACAAAGTCTTAACGCCTGTACGCGCCGCCGCTAAAGCTGCCTCTGTACCTGCGTGTCCGCCACCGACCACGATAACGTCAAAATAATTTGGATATTGCATAACTATAGCTTTTATTGGTAAGCCGTTGATTTTAACATTATTCAACACTATTAGTTGTCGCGTTCAACCCACTGGTAAATTCTATTTGCTAGAATAATCTTATTATCCCTTCAACCTAAACTGCTTCGAGGCCCTATGAACTCACTTATTCCTGCATTTTTAGAACAAGCCAACGGCATCATTTTAGGTAAAGAGAAAACCATTAAATTAGCACTAAGCTGCGTGCTAGCAAATGGACACCTTTTAATAGAAGATGTACCCGGTGTTGGCAAAACAACACTTGCTCATGCCTTCGCTATATTGTTTGGGCTAAAATTCCAACGTATTCAATTTACCAGCGATTTATTGCCAGCCGACATTATCGGTTCCAGTGTATTTGACAAGAATAACAGTCGTTTCGAGTTCCATCCTGGGCCCATTTTTTCTGACTTTATACTGGCAGATGAAATTAACCGCGCAACCCCAAAAACACAAAGCGCATTGCTAGAAGCGATGGAGGAACGACAGGTCACCATAGAGAAAAAAACCTATCCAATGAGCAATCCATTTATTGTGATTGCAACACAAAACCCTGGCCATCAAATTGGTACTTTTCCATTACCCGAATCCCAGTTAGATCGATTTCTAATGCGCCTGTCCATTGGCTACCCAGATGCGGTCGCTGAAAAACAATTACTAAACGGCGAGAACACGCGTTTAAAACTCGACACTTGCAAAACAGCTATCGACGCTGCCCAGCTTATTGCTCTCCAGCAGCAAGTAATGACTGTGCATACAGCTGAACCATTAATCAACTATGTACAAGCCCTGTTAGAATTCTCACGGACATCCCCTTTGTTCTCTCAAGGCTTATCGCCACGGGCAGGCATCGCCTTAATTCAGGCGGCCAAAGCATGGGCTTTAATCGATAACCGCACCAGTGTTTACCCCGAGGATATTCAAGCCGTACTGCCCTCTATTACAGACCACAGACTAACTTTACAAAACAACGCTCCGTCAGAGCAGCTCTTATCCACGATATTACTGACTGAAGTCGCTATACCCTAGTGATAAACTCATCGATAAAAACAGGCTCTTGGGCTGATTTAGGAAAGTATTCCAAGTCTATTCGACTAGCTGTTTTTGTTGAAGAACAGGGCGTTCCTCGACACTTAGAGTTAGACTCACAGGATGAGCTTTTTTTGCACGTCGTTATTTTTAATGACGACAGCACAGCCATTGCAACTGCGCGGTTAGCACCTAATGGTAAATTTGGCAGAATGGCCGTTCTAAAGCAATATCGTCAACAAGGGCTGGGAGCAGAACTACTAAAACAAATTACAAAGCTTGCTGACTCACTTGGAATCGAGCAATTAATTTGCCATGCGCAACAAAGCGCAGTTGAATTTTACAAAAAAAATGGCTTCCAAATTATTGGGAAGCCATTTCAAGAAGCAGGTATAACACATATTAAAATGCAGAAGAATTTAACCTAACTTTTACGGCCTTTAAGGTATTCTTCAATAAACATAAAGCGATCATTACCCCACCAAGCTTGGTCATCTAGCATCATAATAGGCGCACCAAAAACACCTGCTTTATGCGCCTCTACACAAGCCTTACGGAAACGAGTTTGCCCTTCATTTGACTGCACATAATCGATAAACTCACCTGCGTTCCAACCCATTTTTTCAGCAACTTGCGATAGCTCAGCCATATCTGAGGGATCACAACCATCTGCCCAAATCTTTGCATAGGCTGCATCCACATACGCTTCTGCTTGACCCTTATCATTAGCATATAAAACGCCAACATTCCAAGGCTCAACTTCAAGGTTTTTTGGAAACGTAAACGGAACATCGTAATGCGCCGCCCAACGCTTTATATCCGCCAACATAACATTTATTTTAGCAGGCACTTCACGATTTGAAGGCCCGTAATTACCTGCTGCAATTTTTGCTGGCGGTATACTCATAGGCAAGTAATTGACGGTTAAGCCATATTTTCTCGCCAAATCAGGTAATTGGGTATGAGCCAAATAACTAAATGGACTCATCATGTCAAAATAAAAATCTATAGACTCATTCATCCCATTAATTCCTAGTTACTCGCAGCAGGAATACAAACATTACCATCTTCAATCGTAACAGGATATGTTTTAACCGGTATTTGACAAGGGAATGAAGTTGCCTCGCCTGTCTTAATAGAAAACGCACCGCCATGGAATGGGCACTCTACTTCATCACCATCTTGGTAACCGTCCGTCAACATCGCCATACCATGCGTACACAAGTTGTCAGTGACATAATACTCACCTTCAAATACATAGACCGCTAATGCTGGAAAACCATCCGGCGTAACCGCTACTGGCGCTTCGTCTTTAACCTCATCCGTTTTACATAATATTACATTGCTCATAATTTTAACTCTTTAATAATATTGATAAAAATTCACTCTATCGTCAAAAACCATAACATCGTAGCTTGACGAAAAGTGACTGTCGTTTACTTTACTCTACTTAAGGCTTAATAAAAACGATCGTAGTTAATTTGCTCAAGCGGAACTTTGTATTCCGTTACCAACATACGCGTTAAAGCGTCTGTCATTGGAGGCGGCCCACAGAAATAAAACTCGTGCTCTGGCAACTTATCTCCTAATGTTTTTCCTAATAACTCATGGATGAATCCAACATCACCATCCCAACCTGCTGCTTCTGCAGCTTCTACATCTGACACCGCATTAAAGTTCTTAATTCGGCCTTTCAAATCAGCGTCAGCTTCTATTAAAGCTGGTGGGCAAATATCTTTTGGTGTACGGCCTCCGTAGAACAAGTAAATATTTCTATCGCTCAAGCGATCATCTTTCGCGGCCGCTTTAATGATAGACATTTCAGGAGATAGACCTGAACCACCGCCCACACAAACAATGTCTCTAGGAATTTCTGGCTTTAAATACGCCAAGCCGTATGGCCCATCGATCACAATCTCAGCGCCTACTTCATAATCTTCAAATAAGGCCGTTGTTGCGTTACCACCTGGCATTTTTTTAATAATAAAACGCCACTCGCCTTCTTCATTAGGCAGATTACACATTGAATAACCACGCGAACCAGTAATACCAGGAAAGTCTAATAAAGCAAATTGCCCCGCCTTAAAATGAGCCGCATGTTCAGTTTTGAAGCAGAACTCTGCCATGTCATCGGTGAGTTTATTTATTTCAAATAAAACCGCCGCTGACTTAACTGGCTTATGAATAGGTACAGCCTCGGGATTTAAACGTACTTTTATTTCGCAATCTTCTGTCGGAATACACTGGCAGCTTAATTTACGGCCCTTTTTAATATCACGGGGAGAAAGCCCAGGCGCACCTTCCCAAATATCGTCGACTTCACCGCTTAACACTTCAACTTTACAAGCACCACAACCGCCTGAGTTACATTCGTAAGGCACGCCTACACCAGCGCGCAATGCTGCACGCAAAATTGTGTCGCCTTCCTCACATTTAAACTCGACCTCTTGCTCATTTATTTTTACGTTATAACTGGTCATGCATCCCCTCTTTACTCTAAAATCTATAATTAATATTAGAGGTTATTATATTCAACACAAACAAACAAGTCGTGTTTTAAATCAACTTTAGGTGACTAAATTCAATGAACACATCTTTTTTTAGCCCAAAAACCTTCGATTTCTTACAAAAACTATCCGTTAACAATAACAGGCCCTGGTTTAACGAGCGTAAAACACTGTATGAAGAGGCTGTACGCTCACCCGCACTGGCGTTCATTGAAGCCATGGAGCCGAATATTAAATCATTATCGCCAAGCTTTACTGCGGTGGCGAAAAAAACTGGCGGCTCACTCATGCGCATCTATCGGGATGCCCGCTTTAGCAACGATAAAACGCCGTATAAAACCAATATCGGCATTCAGTTTAGACATCTTGCTGGCAAAGATGTACATGCGCCTGGGTTCTATCTACACATTTCTCCCGAAGAATGCTTTGTGGGTGCGGGGATTTGGCGCCCTGATAGTAAAGCGTTAAGCAAAATTAGAGAAATGATTAGTGACAACCCTAATGCTTGGAAAACAATCACTCGCCATAAAACTTTCCAGCGCTATTATGCGCTGTCAGGGGATTGTTTAAAAACCTACCCTCGTGGTTATGCAAAAGACCACCCTATGATTGATGATTTAAAACGTAAAGACTTTATTGCTCTCCATCCATTAAGTCGTGATGAAATCTTATCACCTAACTTGGTCAGAACAATTCATCATCGTTTTGAAGTGGCGAATGACCTCATGGACTACCTTTGCAATGCTCTGGAACTCCCTTATTAAATTTGCCCTATCTAGCAAAACACTACTCTCAGCAGCCTGCAAGCTTATTGTCTTTAGCAAGAATAAAGCAGATTCATGTCGTTAGCTGCTTAACTTCTTTGACTCAATTAATAAGAAAGAACACTACAGCCCCAACTTATCAGCAATAAAATCTGCATCCTTGTCACCACGCCCCGATAAGTTAACCAATATAGATTGATCAGCGGCCATGTTGCCTGCAATTTTCATCGCATAAGCTACCGCATGCGCACTTTCTAATGCCGGAATTATCCCTTCCACGCGTGAAAGTGTCATAAAAGCGTCAACACAGTCATCATCATCTACCGCTACATACTCCACACGACCTAAATCTTTCAATAGACAGTGCTGAGGACCAACCCCTGGATAGTCTAAGCCTGAAGCAATTGAATAAACAGGTAATGTTTCTCCAGACTCATCTTGTAAGTTGTAGCATTCAAAACCATGAAGAGCTCCTTTTATTCCTTTGCTCATGGTTGCGGCGTGCTGATCTGTATCCAGCCCCCGACCTGCTGGCTCGACACCGACGATTTTGACTTCCTCATCGTCTAAAAACGCTGTAAATAAACCCATCGCATTTGACCCACCGCCAACACAAGCGGTAATCACATCTGGCAAGCATTCTTGTTCTTCAAGAAACTGTGCTCGTGCTTCTTTACCAATAATACTCTGGAAGTCGCGAACCATCATTGGGAAAGGATGTGGCCCTACGACTGAACCTATGGCATAAATGAAGTTAACAGGGTCTTTTAGGTATTCTTCAAACGCACTGTCAACTGCATCTTTCAGCGTCCTAGTTCCTCGAGTCACCGGTATCAACGTACAACCCAGTATTTTCATTTTAGTGACATTCGGATGCTCTTTTGCAATATCCACCTCACCCATGTGTATCTCGCAATCAATGCCCACTAACGCACAAGCTGTTGCTAGTGCAACGCCATGTTGGCCTGCGCCCGTTTCCGCTATCACTTTGGTTTTACCCATGTGCTTTGCTAACAATGCCTCCCCGAGACAATGATTTATCTTGTGTGCCCCCGTATGGTTTAGATCCTCTCTTTTTAGAAAAATTTTGGCACCACCTAACTTTTCTGTTAATCGCTTCGCATAAAAAATAGGGCTTGGCCGACCAACATAGTGAACATATAAATCATTTAACTCATCTTTAAAAGACTTTGACTTAGAAATATCTAAGTATGCATCCTTGATTTCATCCATGATGGTAACGAGATCAGGCGGGATAACTTGCCCACCGTATTCGCCAAAATAGCCTTTATCATCAGGCATTGGAATTGTGTTGTATTTCAAGCTTTGCTCCTCTTTTTTTTTATATGTTGATAGCCTTACTACTCTAGTATCAAACCACTAAAATAACAATATCATCACTTAGCCCAAATCTTGTTAAAACTTGATTTGAGTCATGGTTAATCTTCACGCATCATGCGACAGTAACCACATTAAAAACCCTTTGGAATAAGTAATGACTGATACAAATCAAGCGACCGAACAACAAACAACTATGTACGACTGGATTGGCGGTGAAGAGGGTGTCCGTAAACTTGTTAACCGATTTTACGACATTATGGACTCTGACGAAGAGGCAAAAACTATTCGAGCCATGCATAAAGAAGACTTATCAGCTATTCGGCATGGTTTATTTGAATACCTTTCTGGTTGGTTAGGTGGTCCGCCTTTATTTGTCGCTAAACACGGCAGCCCATGTATTACTAAACAGCATAAGCCATTTAAAATTGACCAACAGGCATCTGACGCTTGGATGCACTGTATGCAGCAGGCCATGAAAGATGTAGAAATTGATGAAAAGTATCGAGAAATGCTAACACCCGCTTTTCAGCGTATCTGCGACACCTTATTAAACCACCCATGATACTTAGCATCCTTGCTTTCAATTAATGACAACCTAGTAGAGAGCTTAATTCTATATGAGCAACAAAAAGGGCGCTAAAAAGCGCCCTTTTTGCTAAAGCATATTACTTAAATATCAATATTCATCCCATAACCTGTTGCTTCCGGTTTGTGGCCAAAAATATCACCTGTGTAGTGCTCTTGATCTCTCATCGCTTCACGAGCGCCGTGACCTAGCTCGAGCAACCACCCTGATGGTGTCGCAAAATAGAATGTATACGCCTGGTCATTCGAATGCTTTCCAAGCTGCATTGCCACATCAATACCCTCTCGACGTGCTGTATCGTGAGCTAGCCCTAAATCATCTAACTCTGTATACTCAAGCATGAGGTGATTGATTCTTTTCTCCATTGGGCCCAGTCCAAACGCCAATGAATGCTGACGATCGTTACAATGCATAAAGTAAGGTTTTGCGATCATGCCATTCGGTAATTTAATTTTATACTCCACCGACCCAACAAGACCTAACATTGAATAAAATGCATACATCGCTTCATCATCCATCGAACGAATAATAAAATGACCTATACCTTGATCACCTGTCAGGAATTTTCCATACATAGGGCGACCTGGGTGAAAAGGCTTCATTACATCCATTTGAGGACTATAGAAAATTTCTGTTGGGTTTCCAGACGGATCTTCTAATTTAAGCAGACCTAATACAAAACGTTCTTCACATTCTTCTTCAGATGCGACACGAAAATCAACGCCATTATCTTTTAAGTGCTGCTGAATCGCTTTAAATTCTTCAAAACCCTTCACGCGCCAGCCAGCATAAGCCAAATCATCTTCATCAGATTGATGAATAACAAAACGGTGGTGTTGATTATCCATTCTTAAGTAAAAACGATCATCACGATCACCTTCTTCAATCTCTAAACCAACACACTTTGTTGCATACTCACGCCAAGCGTCTAAATCCGTGACGTTAAACCCCATATAACCTAATTCTGTTACTTGTCCCATTTGTTAAATCCTCTTTATTTAATTTTAAATTTACAACTTATTGATCAGAAGAATATATATAAATTTTTATCCTCTGTTACTCTCGCATCTAAAGACACTTTACGACGTGCTAATTGAAAACCATCACCCACTTTGCGTATTAAATCTTGACGACATCCAACATGCTCAGAGTGTTCTAATTGGCCTCTATGCCGATATACCGCAAAGTTACTACGCACCACAAACTCATCATCTTTATCGGTATGAAACGCTTCAATATTAGTGATCAGATAACGAACCGTCGACCGTGGATCTTCCATCCACACTGCTCCTGTTAGCAAGCGCGCCACTCGATCCTTTACTTCATCATAATCATCATTGTATATTGCCATGTCATATGGTGTGGGTTCAGGGCGCTTATCTTTAGCATAACGGCGCTCTGTCACTGGCATCCAGTAATGCAAATCTTTAGCAACAAAAGTCTCAATCCAAGTCGAAAACTCTGCATCTTGTAGTAAAGTCGCTTCTTGATAATAGTGCTGGGATAATTCGTAATGTAACTGTGCAGATACACGTTCTTTCGCTTCTGTATTATGCATCTTATTCTCCCTCAGCCTGCGCAGCTTTTGCCGCTAAACGGTCTTTCCAATAATCCTTATTTGGAAAACAGTCAGCCCAATGCTCATCGTTAGCACGTATCTCATCCCAACTGTCTGCTGACATCATTTCTTGGTAAAAACGATAAAACCCACGGTAAGATGTTTCCCCAATAAAGCTAGAACCAACAATACCCGGGTAGTCTGGGTGTTCACCTTCATACCCTTGACCCATAGTCGAATTCATCGTTCCTTCCCGTGTATATGTGCCTCTATTACTATGTGTTGATTGCACCATATTATCACCATCATCACTCTCTAACGTGCCCGCTGTACCAAAACTCCTAGCTGCCTGCTTAACAACCTCCCTTTTGCCTTCATCACTCAGGTCTTTATGCACAATGACCCAAGACCATACTTCAATCTCATGTGGCCCACGTGGGTGCCAAACTTTAAAGATATTCGTTCCATATAAAAATGAACAATTTGGGAAAGTTGTACAATTCCAGTGACCATTAAATAACTTGGCTCTTGGCTCACCAAGTTTCTCTGCTACCTTAGGTATAGTGTCTTCCATGTACTTAGCATATTCATCTCTTTTAGCATGAATCCCAATAGCTGCGTTATCGATGACACCAAAACCATGCCCATGTCGTGTGGTAACTTGGATACCTAGTTCATCAAACGGCATCTCTGCTTGGTTTCCAGCTAACCCACCTAGCTCTCCACCGAGTACGTTTAAGGCAGATGCATGCGTCCAGCCAACATGATACCCATCGCCCACAAAGTTCTCTGTTGGCACTTTCCAATTACATTTAAGAATAGACTTCATCGGCGGGCCAACCAATTCGGCCCCTTCGCCAGCACCTACCATCCATGTATCTAAGTACCAACCCCAATCACCTAGAAAATCTTCTAAACTAGGGGCTGTCTCATCAAAGCAACCAAAAACAAAACCTCGATAGCTCTCAACTCTGATGGTTTTTAGACCTAACGAGTCTCTATCCAACTCATCGTGGTAACATTTTTCTCTTAATGGTACATCCACTAATTTTCCATCGGTTCCAAACACCCAGCCATGATAGTTACACACAAATGATTTCGTATTACCACTGTCTGCCGTACAAACGCTATTCCCTCTATGCGTACACGAATTAACAAATGCTTTTAATGAACCGTCTGTGTGACGAGTAACAATCACAGAGTCCTCAGCCATTTTGGTGGTAATAAAGTCACCCTTCTTTTCCAGCATACATTCATGCGTTAAGAACAACCAACTACGCCCAAAAATATTTTTTATTTCTTGATCATAGACCTCTTGGTCCCAAAAAACTTTTTTTGACTGTGTTGATTCTTTTGTATCAACCAGTTTATCCATATCTATCATGTCCTCTACCCTTTCTCTTAAATTAGTCTTTAGCCATTACTGCTCGATAGCCTTTCCAAAAACCACGTACGGCATTTTCATCCATCCCCATCGGACTGGTGTAATCTTCAACATCATTGCCACCCATTTCAATAAATGAACGCAACTCTCCATCACGGTGGACGCCGTTTTGAACCAACTCAACAGCCTCACCATCCTCCATTGAGATTAAACCTGCAGGCCCAACTAGATTGATATTGCGTAACCGATGCTCATCCATAGCAGCATCATCATCCTCATAACCAAAAAAAGTCCACACCAACTCTGTCTCGTTAGTACTTTTAGGTAATACTTGACGAGCTGCTAATGTATTTTGAATTTGCTGCAACACCACGCTAGGAAAAAGCGATTGAATGCTTAAAGCAACGTTATCATCTCGCTCAGGAATAAAATTTAAAACGCGCGTATCTTGTAGCTGGTGCGGCCCTTGCATTTCTCTATTTGCTTCATCCGCATAGTCTTTATAATCGAGGTCATCTTTAGGCGGCGCTGAAACATTAAAATAGTTATGACAACCGACTTCATCGGTTATTCCTTCACTAATCTGCCCCTGTCGATAAATGCCAAATGTTGGGTAAAATAAATGCAATAAGGCACCATGGTAGCTGTCGCGGCTATTTTCAGCATATGCCTTCCAGTTACCTTTCATAAATTGGCGAGTATGCCCAATTATTTTAAGCGGCTTGTGCATAATACGCTTAATATTGGCACACATTTTTTCACCAAGAAACTCTTCTAAATCGGGTGTTTCTGGGTCAAAAGTTGCAAACACCATTTGCGCAACCGTCTGAACACGCAATGTTTGCAAACCATAATCTTTCATATCAAAGTCTTTTGCATAACCACCCTGACCCTTCATTCCGCGCCTAAAAGGAACGCCTTTTAAATTACCTTTAGCATCATAAGCCCATTGATGATAAACACAGGTAAATGCGCCATCTTCAGAGTGCCCATGACGCTCACGACAAACCACCGCACCTTTATGAGCGCAACGATTTACCCAGGCATTAAGACTGCCGTCCTCGCCCCGCGTAAGCACAATTGGAGTATCCCCAACAAAGGTTGTTTTATAGTCGCCTGCATTGGGAACTTCAGCATCTAGCCCAATATACGACCATACCTTTCCTCGATATAAAGTCTCCTGCTCCAACTCAAATACATCTTCATCTAAATAGACAGCAAAAGGCGAATGATTGCCATTTACATCGATTTTATTAACTATTTCTTGAGCACTCATTAAATTTTCTCCTATTGTTCAATCAAGAAGCCTTCCTGTGGAATACATTTCAACTAGGAAAGCTTTTAAACTCCTCTCAAACCGCCACACCAGACAAACAGAGAGGAATGATTTAATTAACTTTTATTATTATTATTCACTAAAAAAACCATTACCTGCGGCTAAGTTACCCGTTAACTTAATCGCCTCTAACATCATCGTATGGTCTGCCTTACCGGTTCCAACGAGATCGTAAGCCGTCCCGTGCGCTACTGACATATGAAGATAAGGAGGGCCCATAATTAGAGCACAATTACCTGAGAACCCCCATGTTTTAACCGCGATATGCCCTTGGTCATGAAACATCGCCAATACAACATCATATTTGTCTTCTATACATTGCCTGAAAACAGAGTCTGGCGGCATTGGGCCTTCAACATTAATACCCAGCGCTTTTGCTTGCTCAACACCTGGTCTAATTTCATTATCTTCTTCCATGCCACTCGCATGTGGATTCAGCCCAGCAACAACGATTCGCGGATTAGCAATACCCCACTCAATTAATGATCCATTAAGTTTTTCAATCGCACTCGCCACCAAGTCCTTATTTATGAGCGTACAAACATCGCGTAAAGGAATATGGTCTGTTAAGTGCATAACCCTTAATGGCCCACTAATTAAAAACAAATAACTATGGCCCGGCTCTATTTCAATAATTTTATCCAACACATCAGCCATTTTCATGGAAACTGAGCTGATCGGCGCCATAACGGTCGCGTCTACTGCACCCGACAAGGCCAACTGATCCATCTCCTCTAACCAATCCGCACTAATTTGACCGCAAGATGTATTATCCTGACCTTTGACATAGTTTCCCATATCAAATTTCCCAGAATCCAAAATATCTATAATGCTAGGATCGCTTGTCTTATCGTCCACCGATTGAATCTTATTTACTTTAAGCGGCAACTTGTTTTCATCGACGACATCCTGCATTACTTCAGCACTACCGACTAAAACAGGCTGACAATATTGATGAACTTCACCACTTGCCCAAGCTTTAGCAACTACCTCTGGCCCAATTCCCGCTGGGTCGCCTATCATCGTGGCTACAATTGGTTTCTTATTCATTATCTAACTTTCTCCTGCGGTTTAACGTTAAAACTAAATTATTTTTTTGAATATTAGCATAACATTATTCTCAAAAAAAATGCTTTGTTCTTGACCTGAATCATTTCAAATTTTAAATTTAACGTAACAAATGATAAAAGCTCAATAATCTGTTGCGTTTATCCAAGCTCGTGCGCTAACCTCTATTAACTACATATGACAAAATTACAAACAAACTTTGAGGAAAACTTTATGTCTGAACCATTCCCTTTTAGCTCCCTATTAGACATTGATGGCGTCATTGGTGCCGTCCGTTGGCGTGAAACTGTTCCTGGCAAAGGCGCTATAACACCTCCTTTTTTAACTGAATATATTGGAGATATTTCTGAAGATCGCGCCGAAAGGCTGATGGCTCACTCAGAAGCCGGTGGCCTTGGCGTTATGGGTATCAGCCAACTCAGCTACCACCGCGCAGTAGATGACCCATCTGTTGTCTACCCATTAGATGCCTTTTATCTACATAGCAGACAAGGTTCTGTCGTCTGCACTATTAATCGAGTATCTGCCTTAATAGACAATAACGTTAACATCGATATCCAATCTCTCATTTCTAAAATGGTTTTGGTGGATAACCGCTCCTAAGCATCAGTAAAGTCAACTTCAAGCACTTACAAAAAAAGTCTCTTTAATTTGCATAAAGAGACTTTTTTTGACCATAATCATTTTCTTATAGAGTGACACCCGTATACTCAACCACATTCTTTTCTACCCTACAAAATAAACGAGGAGGCCACATGGCAAACAGCAGCTTAACTCTTGAACTAAAAAACGAAGTAGAAGATCTTTTAAACGCCTACGTCCAATGTATCGACGATGATGACTTAGAGCGCTGGCCTGAATTTTTTACTGACGAATGCCTATACCAGGTTATTCCAAGAGAAAACCATGAAGTGGGCCTACCTACGGCAGTAATGTGGTGTGATAGTCGAGGCATGTTAGAAGACCGTATTACCGCCTTACGTCATGCCAATGTGTACCAAGTTCAGTGGTATCGCCACATTATTAGTAATCCTGTCATCAAAACAGACGACGGCGAGACGTTCCATGTACAGTCAAATTACGCTGTTTTTAAAACCTGCAATGACGGTGAAAGCACGGTTTATAACATAGGCCGTTATGTCGATGAGGTTGTTCGCGATAAAGGTGTGCTTAAGTTTAAAAAGCGCAGCGCTATTTACGATACTCACCGAATCACAACGTTAATGGTCATCCCTGTTTAAGGAGAAAGATAATGAATGCAATAACACCTCCACACTTAAAATGGTCTGCTGATGAAAACTATACTTCGGTGCCTTATTCCGTTTTCAATGATCAAGAGGTCTACGACTTGGAACAGGCAAGGATCTACAATGGTCCAACATGGAATTTTTTAGCCTCTGAAGCAGAAATACCAGAAAAGGGAAGCTTCAAATCAACCTATATTGGCGACACCCCTGTGGTGGTCACTCGTGGACAAGATGATGAAATTTATGCTTGGGTTAACCGTTGTGCTCACCGTGGCGCCGAGATTTGCCGTGAACGTCATGGTAAATCTGAAGATGGTGCGTACACCTGTGTTTATCACCAGTGGGCTTATGATGCAAAAGGCGACCTTCATGGCGTACCGTTTCAGCGCGGGTTAGCTGGCAAGGGTGGTATGCCAAAAGACTTTGATAAAAAACAACACAGCTTACGCAAAGTTCGTGTCGTCAATTATCATGGTGCTGTTTTTGGTACCTTTAGCGATGATACCCCAGATATTGAAGAATATATGGGTGAAGATGTCAGCCACCATATGCGCCGAATCTTAAATAAGCCGGTTGAAATACTCGGTACAACTCGGCAATATATTAAAGGGAATTGGAAGTTCTACTCAGAAAACACCAAAGACCCCTATCACGCGAGTTTATTGCATTTATTTCACGCCACCTTTGGTTTGTATCGCTCTTCACAAAAAGGTGAGTCTATTGCCAACAACGACTACCATTCAGTTCTATGGGCAAGTGGTGGCACCGAAGATGAGGCTGCGCTTGATGATATGAAGAAGGATAAGCTTAGAACGCTTCAAACTGGCGAATATGAGCTTCAAGATATGTCTTTATTGGCTGGCAAACAAGAATTCGAAGATGGTGTGACTTTAGTTATCTTGTCGTTATTTCCTTCGTTGGTTGTTCAACAAATTCAAAACACACTCGCTTTTCGTCAGATTTTACCCAAAGGTAAGGATGAATTTGAGTTGGTCTGGACCTACTTTGGCTATAAAGACGATACCGAAGAACTTAGGAATATTCGTTTAAAGCAGTTTAACCTGATTGGTCCTGCTGGGCTTATTTCAATGGAAGACGGTGAGTCAACAGAGTTGTGTCAAAATGCCATTATCAGAGATGGTGAATTTACAAATGTTATCCGTATGGCTGGTGATGAAGCAAAAGGAGATGATCATCTAGTGACAGAAGGTTTAATTCGTGGGCTCTGGAAAGGTTATCGAGAACTGATGGATTTATAGCCCTCAGCTAAAAGTAAAAAGCCCTAGTATATATTATACTAGGGCTTTTTTTTGCTTCAATAATACAACGTTGACAGCACTAATTTTTAGTTTACAGTAACCGTAAGTGGCTAGCATAAAAAAATTCAACATGACAAAAAATAAAGTCGCCTCAAACTGTTCCGAGTGTACCCTAGCAAAAAGGTGTGTGCCATCAGGCATGCCTGCTAAAAAACTATTCCGGTTTGAAAATATTGTCCAAACCAATATTCCATACAATACTGGCGACTCTTTATTTGTACAACACACTAAAACAAATTATTTGTACGTCGTAAAAACCGGCTCATTTAAAACCCAAATGGTCTCTGCTCATGGCACCGAACATGTGCATAACTTTTTTTTACCAGGGGAAGTCATTGGCTTAGATAGCGTCGGCATTGGTATGACCCTTAATAGCTCAAAAGCACTCGAACCAAGCTTAGCCTGCAAAATAGACTACCCTCTTCTGCGTAATATACGGAAAGAATTTCCGACTTTATCTGACTTCTCAGTCAAGCTATATAGCACAGCCTTAGCATCCATGAGCCAAGTGCAAAATATTATCTCTCTTCAAGCAGCTTCTTCGCGACTTGCTGCTTTTTTATTGTTCCATCATCGCCGTTTACTCTCCTCTAATTTACAAACCACTTCATTCCAATTACCGATGACACGGCAAGATATTGCAAGCCATTTAGGCCTTGCTGTTGAGACCGTGAGCCGATCTTTTTCTAAACTGATTGAAACTGGCTGCATTGAAAAAGAAGGTCGTAGTATTCAAATTTTAGATAACAAAAAACTAGAACAACTAGCCAACTCTTCTGCTCGCTAACATCACTCAAGTGACTTATATCAAGTTTCCGCCCAATAGTTATTGGTCAGGCATTCAAAACTATATATAGTATTTTTTCACGTACATTTCTTGGAGGAAATATGTCACAAACACCCGATAACAGGGCTACCCTAGAGTGGCCAGCTAAATATAACGAAGTACCCAAAGAGGTATTTGAACGTGCCGACTTATGGCCCATTGAGCTTGAAAAAATATTTTATGGCGAGGAGTGGCACCCAGTCGTACACCAAAGTGAAATTCCAAATATTGGAGACTACAAAGCCTCCGACCTTGGTGAGATTCCTATTTTTGCCGTGCGTGGTGAAGATAATAAGATTCGTATTTTTCAAAACTCATGTACTCATCGGGGCACAACCCTTGTTACCGAAAGCTTAGGAAATAAAACAGAATTTGAATGCCCTTATCATCGTTGGTTATTCAGCCCTGAGGGTGAATTAGTCGGTTGTCCAAACAGTCGTGAATTTACGCCTGATTTTGACAAAAAGAACTTTAGCTTACCCACCTTCCGTACGGAAGAGTTTTGTGGCTTATATTTCATTACAATGAGCGATACTGTTGCACCGCTTAAAGAATACCTAGGGGAAGATTTCTATGAGCCTCTCAGCCGTATTCTTGGTGGTGACGGCCGATTAAAATTTGCCGGCTATCAAAAAGTTCATTATGACTGCAACTGGAAAGCATATTGCGATAATGATGGTTATCATGCTCCATTGCTACATTTGGCGTTTAAAATGCTTAATTGGCAAGGTGGAAAAGGTGTTCAAAATGTAACTGAAAATGGCCATTTATCTTTTGAGTCTGAGCTTAAAATCCCTGACGACATTACAGCATTAGAAGATGCATCTATACTTGATTTTAAAGGCACCGAAACGAGTACCGGATCCATTGTGCAGATGCAATTCCCACTAACGGTTTATTCAAAACATATGGATATGCTGAACATTCGATATGCATTTCCTAAAGGCCCTAAAGGCATTGAAGTCCATTATGCCTATTTCACTCATGAAGATGATGACGATGAAATGATTGCACATAGAATTCGCCAATCAAGCAACCTACTCGGCCCTTGCGGTTTAATAAGTATGGAAGATGCCTCTATTTTCTCTCGAATTGATAAAGGCAACAAAACACCAGGCATGGCTATTTTCCAGAAAGGCGTTAAAGATGAGTACCAACTTGATCTTCAGGTTGGGCAAAATGATGAATCTGGAAACCTACCTCGCTGGGAACACTATAGAAAACTAATGGGCTTTAAGAGGGCAGAATCATGAGTGAGATTGAACCTAACGTAATTTTTAGTATCGAGAACTTAAATAGGGACTATATTTGTGCGCTCGACAAATTAGACATGAATAAATGGTTGGCTTGTTTTAATAAACAAGGCACTTATACACTTATTTCAAATGAAAATGAAACGAACGGTTTTCCTATCGCTTTTATGCTCGATGATAAATATGAGCGTTTACAAGATAGAGTAACCCAGGTTACTGTTATCCAAGAGGACTCAACTGAGCATTACCAAACAAGACATATGACTCAGTTAACCTCTATAGAAAATTTAGGCAACAATCGTTACCAAGCTAACTTTAACTTCTCTGTTTTTTATACCCAGAACCTTGTTGAAACGACTGAAATCCTATGTGTTGGGCGTTACGAAGACATCGTACTCATTGAAAATGGCGCAAGCTTTCTTCAGCGTAAAGCGGTTATTGATACCAACGTATTACCTCGTTATATGGCATACCCTGTATAAAAAAGCACGATGACACAAAAAAGGCCTTAATGTTTAAAACATTAAGGCCTTTTTCTTTTCCAACTTTCTATTCTGGCCGTTTACCCACTCCAATGCCACCATCAGAATTAATAACGGTTGCGGTAATATACTTAGATTGCTCAGAAGCCAGTAATAAATAAGCACCCGCATGATCTTCCGGCTCAGCAGTAAACCCTAGCGGCGTCATATCGCCAATCATTTTATCAATGCCTGGCACCTCATTAAGTTTATTATCTGCTTGACCTGCCGCACTGGTACCACCTAAATTTGTTACTGTACCACCGGGGGCAACACCATTAACTCTAATATCTGGTGCAACTTCATACGCAAGCTGATTTATTAAGCCTATAACGGCATGCTTAGAAGCCACATAGAGAGGTCCACCGCCACCGGTATAGTAGCTAGATGTGGATGCGGTAAAGATCATATTACCTTTTGTTTTTCTCAACTCAGGTAAGGCTGCTTTAGCACCTAAGAGATAACCTTTAACATTAACCGCAAATATTTCATCAGCAATTTCCTCAACCTTATCGTCTGGCTGCGCTTCTAAAGGCACCATATAATCCCAAATACCAGCATTACCAACAAACACATCCAGTTTGCCAAAAGCTGACACTGTTTTTTCAACCGCGGCTTTGTTTGACTCTAATGAACGAACATCTCCAACTATTCCAACAACAGATCCCACATGTGCTTTTTCTAGTGCATCAATACCTTCCTGAGACCGATCCATTACACATAATTTTGCACCTTCTTCAATAAATCGCTCCACAATTGCCAAGCCAATGCCTGAGGCTCCCCCTGTAATCAAAACTACTTTATTATCTAACCATCCCATTGCTTATACCTTTTTATTAAAATTAAAGAAATTCATATTATTGTCGAGTACAAAACGACTACCGTACTTCATTAAGCACCCAAGTTATAGATAGCCTTGTTTTAATTTTACCCAAATAACCTTATGCCTAACAGTAAAATGCCTTTTATCTACATAATCGAGAAGCTAGCATGGCTAGTGCCTTAACCTTGCTTCCACCTTAGCGATGCATTTTTATCTTCACCCAACTGCAACTATCTTACTAGCAATATATCAACACATACACCCAAGGTCTCAATCAAAAACTGTATGTTTTACTGCTCGAGCTAATTCTTATATCTTACTGAAGCCAACCTATATATGAGTTAATTAATAACATATTCGTATATTGCCTCAATTTCTTCGGCCGATAGTTTATTTCCCCATGCTGGCATGGAACCTATGCCATTAATCACCGAATTCATAAATCTTGCCTGGTCATTTTTTGGAAATGTACGAAGATCAAATGTCGTACCAGATGTTTTCATTTCTACACCATGACAATGAGAGCAGGCTTGTTCGTAGAGTTCAGCACCTTGTTTTGCCTTATTTGACCATGACTTGAGCTTTTCACTTACTCCTTCTGCGTCAGGGTCTTTAGGTGGTTGAATCGTTTCGGCATGGATAGTACTTGTATCTCCACCCTTCCCTAATTCAAAGACCCAAATAGAGCCACCTGGGTTAATATTTTTAAGGTTAATATCATTTGACAAGCTGTGATATAAGCCACCTATACCACTGACAATAGCAATATATTGTTTACCATCTACTTGATAGGTTATGGGTGGGGCAATAATCCCAGACCCTGTACGGAACTCCCATAGTTTTTCTCCAGTCTGTGCATTTAATGCATATAATTCCCCAGTTTGTGCACCCGAGAAGACAAGGTTCCCTTCTGTGACTAGTGTCCCACCATTCATAGGAATGGCTGTTGGGAATTGCCATTTTGCCTTCCCAGTTAATGGGTCAATTGCTCTTAAATAGCCCTTTGGCCCATCTGGCAATGCCCATTCAAACCTTGCTCCAATATAAAATACGCCTTTTTTATAGGGTTGCTCTACCGGAGTATATTTCCAACCGATATTAAAGGTATTAGCATATGCTAAGCCTGTTGTTGGGCTATAAGACATTGGCGCTAAATTCTTACCACCATAGGCTGATGGCCAAATCTCAGTCGTTTCTCCTGTCTTTATCATGTTTTTAACACGCTCAGATAAAATAGGCCTCCCTGTTTCCATGTCAATTCCATCGGCCCATGTCACTTTATCGACAAATTTATTGGCTCTTAATAACTCACCATTGGTACGGTCAAGTACATAAAAAAATCCATTTCTGTTGGCCTGTATTAAGACCTTACGTTCTTTCCCATCAACCTTCATATCCACAAGTATTGGGTCGTTGACACCATCATAATCAAAACCATCATTAGGGGTAAATTGGTAATGCCACACCAACTCACCTGTTTTAGGTTTTATAGCTAATAAACTTTGTGTATATAAATTATCTTTTGCACCCTCTCTCATGTTCCAAGGTGACTTGTTTCCAACCCCCCAATATACGAGGTCCAATTCTTTATCATAAGATCCTATCAACCAAGTTGGGCCACCACCATGCTCCCACTCATCAGCTTGCCAGCTTTCGCTACCTTTTTCTCCCGGCTTGGGTATGGTATGAAAGCGCCATAAATGATCACCCGTTTCTGGGTCCCAACCGTCTAAGAAGCCCCTCGCGCCAAATTCTCCACCTGATACACCCGTGATCACTACGTTATTGGCAACAAGCGGGGCACTGGTCATTGAATAACCAAACTCAATCTCTGCTGTTCGTTTTTCCCAAATGGTTTTTCCATTTTTTGGATTAAGGGCTAGCAACCTATTATCCGGCGTGGCGCGATACAACACATCGTTATACCAAGTTG
>CAJXOJ010000014.1 GCA_913057515.1 uncultured Cycloclasticus sp. | reverse complement strand
TCGGACGTTTCGGACGTTTCGGACGTTTCGGACGTTTCGGACGTTTCGGACGTTTGGGCTTTTTCAGATATGTCTTGCTGACCACCCTCGTTACTAATACCCTCCTCGTCTTTAAACTCAGACTCACGCTCTCGTTTATTTTGTTGTTGAGCTAGCTTGTCTACAAAACCATCCGGCTTAATCTTAAAGTATTCCTCAGCCGTTGAAACCCCTTCACAAATATCAATAAGAATTAAATCTGTTAACTCTTCTTGTTGCTTACAATATCGAGCAATATCAAGCGACTCGAGGCGCTTTAATAACGTTATTTTTATCTGTTGATCAGGCCAATTAAGCTGCTCCTGATTAGGTAATTCACCGTCTAGTAATGCATTACGCCATTGCAAAATACCATTAACGCGTTCTAACAAACCTCCATGAGGAAGAGAGATAACTGAGCTGTACAGCGTATCTGACAGCAAGTCCAACACCTCATACCGGTTGTCTAAAAAAGCCAAACTCATGAGATAGGCAATAAATTCTGTATTAAGCCGCTAACTTAGGCAAGGCAACATACCCATCTAACACCTGAGCAAGCCTTTTAATAAACGCATCGGCTTGCTTTATCGAATCAAGTAAACTTTGGTCAGCCATTTTAATAAAGTCTGGGTCTAGCCAAAGGTGATCAGCATTAGACCGATCTAACGAGTCGTATTGGGTTTGTAAGCTTGTCCGAAATTGCTGAATATCACCCTGTAAGTTGAGCACTTCATTCATTCTGCCTTGAATAAAGGCTTCCTTATGTTGTTTACCCACCATAATGGGCTTGTTTTCAATATCCGTAATAAAACGATTACTGGGGTCTGCAAGGTATCGGTCAATATGTTGCCATTTCCCTTGAATATGAGACTGCTGCTTTCGATCATCAAAGAACTCATTTAAAAGTTCGTGACGAGTAAATCCCTGCCCAGCATGCGTTCTATCTTGCTGATCAGGGGGTGACAAATAAAGCAACTCTTCAAGTCGCTTATGCCATTGAGAATATGATTTTTTGGTCGTTCGCTCCCCAGCTGCTGATAAATACAAGCGTTCATGCTCTGCATTCGTTAGCTGAACTTTACTATCTGTATCATCACGCAAAACACCCTCCCATGTGGAGACTAACTTATTCAAACGTTGTGAGTTAAAACCGCTGCCAACACCCACATGAGAATAAAACCACGTTGCGATATGTTCTTTTTTTTCTGGTTCATCCCATAGGCAATGCTGCAACAGCCAACAATCCCATATACTGACCATTTCTTGCCCGTTGCTCCAAGCTGCCACTTTTAGTAGCTTGATGACTTTTCTCCAGCGTCTATCTGAAATGTACAACGAGGAATGCCTGAGATATTCACGTAACGCTTTTAGCAGCGCAACCACTTCCACAGATAATGTTAAATTAGCAGCTTGCTGTTGAATATCCAACACTGACTGGGCAGATAATTGATCGGCTTCACTCGGCGCTGTAACCGGCTGATCATTTAGGTGTAGCAAATCCTCAAACCGCTCATCAGAAACAGCCTGAACTTGATACCTACATAAGAAGCGATCATATAAGGCAGACAAACTGTCATCATCTGGCAGCTCATTACTCGCGCCAATAACTGAAATAAGGGGAATCCTTTCTCTAACATCACCATTGTCAAATTCACGTTCATTCAAAATTGTTAGTAATGAATTCAAAATGGCGCTGTTTGCTTTAAAAATTTCATCTATAAAAGCAATCGTCGCCGATGGCAGGTAATGTTTTGTTAACCGTTGATAACGGTCATTTTCTAATGACTTAATCGACAGTGGCCCAAATAACTCTTCAGGAACTGAAAAGCGCGTTAGTAGCCGCTCAAAGTAGTCGCCCTCTTTAAAGGCTAAATGTAATCGTTGCGCTAATACACTTTTAGCCGTTCCATGCGCCCCAATCAACAAAATATGTTCACCAGAAATAGCAGATAATAACGCTAGCTTTAAAGGAATTTCTCGCTCAATAAGCCCTACATTTAACGCGTCAAATAATCGCTGAAGTCGGGCCTTCACTTAACCTCTTTCCAGATAAAAATTCCTTTAATTTGATCAACAGCTTCCTTCATAGAGGTTTCTTTAATTGTTTTCACTAACTCTTTGATATTAAATACTCTATGCGCCTCATAAGCCACACCAACTTGTTGCATTTTAGCTAAGCCAGACTCTTTTGCATGCTGTTCAAAACCTTTGTTTTTCCAAAAGAAGCCCCCTGGCATATTGGTTGGTATCACTAAAACAAAGAACAAAGAACGCCTAATAATTACTGTTGATAATAAGCTTATCGCAAGCACACACCAAAGAACAACTGACGTAGGAGCTGCTAATAGCGCTACCGTTGTTAAAATAGATAATACAAGTAAAGCATTACTAATGATGTAAGGCCAACCATAAAGCGTTACTTGGTGGTACCAAGATGCAGCGCCTTCCCCAGCACCTTTTTTTAAATCCCGTGCGTGAGCGATATGTCCGGCTGTTTCAAGCAATAAACCTATTAACAATACCACCAACAAATCCTTATACAAAACGCTTGAAATACCACTTCCCATCAGTATACCCAAGCCAATAATTAAAGCTCCAATGCTCAAGCCGTTACCAACAAATGAGCTGGCTGTTTGCCAATGATCCCAAAAGGGTCTTGCTTTAATGCGATACAACTTATACATGTAAAACAAACCGATGGGGCCACTGAGAGCACCAAGAATTGCAAAAAGTGTAACCGCTAGCTCGATGTCTAAAAAGCTAAAAAAGGTAAACCCTAACAAGCTAGTAAAGAACAAACTTACCCCCGCAATTTCGCGACTAACCGGCGAGTGGCGCAGATTATAAAAACCACGATAAAAGCGATGCGGTTTACCTAAGTGCATATTGAGTTTAAAGAGCCCTGTCATTAACAAACCATTCATCACTACTAATAATGGTAAGTAAGCAGCAGAGGACTTAATAGCGAGAATCAGTTGGCTATCGACTAAGTGACCTAGCACTATTATTAAAAACGCACCCAATACCGCTTGTGTTGTGAGAGTAAAAATGACGTGGGAACTCTCATGCGTCAGTAATAAAGATGACCAGTTCCACTGCCTTTTAGCACCGTGTTTCTCATCAACTACCGGCTTGTACTGGCCTTCATCTTCATCCTTATGATATTTAAGCGGCATCGAGTCTGTCCGCGTCATCTCACGTTTTGTTTGGCGCGTTTGTTGAAAACGAATATTAGGGTGCGTGATGTCTGTTCTTGGGAACCCTGGAATTTCCGTTTTAGATTGCTCACGATTGTCAGGCACATTTTCAATGACACCAAAATCTAACGCGTTACCCAAACAAGCAGAAACACAAGCTGGTTTCAAACCGACTTCTAGACGATCAACACACATATTACATTTAGTGACCTCGCCTTTTACAGGGTCTAGCTGAGGTGCGTTATAGGGGCAAACCCAAGTACAGTAACCACAACCAAAACAAATATCTGGGTCTTGAAGAACGGCGCCATATTCTGCATATTTTGTATACGCACGTGTTGGGCAGCCCTTAAGACAAACCGGATCATCACAATGATTACACGCCATTGATATATTTAAACGTTGGTACTCTGGGTAGGTTCCACCTTCTACAAACCCTACTGAACGGAAGGCTATATGCGCTGGATTGTCATTTTTCTCACTACACGCTGCCTCACAGGCGTGACAACCGATGCAGTTATCCGCATTAAGGTAAAAGCCATGTTGTTTATACCGGTTAGGGTTCTCACCTAACGCAGCATCATTGTTAATATTTAAACTAACACCATGTAAATCACTTGTTTCGGAGGCTAACTCAATAGAATCGCCATACTGGTTTTTAGTTTTTGTTTCTTTATCCCAAAGAAACGCATATTTTGGTTCATCACTTCTAACTTCAAACATAAGAGTATTTTTTAACCTAAGTATTAAAAACGACGCATTTCCATGCTCAATTGTGCGGCGGCCTGTTGATCTTCAAGTATTTCAATCGTTACTGCTGATTGTTTATAAGCGGGCTGTCGTGAATGAGGATCTAATAAACCGAGCGTTAAGCGGTTAACACAATCAAAAAAATGAAATGGAATAAACACCATATTTTTTGGAACACGTTGCGTTAACATCGCCATCACAACAGCATCCCCTCGTCTGGATACACAGCGAACATATTCACCTTGATCAATGCCAAGCTCTTTCGCGGCATCAGGGTTAATTTCCATAAATGGAATGGGGCTATACTTGTTGGTATTACCGAGTTTCCCTGTTTTTGTACGCGTATGAAAGTGCTCGACTAGGCGGCCCGTATTTAGCCAGAATGGAAACTTATCATCGGGGACTTCATTATTATCAATAAAAGGTAAAGGTATTAATTTAGCCATCCCATCTGCATATCGAAACGTCCCAGCTTCGGTGTATAAACGCTTACCACCACTTGGTGGTAACTCACCTTTGTCAGCTTGTTCATCTGTATAGGGCCATTGAATACCACGTTGTTTTTCAATCAAGTCGTGATTCATACCCGATATATCAACTAAGCGCCCTTTTGATAATGTTTTCATCTCCTCAAAAGCACCTTCTGGCTTCTCTGGAAAGGTCATTTTCTCGCTACCTGCAAAATATTTTGCCAGTAGATTGAAAATATCAAAGTCGGATTTAGAGTCGCCCGGGGCATCGGTCACTTTGCGAACGATATTCACGCGTCGCTCTGTATTGGTAAACACACCTTCTTTCTCAGCCCAGGTTGCCGCGGGTAAATATAAATGTGCATACTGAGTCGTTTCCACATCAGCATAACTATCTTGAACGACTAAGAAATCTAGTTTTTCTAGAATTTTACGAGTACGCTCAGTATTTGGCATCGATGTCATTGGATTCGTCGCAACAAGCCATAGGCCTTTTATTTGACCTGTTTCAATCGCTGGAAAGATATCCGTTTGAGCGAGCCCTCGTTTTTTCGGAAAAAATTCAGGATCAACATTCCAAAACTTGCCAATTTCTTCTCTATCTTCAGCGTTTTCCAGCGCCCTATAGCCGGGCAAACCTGAGCATGAAGACCACTCTCTCGTGCCCATCGCATTACATTGCCCTGTAATGGAAAGACTCGTGCCGCCTTCTTTACCGACATTACCGGTGATGAGGTTCAAGTTGTTAATACCAACAACCCCATCAGAACCATGTGTACTTTGGTTAATACCCATCGTCCAAATACTCATTGCAGAGCCCGCTTTTGCATAAATGCGTGCGACATTCCTTATCGTATCTTCGTCTATTCCACAAATAGCGGCAGCAGATGTAGGATCATATTTTTGAACTTCTGCTTCAAGCTGCTCTAAGCCGACAGTATTGGCTTCAATATAATCTCGATCTTCCAAACCTTCATCTAATATCACGTACATCAAGGCATTTTGCAGAACTACATCTGTGCCTGGTGTGATCGCTAAATGAATATCTGCCTTCTGCGCCAACATGGTCACGCGTGGGTCAACCACTATAAGAGGGAAGTCTCTTTTCTCACGCGCTTCTTGTAGGCGCCAATATATTATCGGGTGCTGCTCAGGAAGGTTTGAACCCCAAGCCATTAAGCATTCTGTGTGCTCAAAATCCTCATAACAACCCGGTGGGCCATCTGAACCAAATGAACGCTTGTAACCAGAAACTGCCGAGGCCATACATAAAGTTGTGTTGCCATCGTAGTTATTGGTGCCAATAACACCGCGTGTTAATTTACCTAGGGTATAAAACTCTTCTGTTAGCAATTGCCCTGTCGATACGACAGCAAATGAATCCCTGCCGTAAGTTTCTTGGATACGGTTGATTTCACCGACCATTTTTTTAGCAGCCTCATCCCAATTGGTTTCTCGGTAACCTTGGTGAATACTGTCACGAATAAGGGGTTTATCTCCACGCCCAGAGGATTCAAACAATTCATGTTCGAAAATCCCTTTAACGCATAGCTTGCCGCGATTAACGTCTGCACCACCGACACCTCTAGAACCAACAACTTTTCCTTCCGCATTCGTCCCTACTTCAATAGAGCAACCAACAGAGCAATAACCACAGGTCGCATACGTCCATTTCTCTGCCTTTTTATCGGCAATTTTTATGGGGTTCTTTTTATTTCGTCCAAATAGCATCTTAGTAACTACCTCTTTTAACCGATCAACAGTTCACTTTTACTCACTAACACAGAATCACCACCCACTCTTAAAGTTACTGGCCGTCCGACTCGTTTATCCATTTCGATGTGTAAAAGGCTTCGGCGTGTCTGTAACGTTCCGCGGTCTATCGCAAAGCTATAGGTTCCCACTCTGATATGATCATGTGAGGCCAAATAACCCGCAAACGTAGGCATAACAGAACCTAAAGGTGGGTCTTCCCGGTCGCTGATACTTGGGCCCATCAAACGGCCATGGAAGTTACAATCATCTGACTCTGTTTTCGCACTAAAAACAAAAATTTCTTGAGCTGCCATTGCAGGTGCTGAAGACTCAGCCCAAGCTTTTACATCAAAGCGCGCCTTACGAACGGCTGCTTGAGACTTTAGTGGCACAATTAAATACGGCAAACCACTCGACACTAGCCGTGTGTGATAGTTAGTGTGGTCAATATCAATCTCATCAATAGACAATAATTTTGCCAACTCATGATTCGTCGGCGTAAAACGATCAACAACTGGTGTGCTGCTCAATGTAAATTGGACAAATCGTTTACCGTTATCACCTACAGAAATATTAACGGTAACATCTTGGCTAGTTTGCTTTAAAGTAAGACTTGTATAGTTACTTAGCATACTGATTTTACCGGTTTCTGCCAACACATTAGCTATCGCTAAAATGGGGTGCCCTGCAAAATCCTTCTCCCCCGTAGGTGAAAAGATTCGGACTTTAAATATGTTTTCCTCTTCCTCAACTTTATAAATAAATGCTGTTTCAGATAAATTAATTTCACGAGCAATACGACCAAGTTGCCCTTCAGGCACCTGTTCCGCGTCTGGGAAAACAGCAATTTGAGCACCCTGAAAAAGGGTATCGGTAAAAACATCGAGGGTGTAATAAGTTACGCTCATTTTTTAGCCCTCATTACCCAATTGAACCAAGTACAACACGGCCATTAATTATTTCCACTGGGTATGCAGGAATAGACACCTTTTCATCTTCAACGCATTGCCCTGTCTCTAGATTAAAGTGTTGTTTGTAGACCGGCGACGCCACCACCAATTCATCACCCAAACTTCCAATTATCCCTCTTGATAAAACGTTTGCTTCACTAAATGGATCGTAATTACTCAGTGCATAGACTTTCTCTAATTTTTTTACGTAAAACAATGCAAGCTGTATGTCGTCTACTAGTGCTGCCGTACCGGCATTTTCATTTAGGTCCGTTAATGCACAGATATCAACGTCCTTACTCATTAATTCATTCACCATTTGTGTGTTCATCCGTTTGTTATTACTTAATTAAGTTTCGCTGCTATTTCTTCTTTACGTGCAGGTCTTATTTGATCACGTTCAGGAACAAATACAATTTGGCTATCACCTTTGTCTGAATTAACAAATGCATTGAATGATTTTGATTTCTCTTCGTTTTCAACCGTTGTCTTCCATTCACATTGATAAGCATCAACAACTATTTGCATTTCTGCTTCAAACGTTTCAGCCAGCCCAAGTGAGTCTTCAATAACCACTTCACGTAGGTAATCAATGCCACCGTCTAAGTTCGTCATCCAAGTAGACGTGCGTTGTAACCGGTCTGCTGTTTTCACATAAAACATCAAGAAACGATCAATATATTTAATCATTGTTTCGTAATCTAAATCGGTAGCGAATAAGTCTCCGTGCCTTGGTTTCATGCCGCCGTTACCACATAGGTATAAATTCCAGCCGTTCTCAGTAGCTATCACGCCGACGTCTTTACTTTGCGCCTCTGCACACTCACGTGTACAACCGGAAACGGCAAACTTTATCTTATGTGGTGCACGCAAGCCTTTATAACGATTCTCCAAATCGATCGCCGTTGTCACACTGTCGGCAACACCATATCGGCACCAAGTACTGCCAACGCATGACTTAACAGTCCGCAATGACTTGCCATAGGCATGGCCTGTTTCAAAGCCTGCATCAATCAACTCTTTCCAAATAATAGGAAGCTCTTCTTGTCGCGCACCAAATAAATCAATACGCTGGCCACCTGTAATTTTTGTATACAAATTATATTTCTTACCAACTTCACCCAACACGATCAACTTATCAGGGGTAATCTCACCACCCGCAATACGTGGAACAATTGAGTAAGTACCATTTTTTTGAATGTTTGCTAGGTAACGGTCGTTAGTGTCTTGCAAACCTGCGTGCGGCGTTTCTAGCACATAGTCATTCCAACAAGATGCCAAAATAGAGGCGATGGTTGGCTTACAAATATCACAACCATACCCTTTACCGTGCTTTTCGATCATCTCATCAAATGTTTTAATCTTACCGACGCGCACAAGGTGATAAAGGTCTTGGCGGGTATAAGCAAAATGTTCACACAAGTCGGTATTCACATCCATACCCAGTTTTTCTAACTCTTTATTCAGTACTTGGCCCACTAGCGCTGTACAGCCACCGCAGCCAGTTGTTGCACTCGTTACTTCTTTAAGAGCCGACATGGTTGTTGCGCCATCTGACACAGCTTGGCAAAGCGCCCCTTTTGATACATCAAAGCAGGAACATATTTGAGCAGCATCTGGGAGCGCTTCAACACCCAAGCCTGTTGCACCAGAACCATCACGTTGCGGTAGAATTAAAGAATCGGGGTACTCCGGTAAGGTAATATTGTTAAGTCTAAGCTGTAATAAATTGCCGTAATCGACGGTATCGCCAATTAATACCGCCCCCAATAAACGCTTATTATCCTCACTGACAACAATTTTTTTATACACATCGTCTGCACCATTAACATAGGTATATATCTTCGCCTTCTCAGTTGTTGCATGTGCATCACCAATACTGGCTACATCTACACCCATCAGCTTTAACTTCGTGCTCATATCGGCACCGCTAAAACTGTTTTCTTTTGCTGATAACTGGTCGGCCACTACTTGAGCCATTTGATAACCCGGCGCGACTAGACCAAATATTTTGCCATCCCATAAGGCACATTCACCAATCGCATAAATATCTTCATCTGATGTTTGGCAATGGTCATTAACGATAATGCCACCACGTTCACCAAGAGATAGGCCACAATCACGGGCAATGTCATCGCGAGGTCGAATACCGGCTGAAAATAAAATAACGTCTGTTTCGATATGCGAGCCATCAGCAAAGTTCATTCGGTGCAGGCATTCTTCACCATCTACAATGCCTTGTGTGTTTTTTTGAGTATGAACACTGACACCTAATTCTTCGATTTTTTTACGAAGTACTGCACCTGCTCCATCGTCAATTTGTACGGCCATCAAACGAGGCGCAAACTCAACAACGTGTGTTTTCAAACCCAAGTCTTTCAACGCTTTTGCAGCCTCAAGACCCAATAAACCACCCCCAATTACAACACCCACTTTAGATTCTTCACCCGCTTTGGCAATATCAACCAGGTCATCAATCGTTCTGTAGACGAAACAGTTATCCCTTTCGTGACCCGGGATAGGGGGAACAAACGGAAAAGAACCCGTTGCTAAAACAACTTTATCGTATGGGATAACCTGACCATTTGCCGAGCTAACCACCTTTCTGCTACGGTCAATATTTGACACTCGATCACCAACATGAACGGTTATATTGTTCTCTTCAAAAAAACCAGGCTCAACGAGTGATAAGTCTTCTTCTGTTTTACCACTGAAGTATGACGAGAGATGGACACGGTCATAAGCAAACCGCGTTTCTTCACAAAACGTTGTTATCTCGTAGTCTTGCATTACATCACTGCTTACCATCGATTGTAAGAACTTATGCCCAACCATGCCGTTGCCAATCACAACTAATTGTTTTTTATCACTCATACTTTATATTTCCAAAAATCTTTTATAGTTTCACCCCTTATGCATGCAGCATGCCAATATTATTTAATAAACCTAACAGCCTGATTATTAACATTAAAATCTCGATAAGACTGATAAATTAGGTGCGGAAAGTATCGCTTCGCTTTAGAGCGGTGCAGTACGAGTTGCAGCCGCATCATTGTGGTGCAAAACAATGAATCAACAATACAATAAGACAACAACCACTTAAAAAACAATGTGTTAAGAAAATGGCATAGCATTTGCTTTACACCCTAACAATCTACCGAAGGAGATACTTTGCAATGTCGCAAAAACTAAACTTACTATCATTTAAAGGGAATATTCGTATTCTACATACGACTTGGTTTGCCTTTTTTATCAGTTTCATGGTGTGGTTTAACCATGCTCCCCTCATGTCTGTTATTAGGGAGGTATTTAACTTAACCAGCCAAGAGGTATCCGTTTTACTGATCCTAAACGTTGCCTTAACGATTCCCGCACGGATTGTGGTTGGAATGATGGTTGATAGTTTTGGTCCCCGTCGAATGTTTTCAGGCATACTCGTACTATCTAGTTTTTTGTGTTTATTTTTTGCTTGGGCACAAACCTTTGAGCAACTTGCTCTAGCTCGGTTTTTACTGGGTTTTGTTGGCGCTGGTTTCGTTGTCGGCATTCGTATGATTGGGGAATGGTTCCCTGCTAGACAAACAGGTATTGCTCAAGGTATATATGGTGGTTGGGGTAACTTCGGTTCAGCCGGTTCTGCCATGGCATTACCAGCCTTAGCCCTTTGGTTAGGCGGTGATGATGGCTGGCGTTATGCTTTAACCGCTACTGCCATTATCGCTTTTATATATGGTATATATTATTACTTAAGCGTCACAGATACGCCTAAAGGATCTACTTATTTTAAACCTAAAAAAGTAGGTGGTATGGAAGTTACCAGCAAGATTGACTTGGTGCTTTACCTGATAATGAGCATGCCTATCTATGGTGCCCTTGCCTTACTAACATGGAAGCTTTCTCCTAACGGCATGGGCTGGTTAACTGATCAAATGGTGTTAATCGCTTATGTATCCATTGCCGCTGTTTATTTTTATCAAGCCCTGCACATTATCAAAGTTAATAAAGATATTTTCAAAAAGGAAGTGCCGGATTTATTTCGCTATCAATTCAAGCAGGTTGCCATTTTAGATTTAGCCTATATGGTAACGTTTGGCTCTGAGTTAGCACTGGTCTCCATGCTGCCATTGTTCTATATCGATATGTTTGGCCTATCCCCTGTGACCGCTGGTTTATTAGCCGCTATTTATCCCGTCATGAACTTAATAGCTCGCCCAGGCGGCGGTATGATGAGCGATAAAATCGGCCGTAAAAAATCGCTTGTTATTTTGTTTTCAGGTATCGCCTTAACTTTCTTACTGCTCGGTCAAGTAAGTGACACATGGGCGGTACCCGTTGTGGTCGCCTGTACTATTTTATGCGGCCTATTCTCAAAAGGTGGCTCTGGTGCTGTATATGCCATGGTACCTCTAATTCAACGCCGTATGACTGGGCAGGTGGCCGGTATGGTCGGCGCATATGGCAATGTTGGCGGCCTAATATTCCTAACTGTTCTTTCTTTTGTTTCTCCACAAATTTTCTTTATCGTCATTGGTGGAACAGCCGCAGTGGTTTTATTATTCATGCTCATGTTCTTAGAAGAACCCAAAGGACAAACAGCCGAAGTACTTGAAGATGGTACAGTAGAGTTGATTGACGTAACCTAAACCTTCAACACAACAACATGCAATCAGAATCACTGATAGACCTTGGTCAATCCTCCGATAAAGGCCTTAAAGGGGAAAACCAAGACAGCTATGGCGTTTTATTGCCCGACTCGCCCGTTTTGGAGCAAAAAGGAATAGCCGTTGTTATTGCTGATGGTGTTAGTGGATGCGATGCGGGCAAGCTCGCCAGTGAGTCTTGCGTAAAAAGCTTATTGGCTGATTATTACTGCACACCCGATACATGGACGGTTAAAACCTCTGTGCAAAAGGTTTTAACCGCTACTAATCGATGGATGCTGGGAATGGCTCAGCAAGGGGGCCCCAACCAAAAAGGCTTAGCGACTACGATGAGCGCTTTGATTGTTAAGTCTTCCACCGTCCATTTATTTCACATTGGTGATACACGTATTTATCGAGTACGTGATCAGCAACTCGAACTGCTGACAGAAGACCATCGTTTCTGGGTCTCTAAAGAAAAAAATTATCTCACCCGTGCGATGGGTATTGATCTAAGTTTAGAGATTGATTACAGCAATTTTCTACTAGAAGAAGGAGATGCTTTTTTATTCACCACCGATGGCGTACACGAATTTGTGAGTGATGCCATCATGCTGACACAAATAAACAATAATACCGATAATTTTGACCGTGCTGCACGCGAAATTACTGCCCTTGCGATGAAAAATGGCAGTGATGATAATGTCACTTGTCAAATTGTTAGATTCAATCAACTGCCACAGATTAATGAGCAGGAAATTTACCGTAAATTAACCGAGCTACCCTTCCCGCCCGATTTAAATGCAGGCATGAGCATGGATGGTTACCGTATTGAACGAGAACTCCATGCCAGTAATCGCACCCAGGTTTACCTAGCAACCGATGAGCAAACCGGGCAACAAGTTGTTATCAAAACACCGTCTGTTAATTATGTAGATGACCCTACTTTTTTGGAGATGTTTGTACAAGAAGAATGGGTTGGACGCCGCATTGATAACAACCATGTTCTAAAAATTATTGAGCAAACAAGAACTCGCCGTTTTCTATATTACGTTACCGAATACATCGAAGGACAAACACTCAGACATTGGATAAGCGACAACCCGCAGCCTAGCTTGCATGAAGTTAGAGGCATCGTCAGGCAGATTGCTCGTGGCTTAAGGGCTTTTCATCGAAAAGAAATGATTCACCAAGATCTAAAACCAGAAAATATTATTATCGATACCCAAGGTACTGTAAAAATCATCGACTTTGGCTCTACAAAAGTAGCGGGTGTAGAAGAAATAGCCTCTCCTATTCAACGCCTCAACCTACTCGGAACACAACTCTACACGGCACCAGAATACCTGTTAGGTCAACCCGCAAGCTATCGCTCCGATGCGTTCTCTTTAGGCGTTATCACCTACGAAATGCTAACTGGAAAGCTCCCTTTTGGGGAAAAATACGGCGAGAAGGCCCTTAGTAAATTACACTATATTTCAATGTTAGACGTCGACACCAACACTGCCATTCCACTTTGGGTGGATGGTGCATTAAGAAAAATCCTGAAAAAAAAGCCGACAAACCGATATGAAGAAATATCAGAGTTTATTCACGACCTCTCACACCCAAATAAGGCGTTTACTGAAGCTGTTCACACTCCCCTGATAGAGCGAAACCCCCTTGCTTTTTGGAAAGGGCTAGCGATTATAAGCTTATTAACTAATATGGCCTTCCTGCTTCTAAAGTAAACTACTGAAGTGTTTGCAAGACAACACTCACGTTAACGACAAGCATCCGTCTATTCAACACGGAAGTAGCACATACCCTTCTTTGGCTGATGTCCAAGTAGCTAGAAAATCGGTCAATTGATTTGCATACAGCGGTTATAAACGAGTTTAAAAAAAATCATATTTTCTAATTAAATCAGAATATTATGGGGGTTTTAATGAAAGCTTCTCAACAGAAATGGTTACGGGTCTTATACCCACTTAGAATCTCAATACTTTTGTTTCCCACGCGCCTAGCGCGTGGTTTTAAATACTTCGCTGTGTTAATAAGGAAAGGCTCATTACCCACACCACTGCTCGCATCTATTAGCTCTACATTGTAATACCATCTATTTCTAGACCGTTAAATTATCAGCACTGGTTACGCTAGGGCGCTAGCAATAACATCAGAAAGCTTCTTTAAATGATCACTAGTAGCCATTATTTAGTGTTAAAGACGAAAACACTCGATAGCACTTCCATTTAAACTCCTTCGTTTTATATGCTCGGCCATAATACATTCATGTTGCCCTACTGTTATTGGCAACAAGATGCAGCCCATGTGTAAACGTAGCCAAGCTTGACTGACGCAGAAACTGCAGTGACTTGCCTTGGTTTTTACAATCACGCTTAATAAGATTCATCGCATTATGGCTGATGCTATCAAGAGGACAAAGTACTGCGTCTGATTTGGAAACCAGTGAAGTGAGTCGCTGAGAACTTTCTTCAACGCCTCCATCATGATGGAGGAACCGGCCATTAAGTTGCTCCACCAGCTTACGAAAGTGCGCACACTGCCTATTACGCCCGCCGACATAAAGAATACACCTATTACAAAGATCAATAGCCTCATTATTTAAGCACTCAAGGGGTTGCTTAACCGATAACAGGTTAGTCATTGATCGCTCCATAGTACTTTGCTCTGTTACGAGCTTATTTTGATGTGCTTCAAGAAAAAGACAACGTTCCTCACGTTCTTGCGCTATCGCTTTCCATTGTTCAGCTTCTTTTGAACTTCGCGCAATAATAATTTGGCTAGCAAGTAGTTGCTTCTCAAGCTGTGCGCTGTTTGAAATGGACGGTACAGACTCATTTGTTTGCTCTAACTTTCGCTGAGAGTTACTACTTTTTAATGACGTTATCATCGTTTTTAACTGCTGAATCGTCGCCTCTTTTTTGGCTAAAGACTGACGATATTTTTTCTCCTGAGCCTTTAGTTTAAGCTCTAGCCCAGGTAATTTACGCTGTAATTTGGCTAACCTTGGCATATCAAGCCGAATAGGTTCACCACAAAGGTGAGACAACATATGTACTTGACCATAAACATCCATCAGTAAATTACCTAAACACTTAGGGTGCGTGGCAAGTGCCCAAAAAGATGCAGCAACATCACCTTCCTCAAGAGCTTTTTGCCAAAGTATAGAGAGTTCATTTTGGTCTCTTGCCTGTTTGAAAGTTTTAATTGTGCACTGATACTTTCTATTAAGGTGTTTATCAATTGTGCGTGCTTCATGCGACCGTGTTCCCGATAAGCTAACAAACGCACCATGTAGTTGGAACGGCTTATCAAGTAATGATTTTTTTAACCCTAATTTTTTCCCAATCTGCTGTAACTCTTTAATTGATAGGCAAGTGCCAATGATTGAGCAATGGAACCTTTTATGAATTGACCAAATGCTTAACCTTGATGAAGAAGAGCGGTTTGAATGCAGTGCTATTTGATTAATTTTTTCACACATAACTAATAAGAATTTATTTAATGAGCTTTATATTCACTACACAAATTAATACGAATGATAATTATTCTCATTAAATATGTCAATATTATCTTATTATTAAATGCAAACCCATCACCTCTACACTTACGCTATAAATCCAAGAAAATTATTAGCATTTACAAAGAATAAATAGTATTAAATAGCCAACCAGGAGAAGACTAGCATGGCTCAAGATGTGCTTTATTGAAAAGGCTGACAGTAAAATAAGCATTAACACTTAGTTAAGCGATGTGTGAAGTGGGAAAGTTATTATCAGGCTTCACTTATTAAGCTTTTAATTAAATGTGATAAAAGCCCCATACCCTTATCAGGGTATTAACGGTAAAACACTATTAGTATTTGTTTTAACAGTGACTTAAAACACAATGCCTCCTCACCCTTTTCGGTATGCTTTAGTTAGTTCTAATACAGATTCCCCCTGCCATACAAGGGAACTTAATTTAATAGGAGGATTAAATAATGAACTCTCTAGCCGCCGCTTGTTTTTTCTTTCTTGGTATGCATTGGATTGTATCCGGCAGTCCCTTACGTGCCCCCATTGTCAAAATTTTTGGTGAAACCTTATTTAAGGTCTTATTTTCGATTAGTATTTTCATTGCCTTAATATGGATGGGCTTAGCTTATAAAGCGGCACCTTATATGGCCACATGGGGTACTGCTGAAGCATTAAAACCTGTTAGTGCAGTCTTAATCTTTTTTACTTTTCTGTTACTCCCCATGAGCATTTTTGATAAAAACCCAACCTTAATGGGCCTTGTTCCACCGGATCAAGTCAGCACCCGTGGAATGGTCCGCATAACTCGGCATGCAGGTCTGATTGGCTTAGGCTTATGGGGTTTGGCACACTTTATGGTCAACGGTGATTGGGCCTCTCACTTACTGTTCGGTACGATTGCATTTGAGGGTCTTATTGCACCTATGAATTTAGACCGCAAATACCGAGCTCGTTATGGTGAGTCTTGGGATAAGTTTACCGAACAAACGTCATACCTTCCATTTGTCGCGATCTTAAACAAGCGTAATAAACTGGTTTTGAGTGAACTTAATATTTGGGCAGCCCTCGCCGGTATCGTCTTATTCTTAGTCGTTCTTAACTATCACCAATCTTGGTTTGGCGGCTCACCGTTGAGTTAGTTGATCTCTACATTCTATACCCTATGCTAAATAAGACAAACTGCGCGGGGAAAAGTAAGGTTAAGGTGGCTTTCAAAAGCTGATCAAACCGGTTCATATAGCCTCTTCATACTTGATGAACTGAAAGAGAAGTGTACTCGTTCTTAGAAAATTTTCTCCACATTAACTACTGTAATACAGGCTTATAAGGCGGAGCATTAACAGGGTTCATCAAATACAACATGCTCAGCTCCATTTAGAATCTGAAAATGTCGACCTTTCGCTCGTGAAATTAAGGTGACTCCAAACAGACGAGCCAATTCAAACCCCATTTTAGTTGCACCTGAACGAGACAATAATATTGGCACGCCCATTTGTACCACCTTAATCACCATTTCAGATGTTAAACGGCCTGTAGTATAGAAAACACAGTCATCACCATTTATCTTATTCAGCCACATATGGCCGGCAATCGTATCAACGGCATTGTGTCGCCCTACATCTTCTACAAAGAACAATACATCGTTACCCTTGCAAAGGGCACAGCCGTGGACACCACCAGCATTTTTATATACTTGGTTATGTCGGCCTAAATAACTAAGCAAGTAATACAAGACAGATTGTTTAATGCTATGCGGGGGTAACACCTGCCCCTTCAAACTGTCTAGTACATTACCAAACATGGTGCCCTGCCCACAGCCTGAGGTTACCGTTCTATGCTCGTGTAGTTTTTCTATATTGGAATTCTTTTTATTAGATACAACCGCCACTGCATTTGTTTGCCAATCAACTTGAACCACTTTTACCTCTTCAATGTGATCAAAAAAAGTCTGGTTTTTTAAATAACCTAATACCAGTAATTCTGGATATGAACCCATCGTCATTAGCGTGACAATTTCTTTGCTATCAATATAAATTGTTAACGCACGTTCCTCAACCAACATAATGTCGACTAATGTTCCATTTTCATCCACTGCAGAAACACTGGATGAACCTTCAATTTTAGATGCCGTCATGTCAATCATTATGGTCTACCTTTTTATCGTTAAGCGGTTATAACACGCAAAAAAAAGGCCACGCAATTGCATGGCCTTTTTTAATTCACACAAAGATTAAAGTAAGTGCTTTACGCCATCACGTTCTTCTTTAAGTTCGTTTTCGGTGGCTATCATTCTTTCACGGCTAAATTCGTTAATATCAAGACCTTGAACAATTGAGTAATTGCCGTCTTTAACAGTCACAGGGAATGAATAAATAAGACCTTCTTCAATACCGTAGCTTCCATCACTTGGAATGCCCATGCTAACCCAATCGCCATCTGCTGTACCTTGAACCCATGTTCTCATGTGGTCTAATGCAGAACTCGCTGCAGATGCTGCGCTTGATAGGCCACGTGCTTTAATAATAGCCGCGCCACGTTGTTGAACAGCTGGAATATAGTCATCAGAATACCAAGCCGCATCGATCTTTGACAAGGCATCTTCACCCTTGATTAGGGCGTTGTGAAGATCTGGGTATTGAGTTGCTGAGTGGTTACCCCAAATTGTCATTTTAGTAATATCAGTATTATGAGTACCGGTTTTTTCAGCCAATAAGCTCATGGCACGATTATGGTCTAATCGTGTCATTGCTGTAAAATTACGTGGGTTAAGGTCGGGGGCGTTATTCATCGCAATCAAGGCATTTGTGTTTGCTGGGTTTCCAACAACCAACACACGTACATCACGCTTAGCCACTTTGTTTAGCGCCGCACCCTGTACCGAGAAGATGGCTGCATTCGCTTCTAACAAGTCTTTGCGTTCCATGCCTGGCCCACGAGGACGAGCACCCACTAAGAAAGCAAAATCGATATCTTTAAAGGCGACTTCAGCATCATCAGAAATTTCTACACTTTGTAACAATGGAAATGCACAGTCTTTTAACTCCATAACAGCACCTTCAAGTGCGCCTAAAGCTGGTGTTATTTCTAATAAATGTAAACAAATTGGTTGTTCTGGACCTAAAAAGTCACCAGATGCAATACGAAACAATAATGAGTATGAAATTTGGCCAGCGGCGCCAGTAACAGCTACATGAACAGGTGCTTTCATTTCTAACAATCTCCTTAATATAAAAGTTAAATTATAGACGATAAATGACTGTCAAAGCGCTTAATCAAGTCTCATTCCTGCATGAATTTATTTCTAAACAAGTACAAAAAAGCTTATCTTGAATTAAGAATCTTCCTTAAGTCGTAATGATAGATAAAACCGGGTAGTGCGAAAACAACAAATAAGCATACCGTAACGACATAAAACTCCCAGTCTTGATTCGTTCGAGTACCCATCATTTTATATTCCAACATAAAACCGGCAATAAATGATATGGCATACCATAAAAGCCACTCAAACCATCGTAACCAACCTGATTTGTGAGTGACTTGTCGAATACAAAACAATTTATTACTCAACCACGGTAGGTTGGCAGCAATCATTGTTAAGATTAAGAAAATATATATTGGATATTGGTTATTCATTAATGAATATTGAAACTTATATTTATTGGTGCCGAGAGCGGGACTTGAACCCGCACGTCCATAAGGACACTACCCCCTCAAGATAGCGTGTCTACCAATTCCACCACCTCGGCAAATAAATTATTCTGGAATCGGCACATCATCTGCCGGCTTCATTCCTTCCATATCAACCAGCTTATCAGTAGGCTGAGAAATATTATTGATCAAATCAGCCGGTGTTGATTCTATTGATTGCGCGGGATTCGTTACTGTTAGTGCATCAACAATATCTTTAGTTTCAGCCCTGTTTCCACCTAAATACGCTAACGCTAAACTGGTAGAAAAAAACAATGCTGCAAGGATAGCTGTCGAGCGGCTTAAAAAATTTCCTGACCCTTTAGCCCCAAATACTGTTCCAGACGCTCCACTGCCAAAAGCAGCACCGGCATCGGCACCTTTACCATGTTGAATTAAAATCAACCCAATCATCAAGGCAGCAATTAACACGTGCACTGATAAAACTATTGCAAAAATACTCATAACTTTTCCTTTTTATGCCTGTTGGCAAATTGAAACAAAGGCGTCAGCATCTAGGGATGCTCCGCCAATCAAACCACCATCAATATCGTTTTGCCCAAATAATGACCCTGCATTATCTGGCTTTACGCTTCCGCCGTACAAAATTCGGACTCCATCAGCCGACTCGATGTTTTTTTCTTTTACTAAGGCTCTTATAAAGGCATGTACCTTCTGAGCTTCTTCTGGAGAAGCTGTTAAGCCTGTCCCAATAGCCCAAACAGGCTCATAAGCTAACACTAAATTATTTAGGTCAACATCAGCTGACCCTAGTAATGCACCGACTTGATCGGCTATCACGTTAAATGTTTTGCCCGACTTATAATCATCTTCCGTTTCGCCCACACAATATACAGGGGTTAAACCAGCAGACTGTGCTGCTAACACTTTCTGTACAAGTGCCGTATTTGCTTCATTAAAAAGCGAGCGTCGTTCAGAATGGCCGATTAGCACCCAGTGCGTTCCTAATTCTTTTAACATTGATGCAGACACTTCTCCAGTGTATGCACCTGCTGAAAACTCTGAAACATTTTGTGCACCAATTTTAATCACAGAACGCTTAGTAAGCTCTGTTGCAAACTTAATATACACAAACGGTGCACAAATACCCATTTCGCACGATATTTTATCATCAATACGGGCTTCTAATGTATGTAAAAGCTCTTCTGTGAAGACAAGTGAGCCATTCATTTTCCAATTACCAATAACTAGTGGCTGGCGCATCATGCTCCCCATACTAAAAACGTGCAAGAGTAGCGATAATTAACAAAGAAATCAATCTTATTAACAGCTAATATGTGTAATAAAAAAATTATACGTTAACTAAGCGCTCTACTGTTTTACTTAAATCCAACGTCAAGGCTTGAACTAAGGCAAGATCTTCACCTTCCACCATCACTCTAACTAGTGGCTCGGTTCCAGAAGGTCTTAATAAAACTCTACCCGTACCATTTAAAGTTTCCTCGATCCCTTTGACCGCTTTCTCAATTTCATCCGTCATCACAAACTTTTGACCCGCACTTAAGGCCACATTGATCATATGCTGAGGATATTTTTGGATATCGCTTTTTAGTTCATGCAATGAGGTTGCTTCTCGCTTCATGGTTTCAATAACCTGCAAGGCAGAGATAATTCCATCACCTGTTGTTGTTCTATCAGCACAAATTAGGTGGCCTGAACCTTCTCCACCGAGTATTGAAGCTGACTCATTCATTAGCTGAATCACATGTCGATCACCTACTGCCGAGCGTAACAAGCTAATCCCTAACCTATTTAAGGCATGCTCAACACCTAAGTTAGTCATTAAGGTACCAACCACCGATGAGCCTTGATACCCCGTCGATTGCCTACTTTTTGCTAAAATATAGAGAATCTCATCACCATCGACAACGCTACCTAAATGGTCAACCATAATTAATCGGTCGCCATCACCATCAAGCGCCACACCAAAGTCAGCACCCGTTGAGACGACCGCTTCTGTTAGAGCTTCAGGACTCGTTGCTCCATAGCCATCATTTATATTTATTCCATTTGGCTCAACGCCCAACTTAATAACTTCAGCGCCCAATTCCTCAAATACAAAGGGGGCTACATGATAGGTTGACCCATGTGCACAATCGACGACCAATTTTAAGCCTGACAAGTCCATCATTGGAGGAATCGTACTTTTACAAAACTCAATATAGCGACCTGCCGCATCTTCAATTCGACTGGCTTTACCCAAACGTGATGACTCGACCACAACGAGCGGCTCGTCCATTTTATCTTCTATTGCCCGCTCTATATCATCATCAAGCTTCTTACCTTCACTAGAGAAAAACTTTATACCGTTATCGTAGTATGGGTTATGTGAAGCACTGATAACAATACCCGCATGAGCACGTAGTGTTCTTGTTAAATAGGCTATTCCAGGGGTAGGCATGGGCCCCAATAATTGCACATCCGCCCCAGCGGCTACTAAACCTGCTTCTAATGCTGATTCAAACATATAACCGGAAATCCGGGTATCTTTGCCAATCAAAATTTTGCAATGGCCCTGTTCTTCAAATACTTTTCCCGTCGCCCAACCTAGTTTCAAGACAAACTCAGGTGTAATCACGCCTTCTCCCACAAAGCCTCGAATCCCATCAGTACCAAAATATTTTCTTGTCATTCTTTTCTCATTGATTGCCTTCAACGGCATTATATATTTTTAAAGCATCCACTGTTTCAGCAACATCATGCACACGTACAATAGATGCCCCATTAATAACCGCTAATAATGCTGCTGCAACACTTCCAAACAGCCTGTCTTCTACTTCTTTGTTTAGTATCTGACCGAGCATTGATTTTCTAGAGATCCCTGCCAGTATTGGGCATCCGTGCCGTTCATATTGATCTAATTTCGCCAATAAACTCAAATTATGTTGCAACGTTTTACCAAAACCAAAACCTGGGTCAATAATAATTTTATCCCGACTAATACCTACCGTCTCGCAGGCGGCTATTCGCTGTGTAAAAAAACGATTCACCTCATCAATCACATTCGAATAACTTGGATTATCTTGCATGGTTTCCGGGTTAGCCTGCATATGCATCAAGCATACATGCACACCCAAAGCAGCGGCTGTTTCTATAGCCCCTGGTCGTTGTAGCGCATACACATCGTTAATCATATTAGCACCCGCCTCTACAGCCGCCTTCATTACATCCGGCTTACTCGTGTCTATTGAAATAGCTACTTTACTGCTTGAGCGAATGCCTGCTATAACCGGCACAACCCTGTTTATTTCTTCCTCATTAGAAACTGGTGTTGCATTGGGACGGGTTGATTCACCACCAACATCAATAATAGACGCCCCTAGATCGACCATTTTCAGCGCTTGCTGAATAGCGGTTTCAATCACTGTAAAACGACCACCATCAGAAAAAGAGTCGGGGGTAATATTAAGAACCCCCATAATAATGGGGGCCTTAGTTTTTAATAGAGGGGTAAGACCCTGCTCAATATTAAGGCTGTTCAGCAGGGCCACCAACGATTGGCTTAGAGTCTTTTTCAGCCCCAGCCTTGTCCTTTTCAGCTGATGACGCCTTTCCAGAACCTGACTCATCATCATTTTCCCAATCTTTCGGTTCACTGATTTCTTGGCGAGCCATTAGCTGATCTAACTGATCACTATCAAGGGTCTCATATTTCATTAACGCTTCAGACATCGCATGTAAAATATCAAGGTTATCATTTAATATGGTTTTTGCGCGTTCGTAATTTCGATCTATAAACACGCGCACTTCTTTATTAATAAGCTCAGTGGTTTCATCCGAAATCATTTTAGTCTGACCACCTGAATGGCCCATCACATTTTCATCTTCAGCGTAGTTTAAAGCCCCTAGTTTTTCTGAAAACCCCCATTGAGTAACCATATTTCTTGCAATGGCAGATGCTCGTTCAATATCATTTGAGGCACCTGTTGTTACCGCTTCTTCGCCGAAGATAATCTCCTCAGCTAGCCTTCCACCATATAAACTTGACAGTTGACTCTCTAGTTTTTGCTTACTAATGCTCAGCTGATCACGTTCGGGTAAAAACATCGTAACCCCCAAAGCTCGGCCTCGGGGAATAATGGTTACTTTATAAACTGGATCATGTTCAGGCACTAAACGACCAACAATCGCATGCCCTGACTCATGATAAGCCGTACACTTTTTTTCTTCTTCAGTCATCACCATAGAACGACGTTCAGCACCCATTAACACTTTATCCTTAGCGTTTTCCATATCGTTCATATCAACAAGCTTTTTATCACTTCTTGCGGCGAATAAGGCTGCTTCGTTAACAAGGTTTGCCAAATCAGCCCCCGAAAAACCAGGTGTTCCCCGAGCAATTACATTTGGGTTTACGCTATCTCCTGCGGGTACTTTTTTAAGGTGAACTTTTAATATCTGCTCACGACCTCTAATATCAGGTAAAGGCACAACAACTTGACGGTCAAAACGACCTGGGCGCAGTAACGCAGGATCAAGCACATCAGGACGGTTAGTCGCTGCTATAACGATCACACCTTCATTGCCTGAGAAGCCATCCATTTCCACCAATAATTGATTTAACGTTTGTTCACGCTCATCATTACCTCCACCCATACCAATACCACGTGCACGACCCACGGCATCAATCTCATCGATGAAAATAATACAAGGCGCATTTTTTTTTGCCTGCTCAAACATGTCTCGAACACGCGAAGCACCGACACCTACAAACATTTCAACAAAGTCAGACCCTGAAATACTGAAGAAAGGGACCTTCGCCTCTCCTGCAATTGCTTTAGCTAATAGGGTTTTACCAGTACCCGGCGAACCAGACATTAAAATACCACGGGGTATCATACCGCCTAGCTTTTGAAACTTACTCGGATCCTTAAGAAAGTCGACGACCTCTTCTACTTCTTCTTTAGCTTCCTGCACACCCGCCACATCGGCAAATGTAACCTTAATTTCATCTTCATTGAGTAGCTTTGCCTTACTTTTCCCAAAGGACATTGCGCCACGGCCACCTGCACCTCCAGCACCACCTTGCATTTGGCGCATAAAGAAAATCCAAACACCAATCAACAGAAGCATTGGGAACCAAGAAATCAGTATTGACATAAGCACTGACTGCTCCTCAGGTGCTTTCGCTACTATTTCAACGCCATTTTTCAATAGATCATCAACGAGGTGTATATCCCCTGGGCTACGCGTTGTAAATCGCTCACCAGATGCTGTTTGACCAACAATATTGGGGCCATCAATAGCCACTTTACTAACCTGACCCGCATTAACAGAATTAATAAACTGTGAATAACTTAAGGCACTGCTAGATGATTGCTTAGAGCCACCAAAGTTATTAAAGACAGACATTAGTACGAAGGCAATAACAACCCACATAATAATATTCTTAACCATTTCGTTCAAAGTGATACCCTCACGTTAGTTTATATACCGCACAAATATCAGGCTGCTATTATGACTTCATGCTTCAACATAATATGAGGGTTGGTTATGATAATTTCAAGTCCTTTGCTAAAAGGTATACTTCACGGCTACGTGCTCGTGAAGCTTTTGGCTTCCGAATCACGACATGTACAAAGGCTTTCTTCGCCTCTGACACATATTGATCAAAGCCTTCTCCTTGAAACAGCTTAATTAAAAAGCTGCCTTTAGGCGCCAAACTGTTCTTTGCAAAATCCAGCGCTAACTCTGCCAGATACATAGATTTTGGCTGATCAATTGCTTTGCTACCACTCATATTAGGTGCAATATCCGACATTACTATATCAATAGGTTGACTATTAATTAATGCCTGAAGTTGTTCAAACACCTCATCATCGCTAAAGTCACCCATAATAAAATCAACACCTTGAATAGGCTCAATGTCTAATAAATCTAGCGCTATAACTCGCCCGTTAGCAGTTACTTTCTTAGCGGCATACTCAGACCAACCGCCTGGTGCGGCACCTAAATCTACAACAATTTGGCCTGATTTTAATAATCGATCTTTTTTATCAATTTCTTCTAGTTTGAAAACCGCCCGTGAACGCAAGCCCATTTGCTGCGCCTTTTTAACGTACTCATCATTAAAGTGCTCATCTAACCATTTTTGCTTATTTTTATGCTTTGTCATACGTCCATTATCATTAATACTTTTAACCAGTTGCCTTCGTTTTAGCCTGTAATTGTAAAAACGCCGTTTGCCATGCTAATTTTAAGTGTAAAATGCGCAGCCTAATCAATCACCTTGTAATGAAGACACCATGGCATTAACTAACCAACAAAAAAAGAAACTTAAAGCGCATGCACATGGGCTAAAACCAGTTGTTCGCTTAGGCCAATCTGGCTTAACCGATAATGTACTGGATGAAATTGAGTTGGCGATTGAGCACCACGAATTAATTAAGGTCAAAGTATCCGCGGAAGATCGTGATGACAAAAAATTGATTATTCAAAAAATTGCCGATCAAACGCGCTCAGAAATCATCCAATCCATTGGTTTTATGGCGGTTTTTTATAGAGAAAACAGTGATAAAAAGACCTATTCGTAACGTACGTCTATAATTTCAAATTCTGTTATACCACCCGGCGCCTTAACTTCAGCAACATCACCTTCTTTTTTGCCAATTAACGCTTTTGCAAAAGGTGAGGCATAGGAAATTAAATTATTTTTAATATCCGCTTCATCTTCACCGACTATTGTATAAGTGATCAGTTCTTCAGTTTCGATGTTTTCTAACTCGACTGTGCAACCAAAAATTACTTTACCATTTGCATTCATCGTCGAAACATCAATAACTTGAGCATTACCCAGCTTGCTTTCAATATCCCTAATGCGAGCCTCCATTAAACCCTGCTCTTCACGTGCTGCGTGATACTCTGCATTTTCTTTTAAATCGCCATGCGCACGAGCATCGGCGATGGCCTCTGATACACGAGGGCGCTTAACATTTTTTAACTCTTCCAGCTCATCTTTTAAGCTTTGGGCACCTTTTTTAGTAAGGGGTGTCTTATTCATAACGTATTCCTAAAATTTATAATACTCTATTGTCTCGCCTGTAACGTATGCAGTTCTCTAACTTCTTTCACCGTAATATCAGTTAATGCATCTATGGTTGCTTTTGCGCCTGCAATCGTTGTGCAATACGTCGCTTTACTCTGTAGGGATTCACGGCGAATAGGAAATGAATCTGTAATAGCTTGCTTTCCTTCTGTGGTATTTACCACCAACTGAATGCTTTCATTCTTAATCACATCAACAATATTTGGGCGGCTTTCATTCACCTTATTAACCACTTCACATTCGATGCCGGCTACTTTTAGGGCATCTGCTGTTCCTCTGGTCGCAAGAATTTTTTTACCACGTAAAACGAGTGTTTTAGCCAGATCAAGCATTTTAAGCTTATCAGCTTCTCTGACGCTAAAGAGCACTTTGTTTTCATTGGATAATTTAATTCCAGCGGCACGTTGAGACTTTCCAAACGCCTCACCAAACGTTTCACCAACACCCATCACTTCACCCGTTGACTTCATTTCCGGCCCAAGTAATGGGTCCACATTTGGAAATTTCACAAATGGAAAAACAGATTCCTTCACTGAGTAGTAACTGGGGATAATCTCTTTAGTTGTTCCTTGCTCTTGCAGCGACTGCCCCGCCATACAGCGCGCGGCAATTTTTGCCAATGGGTAGCCTGTTACCTTAGAAACAAACGGAACCGAGCGTGATGCACGTGGGTTTACCTCTAAAATATAGATATCATCATCTTTAATAGCGAATTGAATATTCATCAGCCCCACCACACCTAATTCACGTGCTAGGTCTTTTGCTTGAACGCGCATTCGATCTTGCACGCTATCACTTAGATCAAAAGGTGGTAATGAACACGCTGAATCACCTGAGTGAACACCTGCTTGCTCGATATGTTCCATAATGCCACCGATTAGTAATTCTTCACCATCAAAAATAGCATCGACATCGACTTCAACCGCATCATCTAAAAAGCGATCTAATAGTACTGGCGAATCGTTAGATACACTCACAGCTTCGCGCATATAAGTGCGTAGCTCAGATTCATTATAAACAATTTCCATAGCTCGCCCACCCAGTACATAAGATGGCCTGACCACTAAGGGATAACCAATTTCTTCGGCCAAGAGGACAGCCTGCTCAGGTTCACGCGCTGTTCTATTGGGTGGTTGCAGTAGCCCTAACTTTTCAACCAGCTGTTGAAAACGCTCACGATCTTCAGCTAAGTCGATGGCCTCTGGAGAAGTACCAATAATAGGAACACCAGCGGCTTCTAGATCTTCAGCCAGTTTTAACGGCGTTTGACCACCATATTGAACGATCACACCCTTTGGTTTTTCAATATTGACCACCTCAAGCACATCTTCTAGCGTTAGAGATTCAAAATATAAACGATCAGATGTATCAAAATCCGTTGATACCGTTTCTGGATTACAGTTAACCATAATGGTTTCATAGCCATCTTCACGCATTGCTAATGCCGCATGAACACAGCAGTAATCAAACTCTATACCTTGACCAATCCGGTTAGGGCCGCCACCCAACACCATGATTTTTTCACGATTGCTGGGCATTGATTCGCACTCTTCTTCATACGTGGAATACATATAAGCAGTTGATGAAGAAAACTCACCGGCACAAGAATCAATGCGCTTATACACAGGACGGATATTCATTTCATGCCGAGCTGTTCTTACTGAACGTTCATCGGTTGCCAGTAAGCTGGCTAATCGCATGTCCGAGAAACCTTTTCTCTTAAGTCGGTACATTAACTGACTATCCAGAGACGTTAAATCGCGTCCAAGTAAGGCCGCTTCTTCATTCAGTAAATCTTCAATTTGAACTAAGAACCAACGATCAATTTTAGTTTGTTCAAAAATACTCTCTAGGCCAAAGCCTTTTCGAAAAGCATCCGCTAAATACCATATACGATCCGCGCCTGGCTGTTGTATTTCATGCCGGAGTACAGTCTCAATGTTTTCTTCGTCTAAATCTACAATAGGGTCTAAACCACTCTTCCCTGTTTCTAGCCCTCGCAATGCTTTTTGCAAAGACTCTTGGAAAGTCCGACCTACTGACATCACCTCACCCACTGATTTCATCTGTGTCGTGAGACGGTCATCTGCTTTCGGGAATTTTTCAAAAGTAAAACGTGGGATTTTGGTCACTACGTAATCAATAGATGGCTCAAACGACGCAGGAGTTGCTCCACCTGTTATTTCATTACTGAGTTCATCCAAGGTGTAACCGATAGCTAATTTTGCAGCTACTTTTGCAATAGGAAAACCAGTCGCTTTTGATGCTAAGGCTGATGAACGTGATACCCTCGGGTTCATCTCAATCACAATCATCGCACCATTATCAGGGTTAATAGCAAATTGCACGTTTGAACCGCCGGTATCCACGCCAATTTCACGTAACACATCCAGCGAGGCATTACGCATTATTTGATATTCTTTATCTGTTAATGTTTGCGCCGGTGCTACGGTAATTGAGTCGCCGGTGTGTACACCCATCGGGTCAAAATTTTCAATAGAACAAATGATAATGCAGTTATCTTTACGATCACGCACCACTTCCATTTCATATTCTTTCCAACCTAAAACTGACTCTTCAATCAATAATTCGTTGGTTGGCGATAAGTCTAGGCCACGTTCACAAATTTCAATAAACTCTTCACGGTTATATGAAATACCACCGCCACTGCCGCCCATTGTAAAGGAGGGGCGAATAATCGTAGGAAAGCCAATACTCTCTAGTGCTTCATAGGCCTCGTCCATATTGTGCGCAACAAAGGAACGTGGCGTTGAAAGACCAATTTTGGTCATCGCTTTCTTAAATAAGTCCCTGTCTTCAGCCTTATCAATTGCTTCTTTCGTCGCCCCAATCATTTCAACGTTATGCTTTTTAAGCACACCATGGCGATCAAGATCCAGCGCACAGTTCAAGGCTGTCTGTCCACCCATGGTTGGCAACAACACATCAGGCTTTTCTTTTTCAATGATTTTTTCAACCGTCTGCCAGTCTACTGGCTCAATATAAATCGCATCCGCCGTTTCAGGATCCGTCATGATTGTTGCAGGGTTTGAGTTCACCAAAATAACACGGTAGCCCTCTTCCCTTAGCGCTTTACATGCTTGCGTTCCTGAATAATCAAACTCACAAGCCTGACCGATAACAATGGGTCCTGCACCTAATAGTAAAACTGATTTAATGTCGGTTCTTTTTGGCATAGCTCTCTTTTATGACTCTCTAGGGTCTCAGCCTACCGGCTGTATTGAAATAGAAAAAATTCTTTTTTAATCGGCCTTATGCGATTTCATCATCGCGGTAAAACGCTCAAATAAGTACACAATATCTTGTGGTCCTGGACTGGCTTCAGGGTGACCTTGAAAGCCAAACGCCGGACAATCCGTTCGTTCGATACCTTGTAAGCTTTTATCAAACAAAGAGATATGGGTTGGCTTTAAGTTTCCTGGCAAGGAGTTTTCGTCAACTGCGAAGCCATGGTTCTGACTGGTAATCATCACACGCTGTGTTGCTAAATCTTGCACTGGATGATTCGCACCGTGATGGCCAAATTTCATTTTAACCGTTGATGCACCACTCGCTAGGGCCAATAATTGATGACCTAAACAAATACCAAACACCGGTACTTTTTTCTCAAGAATTTGTTTAATCGACTCAATTGCATAATCACAGGGCTCAGGGTCACCGGGTCCATTAGACAAGAACACGCCATCAGGTAACATAGCCAACACCTCTGATGCAGGTGTTTTAGCCGGTACAACATGCACAGAACAACCCGCTGCAATCAGCAATCTCAATATATTACGCTTAACACCAAAATCATAAGCAACGACCTTGAAACTAGGCTTAACATTTTTGCTTTCAGCGCTAGGGTCTAACTGCCATGTAGAGTCTTGCCAATCATAAGGTGTTGATGAACTAACCACTTGAGCAAGATCTAAGCCTTTTAATAACACTGCTTCTTTAGCGGCCTCTAATGCTAATTGTTCATCTGCTTCAGGGCCCGCAATAATGCATCCCCGTTGCGCACCTTTTTCACGCAGAATTCTTGTTAACCTGCGAGTATCAATATCAGCTATAGCGACTATATTATGTCTCTTTAAGTAACCTGCTAACGATTCCTCAGAACGCCAATTACTATGGGTTAAGGGTAAATCCCTGATAATTAACCCTCTAGCATGTACTTGTGATGATTCTTCATCTTCAACATTAGCACCAACATTACCTATATGCGGGTAAGTTAAGGTTACGATTTGATGTGAGTATGAAGGGTCTGTCAGAATCTCTTGATAACCCGTCATTGATGTATTAAAAACAACTTCGCCCGTTGTGAGGCCTTGAACGCCAATAGATTGGCCGTGAAAAACACTACCGTCTTCGAGTACCAGTATTGCTATGTCAGACAAATTACACCACCTTTAGATATGCAAAACGGGAAGAGCCTCTTTCTGGCACTACCCGTTTTGATTGTTAATATGTATGAGTGAGAATTTTACTGGATTTAGTTACACATTGTCCATGATTACACAGGCATATTTTTATTGGGCTTATCGCGCAATGTCGAGTGATTGTGCTAAATAGGCACTCATAATTAATGTCGGATCATCTTTAAGCTTTTCTTTCCACTCACCTAATCGTACCTCAGATTGAATTAAACCACGTAACACACCAATAAAATCGGTGCGCCCAACTGTAATAGCTCCAACCAAAAGATCATCTTTAAAATTTAAGCGAACATATTTATAGTTTTCTTTATCCACCAGTGTCACCGAATCGCCACCTTCTACACCACCCCAACTACCAAATGACGTAGACACCAAGCCAGCTGTATCAAGCACATTCATACTGAGACTGCCTTTATAGAACGATGAGCCGCCCATCATATTAACGGCGGCAATACGACCATGATCTACTGCCGTTGGCTGAATTGCATGAACCGATTGACCCCCTGTTGAGAAGTCCAAGCCCTGAGCAACATCACCCGCCGCAAAAATATCTTCTACGCTAGTATGTAATTGGGAATCAACAAGAATACCGTTATCCGTTTCAACCCCACTGCCCTCAAGAAACTCAATATTTGAATAAACACCTGTCGCCACAATGACCAAGTCGAATTCAGTTAAGCTATCATCATCACGCTTTAACGCAGGCCCAGGCTCTATAGATTTAATACTGCTAGGCAGGATCATCTTAACGCCCTTTTTCTCACACCATGACTGAATCATCTTACCCGCTGTTTGATCCATCATTCGGCTGACCATATAACCGGTACGACCCAACATAACCGTTAGGTCAACTCCTCTTTTGATCATTGCTTCAATAATAATCGACGCAACAAAGCCGGCACCTAATAACGCAACTTTAGATCCCGGCTTGACTGTGTCAAGAATCTTACGCCCATCCGCTAGTGTCCAACAATTTACAACACCGTCATTATCAGCCCCCGGAAATGGAGAATTTGCAGGTCGTGAACCGGTTGCAATCATCAGCTTGTCATAATCATAGTTATCACCGTTGTCGAGTGTTACCTGATGATTGGCTGAGTCAATTTTTTCAACTTTAGCATGGACATGGTTAATATTAAGACTCTCAAAGTGGCCATCTGTCTTTCTTAGATGCGTACCGCTGTCCTCAATCATGCCACTTAAATAATAAGGTAGTGCCATACGTGAATAAGGGGCTTCTTTTTCTAAACCTATCATCGTAATATCACAGTTAGCATCTGCTTTTCTTAACGTTTCAGCAGCTCTAACAGAAGCAGGACCGGCACCAACCAGCACGTATTTTTTTATAATTGATGTAGGCGCCAGTGTTGAGCTAGCTGCTTTAGTATGTTCCATTTCCTTCTTCTCCTGATAATTTGGTTACGATGACAAGGCTTGAAGCAATCGAAGCCAAAACATTGGTATTATTTTACAAAATAGTTTTTTATGACCAAGCTAATCGCGAATTTTATATATTAATACTTGCTGTTAATTTATGCATCAACGAATATTAACAGAATATCATTATTACAAAACAAGCATTTAAGCATTCAAGCCCAGCACATCTTGCATATCATACAAACCAGCTGGCTGCTCAACAGCCCAGCACGCTGCCCTGATCGCACCGGTAGCAAAGGTCATTCTACTGGTCGCCTTATGACTAATCTCAATACGCTCACCCTCATCAGCAAACATCACTGTATGCTCTCCAACAATATCACCTGCCCTGATAGTAGAAAACCCAATCGTACCGTCTTCACGTTCACCTGTAATGCCTTCGCGAGCATATACAGCGCAGTCATCTAATTGTTGACCCATAGCATTTGCGATAACCTCACCCATTTTTAAAGCAGTACCCGATGGCGCATCCACTTTATGCTTATGGTGCGCCTCGATCACCTCAATATCCACCGACTGCCCAATTGCTTTTGCCGCTAACTCAAGCAACTTTAGTGTCACATTCACGCCAATCCCCATATTTGGCGCAAAAACAATAGGAATAGACTTGGCCGCTAACGAAATTTGTTTTTTTTGTTCATCAGTAAAGCCCGTAGTACCAATAACCATGGCTTTTTTATTCATTTCACAAAAAGCCAGTTTTTCCAAACAAGCTTCAGGGCGCGTAAAATCTACTAGCACAGCAAATTGAGACGGATCGCTTTGATACGCTGAAGCCACACTCACTTGTTGAGTACTGATGCCGGCTAGCTCTCCAGCATCCTGACCAATTGCACCAGAACCCTCACGCTCAATAGCAGCACCTAGTGTTGCCAATTTATTTTGTTGACAAGCCTTAATTAAATTAAGGCCCATTCTACCGCTCGCACCAGATATTGCTATTTTCGCCATCTTTTTCCCTTATATTCGTCGCAGTGCAAGACCCCTGCACGCATTATTTAGTTAAGACTTTATTTTATCAAAAAAACTTTTAACACCGTCTAACCAAGAATGCTCTTGTGGATGATGCGTCGTCCCACCTGTTTTAAATGATGCTTCTAATTGCTCAACTAAAGCTTTTTGCTCGCTGGTTAAACTAACTGGCGTTTCAACATTTACACGGCACATTAAGTCGCCAACAGGACCACCTCGAACCGGCTTCACACCTTTTCCACGCAGTCTAAATAGCTTCCCTGTTTGTGTTTCGCTTGGCACCTTTAATTTCACTTTCCCTGTCAATGTTGGCACTTCAAGCTCACCACCTAAGGCAGCCGTAGCAAAGCTAATAGGCATATCACAATAAAGGTTGGCACCATCACGTGTAAAAATAGCGTGATTTCGTACGTTCACCTGAACATATAAATCGCCTGAAGGTCCACCATGCTCACCAGCCTCACCTTCACCACCTAAGCGGATACGATCACCGGTATCTACTCCAGCTGGAATTTTAACCGACAGGGTTTTCTGTTCTTTTGTTTTACCTGTACCACGGCATTTTCCACAAGGGTCATTTATTTGTGAGCCAGTACCGCGACACGTAGGACACGTTTGCTGAACAGAGAACATCCCTTGTTGCATACGAACCTGACCATGACCCGCACAAGAGGAGCAAACACTTGACTTGCCACTTTTCGAGCCCGTACCTTTACAACTTGTACAGCTAACAGACGTAGGGATCTTAATTTTAGTTTCCATCCCAGAAACCGCCTCTTCCAACGACAGGTCCAGGTTATAACGTAAATCAGCACCTCGCGTTACTTGGCTACGGCCACCACCGCCGCCGCCAAAGATATCACCAAAGACGTCGCCAAACACATCACTAAATGAGTCACCGCCATGTCCTCTGCCGCCCCCCATTGACTGATCAACGCCTGCGTGACCAAATTGATCGTATGCTGAACGTTTCTGTTCGTCGCTTAAAATGGCATACGCCTCCTGAATTTCCTTAAACTTTTCTTCAGCGTCAGTGTTACCGGTATTCCTGTCAGGATGATATTTCATCGCCAAACGTCGATACGATTTCTTTATTTCACGCTCACTGGCATTGCGAGCAACTTCTAGTGTTTTGTAAAAATCTGCTTTTTCCATAATTCTCAAATCTTGAATACGTCAAAGCCACCGATAAATCGGCGGCTATGTCGCAGCCCTAAATTGGACTATATTTAAGTAACTTAAAACTTAAGTTTTAAGGCTTATTTCTTCTCGTCGTCTTTCACTTCTTCAAATTCAGCATCTACCACATCATCAGCGTTTGCTTTTGCTTCTGCATCAGCTTCCGAAGTAGCTCCCTCAGGGGCCCCTTCTGCACCTGCATCAGCATACATTTTCTCAGCCATTTTTCCTGATAATGCTGTTAGCGCTTCTGTTTTTTGCTCAATGGCTTCTTTATCATCACCTTTAATAGCTTCTTGAAGGTCGGTAATCGCAGCTTCAATATCTGCTTTTTCAGATGCTTCTACCTTATCACCCATTTCTTGCAGCGATTGCTCAGTAGCGTGAATCATGCCATCAGCTTGGTTTCTTGCAGTTACTAATTCATGCAATTTCTTATCTTCTTCAGCATGCGCTTCAGCATCGTTAATCATTGCTTCTACTTCTTCATCAGATAAACCACTTGATGCTTTAATAACAACGGATTGCTCTTTGCCAGTTGCTTTATCCTTAGCCGACACATTTAAAATACCATTCGCATCGATATCAAATGACACTTCAATTTGTGGTGTACCACGACGTGCAGGCGGTATATCTTGAAGATCGAAACGACCTAAAGATTTATTACCTGATGACATTTCACGTTCACCCTGTAAAACATGGATGGTAACCGCTGTTTGGTTATCTTCCGCTGTTGAGAAGGTTTGGCTCGCCTTGCTAGGGATAGTCGTGTTCTTCTCAATAAGCTTTGTCATCACGCCACCCATTGTCTCAATACCTAATGAAAGCGGTGTCACATCTAATAAAAGCACATCTTTAACATCCCCTGCTAATACACCGGCTTGAATCGCAGCACCCACAGCAACGGCTTCATCAGGGTTCACATCTTTACGTGGCTCTTTGCCAAAGAATTCAGCAACGACTGCTTGTACTTTTGGCATACGTGTTTGACCACCAACCAAAATCACGTCATCAATCTCAGAGGCTGATAAACCAGCATCTTTAACAGCTGTGGCGCATGGCGCAACGGTACGTTGAACTAGGTCATCGACAAGAGACTCAAGTTTTGCACGTGTCAATTTAACATTCAAATGCTTAGGCCCTGATGCATCCGCAGTAATGTAAGGCAAGTTAACATCTGTTTGTTGGTTAGATGATAGTTCTATTTTTGCCTTTTCAGCCGCTTCTTTTAGACGTTGCAGCGCTAATGGGTCATTGTGCAAATCCACACTATTTTCTTTCTTAAACTCATCTGCAAGGAAGTCAATAATACGTAAATCGAAATCTTCACCACCTAAAAATGTATCACCATTGGTTGATAACACTTCAAATTGGTGCTCGCCATCAATTTCAGCAATTTCAATAATAGAAACGTCGAATGTACCTCCACCTAAATCATAAACAGCAACCGTACGGTCACCACTTTTCTTATCCATGCCATAAGCTAACGCAGCTGCTGTTGGCTCGTTAATGATACGTTTAACCTCTAAACCGGCAATCTTACCGGCATCTTTCGTTGCTTGACGTTGTGAATCATTAAAGTAGGCAGGCACAGTAATCACAGCTTCAGATACTGTTTCACCTAAATAAGCTTCTGCATCCTTTTTAAGTTTCATCAAGATACGTGCAGCAATTTCTGGCGGCGCCATTTTTTTGCCTTGCGCTTCAATCCAAGCATCACCATTATCAGCTGCCAAAATCTTATACGGCACCATGCTAACGTCTTTCTGAACCACATCATCTTTGAATTTACGCCCAATTAAACGCTTTGTTGCAAACACTGTATTAGTTGGGTTTGTTACCGCCTGACGCTTCGCTGATTGACCAACAAGCACATCATTTTCTGCTGTAAATGCTACAATAGAAGGCGTTGTTCGTGCGCCTTCACTATTTTCAAGTACTTTCGCACTATCGCCATCTAATACGGCAACACACGAGTTCGTTGTTCCTAAATCTATACCAATAATTTTAGCCATTTAAATATCTCCGAAATTTAATCTTTAAGTTTTGTGTTGGTTAATGAAATGGGGGCTCTAAATTATATTTTCAAGCCTGCTCATCAATTTTCTTTGTGTTTTCAGGTGCTTGTGGTTGTGACACAATCACCATCGCCGGACGTAACAACCGATCATTAAGGTTATAGCCTTTTTGAAACACTTGAATCACCGTATTCGGCTCATGCTCAGGGCTAGGCACCATTGAAATTGCTTGGTGAAATTCAGGGTTAAAACTCTCCCCCTCTGGGTTTACTTGCTTAACGCCTGATTTTTCTAATGAATCTAGTAACTGCTTATGCGTTAACTCCAAGCCTTCTTTTATAGCATTAACATCACCCGAAGCAGCTTGCGCAGAGGCCAAACCTAACTCTAAACTATCAACCACTGGCAGCATATCTTTTGCAAATTTTTCTATTGAAAACCGATGTGCTTTTTCGACATCTTTTTGACTGCGACGGCGCATGTTTTCAACATCAGCTTTCGCCAATAATACCTTTTCCCAATTTTCATCAGCTCGTGTATTAGCCTTTTCAAGTTCTGACTGCAAATCAGCATCCTCTAATGATTTGTCGACAGTCTCTGTTTCCTCATCATTACCAATGGCTTCTTCTAAAACCCCTTCGATAATATTGTCCTCTGTATCAACAGTCGGTTGCTCACTATTTTCTTGATCTGTTTGGTCTTCAGACACCATAGTATTTCCTCATTTTTACACGTGAATGATTATCGCGAACTTACCTTTTTAGGCAGCACGACATATTGCTTTTAGGCTAGATGGAGATTAATTTTAAAATTTCAAGTCTTTCACTAAAAATTTGCGTTACATCAAGCGGCGAATCCAACTTTCAACCCCCCCATCCGCTAAGCCATAAAGCACCCAAACACCAAATTATTCACAAACATCTGGAACGCTCATTTAACGCTTTATTTAATTAACACCACTAAATATTCATTATGATTTAATTCATTAATTGAAAATAGGCTAAGCAGAACTATTTTTCTGCAAATATTTTACATTTTGAGCTCAAAACGAATGACTTCGTGTAAACTTTTCACCTCTAACCGAGGACACCAATGTACACGCAATTTAAAACAGTCGGGCTTATTTCCAAACCCGACACAACTGATATCTCCACAACCGTTCAATCTTTATATCAGCTATTAAAACAAGCTAATATTAACGTTTGTATTGACTATGAAACCGCTCATCATGTTTCCTCACCCGCCGAACAGATCATGAGCATAGAGTCACTGGCTAAACAGTGCGACTTGATCATGTCCATTGGCGGTGATGGCACTCTGCTATCAGCTGCTCGTGCCATCGTTAACACCAACGTTCCTTTAATTGGTATCAACTTAGGTCGGCTTGGTTTTCTAGTCGATATATCACCTGAGGAAATGAATGTTCAAATAAAACAAATTCTTGAAGGGCATTATCACGAAGAAGAGCGTATTATTTTGAATACACAAATCATTCGTAACAACGACGTTATTCACGAACAATCCGCCTTTAACGAGGTTGCTCTTCACCGTCTAAAGTCTCCTGGCTTAATTGATATAGAAACATACGTTAACCACAACTTTGTTAACTCTCAGCGTTCAGATGGTTTAATCATTGCCACACCAACAGGCTCAACTGCTTACGCGCTATCTGGCGGAGGGCCACTAATGCACCCCTCGATGGATGCTATCGTTTTGGTACCCATTAACCCACACACGCTTAGCAACCGCCCAATTGTTGTTGACGGAAAGAGTGAAATAGGTATTAAATTCAGCCAACGAGATAAACATAAGGCTCAACTGACCTGTGATAACGTTATTCTTCCAAGTATTTTTGAAGATGATACTATCAACATTAAACGACACGATAATAAAATACGATTACTACACCCAACGGACCATGATTTCTTTAACATCTTGCGGGTAAAACTGGGCTGGAGTAAAGCCCCTCAAGTTTAAAGGACATGCTTAAATCTATCGATATCAAGGGACTCGCGGTTGTTGACCAACTCTGTCTAGACCTCGAGCAAGGAATGACTGTCTTAACAGGAGAAACGGGTGCAGGTAAATCTATCTTACTGACGGCAATGAAGTTATGCCTAGGTGAACGAGCTGACGCTAGCTTACTGAGACCCGGTGTTAACAAAGCCGACTTAAGTTTAGATTTTGACATCACAGCCCTACCCCTTTGCCAGCAATGGCTAATCAACAATGACCTAGATGATCAACTTGATTGCCTAGTTCGCCGAACTATCAGTGCCGATGGTCGCTCAAAAGCGTACATCAATGGCCAGGTTGTAAACTTAAAAACATTACAACAGCTATCAGAGCACCTTATCAGCATCCACGGGCAACATGCTCACCTAGACCTACTTCACAGCAACAAGCAGAGCCAATTATTAGATGCCTACCTACCTGAGCAAGCAGCCCTAGTTAGCTGTCATGAACGTTTTGATATTTGGCGGACCCTTAATAATGAGCTCCTTCACTTAACCGATGGTAATAAAGATAATGACAGTGAAAAACAACTACTTAAATATCAAATTAACGAGCTAGAACAGGCTGACGTTATTCATCTGGACTATGATGATTTGGTGCAGCAGCACACGCTTGCATCAAACATGAGTCGAATTATTGAAATATCTGAACGCCAACTCAACACACTTTACGAAGCTGAAAACCAATCCATCCATAACCAGTTGAGTAATGCTGTTCACGAATTGGAATTACTCACCGACTTATCCCCCGACTTCAAAGCCGTATCAGAGCAAATCCAAGAAGCTAGCATCCAAATACAAGAAACCTGCCGAGACTTCAGGGTTCAAATTGACAAACAAGAAGATGACCCTGAGCAACTCAACTTACTTGACCGTCAACTAAGCGCTATACATGAATTAGCAAGAAAACTCCATGTTGAACCTCAACAACTTTCCGAAAAACATAACGAGTTAGTTTCGCGTCTAGAACTACTTGATAATAGAAACGAGCGTTTAAACGCCATCCACCAGGAAATTGTTAGCGCTGAAAAAAGTTATAGAGAAAATGCTAAACAACTACATCAAGTCCGCTTAAAAAGCGCAGCAACACTAAGCAAAAAGATTACAGAAACATTAAAAACACTTGGCCTCCCTGACGGGGTATTTAATATTAACGTTGCTTATTGCCCAGATGAAAAACCGCAAAAAAACGGCTTAGACGACATAGTTTTCGAGGTCAGTACCAACCCAGGCATGTCGCTTTCACCTATTGGAAAGGTCGCCTCAGGTGGTGAGCTTTCTCGCATCAGCCTTGCCATACAAGTCGTTACCACGCAAAGCAATACAACTCCTACCCTTGTGTTTGATGAGGTTGATGCCGGTATTGGTGGTGGTGTGGCAGAAACTGTCGGCATTTGCTTGCGCGAAATCTCCGCCAACCGACAAGTTTTATGTGTCACCCACCTTCCACAAGTGGCCTCTCAAGGCCATCAACACTTATTTGTCAGCAAGCACAAAGAAGCCAATCAGACCAAAACCCAAATCAACAGTCTTAACAAAAAAGAACGAATTAATGAAGTTGCTCGAATGCTTGGTGGCATCGACATGTCTGATAAAACAATCGCTCACGCCAAAGAAATGGTAGAAAAAGCTATTTAGAGCAATCTGGGCAAACTCCATAAATATATAAACTATGGTCTGTCATTTGATAACCTTGCGCTTGCGCTATTGTTTTTTGGCGCTGCTCAATGACCTCATCACAGAATTCATCAACCCGGCCGCATTTAACACATAAAATATGATCATGATGCTCTTCATGACATAGTTCAAACACCGAACTGCCACCTTCAAAATGATGGCGTACCACTAAACCCGCACCTTCAAACTGAGTCAACACACGGTAAACCGTTGCCAAACCGATCTCTTCACCCTCATCTAGAAGCGCCTTATATATATCTTCAGCAGAAAGGTGCTTTGTACCACTCCTTTCCAACATATCTAGTATTTTCAAGCGCGGCAACGTTACCTTTAAACCAGCAGCCCTTATATCTTTTGACTCCATTTCAACCTCTAATTTGGGGTGGATATAACAGTGAGATAATGTATCATCACATATTTACAATCATACACAGAAGATCCTAAATGCGAAAGTTTCTCATTTTAATAATGACATTCATTTTAAGCTCATTTTTATTTGCTTGCTCCAGCACAAAAAGCTTAGACGATAAAATGCTAGCCGTTGCTGATACCCTCCCAGGGGTATACAAGATTGATGTCATCCAAGGCAACGTCATTACCCAAGAAATGATTAATCAACTGCGGCCCGGTATGGACAAGCGGCAGGTTAAGTTTTTACTCGGCACCCCATTACTAGTAGACCCATTTCATAAAGAACGTTGGGACTATTTTTATGACCTAAAGAAAGCAGGCAAACAGCAAAAAAAAGAACGCATTACTTTGTTTTTTGAAGACGACAAACTCGTTAGTCTTGCAGGTAACTTTAAACCCAGCAATGAGTTTAAACCTATGACCATCAATACAGAAGTCATCGACGTCCCTAAACGAGAAACAAAGGAAAAAGGGCTATTAGATAAAATATTCCAAAGCATTGGGATCGGGTCCTCAGAAACAAACTAGTATGGACATTACCCCCTATTTAGAAAAAGTCTGCCAGACGCCTCATGCTATAAAACTCAACCTAAAGTTAGTCAGTGTGGGCGAGCAAGCTGTTACGCTAACACTTCCTTATAGCAAAGAGATTGTTGGGGACTCTATTAATAACTACATTCATGGAGGTGCGGTTTCTACGGCTATTGATACAGCCTGTGGCGCCGCTATTTTACAAGCACAAAGTAATTTACGTGCTATGGCAACACTTGATCTCAGAATAGACCATGTTCGCCCTGCTGACTCTGGCGTCGATATAAACGTATATGCCGATTGCTACCACTTAACTCATACCATTGCTTTTGTACGCGCCAGCGCTTATACCGATGACGTTAAAGCCCCAATTGCAACAGCCGTCGGTACCTTTATGCGCTCCAATAAACAGTTTCCAATCACATAATATGTCCTTAGTAGAAAAAATAAATGACATCAAACTACACCATGATTATGAGGCCATTGTTGAGCTTATTCCGTACGCTCAAACAATTGGCGTAGAAACCAGCATGGTTGGCGAGAGTATTGTGTCCAGTCTACGCTTTATGGAAAGCAATATTGGTAACCCTGCAATCCCTGCTCTGCATGGTGGTGTTATTGCAGGATTCATGGAAAATGCCGCATTACTTCATTTAATCTGGGAAATTGAACTCGTTAATATTCCTAAAATTATTGATGTCTCTATTGACTATTTGCGTCCTGGTCAACCCTCTACCACCTACTCAAAGTGCGATACTATTCGCTTAGGCAGTCGTGTTGCTTTATGTAATATTATTGCCTGGCAAGAAGATATCACTAAACCTATCGCACAAGCTCGCGGACACTTTTTACTCTCAGAAAACAGACCTATTTAATGCCCTATAAAAAAGCCTCGCTATCAATAGCGAGGCTTTGTGGCACCGGTTTACTGTTTAGCGCCTATACATCCATTAGTTTCCTATACCCTTTCCACAAAGAACGTATCGCACCCTCTGTCACAAAGTGATCATCAGTACCTGTTCCAACGCCTCCCATTTCAAGTACATTGGTATAACCTCCGTCTCGCACAATCGCTTTTTGACATAACTCTGTAGACTCACCATCTTCCATTGATATTAATCCAGCCGGACCAACTAAGTTTAATTGCTTTAGTCGCATGTTACGTAACTCTTCAGTATCGTCAGCATAACCAAAAAAAGTCCAAACTAGTTCAAACTCATTTTCATTTTTTGGCAAAATCTGGCGAAATGCGAGTGTGTTTTGAATTTGATGCACAACTAATGAGGGAAATAGTGAAAAGATAACCGTTGAGGTATCATCATCAAATTCTTTTGCTCCAGCCAATAACGACATATCCGCTAATTGATAGGTACCGTCTTGATAAGTTCTCGTGTTATCACTCCTAACATCAGATAACTTACTTTCATCTTCTTTACTATTTTCTACCCACAACACGGAATGCACATCATTATTTACAATGGTACCGCCACCTAAAGAAGCACGGTAAATACCGAAGGTTGGGTGAAATAAATGTAATAAACTCGCATGGTAAGGGTCTTTGGTATTTTCGGAGTAGAATTTCCAATTACCAGCAATGTATTGACGAGTATGCCCGATGATTTCAATAGGGCCCTTTAATATACGGTCGAAGTGATACGAAACATCTTCACCCATATACTCTTCAATATCTGGGGTGTCGTCACTAAAGGTACCAAAAATTACACCTCTATGATTAACAACGCGAACTTTCCTTAAACTGTGCTGTTTCTTGTCAAAATCACTTGGCATACCACCTTTACCCGCAAGGCCGCGCTGGAAAGGCACACCGTGTAAGTCACCTTTAGCATCAAAGGCCCATTGGTGATACACACAGGTGTAAGCGCCATCTTCAGATTTACCGTGACGTTCACGGCAAATTTCAGCGCCCCGGTGAGCACAACGGTTAACCCAAGCGTAAATTTCATTATCTTGACCGCGAGTGACCACCACCGGGGTATCGCCAATATAGGTTGATTTAAAGCTACCTTTTTCAGGTAGTTCTGCCTCTGTACCTAAGTAATTCCAAGTTGGGCCATTATGTATTTTTTTTTGTTCAAGGTCGTAAACTTCACGGCTATTAAAAATTGAATATGGAACTGCTGTGTAGTCAGTATCTACTGGCCATTTTAAATGTGGGGGTGTTATTGCATTCATTATCTGTCTCCTGACTTAAATTGGGATAACCATTAAGGTCGTAATTCTATGGGTGTCGTAAATAGCGCTGCGCTTTTTAAATTTAAGCACGCCTTTGTCGCGTACAATCTCATCGACATAACGACCGACGTTATAAACAGTGCTCTCGCCGTCGTTACAGGTTTTAAAGACAGCGTAGTTTGATTGAACCTGAAAAGTGTCACCATCTTCTGTTTTAATAACAGGGTTACTAATAATGTGGCGATACCACTGCACTTGATACACATTGGCATGACGTAAGGCGGTAATACGGTCTTCTAACATGCCGCGACTATCACACCACATCACAGCCGTTGGCAGCCCCATTTCATGGTTTTCTCTTGGAATAACTTGATATAGGCATTCGTCGGTAAAAAAATCAGGCCAGCGCTCTAAGTCATCATCATCGATACATTGAACATAGGCGTTTAACAACGCTTCAACTTCCTCTTTTAGCTCTTGGCTAAGATCACTATTACTCATTTTCTCTCCTCAATTTGTTTGATTTATTTAGCTCAAACTTCGAAAAGGAGTATCACATGCACAACTATATTAGAAAATGATGTTAATCAGAAATGGGCTCTTCATATGCAAAAACTAATAGCATAAAAAAAGCGCTTTACTGTTATCAGTAAAGCGCTTTTTAATGGAACTCAGCTCGCTTCATTGATTAAAATGAAGCTATTTTTAATTTACCGGCTCTTTTTAAACGCCTTCATACGTTTGAGGGTGAATACGTTCATTAGGGTTAAAAAGTCTATTAAGCGCATTCACATAGGCTTTTGCTGAAGCAATCACAATATCGGTATCTGAGCCATGCCCATTGACAATACGGCCACCTTTTTCAAGTCTAACGGCCACTTCGCCTTGCGAATCGGTTCCTTCGGTAACATTGCTGACCGAATAGAGTTGAAGAGTAGCGCCACTAGCCATCATCTGTTCAATAGCTTTAAACGTAGCATCTACCAAACCACTACCTTGTGATGATGCAGTCTTCTCTTCCTCTTCCACCATTAATGTAATGCGAGACTCTGGCATTTCACCAGTTTCCGAACAGGCTTTTACTGACACTAATTTAACAGCCTCACCAAATGTCTCTTCCATTTTAAAATCAGACAATAATGCTTGAATGTCCTCATCAAAAATTTCAGACTTTTTATCAGCCAAATCTTTAAAACGACGAAATGCACTATTTAACTCAGCTTCGCTCTCTAAGGTAATATTTAATTTTTCTAACCGATCTTTAAACGCACTTCGCCCCGATAATTTACCTAAAACTAATTTATTCGAGCTTAAGCCAACATCTTCCGCCTTCATAATTTCGTAAGTTTCTCGCGCTTTCAATACGCCATCTTGATGAATACCTGACTCATGAGCAAACGCATTAGCACCCACAATCGCTTTATTAGGCTGCACAGCAAACCCTGTAGTCCCTGAGACCAATCTTGAGCACGCCATTATTTGAGTCGTGTCTACATCGACATCACAGGGAAATAAATCTTGCCGAGTTCGTACTGCCATCACAATTTCTTCAAGTGCAGCATTACCCGCGCGCTCGCCTAATCCGTTGATTGAACATTCAACCTGGCGTGCGCCATTCATAACACCTGCTAATGAGTTGGCCACAGCCAAGCCCAAATCATTATGGCAATGCGTTGAAAAAATAGCTTTGTGAGAGTTGGGTACTTTTTCAATTAACTGGCGGATGGTATTACCATATTGCTCAGGTAAGTTATAACCAACTGTATCAGGGATATTAATGGTGGTTGCACCCGCATCAATCACCCCTTCGATGATTCGACATAAAAAATCAAGGTCTGAACGACCGGCATCCTCAGGAGAAAACTCGATGTTATCAGTAAAGTTTCTTGCTAACTTCACCGCATCAATAGCTTGATCAAATACTTGATCGGGCGTTAATAGTAACTTTTCCCTCATATGTAACGGAGAGGTGGCGATAAAGGTGTGAATTCGAGATGCATTAGCATCTTTTAACGCTTCACCAGCTCGTTCTATATCGGCTTTGTTTGCTCTTGCTAAACCACAAATCACACTGTCTTTAACCGCTCGGGCAATCCCTTGAACAGCTGCAAAGTCCCCCTCACTTGAAATGGGGAAACCCGCTTCAATGATATCCACTTTCATCTTTTCCAACGCTTTCGCAATACACAACTTTTCCTCAGCTGTCATTGCAGCACCGGGGCTTTGCTCACCGTCGCGTAACGTTGTATCAAAAATTATTAACTTCTCTTTACTCATTTCTAAACTCCAAATGCCATCTTTATGACAAATTTTTTCTAATCGGTAGGTAATTGCGTTTCACCTCGCCAGGACTGTTTTTTAGCCGCGCAGCGGCAGTCGAGGCAAGCAAAGGAGAAGCGCCTTCTGAGTCACAAATGAGCGCGAAAGTACCTCACTTAACGTGATGTTAAACGTTGTACCTGTATCGTAAAATTTCATAACCATTAATATAATCTATTTTCTTGCTAATTCAAGGCAAATTATTCGTTAACTGCTCGAGCACCTTTCTTGGTTTTTTTCCCTGCTTCAGCTCGTTGACGCCTAACTTCCTTAGGGTCAGCAATTAACGGCCTATAAATCTCAACACGATCACCTACTCTTAACGGCGTATCGAGCTTACAAGGCTTACTAAATATTCCAACCGCATTTTTCGCTAAATCAATATCTGGAAAAGTCGTCAAAATACCCGATAGCTCAATAGCTTTCTGTGTACTCATGCCTTCCTCAAAAGGCACCACCAAAATTAACTGTTTCTTCGGTGTCGCATAAGCGACTTCTACATTACCCATAAATATCATCTGCTCGTTTTATAAAAGAGTCCATCAAAGAACCACAAATTTGGCCAAAAATAGCGGAAAAAACAAAGTTACTAACAGAACTTTTAAATTCAAACTCTATTTCCATCGTTATTTTACAGGCATCATCACGTAAGTGCTTAAATTGCCACTCACCCAACATAAATTCAAATGGCCCGTCTAATAACTCAATTTTAATACTCTCCCCCCTTTTTAACTGGTTTGAGGTACTAAATACCTTATGCAATACCTTCCAAGCCACTTCCAGTTCCGCCGTCATCGTTGTGCTTGTTTCAGCCAACACCCGACTGCTTTTACACCACTTCAAAAACTCTGGGTATGAGGCCACATCATTGACTAAGCAAAACATATCCACTGCTGAATGGGGAACTAGGGCACTGCGCTCAATTTTATGCATGCTCCTAAATTACATCAATAGCATTTAGAAACACAACAGCAACCGCTATCGGTGAGACGAATTTAACCAAAAAGAGCCAACCATTAAAAAGTATCGGGGATTTAATCTGTAATTCGCTAGCGCTATTTTCTTTACTCATTACCCAACCCGCAAAAATGGCTATGCTAAACCCACCCAGTGGCAACATGATATTGGCGGTTAAGTAATCTAAAATATCAAAAAAGGTTTTATCAAATAGTTTGATATCGGCAGTCAGATTAAAAGACAGCACTGTTCCAATACCTAAACCCCATGTCGCCAAACCCACCCAAATACAGGCACGCATCCGGCTCATTCTCTTATTTTCAACCAGCCAAGCAACCGCCGGTTCAATTAACGAAATAGAAGAAGACCAAGCCGCAAAAACCAACAAGATAAAAAACAAAGTCCCAAATATTGAGCCATAGGCCATATGCCCAAATGCAATCGGCAATGTTTGAAAAATTAGACCTGGGCCACTACCTGGTTCCAAGCCATTAGCAAAAACAATAGGGAATATCGCCAAGCCTGCCAATAAAGCAACCACTGTATCAGCTAACGCGATCATGACAGCGGTTGAGCCAATTGATACTTTTCTTGGCAAATACGAGCCGTACACCATAATGGCCCCCATACCTAAACTAAGAGTAAAAAAAGCATGGCCCATTGCGGTTAAAACTGCTTCACTGGTCACTTTACTAAAATCTGCTTGAAATAAGAATAAAACACCTTGCTCAAAGGCATCTTGCTCCATTGCATAACCCACCAATAAAATCAAAATAGCGAGTAAAGCGGGCATTAAAAACTTCACCGTCCTTTCTAAGCCTTTTACACCTCGGGCAACCACAAGCATGGTCACAATCATGAATAAACTATGCCAAGCGAGTAGTTTTTCAGGGTCAGCAATGAGTTGCCCAAAAATATTACTCACCCCGTCTGCGGTGACTCCTTCAAACACCCCCGATGCTACACGCACCACGTAGGCCATCGCCCACCCCGCAATAACACTGTAATAAGATAAAATTAAGAAACCAGCAACCACCCCAAGCCAACCCAACCAAGACCAAAACCGGCTAGCCCCCGCTTCAACCGCCAAGTCTCGCATTGAATTGATAGGACTTTGCCTACCTCGACGGCCTAACATGATCTCGGCAATCATAATGGGCAAACCAATCGCCAAAATACACACTAAATAAATTAAAACAAAAGCACCGCCACCATTTTCACCTGCTATATAAGGAAACTTCCAGATGTTACCAAGGCCGACAGCCGATCCTGTTGCTGCCAAAATAAAGGCAAAACGAGATGTCCATTGGCCGTGTTGCGATGTTTGTCTCATACAAGGTTAACTTTAATTTAAAAATAATAAATTAACTCAACTTTGAGATTTAACCAAGTTATTAACTAACTTTTATGGCGCTAACTTAGCTGCTCACATAGAATAGCAACATGGCAGGTAAAAAGAAAAAAGCACACCCAAACTCCATTGCATCCAATAAAAAAGCAACGCACGATTATTTCATCGAGCAACGCTTTGAAGCCGGTATGGTTCTTGAGGGCTGGGAAGTTAAAAGTATTCGAGAGGGTCGTGTTCAGCTAAAAGAAAGCTATGTTGTGATAAAAAATGGGGAAGCATGGCTAGCAGGTGCTCATATATCACCACTACTATCGGCCTCCACTCATATCGATCCTCAACAAACACGCATGAGGAAGCTACTACTTCACCGCCGAGAACTCATCAACCTAGTTGCGCTGGTAGAACGCAAGGGTTACACAATCGTTCCACTTTCAATGTATTGGGTAAAAAGCCGCATTAAGCTTGAAATAGGCTCGGCTAAAGGTAAACAGTTGCACGATAAGCGCGCCACCTCCAAAAACAAGGACTGGCAGCGAGAAAAACAACGGCTGATGAAACACGCTGGATAATTAAGTTAACGTTGCCCTCATAAATCACGTAAATTTTTACTATTCTTTGTCACCGCTTAAGGATTACAAGCGCACTCTAGGCGCGGTAACCAATACTTAAAACTCACTACGCTATAAACAAACCTACGTGACCACGTTCTTCTAGCTAGTATTGTGCGTATTTCGCAGCGGGACATAAAGGCCAAAAAAGGTGCGTCAGCCGCATAAAACCGTTTTATACCTAGTTGAAAGACTGTCTCAACCTCATCTAAGTAACAGCTAAAACCAACCACCAATTCATCAACGGTATTCAACACCTGCCCACCTGCTTTTTTAAAGGAAATAATACTTTTATATAATTATGAACCTTTCGTGCTGTATAGTGCCTAACCTAACACATAAGGGGGGTGACCTGGCTTCGACGCGGGTAGCAAAACCTTAGGTGCATGCCGAGCTTTCAGGAACCTCGTAAAACATCTGAAAAATTATAGTTGCAAACGACGACAACTACGCAATCGCT